>NZ_JAHKQB010000038.1 GCF_018860625.1 Paracoccus sp. C2R09
GCAAACCCGGAGCGGTTCAACAAGCCGAAGCGGTCCAAGTTCAAGCGATACCCTATCGGCTTCTTTCACATCGACATTGCCGAGGTGCAGGCTGCTGAAGGAAAGCTTTTCTTGTTCGTCTGCATCGACCGCACGAACAGTTTTGCCGTGACCCAGCTTGTCGAGAGGGCAGACAGGAAGACAGCCTCGGAGTTCCTTCAACACATGCTCGAAGCTGTGCCCTATCAGGTCCACACCGTCCTCACTGATCCAAGCATGGGGGCGCCACCGGTTCGAGTGACCATGGCCAGGGGAATTCAACTCGCAGAGCACCCTCGGGACCGGAATACGATCTACTCAAGGACCATGCGCTTCGACATGATCTGCGAGGCTAATAGCATTGAGCACCGCCTGACGAAGCCCAACCACGCGTGGAGTTCCGAGGATCAGAAAACGATCCGGGGAATCGTTTTCCCAAGGGACGAGCAGGTTGAGCGGATGAACAGGACGATCAAGGACGCGACCGTCAAACGCTTTTATTACGACAGTCATGGCCAGCTACGGACGCATCTTGCGAACTTCATCGCGGCCTATAACTTCACCCGCCGGCTCAAGACCCTCAGTGGCCTCACGCCTTACGAATACATCTGCAAGATCTGGTCATCCGAGACCGACAGATTCATCCTAAACCTGATCCACCAGATGCCGGGACTGAACACCTAACCGAAATCAGTATTCGGCAAACCCGCACCGGTTTTGCCTTCCTCAAAGCATACGTTCTCCCTGGGTCGAGGGCATTCCCTCAATGTCTGCAGCGATCGATGCCAATGTCTCAACGTGGGTGGAACGGTCATTCAATAAAATCCAATGAACCGGCCAATAGAAGCTGGAGTATCACCAAGACAATCATAAGCACTGCCCAGACGGCAGCCATGATACCTGGAGAAACGTCAGTAACGGCTGTTGCGGCCTGTTTGAGGTTCCCGAGTGACGTACATGGAGGAAGCAGTAGTGTTAGGTCATCGACGATCTTGTCGTGGTTCCTCGCCAGACCCGGAACGTCCCACATTCGTGAGAGCAAGGCGTTCAACCGCGCATGCGCAGCAGCACTGTCCATCCTGACCAGCGCGGCAACTTCGTCCCATGGATCAAGACCTAACCGCGCCAGACCGGAGAGGACTGTCACGCTAAATCCGTTGCTGTCTTCGCCCAAGGAAGCATAGAGGAAGCCCTCAAACTCAAGAGGGCGGCCGTCGAGGAGACTCGTTTGGGTCATTGCCATTCCCCTTTTCCAGATCGCGGGAACGCAGGCTGGTCCCATCCCCCAGAGGTTACCCTTCAGCGGTGCCTAACGCCTTTACTTAGATCAGTGCCTGACGCTGACTAAAAAGCTCGATAGTCACACTATTCGCGAGACTAACATGGGTCAGCGCTGCGATAGCGAGAATGGTATAGAAACGAATATGTCGCTTCACTGGCCGTGGTCAAATGCTGACCGTCCACGATGCTGAACGACACACCTGACAGTATCGCGGAGAGCAGTAATGAACATGCGGTCGACTACATCGACGGTGACGTTTCTGAATACCTTCACTTTGCCAGGCTACCAGGGAAACTTACCTGCGGGCGAGTATGAAGTCCTCGTCGAGGAGGAACTTATACAGGGGCTGAGCTTCGATGCCTATCGGCGCACTGCAACTTACCTGAGCGTCCAAAGCAAGGGGCGGACCGAGTTGCGCCCAACCTGCTACAGGGATCTGAAAGAGGCCCTGAAGCGAGATGCGAACCAGAGTGAAATCGCTAAGCGTAACGGAACGGCATTTTCTCACGAGGAGGATAAAGAATGAACATTCCTGAATGGTTCAAGCCTGGTCTCTATGGCGCCGCGATAGGCGCTGTTTGCGTTGGAGTAATCGGGTTCACCTGGGGAGGGTGGATTACAGCTGGCACGTCGATGGAGCGTGCTATGGAGATGTCTCGTAAGGACGTTGTGGCGTCGATGGTACCGGTCTGCATTGAGATGGCACGGCTGGACCCGGAACGGGCGCTGAAGATGGAAGCGATACGTTCCGCCTCGACTTATGAGCGTCGTAACGCACTGATGTCGACAGGCTGGTCAACCATTCCCGGAACTGATGCACCAAACCGTGACGTAGCCCAAGCGTGCCTAGCGAATCTGCAGCTCTAATTGCTGCAGAACGGTTCGATTAAAGTTTCGACAGAGCGAGATAGGTCATGACACATGCTGAAGCCATCATTGCTTCAAAAAAAGCGTTAAGGTTTGGAGGTCCCGAGCAAGCCTATCAATCCAACCCGACCATTTTCAAGATTAATAGTCCACGCGCTTATGCAAGTTGTCTCCCCTGTCTGCCGGAACTATTTTTCAAGTCGTTGAAGTTTCGTAAGTACGTAAATGTCAGTCTCATAGCTGAACCTCGTGCGGAGGCGCGCCCGATCCGTGGTTCCCGTCGAAAAGCTACGGCGTGGCAGAAATGTGATACCGTAGATGACCATCAGCACAGTTATGCTATTGAAGGATCGGGAGATGCAATATTTTACTCCGATCTTTTTCGCTTATCGTTTTGGAAGCCTCTGGGATCACGGGAATTACGCTCAGTAAGATCGGTCGCAATGATAATCTCGCGGCATTGCTCGACTGGGGCAACGTTGAATTGCGAGACATTCTTTTATAGATTGTTTGCCCCTATGACTAGCACAAAGCGATTAAGGCTTTCCGACGACTTGCCAATGTACGCAGTTTGGACGGAGTGCCAGGGTAGAATTCAGGGCGTTAGAATTCCAATGGAGCTATTCCATGCTCAAAGAAGATCCGCAAGGGTTCAGCTTAAGGATTCTGCGGCAAGCAAGGAAAAACACGACTCCACGGGAGCATTCAAAAGGCAGGTTGAACATCGCACCACCTACTTGAAAAAAATCTTAGCGCAAAAAGGTTCACGGCCGATCCCTGCTCTTAGACTGTTATTATTCCTTGCCATAAGCGTCCTTACGCAGGATCGTACTATTCTGATGTACCTCCTTTACCAAAGCCGTAGACAGGACACTATATGGTTATTCAATCGAGGTTTCCGATTTGAAGACGGTGAATGCGCTCTCGTAGCAGTTCTTGTGCATGTTTACCCTTCCGCGTGTTCCCTCAGATCAGAATGGGAATGCGAACGAGAATACAATAAGTATGCAATTCGCATTCCGGTTCTTGGGCCTGAAAATTCTTTCCTTCGGTCCTCCGGCTACGCTCGGGAAGGTGAATGGGGCCACCAGCTTGCTACCAAACCCTTCACTGCTATCGCGCATCCTGGCTATGCCTACTCGACGAGAGATCGTTCGGGTTCGAGAAAGGGATCGAGCTTTGATCTCGGGTATCTGGCCATTACCGGTCCATGCACGTCAATCGTCATACCTCTGCACGGGTTCCCTGCAAATTCGTACCACGCCCCTGCATGCTCCTGTAAAAGAAGCTTCGTGAGTAACGACGACCAATGCAGTGTCGTCAATGTGCCACGCAGTGCATTCATCTATAAGGCCCCCCCTATAAAACGCGGGAACTTCGAGCCGGGGTACGAGCCCCGCAGCGGCGCATGCATCGTGTTTGCTATGCGAGTAGATCCCCATCTGGACACTACGGCAAACTTTTGGATTTGCTACCGAAACTCCCAGTTTCAAGACGAGGCGTTCAGTCTTGCAAAATGATCATGAGCTTGTTGGATGCGAGGGGGCAACCGGGATGCGGGTCAGCATAGGGTGTCGGATACGCTATGAATTTTCTCAGCCGACGCCCCTGATTGCAATGTTAAACGTGCATTACTCGCATTTTAGGAACCTCGAGCTAGTTGACTATCTCGTATCGCTGCCAAGCGTGCCGCTCAAGAGCTATCGTGATGGCTTCGGAAATTGGTGTACGCGCCTATTAGCTCCAGCGGGTGAATTCTGCATTTCAACGGATGGTATTTTCCGCGACGACGGCCTTCCTGATCCCGTCACCCAAGGCGCGCAGCAGCACCAAGTTGAGGATCTGCCATCTAACACCCTCGTTTTTCTTCAGGGAAGCAGGTACTGCGACACTGACCTAATGTCGGATGAAGCTTGGCGCCTTTTTAAAGATACGGCTCCCGGATGGCCACGAGTGCAAGCAATTTGCGACTTTGTACATAATCATGTCGACTTTGATTATATGCAAGCCAAATCGACACGTACCGCATCACAGACTTTGATCGAACGCCATGGCGTATGCCGAGATTTTGCCCACCTTGCAATTACGCTATGTCGCTGCATGAACATTCCAGCCCGTTACTGCACCGGATATCTAAGCGATATTGGAGAGCCACTTCCTCATCCGGTAGGAGACTTTGCGGCTTGGATTGAGGTTTTCCTCTCGGGTGAATGGCACGTGTTCGACCCGCGAAACAACAAGCCCAAATTTGCGCGAATCCTCATTGCGCGTGGACGCGATGCGGTTGATGTCCCACTGACCCAAACTTTTGGCTTGTCTAGTCTAAAAGAATTCAAAGTCTGGACGGACGAACTACATTGAAGAAATTTGTCCTTATTGCCAAGTTAGCATCTTAAATCAATATTCGGCTCTCTATCTACAACATAAACCGAAGCCAGACGCCCCAATCTGCTCCAGTCGAGGATTTTGTCCCGGCCACTCACTAGAACACTGGCATGTCCTTCTAAACTTGGCCGTATGGGCCGACGCGGCAATGGCGCCGAAGCTGGTGAAACTCATGCCGAACCCTTGAATGGCAACGAACCAAAAGATCTAGACTTGGAAATTATCGATAAACTTGTGGAATCTGACAATTATCTTCAGCGCCGCATATTGCCAACTTGAGTGTAAACGGAAAGAACCACTGCAATGAAAAAACCGACAAGTAAGTCCATCGCAATTTTTTCGAGACCGTTCACCGTTCCAGGCTTCGACGAGATCCTTCCGGCAGGAGAGTACCGAATTGAAACAGAGCTGGCGCCACCGCCACATCATCGAATTGGCGAAAGTTGGAAGCCGTCGGTCGTTATAAAGCTTCATTCACGATTTACACATCCGGGTCTAACCAGAACCCTTCTAGTTTCGCTTGCAGATTTGGATGATGCGCGTGTTAAGGACCAGCTGTCTGAGAGAGCGTTATCCAACTTCTTCGTCGAAGAAATGCTCGCTGACCCGATAGTGCGCCTCGTAATGGAGGCTGATGGCGTTTCGGAAAAACATCTACGAGCGCTCTACTCGGTAGCAGATAAAGAAAAAGTCGATTTGGGAGTGACGGAATCTCAATTGGGAGCTCGTAGGGCGCGCGAGGAAGAGGAAATACGAAATGCCGAGAATGAAGGCATGCCTTCTCTACCCGAAAGCCCCCCGCACCGCACGTCCCTAGAGTAGCGACGCAGCCTCGATGGCTGATTAGCCATCGTTAATCTTCCAACAGCGGATGTATGCGCCGCTAGGCTTCAGAGGCATCAAGCTTCAAGGTTCGAAGAAGAGAGTTGCGGCTTGCGCTATGGCAGGCAGAAAAACCGCGCGTGAGTGCCTGTTGTATCGGGCCACAACGCGAGGCGAGTCTTTGAGCTTACCGAACGTGATCTCACGATGGTTGCGTCGGGTGTCATATTTGACAAGCTTGCCTCGGGAATTCTGGCCCCGCAAGCAAGGTTTACTGCTCTTATTCTGCGAGGTTTCACGATACCAACTGGCGTCATATCCCCCATCTAAACAGCGGCCATTAGACTTTTGGCAGGCTGCTCAGCAGTGCTGCCGCAGCGCGTAATCGTATCTATAGTTGCCGCTCTTAGTCTAGAACGTTTTTTACCCTATCAGTGGGTGATCGAGTGCGAACTTCTGTGAGGCATGCATGATGCGGCGTTTTCAAAAGCCGCGGGCCGAGATGGTGATCGGCAGATTGGGTTCGAAACTGACTTACGAGCTCGATGCTTGTAGCGATTAACTACTATCTTTAATCCAGAGCTGTTCTATCATTTTGCCCATTCAGGTCGTCGTCTTCCCACGCTCCCCTCGGCAGCGGCCCTAGCAACTGTGTCATCTCCCAGACTGGGTCTGCCACGGGACGCCCGTCCTAAGGATGGCGTTTGCGATTGTGATCAGCCTGCGGGCGATAGCGACAATGATGACCTTTCGGGGTTTTCGGCGTATTTTGAAGGCCTGTGTGACTGGCTTCAGAACGGGGTTGTGACACGCTGCGGCCAGTGCGGCCCGGAACAGGACATGTCCCAGTGCGCGTCTACCTCAGGCGATTACCCTCTTGCCCCGCATTGCGCCGCTGTCATGCGGGATAGGAGCAAGGCCGGTCATGGCTTCAACTTCACCAGATGTCATCTGCCCGAGTTCCGGCATTCCCGGAATCAGCATGGCCGCAGAGATAGGGCCGATCCGCTCCGCCCGGTAGCCGTTCTGGGCGTGGCCACCCCCAGTCCGCTAATTCTGGCGGTACCGGTGGCGCTGGCCGCCGGCCTGTCAGACGCGGCACGGTTCGACATGCTGATCGAAGGCACGAAGCCCCTCGAAACCATGGCCCGTATCACCACCCTGAGCATGGACAGGAACAGCACTCTGACGGATGTTCGGCGCAAGATCGTGTCCACCCTTTAATGGATGGAATGCTCAGCGATCGGCAAGTTATTTTGCCTCGCTAGATCAAGTGTCCCAGCATCCGGTGGCAAGGGCCGTGGTCACCACCGCCCGCGCCCAAGGGCTCAACCTGCCCGTCCCGACCGATGTAGTCGAAACCCCGGGCGAGGGGGTGGCTGACACTCGCGATGGTGACGCGATCGCGGTCGGGGGTGAGGGCTTTCTGGCTGCGCGGACGGGTATCGCGGCATGGGATATGAAATCACAAGAACCCGGCGCGGTTCTGGTTGCAGGGGTTGTGGACGGGCGACCGGCGTGCTGGCTGGTCATGGCCGACTGCCTGCGCGTGGGCATCGGCGACCTGCTGGCGGGGCAGCACCATCACGGCATCCCGCGCATTGTGCTGGCGACAGGCGACCGGCACGCAGTAGAGATGTCGGTCAGCCAAGGCCTG
Source organism: Paracoccus sp. C2R09 (assembly GCF_018860625.1). GTDB lineage: Bacteria > Pseudomonadota > Alphaproteobacteria > Rhodobacterales > Rhodobacteraceae > Paracoccus. Next base: position 7,032 of record NZ_JAHKQB010000038.1, read on the forward strand.
CCGCTCGACGCGGTACATGCGGATCTGACGCCCGATCAAATGGTGCTGCGTATGCTGTCAGAACGCAAGAACGGGCCGGTGATGATGGTGGGCGACGGTCTAAATGACGCGCCCGCGCTGGCGACCGCCGGTGTGGGCGTGGTGATGGGCGCACGCAGCGCAGCCGCCAGCGCCGAGGCCGCCTATGTCGTCCTGCTGGTCGATCGACTCGACCGGCTTCTACCCGCTCTTGTCGACGCGCGCGGCGCATCGCGCTCGAAGGCGTCATCGCCGGGATCGGCTTGTCGTTCTTGATCATGACCGCGGCGGCTTTCGGATATCTGACCCCGTACGAGGCCCCTTCCTGCAAGAGGTGATCGACGTGGCCGTCATCCTGAACGCCTTGCGGGCATTCTCCATCGACGCCGGGCAGCCTGCCGAAACCACCTGATCCCCCTTATAAAACACGGCAAGGCTGCTTTGCATCAGTCTGCGCAGCGCGGAACCCTGTCAGCATGGGCGCATGCCTCCGGATCGGGGCCGCACCCTTCCCAAATGCCCCAGCCCTGACAATCACCGCAATTCGGACTCGCCCGTCGTTTTTAGGCCGGTGCCCGCAGGGGTGGATTGCCGGGCCAAGATCAAGGGATCGCTGCGAGTTGCCGTGATCGCGCTTCACGGCAGCCACAGCGACATCCCGAAAACGACAGGATGCCCTTATGTTCCAAAACGCCTTCGCCCCCCGCTCTGTCGGGCTAATGTTCTTTATCTCGAAACTGCGCGAAAACCGCCCGCCATGGTCGGACACGGCTCCGGTTCGTGCGGAACTGTTCGGGTTCGAACGGCTGGAACAACATGCGCTGACCTTGGCCGTCGATCAGACCGTGACCGATCATCCGACCCGGGTCATGTCGCTGCACAAGCGTCTGTCCAATAATGCGCGCGCCCTGAGGACCGCCTATCGCGACAACGCCCAAGACGCCGCAGCGGGTCGGCCGACCGTGCCTGCCGCCGACTGGCTGCTAGACAATTACCATCTGGTCGAGGCGCAGATTCGCGAGATCCGCATTGATCTGCCCCCGCAATATTACCAGCTGCTGCCCAAATTGGAGACCGGTCCCTTTGCGGGCTATCCGCGAGTCTTCGGGCTGGCCTGGGCCTTTGTCGCCCATACCGACAGCCATTTCGACGCGATGGCACTGCGGCGCTTTCTGGTCGCCTATCAAACCGTCCAACCCTTGACCATCGGCGAGCTGTGGGCCGTAGCCATCACCCTGCGCATCGTGCTGATCGAGAATCTGCGCCGTTTGACCGATCAGATGGCCTGTGGCCGGACCCAACGCCAACGAGCCGATCTGCTGGCCAACCAGATCCTATGCTCTGGCCAGACCTATCGCAACTTGTTACCCGATCCCCCCGACGCCAAGCCGATGAACGAATTGTTCGCCGCCCAACTGGCCGAGCGTTTGCGTAATCTGGACCCCAGAACCACCCCGGCCATCTCATGGCTGCAGGACCGGCTAACCGCGCAGGGGGCCTCGATCGATAGCGTGGTGCGTCATGCTCAGGAACGCTTGGGGGCCTCGAACGTCACGCTGCGCAATGTCATCACCGGGTTTCGCAGTCTGTCCTCGACCGACTGGAACGACCTGTTCGAGGATGTCAGTCTGGTCGAGGCCCGCCTGCGTCAGCATCAGGGCTATGCGGCGATGGATTTTGCCAGCAGGAACCTTTACCGCAGCGCGATCGAAGAATTGTCGCGCGGCAGCGGCCGCCCGGAAACGCAGCTGGCCGATATGGCCGTGGCACTTGCCGGTGAGGCTACGCCCGCGACGCCTGCCAGTGATCCCGGCTGGCATCTGATCGACCGGGGCAGGCCGGCGCTGGAACGCGCCATCGGCTTTCGGCCTCCGCCGCGGTTGTGGCTGCGCAGGCTGGAAAAGTCTGCGGGGCTGCCGGGCTATCTGGCGCTGATCGCGGTCGGGACGACGGCGCTATTGGCTGTGCTTGCGTGGCTGATGCAGGGCGGTGTCATCTGGCCGTGGCTGGTGGCGATGGCGATGCCGCTTTGCGGGCTGGCCATCGCACTGGTCGATCTGATGGTGGCGCGTTCGATCGGCGCGGCGCTTTTGCCGGGGCTGGAGCTGCGCCAGGGTGTGCCCAGCCACTTGCGCACGCTGGTGATCGTTCCCGTTATCATGACAGACCCCGAAGATCTGCGCCGCCATCTGGACGGACTTGAGATCCACTACCTGTCCGGCACGGGTGGTGATCTGACATTCGCGCTTTTGACTGATGGGGCGGATGCGCCAAGCTACCGGATACCCGCCGATGTTGATCTGCTGGCACTGGCTGCGCGCCGGATCGCGGCGCTGAACGAACGCCACGCGGCAGGCCCCGCTGGCCCGCGTTTTCTGCATCTGCACCGCGACCGCCAGTGGAACCCGCATGAAGGCGTCTGGATGGGCTGGGAACGCAAACGCGGCAAACTGGTCGAGCTGAATCGCCTGCTGCGCGGCGCAACCGATACCAGTTTCGCCCCCCATGCTGCCCTGCCCAATGACGTGCGCTATGTCATCACGCTGGACGCCGATACCCGCCTGCCACGCGATGCCGCCGCCCGCCTGATCGGCAAGATGTCGCATCCCCTGAACCAGCCCCAGCTAGATGTGACCCAGGGGGTCGTGACCGCAGGATATGGCATACTGCAGCCGCGCGTTACGCCTGCGCTTGGGGCGGGGCCGACCGCCTATCTGCGGACAACATCGGGGCCGGGTGGAATGGAACCCTATGTCTCAGCGGCGTCGGATGTGTATCAGGACCTGTTCGGCCAGGGGTCGTTCACGGGTAAGGGCATTTACGACATCGACGCGTTTCAAGCGGCGATGCAGGGCCGAATCGAACCCAACAGCGTTCTCAGCCACGACCTGCTGGAGGGGGTCTTTGCTCGCGCGGGCCTTGCCTCGGATATCGAGGTGGTCGAGGCCTTCCCCCCCCGACATGATTTGGCCGCGGCCCGCCAGCATCGCTGGACGCGGGGCGACTGGCAGCTGGCGGGCCGCATTATTGACCCCGCCACCCCGGTCCTGGGACGCGTCAAGATCGCCGACAGTTTGCGCCGGTCGCTAATGGCACCGTTCGCGCTGGCGGCGCTGCTGTTGGGATGGATGACGCCGCATCCGGGAGCGGCGACGCAGCTGCTGCTGGCGATGATGGCCTTGCCGGTGATCCTACCCGCCCTGCTGGGCATGGTGCCACGCCGCCCGGCGCCCGATATGCCCAGCCATGCGCGGCAATGTCTGGATGACGGGCGCGCAGCATTGGAGCAGTTGGCCCTGACGGTCAGTTTCCTGCCCGACACGGCATGGCGCATGGGCGATGCGATCCTGCGCACCCTTTGGCGGTTGCGCATATCGCGGCGGCATCTGCTGGAATGGACCACCGCCGCGCAGGATCAGGTTGGCCCCAAACCGGACCTTGGCATGCTGGCGCGCCGCATGTCAGGGGGGCTTGTGCTGACCTTGGGCACAGCGATCGCCGTAGCCCTCCTGGCCCCCGATGCCGTCCCGCTGGCGCTGCCATTCGTGCTTCTGTGGCTCTCCGCCCCACTGATCGCTCGCGCTACGGGGCGCGCTTTGCCGCCCGCCACCAAACCCCTGACGCCCGACGCCGCACGTCACCTGCGCCTGACCGCGCGCCGCACATGGAATTATTTCGAGACCTTCGTCACCGCCCGTCATTCCCACCTGCCGCCCGACAACCATCAGGAAACGCCGACGCCCCTGACGGCCGCGCGGACCTCGCCCACGAATGTCGGTCTTTATCTGCTGGCCTGCGTGGCGGCGCGGGATTTCGGCTGGATCAGCCTTCGCGATGCCGTCACCCGATTGCAGCAGACGCTGGAAACCGTCACGCAGTTAGAGAAGCTGAACGGCCATCTGTTCAACTGGTATGACACGACCGATGGCAGCGTTCTGGCACCACGCTATGTCTCGACCGTCGACAGCGGCAATCTGGCCGGACATCTGATCGCCCTGGCCCATACCTGCGAGGAATGGGCCACAGATCCCGCACAAGACGACCGACAGGGTCTGCTGGACACGCTGGAACTGGCGCATGGCTGGACCGATACCGCCCTGCTGGACCAGATCGAGGCGGCCATCCGCGCGCCCCGTCCGGAATGGGCCGCCATCCAGAGGCTGACCGGCAAGGCGGCGCGCGATTGCGTCTGGCTGGCCGCTCTGCATGACCGCGCAGTGGCGTATCTGGCCGATCCCGATCCGGACCTGAGCACCCCCTTGCACGACCTGGCAATGCAGGCCCGCGCGCTGGCTTGGGACATGGATTTCACCTTCCTGCTGGACCCAGAACGCAAGCTGCTTTCGATCGGCTTCAACCAGTCCGACAACACACGCGACGAAAGTTGTTACGACCTTCTGGCCTCCGAGGCGCGACTGGCCAGCATGTTCGCCATCGCCAAGGGCGACATTCCCGCGACCCATTGGTTCCGGCTTGGCAGGCCTGCGGTGCCGTTACGCGGCGGGGCGGTGCTGGGATCATGGTCGGGGTCGATGTTCGAATACCTGATGCCGATCCTTGTGATGGATGAACCGCCGGGCAGCCTGCTGGACCAGTCGAACCGCCAGTCGGTCGTGGCCCAGCAACGCTATGGCCTGCGTCGAGGCGTGCCTTGGGGCCTATCCGAATCCGGCTTCAACGCGCGCGATCTGCAGATGAATTACCAGTATTCCAGCTTTGGCGTGCCCGAACTGGGCCTGAAGCGCGGTCTTGAGGCCAGCCTGGTCGTCGCCCCCTATGCGACGGCACTGGCGGCCATGGTGGACCCGCAAGCCGCGGCCCGGAACCTTGACCGGCTGGCGGCCCTTGGCGCGATGGGGACCTATGGCTTCTACGAGGCCCTGGATTTCACACCCTTGCACCGGCCTGCGGATGAACCCGTGGCCGTGGTGCACAGCCATATGGCGCATCATCAGGGCATGACCATCGTAGCCATCGCCAATGTCCTGCAAGACGGCCGGATGCGTCACCGCTTCCACGCCGAACCCGCGATCCGCGCCGCTGAACTGCTGCTGCAGGAACGCATTCCGCGCAATATCCCGACCGTCTCGGACCGGGTCGAGGCCAGCGCCGCCCGCGCGGACATCCTGTCGCAGGATATGCAGCGCATGGCCGTGATCGAGGGGAAGACGACGGGGCCCGCGATGACCCATATCCTGACGAACGGCCGGTATTCGGTCACCCTGACCGCCACGGGCGGCGGCGTCAGCCGATGGGGGCCGATGGCGGTCACCCGCTGGCATGGCGACCCGAACCGCGACGACGGCGGCACACGCATCTGGATGCGCGATCTGAACACAGGGCGACTGACCCGCATCGGCGGCGCGGACCCCGCCGATCACCACCGCGTGGAACTCTACGAGGATCGCGCCCTGTTCCTGCGTCAGGACGGCCGGCTGTCAACCAAGCTGGAGGTTCTCGTCTCGGGCGAGGACGACGCCGAGGTGCGGATGCTGACCCTGACCTCGGCCTCGCGGGTGCCGGTGGCGCTGGACCTGACCTGTTATGCCGAACTGGTCCTGACCACGCCGCAGGCCGATGCCGCCCATCCCGCCTTTGCCAAGCTGTTCGTGCAGACCGAATACATGCCCGAATATGGCGCGCTGATCGCCACCCGCCGAACCAGATCCCCCGATGAGCCGGGCATCTGGGCCGCCCATTTCGCCGTGGTCGAGGCGACCCAGGAAACTCCGATGCAATATGAAACCGACCGCGCGGCCTTTCTGGGCCGCGACAACGACCTGCGCCACGCAGCGGCGCTTGAACCGGGCGCGACATTGCAGGGCGGCATCGGCACCGTGCTGGACCCCGCCTTTGCGCTGCGCCACCGGATCATCATCGCCCCGGGCGAGGCGGCGCGGCTGGCCTTCTGGACCGTTGTGGCCGACACGCGGGCGGGTCTGATTGACCTGATAGACCGCCATCACGACCGAAACGCAGTTGATCGCGCGCGGACGCTGGCCTGGACGCAGGCGCAGGTCCAGCTGCGCCATCTGGGCATCACAACGACGCAGGCGGCGGCATTCCAGGCGATGACCGCGCCGATCATGCATCCCGATGCAAGGTTCCGCGCGCCCGCCAACGATGCCGCCACGGGCAAGCAATCGGTTCTGTGGTCGCAAGGCATTTCGGGCGATTTGCCGATCGTGCTGCTGCGCATCGGAGATCAGGCCGATATGGCGCAGGTCCATCAGCTGCTGCTGGCGCAGGAATACTGGCGCATGAAGCGGCTGCCTGTCGATGTGGTGATCCTGAACGAACATCCCGCATCCTACGTCCAAGACCTGCAATCGGCGGTCGAATCCGCCCTGCGCGGAGCCCGCCCGCGCGCCTTGGCCGATGCACCCGGCGGGCAGGTCCATGCCCTCCGCCGCGACCTGCTGCCGCCCGAGGTGACCGACCTGCTGCTGGCCACCGCCCGCGTGGTGCTGGTCGCCCGCCACGGCCCCTTGGCCGATCAGGTGGCGGCCTTTGCGACGCGGCCCACACCCGCCATGCCCATGACACGCCCGCCGCAGCATCCGCCCCCTGCGGGTGATGCGGCTGCAGGGCTAGCGGAAACGCTTGAGTTTTTCAACGGCACCGGCGGCTTTGCCGATGACGGGCGCGAATATGTGACCATTCTGGAACAGGGCCGCGCGACCCCTGCGCCATGGATCAATGTCATCGCCAATGACGGTTTCGGGTTTCATGTCTCGGCCACCGGCGCGGGCTGCACATGGGCCGAAAACAGCCGCGAGAACCGCCTGACGCCTTGGTCCAACGACCCCGTGACCGACCCCGCGACCGAAGCCTTCCTGATCCGCGACGACGAAAGCGGCGCGTTTTATTCCCCCACCGCGCGCCCCTTGCGGGCCACGGGTCGTCATGTGGCACGTCACGGCATGGGCTATAGCCGGTTCGAACATCAGGCCGGCGGTCTGGCGATGGATCTGCTGCAATTCGTGCCGCTTGATGCCCCCGTCCGGCTGTCGCAGCTGACATTGCGCAACCTTGGCACGCAGCCGCGGCGCCTGACGGTCATCACCTATGCCCGGCCCGTCATGGGCGTCACCGAAAGCACTTCGACGCCCTTCGTGGTGACGGCCCGTGACGACGAAACGGGCGCCTTGATGGCCCGCAACCCGTGGAACGTGGCCTTTCCCGACCGCGTGGTCTTTGCTGATCTGATGGGCGTGCAGACCGCCATCAGCGGCGATGGCGCGGCCTTTCTGGGCAGTGACGGCGATCTTTCTGCCCCCGCCGCCCGCCTGATGGGCCGCTTGGGCGCGGGGCTGGAACCCTGCATGGCGCTGGAATGCCCGGTCGTTCTGGTGCCCGGCAAATCGGTGCAGGTCGGCCATATGCTAGGGCAAGCCGCGTCGACCGCTGCGGCCCGCGCCTTGATCAACCGGATGCGTGCCATCGATCCCGCAGACCTGCTGGAACAGGTTCGGGCGCATTGGCAGACCATCACCAATACGATCCAGATCAAGACCCCGGACCGCGCGCTGGACATCATGGTCAACGGCTGGCTGCCCTATCAGACGCTGGCCTGCCGCATTCAGGCCCGCGCGGCCTTCTATCAGGCCAGCGGAGCCTATGGCTTTCGCGACCAGCTGCAGGATGGCATGGCGATGACGCTGGCCCAGCCTGTGCGGGTGCGCGACCACCTGCTGCGCGCCGCCGCCCGCCAGTTCCCGCAGGGCGACGTGCAACATTGGTGGCTGCCCCATTCGGGCGCGGGCGTGCGGACCCGCATTTCGGATGATTGTGTGTGGCTGGCCTATGCGGTGGCCGATTATGTCGGGGTGACGGGCGATCTGGCGGTGCTGGATCAGGACCTTCCCTTTCTTGAGGGACCACCCCTGAAAACCGGCCAGCATGACGCGTTTTTCCAGCCCGATATCTCGGCGACGCGCGCGACCCTCTGGGGGCATGTCGCCTTGGGTCTGGACCGCGCCATCGCGTTCAGCGGCACCCTTGGCCTACCGTTGATCGGCACAGGCGATTGGAATGACGGCATGAACCGCGTGGGTCAGGACGGGCGCGGCGAGAGCGTCTGGCTGGGCTGGCTGCTGCTGAATACGCTGCACCGGATGGCGCATCTGGCCGATACCCGCGACCCCGCCGCCGCCACCCGCTGGCGCGCCCACGCCGGCATTCTGAAACAGGCGCAAGAGGCGAACAGCTGGGACGGCGCATGGTATCGCCGCGCAACCTTTGACGATGGCAGCTGGCTGGGGTCGGCCAGTTCGTCCGCTGGCCGGATCGATTCCATCGCGCAAAGCTGGGCGGTGCTGTCGGATGCCGCCGATCTCGAACGCGCCGCCCTTTCCATGCAGTCCTTGCAGGAACAGCTGGTCATTCCCGATCCGGGTCTGATCCTGCTGTTCACCCCGCCCTTTGACGGGACGGATGCGGGCAACGATCCGGGATATATCGCGGGCTATCCCCCAGGCCTGCGCGAAAACGGCGGGCAATACAGCCATGCCGCGATGTGGGCGATCATGGCCCATGCGCGGACTGGAAACGGGACCGAAGCCACACGCTTGCTGACCATGGTCAACCCGATCAACCATGCGCTGACACCCGACGACACCGCACGCTATCGGGTCGAGCCTTACGTCGTTGCCGCCGATGTCTATTCGGTCGCCCCGCATCTGGGGCGGGGTGGCTGGACATGGTACACCGGATCTTCGGCATGGATGTATCGCGCAGCGACCGAAGGGATTCTGGGCATTCGGCGTCAGGCAGGCCATATCGTGATCGCACCCTGCCTGACCGACGATTGGCCGGGGTTTTCGGCACGCCTGCGTATCGGCGGCACCGATATTGCGGTGACCCTGCGCCGCGATGCGATGCAGGGCGGCCCGGATGTCCGGGTCTGCGCCTTTGTGGCATTGGACGGGGGCCATCATGATGTCACCCTTGTCCTGCCGGTCAGCCCTCGAGCGACAATGTGACGGGGATGGAAGGGCAAAAGATCAAGGGGCCGCGGGGTGCCTCTTTTGCCAGAGCGGCCGCGTGAATGCGGCCCTTGATACGCATCTCAGGTCGCACGCAGTCATTCAGCCCGGAGGCGTCGATGACCTTGCCGCCGTGACCCGCGGCATCGCCTCAGGGCCGCCGCACCGAATTGCCGCCGGCGATGATGTTGTTGATCAATTCTGCAACGGCCCGGTGGTCTTCGGTCGCGGCCGGGGGACCGGTGACCTTTTCGTGAGCGGCCGCGGCATCCCGCAGGACTCCCATGATCTCGTGTTCGGGCAGCAACTTGTGATCGTTCATTGCAAGCAGCAGTGCCTCGCATATGGACAGGGCGGCCTGGCCTGCATGCTCGTTTGCCGTAGACATCCGGGTATTCCTTTCATGGCATCGTGAAACGGTCAGATGCTTGGGTGCATCTTGCAGGAACCGTTCTATACTGGGCTGATTGAGAGTAGCCTTCGGTCCGATTTCGTATCGATCAACCCGTTGGGGCCAAGAACGATGACATCGATCCACGACAGCCCCTTGGTTCGCAAGCTTTCCGCTTTTGTCGCCCTGTCCGAGAATGAGTTGGGCGTCCTCGAGCGCTTGCATCAGCGCCGCCGATCCTTCGTCGCGGGGCGGGATATGGTGCATCAGGGGCAATCCGAACAAACAGCCTACATCCTGTCGCAGGGTTGGGTCTGTTCCTACAAAATCCAGCCGGATGGCACGCGCCAGGTTGTCGACTTTCAGATACCCGGAGATTTTCTGGGACTGCGAAGTGTTCTTCTACGTACCTCTGATCATAGCTTCGAGCCCATTGTGGATATCGAAGCCGCCGAGGTGTCGGCAGAACATATCCTTGATGCCTTCTCACAGGCGCCCCGTCTAGCCACGGCCATTCTCTGGGCTGCCTCTCGCGATGAGGCGATGGTGGTCGAACATCTTGTAGGAATAGGCAGGCGGAACGCCGACGCCCGGATGGCGCATTTTTTGCTCGAACTCTGCGCACGGCTGTCACTGGTGAACATGGGAAGCAGGTCAGGATACGATTGTCCGCTAACGCAATATCACCTTGCCGATGTGCTCGGCCTGAGTGCCGTCCATGTGAACCGTGTGCTGCGGCATCTGCGCGAACGGAGACTGGTAACCTTCCGCAGTAGCCAGGTGGTCATCCACGATTATGGCAGGTTGGTCGAACTTGCCGAATTTGACCCTGCCTATCTGGATCAGGCGGGTCCGTTGCTAAAATGAAACGGCGCCCCAGCACCAGGCGCCGGGCAGCCCGATAATGGAATGACAGCACATACCGTCAAACGTATATTTCGCCGAACATGGGGTGCTTTTCTAAGGGGATATCGGTTATTGCGGCCAGCGCCTCCGAATGCCCAAAGTCCTCAAGGGGGTGCTTCCTGCATTGGGCGCAAGGAGTCTTGATGCGAGTATATTCAACCAAGATCATCATACGCATCTGATCTGGTATGCTTAGATCGCACCGGAGACTTTTCCTAGATGGACATTCAGGAAAAAAAGAAGCGCGCAGAAATGGTTTTCCATATGGGAGTAGCACGTCCACACGCTTCTTGCATAACTCGGAACAATCACCGCCAATTACGCGACGGATGGGTCAATCTAGTAGATAGGAAGGCCATGCCGCACTGATGCAGGTAAGCGTGGTTGGGTTGCTCTGTCGCCTGAGAACTGGACCGTTTGAAGGGCAAGTTTTCGCCTATGCTTCCCTGGTAGGGAAAGGAGCCAAAGACGATGAAGTTATCGAGATCTACGGAAGCGCCAAAGGCGTTCACCTTGAAGTAGGGTAAAACGCCGCGCGGAAGTGTTGCAGAGCCAAAAAACTCCCATGATACCAACATCAGGTTCGCGAAACAGAATGCCCTTGCCGAGCCGGCCAATACAGAGATCCGCGCCACCCCGAAGTCACGTGAAGGGGAACTCGCGCCGGTCGACACGAAACTCGCCGCAGTGAGGAAGGCCCTGATCAATCCGAGCGGCGTCCCCATCCGCAAAGGAAAATAGCACGAGGCATAGGTCAAGCTTCGCGAGAAGGCCTTACAGGCGACGGAGCTAGACCTTCAGAATGCCTCCGGAGGCCTGGGCGCCATCAAGACTGGTCCTGGAAGACGGATCGGCGACCGAGAGAATTGACACGATCAACGAACCCAGGCTGTGGAGCTATTTTTGGGATGCTATCCGCAAAGATATGCCGCAGATGGCCGGACATTCGCTGCTCAGGCGCTTCGTTGAATTCATCATCAGATCCGGGAATGGCATCGAAAACCGCGATGGACTTGAGATAGAGCAGGACTATCAAGATGGGCTGTCGATGTAGGAAGGTAGGGATCGGAAGTGGTCGGGGGCGCAGCATGCTCGCTTATAATGTGCCGGAAGGCGGGAAACCGACCTTTGCGGCAGGTGCAAAAAGATGAAATTCTGGCGAAGAAAAGCAGACATTGAGGTTTATTGGCCCTACGGTTGGTACGAAGGGCCGAGGGGACATTAGTCCCATTCCGGGGCGAGCGTTTCGGGACTGACCAAGCGTCCCTCGGCTCTACCCAGGGCATCAATTCGGGCAATTTCCTCAGCGCTCAGTATGATTTGCGCTGCACATAGATTGTCGGCAAGCCTGTTGGTATTGCCGGTTCTGGGCAACGCAATGCTCATTGGACGGGTCAGGACCCAGGCCAAAGCAATCTGCGCGGGGCTCGCATCATGTGCGAAAGCAATATCGCGCAGCGTGGTGTTTTCCATCACCTTGCCTTGCGCCAGCGGTGAATATGCCTCAACCGGAATGCCCTTGCTGGCGAGGTAAGCGATCATCCGTGTTTGGTCGATTAGCGGATGGAGTTCGATCTGATTGGCAGCAAGCGGCGTGTTTAAGGCGGCTTGCGCTTCATCGACCATATCTATGGTAAAATTTGACACGCCCCCATGGCGAACTTTGCCCGCAGCAATCAGATCATTCAGCGCGCCAATGGTGTCGGTAATTGGCACATCTTTTGAGGGCCAGTGGAGTAGCAATAGATCCACATAGTCCGTCCCCAGTCGTTTCAACGACGTTTCCGTAGCAGCGATGAAGGCTTCTGGTGAGAAGTTCTCGGGCAGGATTTTGGTGGTGAGGAACACATCATCGCGGCGGACATCGGCGCGACGCAAACCTTCCCCGACCTGCTCTTCGTTCTTATAAGCCTGTGCAGTATCAATATGGCGAAACCCTTCGGAAAGCGCCGCGGCCACCATATCGGCTACCGTATCTTGCTCAAGTTGAAAGGTGCCGAAACCCATGGACGGAATTTGGGCGGGGCCGATCAGGGTGATACTCACTGTGTTGTCTCCATAGTAATTTTTTGCAAGAACTCAGGCATGACGTGTTCGGCCAACTCGGCCAGAACGTCCTCGATTTCGCGTTGCGATTGGCGCAGGTTAAAAGCGATGTGGGCGACCCCTGCAGCGTGCAGGGAACGAACGTGAGAAGTTAGAGCATTGCGACCGATACGGCCCCCGAACTGGATCGGCCTGAAGGGCGCGTCGGGGTCAGGGTCAAGATCCAAATGCATGGCTGTCAGGACCGGGGCGGGGGGAAGGCCAACATCGCTGCGCGCCTGACGCCACATGGACAGGCGGCGCTCTGCCTGCTCAGGAGGACCAGGATATGTGAACCAACCGTCCAATGTGCGCGCGATCCATTGCAGGCTTTGCTGGCCCATCCCGGCCATCACCATCGGGATCGCCTCCGACACATAGGGACGCACGGTGACGGGGCCTTGTGGTCCCTTTAGCGCACACCCTGACCAGAGCTTGCGCATCTGGTCGACGCGGTCGCGCAAGGTGGCTCCGCGGGCCTCATAGTCGAGACCCATCAGCGGGTATTCCACCGGACGGTCCCCCGACGCGACGCCAAGAATAAATCGCCCACCAGACAGATGGTGGAGGCTGGCTGTCATCTTGGCCAGCAGGATCGGATCACGCAGCGGCAGAACGATGCCGGCGGTGCCAAGAGCGATACGACGGGTGCGGCCGGCAAGAAAGCCGAGATAGGGGAATGGGTCAAACACCTGTCCCGCATCCCCGAAGCTGGGATCATGTACCGGCACGTCCCGCAGCCAGACCGCATCAAAGCCAAGGTTCTCGGCCAACTCCACGCCCTTGGCGGGGTTTGAGATATCCGGCACACCAAAGGGGCGACCCGCGATGCGGGCACGGCTTTGACCAGCCTCAGTCCAGTCGCGGTCCAGTGGTAATTCGATGCCAAAACTTAGGCGGTCTTTATAGATCAGATTTAGGGCAGACACGATACGAACCTCCGGTTCATTGGTTTGCCCCGCCGCACTAAACTGCGGAGGGACAAGTGAGGTTATTCGGCCGCGACTGCTTGGGGCCTTGACGCGTTCAGGCGACCCGACAGGCGCACCAGAATGATCCCGACAACCACCACTCCGGCAGCGATGTAGGGCGCAGCGGCAAGGCCGATTTCTTCCACCACAAGCCCCCCGGCCCATGCGCCCCCGGCGATACCAAGGTTGAACGCACCGATGTTCAGGCCGGATGCCACATCAACGGCACCAGGGGAGACTTCACGCGCGATTTGTACGACGTAGGATTGCAGCGGCGGGACGTTGGCGAAGGCAAAGCCGCCCCAGAATGCAGCAACCGCGATGGCCGCAATCGGGCTGGTGAGGAACGCGCCGAGTGCCACGAGTGATACGGCAAGACCTGCAAAGATGAAGGTTAATGCGGGCACGGCGCCGATACGGTCGGAGAGTTTACCACCCGCGATGTTGCCCACGGCAACAGAGGCCCCGTAAAACAGCATTACAAGGCTGATGGCACCTGCGGACAGACCCGTAACTTCGTCCAGCATCGGCGCAAGGAAGGTAAAGGCGATAAAGTTGCCGCCATAGCCGACAGCTGTGATCAGATAGACCAGCAGAAGGCGCGGCGAAGTGAGCACCTGCAATTGGGCTTTGATCCCCGCTGATGCGGCCTTGGTCAGATTGGCGGGCACCAAGATAGCAGAAGCGATGAAACCGATCACGCCGAGCGCGACAACGCCGAGGAAAGTCGACTGCCATCCAAAGTTTTGGCCGATGAACGTCCCCAAAGGAACACCCGTCACAAGCGCAACGGTCAAACCAAGGAATACCAGCGCAATGGCCGAGCTTTCCTTTTCAGGTTCCACAAGGTCGGTCGCAATAGTCGAGGCGATTGCAAAGAAAACGCCGTGCGCGAGACCCGTAATAAAGCGTGCAGCGACAAGGCTGCCGTAATCTGGCGCAAAAGCGGCATAGGCATTACCGAGCGTAAACAACGCTAGCAAGAGCAGCAATAGTGTCTTACGAGGCACACGGTCCGCCATGGCGGTCAGCACTGGGGCGCCGATGGTCACGCCAAGGGCGTAGAGACTGACCAAAAGGCCAGCAGAAGGAATTGAAACGCCAAGATCGGCGGCGATGGTGGGAAGCAGGCCGACGATAACGAACTCGGTCGTTCCGACGGCAAAAGCGCTGATGGTCAGCGCCCAAAGGGCAAGTGGCATCGGGTTTCTCCAACAAATTTGGTGTCGACGCCGTATATGCCAGCCGCTATCTATTGCGAGAACAGGCAGGTTTGGAATGGGTCATTGCAAAAAATGCACGAATTGCTTCGTATGGGGGATTTGGCTGCCTTCGTTGGGATTGTCGATGATGGCGGGTTCGCGGAATCCGCGCGGCGCAGGGGGGTGTCTGCCTCTACTCTCAGCCGCTCGGTCACGCGGCTGGAAGAGCAGTTGAAGGTCAACTTGCTAAGACGCACTACCCGGTCTATCGAAATTACTGCTGAAGGTATCGCAGTTCTGGGCGAGGCGCGCGAGATTTTGGACCGCAGCGAAGCCCTGCAAGAGATCGCAACAAGTGGACAGGCCCCCGCCGGGCCACTGCGTGTAAACGCACCGGTTCCCTACGTCTTGCATGTTCTCGCCCCGCGTCTGGCTGAGTTTCACGCGCAATATCCTGATATCCGGTTGTCTATCGACATGACAGACACGCTGGTGGATCTAATAGGTAGCCACGCGGATGTTGCTATTCGGCTGGGCCAGTTGCCTGACAGCGACCTGTTGCATCGGCCCTTGGGAACTACCGCTTGGAAATTGGTGGCTACACCGGAATATCTTGATCGTAATGGCTGGCCAAAAACACCAGCTGAACTCACACAACTGCAACAAGTCCGGTTCGCGGCACCAGATCATATCAACACACTGCGCTTTACTGGTCTGTCTACCCCCGTGACAGTGCCTCCGGCCCTTACCGCGGGTAATGGGGAGGCCGTGCGCCAGTTGGTATTAGGCGGTCTGGGCATCGCTCGGTTTTCCGATTTCATGATTGCGGACGACATCCAAGCCGGACGTTTGATTGAGCTGTTTCCAGGCCAACTCGACGTAGCCCCTTTGAATATCTCAGCGCTCTATCTCACCCGCGTTTCGGGCCTTCGACGACTTGGGGTCTTTCTTGATTGGGTGGGGAAGATTAGGTCATGTTGAGAAATAGTGCAGCCAGAGATGGATAGATGCGAGGTCAATGATGCCAAGGACGCTTTTGGCGCTCTTGCCGTAGCGGGTTGCAACCTGGCGTGCATTCTTCAGCTTGTTGGAGCATCTCTCGACCATGTTCCGCAGGCGATACAGTGGGCGATCCGAGCCCACGCGCTTTTTCCGCGACTTCCGCATTGGGATCACGGGTTGGATGTATCGGTTGCGCATGTCGTTACGAATGCTGTCGGCATCGTAGCCCTTGTCAGCGAGTAAGACGAGAGGTGCGGGGAGGTTGTCGTCCATGACGAGGTCGAAGCCGTGATAGTCCGACGTCTGGCCTGGCGTGATGTCCATTCGCATCAGCAGCCCGGCGGCATCCACCCGGGGGTGTATCTTCGTCGTGAAGCCACCGTGTGAGCGACCAAAACCCTGTCGCGGAGTCCGCGTTTAGCGCCCGCAGCCTGATAGTGGGCAAAGACAACTGTTGATGTGCTACCCGTCATTCCCTTGGCAATCGACATACTCGCTACTTGTCAGCTCGATCGAAGGCAGGGCTCGGTATTCTCGCAGAGGACTAGCAGCCATGTCTTGAAGGCTTGCGCTGAGGCTCCCAATGCGCTCCGGTCTGGAAACACCAAGTGGTACGCGAAACCGGTCGGGTAACTACACCCAAATGGGTTCACAAGGGATCCGCTGCGCAGCTCGGATTGCACCATGCTTTCTGCAAAAAGCGAAACGCCCAGCCCATTCGCCGTCGAGGCTAGCTGAAAATGTCTGTCGACAAGCGTCGTCTGCCTCTGGGTTGCCCTGAATTCCATTCCGACATTCGCGAACCATTCCTCCCACATCGAATGATCGTCGACATGCAGCAGCGGGCAGGTCATGAGGTCCGTCGGATGCTCAACAGTATGACGTTTCAGGAAATCGGCGCTGCAGACGATCACCATCCGCTCGGTCCATAAGGGCACGGCTGTGAACCCGGGCCAGCCGCCCCTGCCCCATTGGATGCCCAGATCCGCGAAATCATCCGGCGCCTTCATCGAGACATAGTTGTTGTCGTGGGTCTGGAATGCCAGTTCCAAGCCGGGGTGCTCCTCCCAGAAGCTGCCAAGCCTTCCGGACAGCCAGCGGCTCGCAAACATCGGCAGCACGGCAAGGCGAACAAGACTTGGCGCTGACCCCACCTCGTCCAGACCAGCCCGAATTGCTGCCAGTCCACGCTCGACATGCTCTGCGAGGCTTCGGCCCTTTTCCGTCAGGCGCAATCCCTCGGCTGACCTGTCAAAAAGAAGCGTGCCGATCTCGTCTTCCAATTTCTTGATGTGGTAGCTGACAGAGCTCTGGCTGACATTCATCCTTTGTGCTGCATGGGTCAGGTTCTGCGTTCGCGCGACGACGCTGAACGCTTGTAACGACTTAATATGTCTGATGGGTTGCATGGGACGCCCCCTCCAAGGCGATTGCGCAGGGCCCCTCCCAAGGCCCCTCGACCGGCTGAAGCTATCATCGAAAATTTCGATGACGCTACAGAATCTTTGCGTTTCTGACCCGGACCGTTTTCGCCCTAGGCTTCGGAACGGTCGCCCATGGCGGCAAAGGGGGGAGAACATGAATACCGACGTTCTGGAGGTCGATGGCCTCTGCAAGTCGTTCGGCGGCGTGAAGGCGCTGCGCGATCTGTCATTCAATATGCGGCGGGGCGAAGTACTAGGTCTGATCGGACCCAATGGATCTGGCAAATCGACGACCGTCAACATGCTCAGCGGCGCCATGCCTGCGAGCAGCGGAGAGATCAGGCTGAACGGCACCCGGATCGAAACATTGAGCCAGTGGGACCGCGTCGGGCTGGGTCTGACACGGACCTATCAGACGGCAAGCGTCTTCCCGGAATTCACGGTTCGGCAGCACGTGACACTTGGCTGCGAAGGGCGGCGGGGCGTAGGTCCTTTGGCCCAGGCCTTCCGGCTTCGTCGCGACCCCGCCGATGATAGCCGTATCAAGGAACGCGTGGCGAAGGCGCTGGAACTGACCGGGTTGGTCGATCAGGCAGATCACATCGTGGGCACTCTTTCAACGGCGCAGCAGCGGTTCCTGATGATCGCCACGGCCCTGACCTCAGATCCTTGCGTAATCTTGCTCGATGAACCTGCGGCCGGGATGATCTCGCATGAACGCGAAACGCTGTCGGGAATGATCGGACGCATCCGCGATGCAGGGATCTCTGTCTTGGTCATCGAACACCACATGGCCCTGATCATGGAGGTCTGCGACCGGATTGTCGTGCTGAACTTCGGCGCTCCGATAGCGCAGGGAACCCCGCGCGAAATCCGCGAGAACCGCGCCGTCATCGATGCCTATCTGGGGGAGGCCGCCTGATGCTGGAAATACGTGATCTGCGCACGGGATACGGTCCCATCGAAGTCGTCCATGGAATAGACTTGGACGTCCGGGAAGGCGAATGCGTGGCATTGATCGGTGCGAACGGGGCCGGCAAGAGCTCGACCCTGAAAACGGTCTGCGGGCTGCTTCCCGCACGTTCGGGTCAGATCCGGTTCGACGGTCAGGACATCACCAATCGCAAGGGACATGCCATCGTCCAGGCGGGGATCACCATGTGCCCCGAGGGACGCCAGGTCTTTCCGGGAATGACCGTGATGCAGAACCTGCGGCTTGGCGCCTACGCCCGCAAAGGTGCAGATCTGGATTGGATGCTGGACATGTTCCCCATTCTGCGAGAGCGCGCCAACCAGGCGGCCGGAACGCTTTCCGGCGGCGAACAGGAAATGCTGGCCATTGCGCGTGCACTGATGTCGCAACCGCGGCTATGCATCTTCGACGAGCCGTCACTAGGACTGGCCCCCAAGATCGTGGCCGAGGTCGCGCAGACCATCGCCAGCATCAAGGCGATGGGGATGACCATTCTGCTGGTCGAACAGAATTCGCTCATGGCGCTTCGACTGGCCGACCGCGCCTATCTGTTTGAGGCCGGAGAGATCGTGTTGGAGGGCACGGGCGCCGAACTTCAGACGCATCCAGAGGTCGTCAAGGCCTATCTGGGTCACTGAGCCGGCCAATTACCGAGGGGAGGAGACGACTATGGGAAAGAGATTGCTGACATGCAGCGTCATGGCGCTGCTAATGGGGACCGGCGGCCTTGCTGCCCAGGAAACCCTGACGATCGGGGTCGCCGACGCCTTGACCGGCGGAGCCGCGGTCTATGGCCTGCCACAGGCAAATTCGGTCGAGATGGCAGCCGGCGAGATCAATGCGGCAGGCGGCATTTCGGTAGGTGATCAGACCTACATGCTTGACGTGATCGTCTACGACGACAAGGCCAACCCGACCGAAGCCACGAACGCGGTGCGGAAGCTGATCGATCGCGATGGCGTCAAGTACCTGCTGGGGTTCTGCTGCTCGGGGGCGACAGGTGCGGTCGCCTCGTTCATCGGCTACGAGGATGCCGTGATGCTTGTCGGCAACGCAGCCGAACGGTCGATCACAACGCAGGGGCTCACGAACCTCGTGCGGACGCGCCCACCCGCGGATTACACGGGCGCGGCTGCCGGTGCGTTCGTGGCTCGGCAGGGGCACAAACGCGTCGCGGTGCTTGGCGCACTGGAGACGTCCTTCTACGCCAGTTATGTCGAGGCCTTCGAAGAGGAGTTTGCCCAGGCCGGCGGCGAGGTGATCGCCCACGAGGTCTTCGCCTCGAAGGATCGCGACATGTCGCCCCAATTGACCAAGATCCGTGCGATGTCTCCCGATGCACTGCTTGTCGTAGGCTATGTCGAGCCGGCGGCATTCGCCTATCGTCAGGCAACGGAACTTGGAATGGACATTCCACGCTATGGCTTCACTTCGGGAAGCGAGGAGCAGTTCCTGCGGGTTGCGACGTCCGAACAGATGGAGGGAGTGTGGGACCTTCGCCCGACCGAGCTGACGCTTCAATCCGCGACCGAGGCCGGGCTTGCCTATCACGCGAACTACACCGAGCGGTTCGGAGATGCCCCTTCGCCAAGCTCTCCCTATGCCTATGACCAGGCATGGGCACTAAAGCATGCGATCGAGGCGGCGGGAACGGTGGATGACACCGAAGCCGTCGCGGAAGCGCTGCGCGATCTGCAGGTCTTTC
The DNA here is from genome assembly GCF_018860625.1 of Paracoccus sp. C2R09. Taxonomy (GTDB): domain Bacteria; phylum Pseudomonadota; class Alphaproteobacteria; order Rhodobacterales; family Rhodobacteraceae; genus Paracoccus. The sequence goes on from NZ_JAHKQB010000038.1 coordinate 26,696, forward strand.
CGGAGGCCGTGATGCAGTATCTGCCCGTCGATGGGAAGATGTTCGACGCCAACGGCCAAGCCTATACCGCCAACGGAGCGTTCCAGTGGCAAGACGGGCACTGGGTGTTCGTCGAGGAGCTGCCGTCGGACCCTGCAGCCTACTCCGAATTCCTGTCCTCGCTGGACTGATCCACCGCTGCGGCGTAGCACCCTGCGCCGACAGTTCCCCTATGACCAGAGGAGGTCTTCTGTCGACGCGCCTGAGGCGCGCGGCAAGATGCTGGAACCATGACAGAAATTCTGCAACAGATAATCAACGGAATTGCGATCGGGGGCGTCTACGTTCTCATCGCACTCGGGCTGACCATCGTCTTCGGCATCCTGGGCATCGCGCATTTTGCCCATGGGTCTGTTTCCATGTTCGGCGGCTACCTGACCTTCTTCCTCGTGGTGCAGCAAGGTCTGCCCCTTGTACTGGCTATCGCGATCGCGCTGGTGACCGGCATGGTACTGGGCGTGCTGATCGAGCTGCTGGCGTATCGTCCGTTAAGGAATGCGAACCATATCAACGCCTTCATTGTCGCACTGGGTCTGACGATGATGGTCGAGGGCGCAAATCTCCAATTCTTCGGCGCCGAGCAGATCGTCATCCCGACGAATGCTAGCCGCGTCTTCGACATCGGCGGTTTGACGCTGCCCGAGCTGCGGCTCTACGTCATCCTGGGTGCGGCAGTGCTGATCGCGGCCATGACCATCTTCGTCGAAGAGACCAAGACCGGCCAGGCGATCCGCGCGGTTGCCGAGAACCGTGATGCCGCGATCCTGATGGGCATCAACGTGCAGATGATCCCGCTGGTCGTCTTCGCCATCTCGACCGCGTTGGGCGTCGCCGCGGGCGTGATGGTCGGGTCGCTTTTCGCCATCGCTCCTGGCGTTGGCGAGGGCCTGGTCGTGAAGGGTTTCGCCGTGCTGATCCTCGGCGGCCTAGGGTCCATTCCCGGAGCTGTCGTAGGTGGCATCGTCCTTGGCGTCACCGAGGCGCTCGCCGCGGGGTTCATTTCTTCAGCCTACAAGGACGTCATCGCCTTCATCGTGATGATCGCTGTCCTGCTGCTGCGCCCTCAGGGCCTTATGGGAAGGGCATAATCAATGAAACGCGGAAATATCCTGCTTCTGATCGTGCTGATGCTGTTCGTCGCTCTGCCCCAGTTGATCACCGTCAAATATTACCTTCACCTGTCGATTTTGGCCCTGATCTGGGTGATCATGGCACAAGGCCAGAACCTCATACAGGGCTATACCGGGTACGTCTCGATCGTGCAGGCAGGCTTCATGGGCATCGGCGCCTACAGCAGCGCATTGATGAGCACCAATCTGGGCTTGCCTGTCAGTGCGACCATCATACTGGCCCCTTTAGTTACGGCGCTTTTCGCCCTTGTTGCAGGTTATCCCAGCCTTCGGGTCAAGGGGCATTACTTCGCGATCGTCACGCTTGCCTTCAATATGGTGATTTTCATCGTCCTGCTGAACCTGACCGATCTGACCAATGGCGAAGCGGGGCTGAGCGGAATTCCGAAACCTGGAAACGGTCGCGGCGCGACCATCGATTTCTACGATCGACAGGTCTACTACTACTTTGTCCTGACAATCGCCGTCGTCATGACCGCGCTGGCGGCAGTCATCGTAAGGTCGCGCGTCGGGCAGATCCTTCTGGCCATCCGCCAGAACGAGGATCTCGTTGCGTCGGTGGGCGTAGCGGCCTGGCGTTACAAGCTGTTCGCATTCGTGGTCAGCGCGATGTTCGCGGGGCTGGCGGGTGCTCTGTATGCGCACTATCAAAGCTTCATAAACCCCGAGATATTCAGCGTCGCCCAATCCCTGGACGCCATCTTGGCCGTCATCATCGGGGGATCCGGGACGTTGACCGGCCCCGTGATCGGTGCGTTCTTCGTGGTCTTCCTGCCCGAGTACCTCCGCTTCGCCGACAGCTTCAGGCTGATCCTCTATGGGCTGATCCTGGTCCTGGCGACGATCTTCATGCCGCGTGGGATCGTCGGATTGGCGCATGATCTGAAGACGCGCTTCGGGTCAGCCCGATGAGCATCGATAAGAGCGACCTTCTGTACGAAATCCGGCGCTTCGCGGCCGAGGTCGTGGGCCTCGCCGCCCCCTCTTGGGCGAAGGGCCGTGCGCCCGACCCCGTCTTGTTTCGCAAGGCCGCTGATCTGGGGTTGTTCCGGCTTCAGGTTCCGCATTCCGAAGGGGGGCTGGGCATGGGTTTCATGCACAAGGCATATGCTTGCAAAGCGCTGGCCGCAGCTGATTTCGGCTTCGCCATGTCTGTGGTGAACACGCACAACGTCGCGGCGCGGATCGCCAGCAGCGGATCGGACGAGACGCGGGCATCCTTCCTGCCGGCGCTGCTTTGGGGCGAATCCAGCGCTTGCACTGCACTGACCGAGCCCGCGGCTGGTTCCGATATTGCCGCGATGCAGACGCGTGCCACGAAGGCGGGGGGCAAATGGGTCCTGAATGGCGAGAAATGCTGGATCGTCAATGCGCGCCACGCGTCGACCGCCATTGTCTATGCCCAGACGGCGGATCAGGGCGATATCGACGGCATTGCGGCCTTCGTCGTGGACCTCACCGCCTCGGGATGCCGCCGCTATGCCACCAGCTCGGATTTTGCCCAGTCGAGCGCCGGAACCGGAGGATTTGTCCTTACGGACCTGACGCTGCCGGAGGCAAACATGATCCTGGCCCCCGGCCAGGGCTTCCGAAGCATCATGGAAGAGATCAATGGCGCGCGGACCTATGTCGCAGCGATGTGCTGCGGCATGATGGAGGCAGGGCTGCGACATGCCTCAGCGCATGGTGCAAGTCGACGAGCTTTCGGAAAACCCCTGAGCGCTCATCAAGGGTGGCGGATACCCCTCGCCCGGGCCGAAACCGCGCTCGCGGCTGCGCGGGCACTGACCGATATCGCGATCGCGGCGGTACACGCGGGTCACGATGCCCAACTGCAAGCCGCCCTTGCGAAGGTGGCCGCCACCGATGCCGCGACGACCCACCTTCCCGCCCTGTTGCACGCGATGGGGGCCGAGGGACTGGACACCCGATACCCGATGGCCCGACACCTTGCTGCCGCGCAGATCGCGACGCTGGTCGACGGTTCGACCGAAATGCTGCTGGAACGCATCGCGCGTCTGGCAAGACCCATTCCCCATACTTCGAATTGATGAGGCAATCATGCGCGTTTTCCAGATCCAAGACGACTGGGGCTTCGACAACCTGAAGATGGCCGAACGTCCCGACCCCAAGCCGGGTCGGGGCCAGGTGCTGATCCGCATGCACATGGCCTCGTTGAACGCGCGCGATCTGATCGTGCCCGAGCGGGGCTATGGCCGGGCGACCGGCAATCTGCCGTTGATCCCGGTGTCCGATGGTGTCGGCGTGGTTGTCGAAACCGGCGAAGGCGTTACCCGCGTCGCTGCAGGGGATCGCGTTTGTCCCACCTATTTTCAGAACTGGATCGGTGGCGCACCGACGAAAGAAGCCTTCGCTTCGGCCCTTGGCGGGCCTTTGGACGGCGTGGCGGCGGAACTGGTCTGCCTGTCCGAAGAAGGTGTCGTCCGAATCCCTGAAGATCTGTCTGACGCCGAGGCCGCGACCCTGCCCTGTGCTGGGCTGACCGCCTGGAGTGCAATCACCACCTTGGGACGGGTCCGCCCGGGCGATCGGGTCTTGGTCCAGGGTACGGGCGGGGTAGCGTTGTTCGCATTGGCATTCGCCAAGATGCAAGGGGCGCATGTCACGGTCATATCATCGAGTGACGAAAAGCTTGAAGCGACCCGGGCGATGGGCGCTGACACTGCGATCAACTACCGCGAAACGCCCGACTGGGCAAAAGCAAGCCGGGAAATCACCGCTGATCGTGGCGGGTTCGACCTGATCGTCGAGCTGGGTGGTGCGAAAACACTTCCGCTGTCGCTGCGGGCCATCCGCCCCGGCGGGACAATCGCCATGATCGGCGTGCTGTCCGGGCTGCAACTTGACGCCTCGCTCGGGCCGATCGTCGCGCGGCAGGTCAGATTGCAAGGTGTCACCGTCGGCCACCGCGACGGGTTCGAGGCGATGTTGTGTGCGATGTCCCTTCACGGAACGCGCCCCTTCCTTGGCCGAACCTTCGCGTTCGAAGGCTTGCGCGACGCGCTCGAACATTTGCGCGCGGGGCCTGGGATGGGCAAGACCCTGATCGAGTTCTGAAACATGACCCAGCTTATCTATCATACCCGTTACTGGGCAGAACTGGACCCCGCCCGTTTGGCCTTTCACATGTGCGACACGGAAGAGAACGTCAGCTTTGCCGCGCTCGAGGCCCGAGCGAACCAGGGGGCGCATCTTATGCGCAACTGCGGCCTCGCCAGCGGCGATCACCTCGTGATCCTGATGGAGAACCGGCGCGAGTTCCTCGAAATATGCTTCGCCGCCGACCGGTGCGGGCTCTACTATACCACGGTCAGCACGCATCTTTCCGAGGACGAACTTGAATACATCATTCGCGACTGCGGCGCCGCCGTGCTGATCGCGTCTGAACGCTTTATAGATATGGGCGCGACGATTGCATCGCGTGTCCCAAATCTCCAAGCATTCGCACTCGAGAGCTGGAACGACCTTTCCGCTACGCAGTCGGCCACGCCAATTGCAGATGAATCAAATGGGCTCGACATGCTCTACTCGTCTGGGACCACGGGGCGGCCCAAGGGCGTCAAATGGCCCATGCCGGCAGATCCACCAGGATCGCGGACGATGCTGATTGACTTGCTCGGAGGGCTATTCGGTTACGCCCGCGACACGCGCTACCTGTCGCCAGCGCCGCTCTATCACGCCGCTCCCTTGCGCCATAGCATGGTCACCATCAAGTCCGGTGGGTCGGCATTCATCATGTCGAAATTCGATGCCGAAAAGGCCTTGGACTTGATCCAGTCCCATCGCATCACTCATAGCCAATGGGTGCCGACGATGTTTGTTCGGCTATTGAAGCTGCCCGAAGCAGTACGCGCATCGTTCGACACCTCTTCGATGCTGATGGCGGTGCATGCGGCGGCGCCCTGCCCGATGGACGTAAAGCAGAAGATGATCGACTGGTGGGGCCCGATCATCCACGAATACTATGCCGGAACTGAAAACAACGGTTTCGTCGCGCTCGATACGACGGAATGGCTGACCCATCCCGGATCGGTCGGGCGGGCAAAGCTCGGGATCATTCATATCTGCGACAGCGCAGGAAACGAGCTTCCTCCCGGCGCCGAGGGAGAGATCTATTTCGAGAACGGCCACCAATTCGCTTATCACAACGATCCTGAAAAGACCGCGGCAAGCAGGAGCGCCGATGGGTGGACAACTCTCGGGGATATCGGGAGGTTGGACGAGGAGGGCTATCTTTACCTTACCGATCGCAAGTCCTTCGTCATAATCTCTGGCGGGGTGAACATTTACCCGCAAGAAACCGAGAACGCCCTGCTTGCCCATCCCCAGGTACTCGATGCCGCCGTGATTGGCATTCCGAACGAGGAGTTCGGAGAGGAGGTCAAGGCAGTCGTTCAGACCGTAAGCGGCACTGCCTCAACCGAGCTGGAGGATGAGCTGATCAAGTGGTGCCGAGCGCGGCTATCTGCAATCAAATGCCCCCGAAGCATCGATTTCCGAGCAGCTCTGCCCAGGACCGAGACCGGCAAGCTGTTCAAGCGAAAGCTATGGGAAGAATACCGGAACACCACGACGGTGAATGGCCGGATCGGATGATCGCTTCGGCAATGCCCTGAACAAGGAGCGAGCCTATCGCTCGCCGCGCCGGTAGGGGGCCATGAGGGCCTGCGGAACTCGGGCGCGGCGTGCCATGATGACCAGCGCAAGGATCGAGAGCAGGTAGGGCAGCATCAGAAAGAACTGATATGGCACAGTGTCCACCACGGTCTGCAATCGCAATTGGAACGCATCAAAGAACGCGAACAGCAATGCCCCAAGCAAGGCACGTGCCGGCCGCCAGGATGCAAACACGACAAGTGCGACGCAAATCCACCCGCGCCCCTGTACCATCGTCGGAAAGAACGAATTGAAAGCGGCAAGCGTCAGGAACGCCCCGCCCAGGGCCATCACCGCCGATCCCGCGGCGATCGCCAACAGGCGCAGTCGGATCGGATCGACCCCTTGGGCATCCAGTGCATGCGGGTTCTCACCCGCCATGCGGATCGCCAGACCAAGCGGCGTCCGGTACATCGCATATGCTAGGACCACGACCATCCCCAGTGCCAGATAGGTCGGCGCGGTCTGGCCGAACAGTACCCTTCCCACCAGCGGCAGGTCCGACATCAGCGGAATGTCGACCGCGCGGAACGGGTCGATCGTCGGCGGGGACGATGCCGTCGGGACCGCCAGTCGAAAGATGAAATAGGACAGGCTGGCGGCAAGCAACGTGATCCCCAGGCCGGTCACGTGCTGGCTGAGACCGAAGCTTACGGTGAACAATCCATGCAGCAGTCCGAAGACGGCGCCGCACAGTCCCGCGACCAGCATTCCCAACCAAAGGTCGCCGCCCATGAACACCGTGAGCCAACCGGACATGGCCCCGAAGGTCATCACGCCTTCTACGCCGAGATTCAGCACGCCGACCCTTTCGCACAAAAGCACCCCGAGCGTGCCAAAGATCAGAGGCGTTGCGATGCGCAAGACCGCTTCCCATATGCCGACGGAGCCCAGGATATCGAGAAGAGCCGTCATCTGCGGATCCTGTACTGGGCAAGAAAGACTGACAGTAGGACGCTCAGCAGTGACAGCGCGACCGCGACATCCGCGATGTAGGAAGGTACCTCGAGGATGCGGGACATGCTGTCCGCACCGACGAACATAAGCGCCGAGAACAGTGCAGCTGCGATCACGCCGATTGGGTTTAGATTGGCCAACATCGCGATCACGATGCCTGAATAGCCGAAGCCGGGCGAAAGGTCGGTAGTCACGTAACCCTTGACGCCCATCACCTCGATTGCCCCTGCAATGCCTGCAGAGCCGCCCGACAGGCAAGCTACGACGACCAATGTGCGGCCAAGGGAGACCCCTGCAAACCGCGCGGCGGCCGGGTTCAGTCCGGCAGCACGCGACCGCATGCCGAAAACCGTGCGGGACTGCACCCACCAGACGAACAATGCCAAGCCGACGGCGATCGGCAGCCCCACATGCAGCCGCGATCGCGCAATCAGGTTCGGAAGAACCGCCGAGTCGGGAACGGGTATCGACTGCGGCCAGCCGAACGCCAGCGGGTCCTTCATCAGGCCCTCGACCATCGTGGATACGAGCAGAAGCACGACGAAGTTCAGAAGCAGCGTCGTCACGACCTCGTCCACGCCGTACCGCAAACGCAGTCCCAATGGCGCCAGCAGCAGCAGAGCACCGGCTAGGGCGGCGGCGAGCATGCAGCACAGGATGGCAAGGGGACCGGGCAACGCGGCAACGAACGGCATGGCGCCCAGTGCCGGCACCACCAGCGCGCCGAGGAGGAACTGCCCTTCGGCACCGATATTCCACAGACGCGCCCGAAACGCGATCGCAGCGGCAAGCCCCGTGAGGATCAGCGGCGTAGCGCGGGTCAGTGTTTCAGACAGGCCCAGACGAGAGCCGAAGGCACCTTGTAGGGTCAGAGTGAAGGCCTTGAACGGACTGGCTCCCGCCACTGCAATCAATAGGCCTGACAGGACCAGTGCCACGGCGATGGCAGCAAGCGGAGCGCACATGGTCAGGATCGCACCGGGATTCTCGCGTCGCTCAAACCGCATCTTTGTCTTCCATTTGCTGGGCATCGGTCCAGTCGCCCGCCATCATCAATCCGAGAAGCCGAGCATTGGCCCTCTCTGCCGGTATCGCAGGGGAGAGCTTTCCGCCGACAATCGCCCTGATGTTGTCTGACAGGGCGACCACCTCGTCCAGATCTTCTGATATCAATAAAACCGCCGCGCCCCGGTCCCTCGCTTCGAGCAGGCGGCGGTGGACCCCGGCAATCGCTCCCTCGTCGAGACCTCGACTGGGCTGGGCTGCTACGATGATATCGGGAGCAGACTCCAGGACGCGGCCCAAGATCAGTTTTTGCATGTTACCGCCTGAAAGCTGGCGAATGCGCCCATCGACATGCGCTCCGCGCACGTCATAGCGCTCAATGATCCGTTCTGCTGCATCCCGTGCAGCTTCCCGCCTCACGACCCCCCGCCGCGAGAATTTCTTGGACCAGATCCGTTCGAGTGCGACGTTTTCCCATATGGTCATATCACCGATGCAGCCTTCGGCGTTGCGATCCTCAGGAATACGACCAATCCCCGCCGCGATGACGCGTGGCACGTCTGCGGAGGTCATGTCGAAGCCCTTGACCATCAGTGTGCCACTCATCGGGCGTACCAGCCCCGAGACGAGCTGTCCTAGGGTACGCTGACCGTTCCCGGACACGCCGATGATGCCCAGGGTCTGCCCGGCGCGCAGGCTGAATGAGACGTCCTTGAGCGATGCGCCCCCGGATGCAGGGACATCCAGGTGTCGCCCTTCCAGAAGGACCGGCCCCGGTCGTGCCGGTCGCCGTTCAGGCCGGCGTACCTTGGCCCCGACCATCAGCTCCGCCAGTTCGTCGCGTGAGGTTTCGCATGTCACGCGCTCCCCTACGACCCGGCCACGGCGAAGCACCACCACCCGGTCAGAAACTGACATCACCTCGTGCAGCTTGTGGCTAATGAAAATCAGCGACAGCCCTCCGCGGGACATCTGGCGCAAAGTGGCGAAAAGGCTATCGGCTTCTTGCGAGGTGAGGACAGCGGTCGGTTCGTCAAGGATCAGGATCCGTGCGTCCTGGAACAGCGCCTTGAGGATCTCGACCCGCTGACATTCGCCGACCGACAGATCCGAGACATGGGCCTCGGGTCGGACTGCCAGCCCGAATCGTTCTGACAAAACCATCAGCTTATGCCTTGCACCGGCCCTGTCGTCGCGCAGGCTCCACAAGCTGCGCGTCCCTGCCATCACGTTTTCCAGAACTGTCAGGTTGGGGGCCAAGGCAAAATGCTGATGCACCATACCAACGCCGGCACGTATCGCGGCACGCGAACGCCCGGGAGGCAGTTCCTGATCCATCACTCGGACTACGCCCGCGTCGGCAGTGTAATGACCGAAAAGGATCGACATCAGCGTGGTCTTGCCCGCTCCGTTCTCACCCAGCAGGGAAACGATCTCGCCCTGTCCGAGCCGCAGTGAGACGTCCTCGTTGGCGGTATTTGCACCGAACCGTTTCGTAATGCCCTCGAGTTCTAGCACTGGGGTCATCTGCAATCCTCGAACAATCCGATGGGATGCTGCCAACGGCCACACGCCTCCAGTTTGGCCCCGAGCGCCAAGAGCCGAAGATCGCCTCCCGGAGGAGCGATCAGCTGCACGGGGAGCGGCAGCGCCGCGTCGTCGCGGCCGAATGGCAGCGTCAGAGCCGCGGCACCGGTGACGTTTGCCAAGGTCGCAAAGGGCGCGAAGTCGTCCATCCGTTGCAGGTGAGCGGCTGGATCGTCGTGATCCATCGGAAAGCTGCCGATCGGCGGAGGTGCGTGAGCAAGCATCGGGGTTAGCAGGATGTCGACATCGTCGAACACCGACCACAAGGCGTAGGCTGCAGGCCCCGCACCCTCGAGTGCGGCCCATAGCGTGGCCGCAGACATCGCTCGTCCGCGAGCGACGAAGGCGCGGGTCAGGCGTTCGGCTGCCGCGAAATCGTGGCCGGCGCGCTCCATCGACGCCAGGTTCGCGCTGACAACAACATCGAAGGCCTCGGCCGAGGCTGCACGAATATCATCGAGCCTTTCGGCCCCAATGCGCAAAGTCTCATGACCTGCACGGCGCAGCGCGACAGCCGCATCCGCGACCGCCCGATTGCGCTGTGGCTGGATCCCTGGATGGTCTGACAGAACACCAATCCGGAGCATGCCTGCTGGGGTAGCCTGCCGGGGTTCCGACGCGAGCCCACGCGGGTGCCCGGCTAGCAGCGGCCAAAGAGCCTGCGAGTCGCCGATCGTACGAGTGATCGCGAACTCCGTGGCGATGCCGCCGAGATGGTTGCTGAAACCTGGGCCGCAAGGGATGGCCCCACGCGATGGCTTTAGCCCGACAAGTCCACAGCAAGCTGCCGGGACGCGGATCGAACCGCCAGCATCGGTTGCATGGGCCAAGGGCACGATACCTGCCGCGACGGCCGCCGCGCTCCCACCAGACGAACCGCCCGCCCCAAGTTCAGAGCGAAGAGGGTTGCGGCAGATCGGACCGATGGCGGGCTCAGAACTTAGCGACAGCCCGAATTCCGGCACGGTCGTCGCGCCGAACACCCGGAACCCCGCTGCACGAAAGCGTTTCGCAAGATCGCTGTCAGACCTATCGTCGTTACCGGCAAGAACGGTCGAGCCTGCGCGCATGGGTATGCCCTCGAACGGCCCCCCCAGATCCTTGGCCAGGATTGGCACATTAGCGAAAGGCGCCTGAGCCGGTACATCTCGGTATTGATCGCCCTCGGCAACCAAGAAGCTGACTGCTCCAAGATCGGCCATGCGCTTGGCCTGCGTTCGCGCCGCGCGCATCGCGTCCTGCGCGGATATCTGTCCCGCCGCGATTGCGCGCGCCAAGGCGCGGGCATCGTCTATCCTGCCCGTCATATCGGTTCGGTCCACCTGTTCTCATGCCCACTGGTTCGCCGGGCCATGTCATGCAGCAGCTGCGCGTCAGGTAGGTTCCTCGAAGTTCTTGGGAACGTCGAAATCGCCCGCCTTGATCTGTGCGCGGACCTCCTCCATCCGGGCGACTGCCTCGGGCGGAGCCACACCATCGACATAGGCGATGTCGTTCCCTCCGTCTTTCATCAAGCTGAGGGGTGTGTAGTTTCTAGCGACGGAACGTCCTGCCATGGCATCTGCCAGTGCACTGTCAAGAAGCGGCCGGAAGGACCAGAGCGCGTTGGCGAAGACCGTCTCGGGGTAGCGTGGGGTATAATCGATCAGCGAACCAACTGCCTTGATCCCACGTTCCTGCGCCGCATCCGCGGTCCCGATCCGTTCGCCGAATAGGATATCGGCGCCGCCATCGATCTGGGCAAGACCGGCCTCACGTGCCTTGGGCGGATCGAAGAAGGTACCGATGAAGCTTACGCGGTGGCGTACTTCGGGGTTAACGGCCTTCACCCCTGCCCCAAAGCCGTTGATCAGCATATTAACTTCGGGGATTGGAATGGCACCCACGCTTCCCACGATGCCCGTCTTGGTCATCGCACCCGCCAGCATGCCCGCCAAGTATGCCGCTTCCCAGTTCCAGGTTCCGAATACACCAAAATTCTCGCCTGCGGCCTCCCCCGAAGAGCCCATGAGGAATGCTGTTTCGGGATAGTCCCCGGCAACAGTCCGAGCCTCACGTTCGACAGCATAGGATTCACCGACGATGAGGGTGTTTCCGGCCTCGGCATATTCGCGCATCGCCCGGGCATAGTCGGTCCCCGACACCCCCTCCGAAAAGCTGTACGCGATTCTGCCTTCTTCGTGTGCTGCCAGCAGCGCTGCATGGATGACAGAGTTCCATGCATTCTCGACCGGCGATCCGTGAATACCTGCGACCTTGACGGGGGTCGATTGCGCGCGCAGTAGCGAAGGCGCCAGAAGCGCCCCCGATCCAAAGGCCATCCCAGATTGCAGCAGCCGGCGCCGGTTCAGCATCAGTGTCTTCATGGGGTGCCCCTCGTGTTTGCATGTGACAGATCTGCAGGCAGCAGATCGTCGTCAGCCGGACCAGAGCATGGCAAGGGCGATGCCTGTCAACGATCCTTCAGCGGCTTCACCGCACTCTTCTCCAATTGCTGACCGTCTGATCAGTTTTTACCCTTCAATCAAATTTTTGCCCGGGAGCGAAGCAAGCCGGGTCCACATGCCCGGCACGACCGGGGATGTTCAGTACTGATAGGGACGGCGCGGTCTGGGCGATAATCTGCCCGCGGCGGATGACGTGCAACCGTGCCGGACGCAACCGGATGGCCTCGGCGGGGTCGCGTGCCTGCAGGATCACCAGATCCGCATTGCAGCCCACTTCAAGCCCGTAACCGTCAAGCCCCAGGATCCGGGCCGAATTCACCGTTACCGCATCGAAGAGTGTCGTCTTGTCGGCAACAGAGCCCATTTGTGACGCATGGACTGCCATATTCGCCACGTCCAGTAGGTCGCCCGTGCCCATCGAGTACCACGGGTCCATCACACAATCCTGCCCAAGCCCGACCGGTATGCCCGCCTCGATCATTTGCGGAATGCGTGTTAGACCCCGCCGCTTGGGATAGGTGTCGTGACGTCCCTGCAGCATCATGTTGATCAGGGGATTCGAGATTGCAGCCATTCCCGATTCCGCCATCAACGGCAGCAGCTTGGAAACGTAGTAATTGTCCATCGAGTGCATGGAGGTCAGGTGCGATCCCGCAACTCTGCCCTGAAGGCCAAAGCGCATCGTCTGCGCCGCCAATGTCTCGACATGACGTGACATTGGATCGTCGGTTTCATCGCAATGCATGTCGACCATCAGCCCGCGATCGGCGGCGATCCGACATAACGCCTCGACCGAGGCGCGGCCCTCTTCCATCGTGCGTTCAAAATGCGGGATGCCGCCCACGATCTCGACGCCCATGTCCAGGGCACGGACCAGAGACGCTTGTGCACCGGGGGACCGGTAATAACCGTCCTGCGGAAAGGCCACCAGTTGCAGGTCAAGGTAAGGCGCCACTAAATCGCGCAGCTCAAGCATAGCCTCGACTGTCACCAGTCGAGGGTCGCTTACATCGACGTGGCTACGCACGGCGAGCAGGCCCTTCGAAACAGCAAGATCGCAGTAGCGCAGGCCACGCTGTACCAGCGCCTCGCGCGTCAGCGTGGGGCGCAGCTCTCCCCACAACGCAATTCCTTCCAGCAGCGTCCCCGAAACGTTCATCCGCGGCATGCCAAGCGAAAGGGTGGCGTCCATATGGAAATGCGGATCGACGAAAGGCGGAGCGACAAGGTTCTCAACTGCGTCCAGGATCTGCCCCGCTTCGGACGAAATGCTCTGGTCGACGGCTGTGATTACCCCCTTCGCAATGCCGATATCCATGTTCCTGCGGCCGTCCGGTAAACTCGCGTTCCTGATAATGAGATCGAACATGCTGCTGAAGTTTCCCCTGTTTGTATTTGATCGTCGCACCCTAGTCGGGGGTTCTGGGCGATGTCATGAGGCAGCACCCCGTCCCGTGGTATGATGCCCACATTCCGGGCACCGGCCGGTTGCTGGACGCAGCATCGAGACCTGCTCGGCGATATCAAGGGACGAGAAAAGATGTTCGCACTCAAGGGAAACTTTCTGTGCCCCTCGACCATTGGAAATATACCGTGGCCGCTACAAGATCGTCGAACGCTTTCTGACAACCCGCTCCATGGTGATTGATCACTGGCAGGGGCCGTCAATGCGAGTTTCGCCAACCGGGCGCATCGGCGTCGTTTCAGATACACATGGCCTTATGCGTCAGGAAACGCTGGCGGCCTTGGACGGTGTCTCTCAGATCCTGCACGCGGGCGATATCTGCGAGCCAGCCCATCTCGAGATACTGGCGGAAATCGCTCCGATCGCTGCAATTCGTGGGAATGCTGATCATGGGCCTTGGGCGGATGCGCTGCCCGAGCACATGACACTGACGATCCAGGGGCTACGGATCCACATGATCCATGACCGCAAGCTCTTGCAGGCAGATCCTCAGGCCGAGGGTTGGGACGTCGTAATATCAGGACATTCGCATAAGCCCGGGATCGAGAAAGCCAGCGGCACCCTCTGGCTAAACCCCGGTGCTGCCGGCCCCCGGCGCTTCAGGTTGCCGACCACCCTGGCATTCCTTTGGGCGAGTTCCGGGCGCCCGCAGGCAGAAATCCGAAGCTTGAGCCCATAAGCACCTTGAGGCACTCACAACCAGCGCAGTTCGGGTGCTGCAAAGCGCCGGCCTTCAAACATGGCTACTGTTGGACTGCCGCGTTGCGATAGTGACTGTCAATCTCGCCAATCTCAGAGCTGTTCAGCCATCGCCACAAACCCTAGCCGGATACCTGTTTCGACAGCGCCAGACCCGAGTTCAGGAGATGCCTGCGCCAAATGCCCGCAACACCGTCTGCATCGTGACGGCGCAGCGCATTCATCATCAGCTCATGCTCGTCCATCGCTTCAGTCCAGCGCCGATCGTCCAGCAAAGCCAGGTGGCGTCCGGCTCGTGCCCTCAACATCAAGCGGGCATGGGCATCGGTCAGGATCGGATTCCCACATTCCGTAATGATCAGCTCGTGCACCGCGTTGTTGGCAAAGAAGTAGCTGTCCAACTCGCGTCGTTCAAAATGCTTGCAGGTCAAGGCATGCCTATTCTCCAGCTCGGCCATGAGCGGAGCGGTGACGCGTTCCGCGAAGCACCGCGCAGCTAGTGCTTCCAGTTCCGCGATCACCCGGAACAGGTTCATTGCGTCCTGCCCGTCGAACCGAGCTACCTCGGCTCCCCGATTTGGTGTGAGGACGATTAGCCCATCCGAAGCAAGTTGCTTCAGAGCTTCACGCGCTGGCGTCCTTGATATTGTATACCACTCAGCAATCTCGCGCTCGCGAAGCCGCGAGCCCGCCACGATTTCACCGCGTACAATCCGATCGCGCAGATCTTGCGCGATTCCCTCGTAACTTTGCGTAAATGCTGTCGAATCAACTATGCTCTTCATACGCGTTCCACCGCTATTTGGAGCTCATCCATGCCTCAAGTCGTTTATTAACGTCCAATGATTTCAGCATTCGCCCATGCACGCAGCACGATTTGCACAAAGTTTAGGCCTGAGAGACCGCTCCGGCCCGTTTTCAGACGACGAGCTTACCCGGATTGCATACCAGAACTACGAAAGAGGAGCAGTCGATGCAGCTTGAGACGATCATTCACGGCGCCACGGTCGTTACCGGCAACGATACACGAATTGCGGATATCGGTATTCGCGACGGACGTATCGTCGCCTTGGCAGAAAATTTAGATTTTCCAGCAGCGGAACGGATCAACGCCACAGGGCTGATCGCAATGCCGGGTGGGATCGATAGCCATGTGCATATCTCTCAGCCCTCGGGCCCCGCTGTCGTAATGGCAGACGATTTTGACAGTGCAACCCGTTCGGCAGCATTCGGCGGCAACACGACGGTCATGCCCTTCTGCCTGCCGGTGGGCGATCAGAGCTTGCGCGAGGCCGTAGCCGAATACGTCGCGCTGGCAGAGGGAAATTGTCATGTCGATGCAGCCATCCACCTGATCGTGCACCGGACCGATCCTGCAACGCTAGGGCAAGATCTGCCGGCGCTTCACGCAGCCGGCTTCACCTCATTCAAGGTTTTCATGACATACGAGGACCTCGTCCTGACCGACCGCGAGATCCTGGACGTTCTTGAGGTCGCGAAATCCCTTGGAGCAGCAGTGATGGTTCACGCTGAGAATGAGGATGCGGTCAACTACCTCCGCGACAAGGCAGCGGCAGAAGGTCGAAGCGAGCCCGTCATGCATGCTCGAACGCGCCCCGTGCCCGCCGAACGCGAAGCCACACATCGCGCGTTGTCGCTAGCTCAGATCGCTGATGTTCCCATCACCATCGTGCATGTCTCCAACGGAGAAGCACTCGACGAGATCCGCCGGGCCCGACAGCGTGGGCAGGTTGTCCATGCCGAAACCTGCCCTCAATATCTGACCCTGACCGAAGATGACCTTGACCAGACTGGGTTCGAAGGCGCGAAGTTCGTCTGCTCTCCCCCGCCACGCGACACGGCGGCGCAGAAGGAATGCTGGCAGGGGATTGAGCTGGGGGATTTCGATCTCTTCTCCTCGGACCACTGTCCTTTCCGCTTCGCCGACCCGCAGGGAAAGGAAGCCCCGGGCGCGCGCGACAGCTTTCGAAACATCCCGAACGGCATCCCCGGGGTCGAGACGCGTCTGCCTATTCTTTTTTCCGAGGGTGTAATGAAGGGAAGGATAACCCTTCAGCACTTTGCCCGGATCACCGCAACCAACCATGCACGGCTCTATGGGCTTGCTCCTGCCAAGGGCAGCATCGCGATCGGGGCAGATGCCGATATTGTCCTATGGGATCCTACGGTTACCCGAACCATCAGCCAAACCGGCCTGCACCACGGTGCGGACTACACGCCGTGGGAAGGATTTTCCGTAACTGGCTGGCCCGTCGCAAGTTTCCTTCGCGGCAAACCGCTGCTGCAGGACGGCGAAATCAACTCGCATCAGGGGCGGGTCCTCGAATGTGGCCAACCCGATCAGAAAGCCTTCGTATGACCCGCATCGGCTTGATAACCCCTTCTTCGAACACCGTTCTGGAACCCGAAACCTACGGACTCCTGCGCGACGTTGACGGCGTAACCGCACATTTCGCCCGCTTCACCGTGCTCAAGATAGGCACTGATGCGGACGCGCTGGACCAGTTCAGCCTCGAACCGCAGCTTGCGGCGGCCGAGTTGTTGGCAGACTGCCGCCCTGATGTCATCGCATGGTGCGGAACCTCGGGCGGCTGGATGGGCGTCGACCGCGACCGTGCATTGTGTGCCGGCATCACCGAACGCACAGGCTGTCCCGCCACCACGTCGACCTTGGCCCAGATCGAGGCCTTCCGCCTGTTGGGCTGCCGCACCTACGGGCTAGTGACACCATATCTATCGGACATCCAGGAACGGGTGATCCAGACCTTCGCGAATGAAGGCTTCAAATGCGTCGCTGATCGGCGCCTTGAGGATCCGGGCAACTTTTCCTTCTCGACCTATAGCCCAGACCAGATTTCCGAGATGGTGCGCGACGTCGCCATCGCCGAGCCAGATGCCATCAGCATATTCTGCACAAACTTTAATGGTGTGCGTGTCGCCCCCGGTCTGGAATCCGAACTTGGCATGCCCGTCATCGATTCCACCACGCTGACCTTGTGGCACGCCTTGCGATTGGCCGGGGCCGATCCATCGATCGTGCCAGGACAGGGCGCTCTTTTCACGCGGCTGCAGTTCGCCTGATTTTTACTCTCCCTCCTCCTCCAACAAGGACAGACCACTCATGAAACGCATTCTGACGACTGTCGCGCTTATCGCGGGTTTTG
Source organism: Paracoccus sp. C2R09 (assembly GCF_018860625.1). Classification (GTDB taxonomy): domain Bacteria; phylum Pseudomonadota; class Alphaproteobacteria; order Rhodobacterales; family Rhodobacteraceae; genus Paracoccus. Next base: position 43,887 of record NZ_JAHKQB010000038.1, read on the forward strand.
GCGTACCCGCCTTAGCTGAGACCCTAGAGTTCAAGGTGCTGGGCCAACCGGTTTCGACCGGCAAGCTGTTCGACGAACTGGAAAAACCCTTCTTCGAAAATTTCGCCGAAAGCACCGGACTTGATGCGAATGCGTCGTTCAGCCCGGTTGATACGACCGGGATCAAGGACCTCGAAGGCCTTCGCATCGCCAAGGGCGGTCTGTTCGACATCGTCTCGCTGCGTTTCTCGCCCATTTCGCGCGATGCACCAATCGCGCTCGGATTGGATCTTGTCGGGCAGAACCCAGACTACGAATCCGCTCGCCGCTCGGTCGACCTGTTCCTGCCCGAGGTCGCATCGGTCTTTGCCGACCAGTTCGACACGAAGCTGCTCGGTGTCTGGCCTTTCGGACCGCAGGTTCTGTTCTGCAAGCCCGAGATTGAAGGCCTTGCCGATCTGAGCGGTCAAAAGGTCCGCGTATTCGACCAGAGCATGGCGAATTTCATCTCGTCCGTTGGAGGTACGCCGGTTCCCATGCCCTTCCCCGAGGTGCAGCAGGCATTGCAACGCGGTGTGGTCGATTGCGCATTGACCGGTCCGAGTTCAGCCAACGCCGCAGGCTGGCCCGAAGTAACCACGACCGTGATGCCGCTTGGCTTCAGCATCGCCTTCAATGGGTACGGGATGAACATGGCTCGCTGGAATTCGTTGGATGCCGATCAGCAGACTGCCATGCAGACCGCCTTCGATACCCTAGTAGGGGACATCTGGACCCGTTCGGAAGAGCTGTACGACGAGGCCCTGCGCTGCAATGCAGGCGAGGAACCCTGCGAGAACCTTCGCAGCTACGATCTGACAGTCGTCGAACCCACCGAGGCCGATTACGCGACTGTCAAAGACGCGCTTGCCAACATCTCGTTCCCTGCGTGGAAGCCGGTCTGCGATGACGCGACAGAAGGGTGTTCGGACGCCTGGATGGAGACCATCGGCACCGATCGCGGTCTCTGAACGCCCCACGTCCCGGCCTCCGGGCCGGGACAGGTTGCCACCCACGAGAGGACCGACTTTCAATGAGGATCGTTTCCGATATCGCCGCCTGGATCTTCGGCGCCACCATGCTGGGGCTTGCCCTGTTCGTGACCGCAGACGTGGTTTGTCGCAAGTTCATCGGCATGTCCTTCGAAGGGGCAGATGAACTGGGCGGATACGCGCTGGCTGTCGGTGCCGGATTGGCCTTCGTCGTGGCGATGGTGAACCGCGCCCATATGCGCGTCGATGTAATCTACGCCCGCTTGTCGGTCAGGTTCCAGGCGATGCTGGACCTTGTTGCCCTGGCGACGCTTCTTGGCATGGCGCTGCTGCTCATGCTGCTGGGCTGGCAGATGTTGTCGGACTCGCTGGCCTATCGCAGCACCGCCCCCACGATCTGGGCGACCCCGCTGGCCTGGCCGCAATCGGCGTGGCTCGGGACGCTCGTCATGTTCGCACTGATCTGTGCCATAGCCCTTGCCCAGGGCATCCGTATGGCCCTGCAGAGTGACTGGCACCGACTGAACAATGGCTTCGGAACATCACCCGAGAAGGACGAGCTTGAAGCCGAGCTGGCCGACCTGCAGCGCCGCACCTGAGGCAAAGAGAGAGAACATGGATATCCAGACCGTCGCCATCGGCTTCGCCGTCATGCTGGCCTGCCTACTGTTGAGCGTCCCCGTCGCTGCAGTCATGACGATCACCGGCGTCGTTGGCGGGGCAGCGCTCTATGGAATGCCGCTGGTCAATTCGATGGGGTCCGTTGTCTGGGGCGTTCTCAACGACAGCCTCATGACCGCCATTCCGCTGTTCATCCTGTTGGGCGAGATCCTACTGCGCAGCGGTATTGCCGACCGTATGTACGAAGCCTTGTCGCTCTGGCTGGGACGGTTGCCCGGCGGCCTTCTTCACTCCAATATCGGCGCAAGCGCTTTGTTTTCGGCGACCTCGGGCTCCTCGGTCGCGACGGCGGCAACGGTCGCCACCGTCTCCTTGCCTGCACTCGACAAGCGAGGTTACGCCGTGCGCCGCTCGCTAGGCACGCTGGCTGCCGGAGGCACCCTGGGGATTTTGATCCCGCCATCCGTCAATCTGCTTATCTATGGTTCGCTTGCCGGTGAATCAGTTGCGCGGCTGTTCGTTGCGGGCATCTTGCCAGGCATCCTGCTGACATCGCTATTCAGCCTCTATATCGCCATCGAGGCCAAGCTTTTCCCGGCAGGCGAGCAGAGTTTCGAAGCGGTGGATTGGAGCGCGCGCTTCGCGTCTCTGAAACATCTGGTCGGGCCAATGGTCATCTTTCTAGTGATCACCGGCTCCATCTATACGGGCTTTGCGACCCCGACCGAATCTGCCGCCCTGGGAGTCGTCGTGGCATTGGCGATCGTCATGTTCCGCCGCGGATTGTCGATCGACTTCATGAGACAGTGCTTCTTCAATACCGCACGGACGTCGGGGATGATCCTTCTGATTGTGACCGGCGCCTTCATGTTGAATGTTACCTTGTCTATCGGCGGCGTCGCGCAGGCTGCTACCGACTGGGTCGCCTCGCTCGGGCTGTCACCGACGGGCCTGCTGATCGCTTTCATCCTCTTCTACATCATCCTTGGAATGTTCATGGATGTACTGTCGATGATGGTCCTGACCATCCCCGTTGCCCTTCCCATCGTCACTCAGGCTGGTATCGATCCGATCTGGTTTGGAATCTTCATCATCCTGATGTGCGAACTTGGACTGATCACGCCCCCGGTCGGCATGAACCTCTATGTAGTGCATGGCGTGCGGTCAGATGATGGGCCTTTCCGCGACGTGGCATGGGGCGCCCTACCCTATGTCGCGCTCATGATCCTGTTCACGCTGATCCTGATTGCCTTTCCCGCGATCGTGACCTGGCTGCCCGCGCAGATGCAGGGCTGAGGAGACCACATGACCCGCATTATCGACCTCACCTTGCCATTGGCAGATGGCCTCCCGGCGCTCGGACGGCTGGCAAGACCCGTCGTCATTCCGCACACGACGCATGAAGCATCAAAGAAGTACGCTCAAGGCACCCCTGACGATCTACTGACATTCAACACCTGGTATTTGGGAATGCTGGATCACACCGGCACACATATCGACGCGCTGTCGCATAACGACCCGGACGGCCTAACCGTGGATCAAATGCCCCTGGACTGGTTCATGGGCAAGGCGGTCTGCCTTGACCTGCGCCATGTCGGTGACAAGGGAGAAATCACTGCCGATGATATGGAGACCGCAGCCACCAAGGCCGGCGTCAAGATCGACGGGCATATCGTGCTGATGTGCACTGGCATCAACGCACGCCATTGGCCAGATCCCGCCATCTGCTTAATGAACCCACAGGTCACCGCGGAGGCGACGCACTGGCTTCATGATCATGGCTCGCGTGTGCACGGGGTCGAAGGCCCCTCGACCGACCGCGTCGAAGAGAACCTGTTCGTCAATCATCGGATCTGCCGGGACCTCAAAATGGTGCATTACGAATGGCTCTGGAACCTCGAGGAGGTTCTTGGCATCGGTGAGTTTCAGTTCCAGGGCATACCCCTACGGATCGAGGGCGCATCAGGATCTCCGGTCCGCGCATTGGCTTTCGTGGAGAACTGATGCCCGCGTTGATTCATGGCGACATGGCCGAAAGGCTGGCGGGCCTGCAGGGGGGGCGGGATGCATCGTCCGGCCTGCGTTGGCCCGGCAACGCGCACGTCGCCCTGTCCTTCGTCCTGAATATTGAGGAGGGATCCGAGCGGAATGTGATGGACGGCGATCCCGCATCCGAGCATCTGAACTCGGATATGCGGACCGAGCCATGGACAGGAATGCGGAACCCCGTAATCGAGTCGCATTACGAGTATGGCAGTCGTGTCGGTGTCTGGCGGATACTGGACCTGTTTCGGGATCGTCGCCTTCCGCTAACCGCCTTCGCGACAGGACAGGCACTTGAACGTATTCCCGCGATCGCCGAGCGGCTTGTTGTCGACGGCCATGAAACTGCCGCCCATGGGTGGCGATGGATCGATTATCGCGATGTTCCCCCGGAGGTAGAGGCCGAACACATCGGCCGGACCGTTGAAACGATCAGGCGATTGACCGGACAGGCGCCGCGTGGGTGGTACACCGGCCGCATCAGTACGAATACGCGCAGGCTGGTACTCGAGCATGGGGGGTTTACCTATGATTCCGATGCCTATGACGACGACTCGCCCTACTTCCTGACCCATTCATCGGGACGGCACCTCGTCCTGCCATATTCGTTCGATACAAACGACATGCGCTTTGCATCCTCGCCCGGTTTCGATACCGGCAGGGACTGGCTGGACTATCTGATTGACAGCCTGGACGTGATGTCGCGCGAAGGCGCACTCAGACCGCGAATGATGTCTGTCGGGTTGCATTGCAGACTGGCAGGGCGCCCAGGCCGGATACGCGCGCTGGAGCGGTTCATGGATCACATCGCGGATCGTACGGACGTCTGGATCGCTCGGCGCGAAGACATTGCCCGGCACTGGCTGGAACATTCCGCATGACATCGCAGCGAAACGAAGATGCAACCGATCTGGCAGCCCGCCTGAGAGCCGGAGAAGTCAGCTCGGTCGATGTGACGCGAGCATCGCTTGCTCGTATCGACGAGTTGGACGCTGATCTAAATGCCTTCATCACGGTGGATACCGACGGGGCCATCGCCACCGCAATCGATCTCGACCGCCGGCGCAGGGACGGCCTGCCCTGCGGGCCTTTGCACGGGTTACCCGTGGCAATCAAGGATGTGACGGCTACGAAGGGGATCCGGACCACTCAAGGCTCGATTCTCCACGCGGACCACGTTCCAGACCGGGATGCGGAGTCTGTGGCACGCCTGCGTCGCGCAGGCGCCGTCATCGTTGGCAAGACCAACACCCCCGAATTCGCCTTCGGTGCAGTCTGCACCAACCAGTTGAAGGGACCTACACGAAACCCCTGGAACAGGGATCTGACATCGGGCGGGTCCAGTGGCGGTTCTGCCGTTGCGGTCGCAACGGGAATGGTCGCGTTGGCGCAGGGTACGGATTTCGGCGGCTCTGTCCGGATGCCCGCATCCTTTTGCGGAGTTGTCGGCCTTCGCCCCACGCCAGGGCGCATTCCCGAACCGGACCGGCCATTGGGCTGGTCTCAGTTGCAGACGCAAGGAGTTCTGGCGCGATCGGTCCGCGACACCGCACTGATGCTGGACGTCATGAGCGGTACGCATCCCGATGATCCCGTCCATCCCGGCTCACCCAGACCCGTAGCGGCCGAACTGCGCATCGCTGCGAGCCTCGATCTGGGCGGCGCATTTCCAGTCGATCCCGAGGTACGTCTCGCCTTCGTGCGCGCTCTTGCCGATATCGAGCGTCATACCGGACCGGTCACCCGCGCACATCCTGACATGACCGGCGGAGCCGAGGCCTTCAAAACACTCCGCGCGGCAGAATCCTGGTTCCGGTCCGGCGAGCTGGTGAGCACCCATAGGCATCGGCTGAGCCCGTCCTTCGTCTGGAACGTGCAACAGGGCCGCACTATCGGCGCGGCTGACTATCTTCGGGCAGAAGCTGTCCGCACGACCCTGTGGAGGCGGGCATCAGCGTTCTTTGCTGATCATGATGTCCTCATAATGCCGAGCTGCGCGGTGATGCCCTTCTCCAACGATACGCTGGAAGTTCTCGAGGTCGGCGGCAAGACTCTTCCGTCAATCATCGACTATCTGGCCTGCACTTTCCTGATCTCGCTTATTGGGTTCCCGGCCGTTTCCCTGCCAGCCCCACGCGTCAGGAACCAGCTGCCATTCGGCATTCAGCTGGTCTCCTCTCCCGGAAACGAAGCTGTTTTGCTTAGTCTGGCTTCCGCACTCGAAACGAAAGGCTTTGTCCAGCGCTGGACCCCATAGGAGAACGCGGCAGCGCGTGAATACGAGGCACCCGTAGCACGTCGAGAATATTCATCGGGAGGTTTGGCCAGGCGCGCAGCTTTCAGATCGCACAGGGTCAAAGCACGACCTGGTCTCTAAGACCAATGGTATCATTGCATGACCTCGGCCTCCGGCGTGCTCACCAACGTCTCGCCATGCGGCCGGCCACAGCGGTATTGCGGACGTTGCGGCTGGCCATGAGGGCAATGCGGAATATCCCCCCGGCGGAGACCGTATAACGTGTTTCGCGCACCGATGATAAACCTACCCTTATAGCCGGCCATCAGTTCAACCCCGAGGCCGGGGCTCTTCTTCCGCGGATGTCCCGTGCCGGCGACATTAGGGGGATCCAGAGATGATCCGGATCGTGGAAAAGAGCTATCTAGGGCATCAGCAGGCCTCAATCACGACGCGGCGATCAGGTGTGTCGCGCCCGTTGCCGATGATATGGCGGCGGCAATATCGGGCGGGCCAACTCCGCGTTGATAGGTCGCCCGCTTTCCACTCGATGGTGGTTTCGTCCATGGCATCTGCGGCCGGTGCCCGCAGTCGCACAGGCGGGGCCCCGCGATACACTAGATCTCCGGCACGATATCCTGCTCCCGCGATAGGCGGCAGCTCCTCGTCCACCCGTCAATGGGCCCGGCGGTCGGGCGCGCTACTTCGGGCCGCGAAAGGAAGATGATCGCCACCATGGCGGGGTGCACATGTGTGGCGCGAGCGGTGTCACCGACCTGCGGGGCAGAAGGGACACCTTGGAGCTGCCGGTCCAGCGGTCTCGGGCGCGATCCGCATGCGATGGCGAATTTTCCCACCTCTGCGGAGGCAGGGGGCGACCTGCTCAGACTGATCTGTGAATTGCACCGACTTTCTTTGACGTCTTCGCATGTTATCGGGCGCAGCCGCTCGATCGGGGCGTCTCGAACTGTCCGGCCTATGTCATCGCGCCACTTTCGCTCTTGGTGATGCGTATGCGCCGCGCTTCGATGTACGGAGCCCGGCCCCTGCCAAGGCGGAGACAAGCGACAAGCCAGCCGCTATGCCTTCGATCACGGGGCATCTGAACTCTTCGGACAGGCTCGCGGCAAGCGGGGCCATCCCCGCGCAACCGAGCATAATTGCGTCGGCCCCATCCTGCTTGAGCGCAGCACTGACCTCGCGACGGATCGCCGCGACCGCGGCTGGAGTACCCGCATCAATATCCAGCACTTGGATGTCTGCGGCGCGCAATCCAGCACAGCGCGTTGCAAGCCCGTAGCGTACAAGGTTGCCGCGCAATACCGGCAGCGCTTCTGGTACCGAGGTAACGACTGCAAAACGATCCGCGACCAGCGAGGCAAGATGCGCGGCGGCTTCGCCGATGCCCACCACAGGCGAGCCCGCAAGGCAGCGTGCTGCGTCCAGGCCGGTATCGTCGAAACATGCGATCACATGACCATCGACGCCTTCACGTTCGGCGTCCTCGATGCGTTCGAGCATCCACGGGACCGCGCGTGCGCCGTCGACCGGTCCCTCGATGGAGAGCGGCCCGCCGGCAGCGCCGGTAACGATCAAATCGATGCCCGGCATCACAGCACGCCTTGCCGAGGCCGCGATGCCTGCGGTCATTGCTTCGCTTGCGTTCGGATTGACAACATGCAGGCGCATCAGTTGCGCAGCCTGCGACGTTGCATCAGCCCTATCAGGGTGAAGGTCACCAGTACCAACACGATCGAGCCTCCGGTGGTCGCTGTCCCGAGCGCATAAATCTCGGGGTCAGTCACGGTCGTGGTCTTGGCGGCAAGTTGCATCGGCAAGGTGTTGTCGGCGCCCATCACCTGGCTGGATCGTGCCAACTCGTCCCAGCTCAGAGTGAAGCCGAATACCGCGACGCCGATCAAGAAAGGCGCGATCATCGGCAGGGTCACATGTCGGAAGGTCTGCCAAGGGTTCGCGCCGAGGTCGCGAGCCGCCTCTTCATAGGCCGGATCGAAGCGGTTGAATACCGCGAACATGATCAGCAACCCGAACGGGAGAGTCCAGGTAAGATGCGCGCCCAGCCCCGACGTGAACGGACCAACCGCTGAGACGAAGTCCTGTTCGATCCAGTTGATACCGGCATTTGCCCCGATTGCCTTGATGGCATCGTCGATAAGTCGAAACTCGAGTGCGATCCCGAGGGAGACAACGATAGACGGCACAATCAGGCTGGCAATGGCGACGTACAGCAGCAGCGTGGCGCCGCGGAACTGTTTTCGGAAGGCAAGTCCTGCGAGAACCGAGATCGCCACCGTCAGTATCATGACCACCAGCGCCAGCCCGAAGGAGCGCTTGAACGCCCCCGAGATATCGACCTGTCCGCCACCCGCCCAGAGCCGTTCGAACCAGTGGGTAGAAAAGCCGTTCATGGGAAACACCAGCCCTCCCTGAGGGCCCTGGAACGACAGCACCAGAACTGAGATCATCGGGCCGTAAAGGAACAGGACGAACAGTCCGAAGAAACCGGCGAGCAGGTAGAATGATCGGGTGCGCCTTTCGGTCATGGCTCAGAGTTCCCTGCGAATGTCTACGAGTTTCAGAAGTGCCCAGACCCCGGCGAGAACCGTTGCCAGCAGGATCACCGCATTGGCTGCTGCAAGCGGGAACTGCAGGAACTGCATCTGCGTCTGGATGACCTTGCCCACCGAGGCGATCTGCTGGCCGCCCATGATGCCTATGGTCATGAAATCGCCTACGACCACCGTAACCACGAAGATCGAACCGATCAGAATGCCCGGCCGGGCCAGAGGCAGGATGACATGGCGCAGGGTTTGCGCTCCTGTGGCACCGGCATCGTGCGATGCCTCGATCAGCGCGGGATCTATGCGCATCAAAGAGTTGAAGATCGGCACCACCATGAACAGCGTGTAGAGATGGGTAAGGGCCAGGATCACGGCGAAATCGGAGTATAGCAGACCCTCGAGCGGGGTGTCGGTCACCCCCATCGCCATCAGTGCCTGATTGACCAACCCGTTGCGCCCCAGGAGGGGGATCCACGAGATCATCCGGATGACAATCGAGGTCCAGAACGGGATCGTGCATAGCACGAAACAGATCACCTGTACCTTCAAGGTACGGACATGGAAGGCGAGGAAGTAGGCGACGGTGAAGCCGATTACGAGCGTCGTAGCCCATACCACGATGCCAAACTTCAACGTCGAGAGATAAGTCCGGAAAGTCGTGCAAAGACCTGGCAGCTGGTCAAAGCAGCCGTAGAAGACATCGCCGTAGTTCTGAACCGTCAGGGCCGGCTCGATGGAATACTGGGTGTACTGCCAGAAGCTCACTATCACCGTCGCGGCCAGCGGCAGCACGAAGAAGATGAGGAACACGAGGGCTATGGGTGCCGCCTGAAGGTAAGGCGCCATGGTCGCGGCAATGCGGGTTCCGCGCCGTCTTCTCGGCTTGCGTATCAAATGTCCGGGGTCGGCCGTTCGCGCATTCGTCAGCCCCGGTTCGTTGGTGGGGGCGGAGGTCCGGACTTGCCGGACCTCCGTCGGAATGTCGGTTACATTGGTCACGCGGCGATGAACTCGTTCCATTTGCGCACCATGTACTGGTTCTCGTCCATCACCGCATTCCAGCAGGCAACCGCGCCCATGCGCGCTTCGTAGGAGCCGCCGTCGCGTACCGCGCCGGCCTTCTCGAGCAGTCGCCCGTCCGGCGCGAGGATGTCTTGCTCGGCTGCGGCACCCTCGTACCAGTAGGCCCATTCGTAGGCTTCCATATACTCTTTCGCCGTGCCCAGAACCGCCGGATAGTATCCCTGCTTGGACAGATGGGCTCCTGCCCAGCCCGACAGGAACCAGTTGATGAACTCGTAGGCTGCGTCTTCCTTGCGGCCATCGATGGTGCGCGGAAGTCCGAAGCCCGAGGCCCAGGCGCGGTATCCCTCCTTCAGCGGCTGGTAGACACATGGAATCCCCTGGGTGCGCACGGCAGTGACGGCCGGCGACCACATCGACTGGATAACGACCTCGCCCGATGCCATCAGGTTCACAGATTCCTGAAAATTCGACCAGAACGCGCGGAACTGCCCGGCGCGCTTGGCCTCTATCAGTGCCGCGATGGTGGCGTCGATCTCCTCTCGGGTCATGTTGCCCTTGTCGCCATAGATGATGTCACCGCGCGCCTCGAGCGCCATTGCCGCATCCATGATGCCGATAGACGGGATGTTCAGGATCGACGCCTTGCCGGCAAAGTCCGGGTCGAGCAGCGATGCCCAGGAGGTGATCTTCTTGTCGATCAGGTCCGGACGGATACCCAAGGTATCGGCGTTGTAGGTGGTTGGGATCAGGGTGATCCATTCTGTCGGCTCGGCCGCGAAGCTCGTGGCGTCCGCACTCTCGAGATAGAGAACCTCATGGGGCGCGGTACCGTCCCAGCCGACTTTCTTGCCGTCTACGGTGCCTCGGGCGATGACGCTTGCAAGGTCGTCCACCCGATCGATGCGATTGGCATCCATCCCCTTCATGTTGCCCGAGGGCACAAGGTTCGGCAGCGAGAAATACTCCGAATCGACCAGATCGAACGAGTTGGGCTGGGTGATCACGCGGCGCGGCACTTCGTCGGTATTGACGGCGATGTACTCGATGTCGATGCCAAGCTCTTCCGAGGCCTTCTGTGCGATCGCAGGCGATTGGTTTACCGCGGTCGACAGGTAGCGCAGCGTCACCCGACCTTGCGCATGGACGAAGGGTGCGGGCAGGGCTGCGCTGCCAGCCAGGGCAGCGGCACCGCGCAGGACCGAGCGACGCGTTGGCTTGGACATGGTCATCGTGTTTCTCCTGTTGAGGCCTTTTTCATTCGTTCGTTCAGCGATCGAGTGTCAGCACATGCGCAGCGTCAGTGCGCCAGCCGACGCCTACCACGGCGCCTGGGGTCAATGGCTGGTCGAAGAAGGCGCGCTCGCCGATCACTGCGGTCAGGCTTTCGCCGGCCTCGGTTTCAAGGCCTATCCGTACATCGACACCGCGGTATTCGATCTCGCTCACTGTCGCGCGCCGGCGCGCGTCGGAGGCTCCCGCATCGGACAGGACAGCAAGGTCGTCAGCGCGCAATGTTATGGTGCGATCACCGTCCTCGAGGATGTTATGTCCACCGATGAAACGTGCCACGAATGGCGTACGCGGGGCGTTGTATATCTCGCGCGGCGGCGCGGCTTGGACGATACGACCGTCGTTCATCACAACCATCAGATCCGCAAGCGCCATCGCCTCTTCCTGACTGTGCGTGACATGAATGAAGGTGATGCCCAATTCGGATTGGATGCGTCGCAGTTCCGATCGCATGCGCACCCTCAGAAACGGATCGAGCGCTGAAAGCGGCTCGTCGAGCAGGAGTACTGACGGCTTCGTCATCAGTGCGCGCGCTAACGCAACACGCTGCTGCTGACCACCAGAGAGCTGGTTCGGCAAACGGTGTGCGTAGTCCTCCATCGACACCAGTTCGAGCATGGTCGCGGCGCGAGCTAGCCGCTCGGCTCGGGCGACGCCCTTCATATGGAGGGAGAATGCGACATTCTCAGCCACGCTCAAATGTGGGAAAAGCGCGTAGTTCTGAAACATCATCGCCGTGCCACGTTCGGCTGGCGTGTCATTGTTCACGACCCGTTGCCCTATGACGATGTCGCCGTCGGTGACCTCCTCGTGACCAGCGATCATACGAAGGGTGGAGGACTTGCCGCAGCCTGATGGACCGAGCAGGCAGCAATAGGTACCTGCCTTGATCTTCAGGCTGATAGCATCGACTGCCAGTGCATTATCGTAGCGTTTGGTAACAGCGGCGAGTTCGACTGATTGGGCTTGGGACATTTACATCTCCATTCTCGAACCCGACGGAAGCGAGGAAACTGCATGCGCTCAATTGCTTCAAAGTGATTTGATGCGCCGTTCGCCCCATCGCCGCTATTTTGCGCAGAGGTTCGATGCGGCTGCCCGAATGGCAAGCGGAACACCGACCCACATTGTTGAGAATATGTTCGGCGTTGGCCGGAACACCGAAAGTGACTGGCTGCCGCTCGGCAACGTCTGCCCCATTGAGTTAATCAGTTCCACGCTAACGTGATGGGCAAGGAGCAGGTTGGAAATCAGGCTCGGATCCATACCGCGAAACGTCGCCCGCCATTTCTGTGGCGTCGCGCGGCTCATGCAATGTTTGCTGCACAGTTAGACTGCAGGAACACCGCCTTCAATCTGGCGGAGCACGCCCACGATCTGTGCCCGGCTGAAACATGTCATCCTTATCAGAAGCTCCTCGTTCATCCTGCCGAGGAAATTCACTTCCACATCCCCTTAAGGTCGGGGGGATCACCCTCCAGGGCGCCTTTCTGTGGACGCGCCCCGTCCTTCGTATCAATTCTGGGCTGCCACCCTAAAGCCGCAATGTCCGGTCGAACTATCCGGATCGTTCGCGGTTCGTGAATGCACATGATACCGGTCGCAATAGCTTTCGTGGCACAGATACGATCCGCCCCGCTGAACGCGCGGTCCAGGTGCACTGTCCTCTTTCGCGATGCGAACCGGATCGACTAGCGGAATGCGTCTTTCCTCGGGTAACGGGCCAAAGCAATCGGCGGCCCATTCCCAGACATTTCCGGTCATGTTGTAGAGCCCGTAGCCATTCGGTACGAAAGCATCCGCCGGCGCGGTCCCAAGCCATCCGTCCTCTGCGGTGTTGCTGCGCGGGAACTCGCCTTGAAAGGTGTTCATCGCATGACGACCGCCGGGCAACATGTCATTCCCCCAAGGAAACCGCATACGGGCCATTCCGCCGCGTGCGGCCCGTTCCCATTGGGCTTCGGACGGAAGAGAAAGCCCGGACCATTTGCAATAAGCCAGCGCGTCGTACCATGCGACATGGACCACAGGATGATCCTCGCGGCCGGCGATACTGCTGCCTGGGCCTTCAGGGGCGGACCAGCATGCGCCGTCCACACGTCTCCACCACGGCAAGTTCTGCGGGCTATCCGACCAGATGGCAGGATCATCCAGCAGGAGATGGAAGACGAAGCTCCAGCCTTCCCGTTCAGCTACTGTGCGGTAACCCGTCGCCTCGACGAACCGTCTGTATTGCTGGTTCGTGACCGAAGTCGGCGCTATTAGGTAGGAAGACAGTTTAACCTTCCGGCGTGGGCTGTCGAGATCGGCCTCGAAGCGTGATCTTCGGGCGCCCATCTCGAAGATGCCGCCCGGGATCGGCACCAGACCCGCCCGGAGTTCCGAACGCTCCACCTCCGAAGCCTCCGGTACGCTCGTCGCGAACGAATGGTAGTCTGCGTCTCGCGAATGAGACCGATCTGTCACCTCGCCCCGTTTGACGCCACAGCAGGCCTTTACCCCACCTTCCATCAGGTTCCCCTCCTCGTTCACTCAGCCGCGCCGATCATGTCGCGCCGCTGCTTGTCCAGTTCCTCGCTGTAGCGACGAAGCGTATGCGTTTCGGTTAGCAGGCCCACGACCCGTCTTTCGATCCTGTCGCTGACGACTGCAAGTGCCTCGGCGCTGCCACGTTCGAACAGCGCCGCTGCTTGACGCGCATTCATGCCGGGTAGCAGGACGTCAGTCTGTTGATGAAAGAAACTTGTCAGCTCGGTGCGAGGCTCGGCCGAATCCGCGTCCGCATGAATCTCCGGGACCATGACCATCGCCTCATAGGCGTTCTCCGCGTCGGTAACGATCACCCGTTGAGTCGACCCCAAGGGGAATGCCTGGCGGAACTCGTGCGGGGTCATGGTTGCGTCCGCGGTCACCACGTCGCGACGCATCAGCCGATCCACGGTGAGATTGCGGATCCAGCCGACATCATGGGCCCCGCGGATCGTCTCACCTCTCAGGTGGAAGCGCCATGTGCTGAAGCTGTATCCGAAGGTCTGCCGCACGACGAGGGACGAAGTGATCGAAGCCGCGAGGACCAGAACCGCGATGGGGAACTCTCCCGTTACTTCCAGTGTCAGGAACGTCATCGCCAAGGGGCCTCCGATGACCGCGACACCAAAGGCGCTCATCCCGATCACGGCCAGGGCCGCCGAGGACATGACCCCCGGTATGGCAAGTTCCATTGGAATGGCCAATGCCTTGCCTACCAGCGCGCCCAGTAGCAGCGATGCGAAGAACAGACCGCCACGGAATCCTGACCCGATGGTGATCGCAGTGGCAAGCGCCTTCAGCAGGAACAAGCCGGCCAGCGTCGCGAATCCCATTTCATGTTCGAGGTTGATATGCATCGCACCATGGCCCGCGGACAGCACTTGCGTCGATACGAAGGCAAGCCCGCCGACCAACAGCCCGCCGAGCGCTGGCCGTGCCCAGGCGGGGATCCGTGCCAGCACTGCCAAACGTTCGGTTCGTGCAACACCGATCATGACCAGGATGCCCAACGCAGCAGAAACGCCACCCATCACTATAGCAGGTAGAAGGTCGGCTGCGGTAATCGCACCGATAGGGCCAACATCGATGGTGAACGGATCACCCGACAGCGTCCGCGACACCAGCATCGCCACGATCGCTGCCGTGACGACCGGACCGAGCGACACGGCGCTGTAAGTACCTATGATCAGTTCGAAGGCATAGAATGCTCCTGTCAGGGGCGCGCCGAATGCCGCCGCGATCGCACCCGCCGCGCCGCAACCGACCAAAACGCGCGTATCCTCGCGGCGCAGTTTCAGCTTCAGCCCCAGCTTCGAGGCTATCCCGGACGAGACTTGCGTATAGGCAGCCTCAAGCCCTGCCGAGAGGCCGAACCCGTTCGATGCCAAGTTCTGCAAGCTTACCCAGACGCTGTCCGTGAGCGACATGCGCCCCCCGTAGAGAGCATTCGCTTCGATCGGGTCGACGATCACGCCGCTTCGACGCCGCAAATGGAGGAAAAGCGATGTAAGCAATCCCCCGGCAACGGGTATGGCCAGAAGCCTCCATCCACGCGCGAGGTCGGAGCCGCTCAGCCCTGCGCCGAAAGGAACGCGGTACAGAGCGCTATGCAGCGCATGTGAGGCCAGGCTGATCGCGCTAACGACACAACCGGCGATCGCCCCTACTGCGATGGCCAGCACCATGAAGCCGATGGCGTTTCCGCGCGCGAAGAGTTTGCGGCGAAACAGTTTGCCACGGGCAGCGACAGCCAGCCCGTGATGCTTGCGGGGCAGTAGTAAATCCCGGTCAGTAAGAGCGTTCATGGCAGGAGAACCCCGCTCCTCCATTCGCCTGCAAGATGGCGGATGGAGCCGTTGCGACACAACATGTGCCGGGTTGTTTCATGTCGAAGGGCAAGCATCTCCGGTCTCAAATTTATCCGTGTTTCTCGTGGCAGCCGGCATGTCGCTCAGGATCGGGCCGGGTTCCCCCTGCCCGTCCCTACGTACTCCCGACAATGGGTCAGGCAGGTACGGCACGTGCCAGCACGTTGCGAAACTTCTGCGTACGCAGATCGCTGCGGATGCGCCAATCGAGCAACTTGTTCGTCAGCTCGATCTTCTTTTCGGCACAGGCTGGGTCGTTCCAGCGATTGTTCCGTTCGCCCGGGTCGGAGGACAGCTCGAACAGCTGCCCTTCGTCCGAATCCACGAAATGAACCATCTTCCAATCGCTGAGAATTACCATGGAGACGAACTCGGTCTCTGTCAGGATTGCGTCGCGTGCGTGTTCGGCAAAGATGCAGTTCCGCCGTTCGGGGCGTGTGTCGCCGAAATAGGGAAGAAGCGACTGCGCCTCCATCCATTCCGGGGGCTCAAGGCCGCTCAGTTCAAGGATCGTCGGGCCCAGGTCCATAAGGGAGACGAGGTCCTCTACACGGCGCCCACTCGGTATGCCCGGCCCCCAGATGATCGTGGGAACATGGACCGATTGCTCATACATATTCCATTTCTGCGAATGGCCGTGGTCGTTCAGGCAGTCGCCATGGTCCGAGGCGAAGACGATAATTGTCTCCTCAAGCACACCGCGTCGTTCCAAGGCCTCAATGATGCAACCGACCTGCTCATCGATCATGGTGACATTTGCGAAGTAATGCGCGCGCTGGCGCTGCATCTGTTCGGCCGTCGGATCTTTCAGATGCACCACCGCATCGTGATCGTCGTTCAGGTGGTTGTCGCGCAGGGCGCGGAACGGTGCAGGCTGGCTGTCGAGATCGTAATCTCGGATCGGGGCCGGGAATTCCTTGCCCTCGTACATGTCGAGGAACCGTTGGGTTGGATCATAGGGCGGATGGGGCCCGGGGATTCCGATCTGTAGAAAGAATGGCTCTTTCCCAGAATACCGGTCGAGCCACATGCAGGCGGTTTGGGGAACAAAGACGTCTGGATGCAAATCCTCGGGCAGTTCCCAAGCAAAGGCACCGAGTGCATCGCGATAATCGTCGCGGTGTTTGTAGGTCTGCCGGCTAGGCTTCTCAAAACCGCGAGTCCAGATCGCCTTGTCCCAGTTGTCCAGATAGAAGGGTAGGTTCGGGTGCGCGCGGTCCTTGTTTTCGGTCACATGCCGCTCGTGGAAGCCGAAGGCCCCCTCGACGGGCCAGGTATGCATCTTGCCGACATTCACGCAGCGATACCCGCCAGCGTTCAGATCCGATACCCAGCTGTAGTTCCATCGCTCGTCATTTCGGAAGACACCGTTCGTATGTGGATAGGTCCCTGTGAACAACGAGGCGCGCGACGGGCTGCAGGACGGGGAGGTGACGTAGGTCCGATCGAAACTGGTGCCCTCCCGTACCAGCCGGTCAAGGTTGGGCGTTTGGACATGGGGAAATCCAAGCGCGGCAATCGTGTCGTAGCGTTGCTGGTCGGTCAGGATGAAGACGATATTTGGTTTCTTTGTCATATATTGGCTTTCCTCGCTAAGGGCCCGCTATGCGCGGGTATCGCGGATATTCAGAAGTTGCCGACGATTTCGACGGGTTCGACCGTGCGGATGCTCCGGTCGAAGCTGCGGAGAACCAGCTCGTTTCGCAGATCGCGGCAGTCCGGAATGTCCCAGAGGTTCTCGAACTCGTCGGGGTCCGCTTTAAGGTCGTAAAGTTCGCCGACGTCTTGGCCGTGGAACACTGTGACCTTGTACCGTCCGTCGAAATACATGGTCGCGTAGGTGCCGTGATGGGCGGCGGGCAGGGAGTCGTAGTATTCGCAATAGACCGAGCTGCGGTGCGCGCCGGGATCCACCTGCCCTCTTAGCAATCCAGCAATGCTTCGACCCTGCATCCGGTAAGGCACAGGGACCTGGGCCAGTTCGAGGATTGTGGGCGCGATATCGACCAGCTCGGTGAGTGCAGGACTTTTCACATCCGACCTGATCCGCGCAGGGCATGACAGGATCAACGGCACATGTACCAGTTCCTGGTAGAAATGGCCTCCCTTCAGAATGAGGCCGTGATCGCCCAGCATCTCTCCGTGGTCGCTATGGAAGATGATGACCGTGTCATCGCGCAGACCTCGCTTCTCGAGATGGTCGATCATGCGCCCGAGTTGCACGTCGATCAGCTCGATCATCGCATAATAGTCCGAGACATAGTCCTGCATGTCTAAATCGCTCAGCGCGCTGCAGGCGGGGCCGAGGCCGCTCTGGCCGCCCTCCTCGTAATCTTTACGCTGGATGGGGGGTTTCCGGTCCAATTCCCCCTCGCGCCATTTTGGAAGGGGCATGTCCTTGGCAGGGTATTTCGCCTTGTATTCGGCGGGCGGATCAAAGGGATGATGCGGATCGAAGATGTTGATGCTCAACAACCAAGGGCGGTCGCAATTGGCGTCGATGAAACCCATTGCCTCCTCAGCACACCAAGTTGTCTGATGATGCTCTGCCGGGATTCCTCCAGCCCTACCTTTGTAGAGATCTTCCCATGCGACACCCTTGGAGCGCAGCCATGCCTGATAGGCATTGTCATCGCCCCAGCCGTCCCGGGGCCCATGGCTCCAGCGGACAAAATCGTAGCCGTGGTTCTTCGGCAGAACTTCAGTACGGCCATCGGCAGAAGAAAGGTGAAGCTTGCCGATAAGGCCGCAAACATAGCCGTGATCGGCAAGGATGCCCGGAACCAAGACCTCGTCATCCGGAAAATGGTCGTTGCCGTTGCGTGTCACGCCTACTGCGCGGGGATAGCGCCCGGTCAGGAAACTAGCCCGACTGGGCGTGCAGACCGGGTTCTGGCAGTAGGCCTGCTCCATCGTGACCCCCGACTCCACCAGCCGGTCGAGGTTCGGCGTATGGATATGCGAGTTCCCCAGAGCGCGGATCGTGTCGAAACGCTGTTGGTCCGTGCAGATCCAGAGGAAGTTTGGTTGTTTCTGATCACTCATCGTATCGGGAACTTTCGTTTGGACGTCGCGGAACATGTCTGTCCCGAGGCCGCGCAGAATGCTCTCCGCGCAGCTGGATCTTTCGCATTGTTCAGGGTCGGTCGGACCGAAGCGCTTACTTCAGGACGCCGAAATCGCTCAGGATCTGGCGGTTGATCGAATTCAGCTGCTCGAGCCTGTTGGCGTACTCCTGGGGATCGTTGTAGTTCACCAGGACCTTGCGTGTGGCCAGTGTCTCGATCAGCTCCGGGTCCCGCAGGGCCGCGTCGATTGCTGCGGTCAGCGTGTCGCGAATATCCTGCGGCGTCCCCTTTGGAGCGATAACTCCTACGAACAGCTGGCTGGGGGTGAAGCCCAGATCCGCGAGTGAGGGGATCTCCGCCAGATAATCGGGCTTGACCTCCATGACGTCGACCACCGGCCGCAGACTGCCGCTCTCGTATTCCGAAATAATGATGTGTGAGGGCATGATGCCAGCGTCGATTTCGCCTCCCAGCAGCGCCTTCTTGGTTTCGGCACTGCTTTGGTAGGTGATTTCATTCAAGTTGATCTCGGCAGCCTGCTCTAGACCTAGCAGCGGGAGATGCTGCGCATTGAAGACTCCATCAATTCCGACCTTCACCTCGCCGGGATGCGCCTTGGCATATGTCAGAAGATCCTCGAAGGTTTCGAACTGCGAATCCCCGGAAACGACCATGTAATGCGCCGCATCAAAAACATTCGCGATGAGGTCAAAATCCTCGTAACCGGCATAGCTCGTCTTGCCCAGGTGGGGCATGATCGTCAGCGGCGCAACCGAGGCCTGACCGATCGTATAGCCGTCGGGCGTCGCGTCATGCACTGCTGAAACGGCGATCGTCTGGGTTGCTCCGGGGAGGTTCTTGAGCACAATATTTGCGTCGTTTGGCAGGTTCCGCGCCACATAGGGCGAAATCGTTCGAACGATGGAATCCAGCCCGCCGCCAGCGCCGTCCGGTACAATCCAAGTGATCGGTTTCTCAGGATAGCCTTCGGCAGCAAGCGGTGACGCGCCTCCGAGTACGGCCAGCGATGCGAGTACCGCAGTACCCCGTTTGACCCCTTGAAGCAGTTTGACCATGAGTTTTCCTCCCTCCAGTCCAGTTTTCCCCGGTTGATGCGCACATGCTCGGGAATTGGGTTTCCGACACCGCCTGCTAGGGCGGCATCTCGACGTTTCGTTCTTCCTGAGGTTCAGTAAGGCTCTAAGTTCTGACGCCTCTTGATGCCGCCATGAATGCTCGCCGTCAGCGCGCCGAAGATCATCATAACGAGTAGGATCGAATAGGGCCCCGAGACGAAGATGTCATAGCTACCGTTCGACAGGTTCAGCGACCTGCGGAAGTTCTCCTCGATGATCGGCGCAAGCACATAGGCGATGATGACCGAGGACACCGAGTATTCGAGCCTTTTAAGGATGTAGAACAGCACGCCGATCGCCAATGCCAGCCAGAGATCGAAGAAGGCGGCCTTGGATGCGTAGATTCCGATCAAGCAGAGGACCAGCACGATGGCCACCAAGAACGAATTCGGAACCACGAGCACTCTGGCGAACATCGGCGTCAACAGGCGGCCGACCAGGTACATCGCGACGGTCGTGACGATAAACCCGTAGAAGATGCCATAGACGAGGTCTCTTTCCGCTGCGAATACGCCTGGGCCGGGCTGTATTCCATGCATGACAAACGCACCCATGATGATGGCCACCGCCGCCGATCCCGGTATACCGAGTGCGAGGAATGGGACTAGGGCGCCGCCGGCCGAGGCGTTGTTCGAGGATTCAGGTGCCGTGATGCCTTCGGCACTGCCACGTCCGAATGCGCCGGGGTTCTTCGAAAACTTGCTGGCAACGGCGTAGGCGAACCAGCATGCCGCTCCACCGCCGATGCCGGGCAGAATACCCGTCCCTGCTCCGATCAACGATCCTATCATGGTCGGTTTGGCGACCCCCTTCATTTCCTCGATCGTCAGGCCAGTTTTCAGTCTGTCGTAATCCGCCACGTAGCTGATGTTCAGCCCCTTGCTGATCATCGACAGCAACTCAGAGATGGCAAAGATACCCACCAGCAGTGCCACCAGATTGATTCCGTCCATAAGTTCGGGCTGGCCGAATGTTGCGCGATCTACACCGGTAAGCGCATCGACGCCTACTGTGCCCGCCATCAGGCCCAGCACGACTGAAATCATGCTCTTTATCTTGTCGCGCCCGCTCAACAGCGCGACAGTCAGCAAGCCGATTACACCGAGTAGGAAATACTCGGGACTGCCAAAATTCAGCGCGAACTTTGCCAGCGGGACCGAGACGAAGATCAGCACAAGCCCACCGAAGATGCCGCCGACGCTGGACGAGAGCAGCGAGTAGCTGAGTGCCTTGCCCGGTGAATCGTTCATGGCCATAGGATGCCCGTCGATTACCGTGGCTGCAGCCTGCGGCGTGCCCGGCACCCCTAGCAGGATCGCCGAGATTGAGCCCCCATATTCGCCTGCCTGGTAAGTCGCGAGCAGCATCAGGATGCCCGCAAGCGGCGGTAAGGTGAAAGTAACAGGCAGCAGCAGGGCCACTGCGATGACGGTTCCAAGGCCCGGCAACGCGCCAAAGACCATACCGACCAATGTGCCCAGCAGGATGCAAAGCATATTGGTGATCGTGAATAGATTGATCAGATCATGACCAAGCGTTTCCATTCCGCCCTCCTCAGAACGAAATCTGCAAAATTCTTCCGAACAGTGCATAGATGAACAGCGTCGTAGCCGCTGATGTCACGACGCCGACACCGAGCGACCGCATCGCCCCGAATTCCGCCCTGAAGATTGCGATCAACAAAGCCAGCAGGATGAATACGACTGGATAGAAATAGCCCGTGAACTGCCAGGCGGCGATCGCGGCGGCCGCCAGGACCAGCGTCGCGACAATGTAGATCGAATTGACCGTGGTGACTTTGGATGCGAGTTCGGGGCTTGGGTCGCGCAGGTTCTTGACCAGCGTAATGACGCTCAATGCAACAAGAAGCACGGCAAGGATGTTCGGGAAGTACGCCGGGCCGATCCCCGCCGAAGAGAAGAAAATTGCGTCCGATGCGCTGCGGTTGATGGCCACCGCATAGCTTGCGCCCCCGAGGACCAGCACCGTGGATATAAGTATGTTCAGGCTTCTCCAGGTCATGCGAATGCAATCCCCTGCGAAACCGCCGAGGTCGAGTATTTCATGGTCCCTCCCAATATTCCTTCCAGTTTGAAGCCGCGTCACCCCCCGCGCAGCGGCATTGCATGATGCTTCGGCGCAAGCCGGTTGGTTGCGCTCTCGGCATATCCCAGCTCCGACAGCTCAGCGCGAACCTTCAGCAGCGCCTCCCGGTACAACTCCAAACGATCATTCGACGCTGTGTCGGGTTCGGCCAGGGCCAGAAGATGCAGGAACCTACCGTTCGGGTCTTCCACTACTGTTGCGTATCTACGGATGCCGACATGGTTACCCTCGTTATCGGCCGCGAACACCTCGGGGCGCATGCGGTCGAGCACGGCGCGAACCTTATCGGCTGGCAGCCACCGTGTCGTAGCCGCGCCTCGCCTCAGCGTTTCGAAAAAGCCATCGGTATAGAATTGTGTGATAACGTCATCCCAGGGCAGCCGGCTCAGATACAGCTGCGATAGGACGTCAAGTTCATAAAGCGAACGACGGAACCCGACACCTGCCCGGATGACGACATTCGGATCAGGGTGGTCCGCCTTCGAATGCCATAGAAGCTCGTGGCCTGCGACGACGATGACCTCCGCCGAGACCCCTAGGCTTACCGAGAGGTCCTTCATCATCCCGTCGAGCTTCGCCAGATAGGTGTGCGACATCGGCACGTTCCGCTCGAGCCGGAAGTTGCGGACACAGTACTTCTCGCTAGTCCGGAATAGATAGCCCCACTCGGACAAAGACTTAACAATGCGATTCAGCGTCGACGGCGAAAGCCCGCAATGGCGCGCGATATCCACCTGCTTCACCGGGCCGGGGCCCGCCGCCATGATGTATTCCAGCACCTGTAGTGTCCGTTCAGTCGGGTCCATCCGAATCCCATATCTGGCGTTTACAAATTCCATTATTGGTTTTTATCTTATGGAGCGCCGGCAGTCTGCTGTCAAGTGACACCCGCGTCTGGTCACGCAAGAAGGGTAATCCCTCCGATCTGAAGCGAAGGAAGGGGCGCGGCACGCTGATCAGTGGCGGTCGGCTTCAACTGGCACAAGCTGCTGCACGCCCAGCTGGGCGAGGACGCGGTGAAGAAGAACTCCCACGCGTTCCGGCATTACGTGACCGATGAGCTACGCTACCGGCAGGACGTGCCAGACCTCTCACGCCGCCACCTGCTGGGCCACAGCAACAGCTCGGAGGAGAACCGCCGCTACGGCCAGCGTACCCCCCCCCTGCCCCTCCTAAAGCCCTTCATCGATGCACTGCCGAGGGTGTTCTGAGATGGTCGAGAATTGCACCGCGCGTTTCGACCCAAAGCTGACCTTGGCCACGACGTCAAAAGGCTGCAATGGCGGACGCCATTTGCAGCCAGTCGTGCTTAACGCAGCGTCTCTGTCCCTCGGATGACAGCAGAGCCTAACAAACGCGGCTGTCGCGACCTTTTCGCCTCGCTGTTGTCCAAGATCATCATCATCGGTGTGACCGTTCAGCCAGGAAGCCCGTCGATCCTCTCGATGGAAGCCAGGTCGTTGTCCCACTTCGCGCGACTGGAGCAGCAGATATGCGCGTTCGGTTGCATGCAGAACTGGCCGTCAAGGGATCCTGCTGGCACCACAACCAAACCAGTTTCCGGCTCAGAAATAGGCAGTGCGGATCCGCATCCGGAGCAAAAGTTTTTAATGTGTCGTGACCCAGGGAGACGAAACGTTTTGATGTTTGATTCGCCTGAAATCCAGTTGAGTTTGGCTGTGAACGAAAAAAGGTTTGCAGAATGGGCAGAACCGCTTCCCTTGCGGCAACGGGAACAGTGGCAAAGGAAAAAACTCTCGAATTCTCCACATATGCAGAATTTCACTGCGCCACAAAGGCATTGTCCCGTAGTCAGATCGTTGTCCATTAAAATCCTCGCGACCGGCGCCGCCCTGCTGCCAGTCGAACGCACTTCTATGTGCCCTTGTATCCGCCTGTTGGATCCCGGTCAAAAGAGGCCGAAAAGCGTCAGCCTCGGTGTCGCACAACATCAGAGAACTAAGGGTGCCTTCCATCGGTCAAGGTCCTTAGCGGCCGTTGGTCGGCGGGTTCATCGGTGCAGAGCGGCTTCACGAAGCGGACGTTCGTGCAGCGCGCAGCATCTCCATCGCCCTCGTGACCGCTGTGCGCGCCAATCTGCCCCTGAAAGTCACGTCTATTTTGATGTGATTTCCGCAATTGATGCCGCGTTTTCTTCGAGTGCAAACGTGCTTCGTGTCCAAGCGGCGGGCTCTATCGCAAAGGTGCTCCTCAGCCAGGCCAGCGTCAGTCGGCGTGTGACCTCCAGCGCGTCTGGGTCTTCTGCTTCGGTTTCGCGCGCGTCCCACCCTGCGATGCCGCCCAAGCCATGGCCGACACCGTTGATCGTCAGCAGAGCCTCGGCCCCGGGGGCCTCATGGAACGGATCAGCATACCAGCCGGGGCCACGGGGCGTAAAAATGCGGGTCGTCGTCGCCACCGCGAACCACGAACGTTGGGGCTTTGATACCGCTGAAATCCACATCGAAGAACGGAAAGCGCACGGCATTTTCGGGAGTCAGGTCCGCACCACCGCGGCCCGGAGAGGCCAGAAGGATGCCGGCACGGACGCGCGGGTCGAGAAAGTCCTCATCAGGCAGGCGCGCGCCAAGCAGCAGGCTGCAAGTGTGCCCGCCAAGGGAATGCCCAGCCACCGCAATCCGATCATGGTCCAGCCGCCCGGCCGCGGCGGGAGCTTGTCTTTCGACCTCGGTCAACTGGTCGAGGATGGCGCGCATTTCCGCCACCCTCTCGCGCCAGAAGAAGGGCCCACTGGGCAAATCCGGGTCAAGCCCGCCGACCCGCGAGCTGGCGTGGGTCGGTTGGATGACGGCCAGCCCCCGTTCCGCCCAGAACTGCGCGAGAGGGGCATAGCCGTCCTTGGACGGGATGTAGTTCGAGGGACCAAAGCCATGCGACAGGATCACGATGGGCAGGTCCCTCCCGGCAGCAGGAATCGTCAGGCGCATCTCAAGCGGCTGGCGACCGGGCATCGGCAGTTGGATCGGCGTATAGGCGACGGTGATCTCAGGCTCTGGTGTCGGCAAGGCGCGGGAGAGAGTGATCAGTCTGTTCATGGGTGTTTCCGTTCGAGAGGGATATCAGCATCGGACGCATCACGCCGTGGCGACGCCGGCTTCGCGGAACCAGGTCTGTGCGTCCGCGCCTGCAGGCAGCCTCATGAGCGCGGTCTCATCCGTGACAGCACGCCAGACAGCCTGAGCGACATCGTGCGCCTCGGTCTGCTCGGTCGCGGACTGAAGGCTCTGAAAATAGGCTTGCACGAAGGGGCCGTAAGCCTCGGGCACATCCATGCCCATTCGCGCCACCGCATTGCGTCCGAAGGACGTCGAAGGTGCGCTGCCGGGCAGGACCAGCCGGGCACGTATGCCGAATTCAGCAGCCTCGAGCGCGAAGCTTTCGGTAAAGGCATTCAGCGCGGCCTTACTGGCGCTGTAGATCGACAGGGCAGGCAACGGGCGCAGCGTCACGCTGGAACTGACGTTGACGATGACGCCACTTCGGCGCGCGCGCATGGCGGGCATCACGGCGCGGGTCATGGCCATGGCGCCCAGCACGTTGGTCTCGAACAGCTCACGGGCTCGAGCAATGTCAGCACCTTCGAGCACATTGAGCATGCCGACACCGACGTTGTTCACCAGCGCATCGATCTGGCCCGCGTCGGCAATCGCAGCCGATATGCTTTCGGGGTCGGTGACGTCCAAGGCCAGCACCTGCAGGCGGTCGGACTCCGGCAGCCCTTCAACGGAGGGACTGCGCATCGTGGCGATGACCTCCCAGCCCTGATCGAGGAACTGCGAGGCGATGGCCTGACCGAAACCGGAGGAACAACCGGTGATGAGGATACGGGGCATTTGAAGTCTCCTTGTCTGTGTGACCGAGAGATAGACGGCAGAGTTCGGCCTCGATATACAGAGACGTCCGAAATCATTCATAGATCGTCTGAACGGATGCTCGACAGCCCCTTAGATCCTCTTTCCAGTGTCGTCACCCTGCTTAAGCCTGCGGTCTCCGTCTCCAAGATGGTCGAAGCTGGTGGCCAGTGGCTGGTGCAGCGTCACGACATGGTCGCCCCTTTCTACTGCGCGATGGTCGAAGGGCAGTGCCGGCTGCACGTCATCGGGCGCGATCCGGTCACGCTGAGGGCTGGTGACTTCGTGCTGATCCCTCACCTGCAGGGCTTTACCATGTCCAGCGAAGTGCCCCCGCCGCCCCACGTGCCCCGCTTGCCGCTTGAAACCGGTCCCGGACAGTTCCGGCTTGGCGCGGCTGAGGCCCCGGTCGATATGCGCGCCCTCGTCGGGCATTGCAGCTTTGACACGCCGGCCAAGAGCCTTCTCGTGTCACTGCTACCGGAGATGATCCATGTCTCAGATCAGAACCGCCTTACGGCTCTGGTGCCGGTAATCCACGAGGAAACCCGCGCCGACCGTCCGGGGCGCGGATTGATCCTCGAGCGATTGCTGGAGGTCCTTCTGATCGAAGCGCTGCGCTCTGATCAGGCGACGACCCTGCCGCCCGGGCTACTGCGCGGACTGTCGGATCCGCAGCTCTCGGGTGCATTGCAACGCATCCACGCCGAGCCGGGTAGCCCTCTTTCCGTCTCAGAACTGGCGAAGGCTGCCGGCATGTCGCGCTCTGGCTTTTTCGAGCGGTTCCGCAGGCAAGTTGGCCGCGCGCCACTGCAATACGCCATCGAATGGCGCATGGCCCTGGCCAAGACCTTGCTGCGGCAGGGCGGGCTGACCATTTCCGAGATCGCCCTGAAGGTCGGATACGGGTCCGCCAGCGCCTTCGGACTCGCCTTTGTCCGTCACGAGGGACTGTCGCCCGGCGCGTTTGCGAACAAGATCCGTGGTTAGAACCAGATAGCGACCTCGCTGCGCGTCAAGAAGCCTTTGGCAAGGTCGAATTGGCACTCTAAACGAACCCGCCGCTCTGCCGGCCTTGCTGACAGTCGCTCACGGCCCAAAGCGGACGGTCGAGGCAGTCGCGGCGGCGCCGTGCAGCTTCCCGAGAGCAAACACTCATACTTGGCGCAGCGAAATCGGCAGGTCACAGTCTGCTGCGCGGGACATTGCAGTCATTGATAGTTGTGGTTTGGAGCATTGTTGAAATCCAAATTTGGGAGACTGATTGTCACACCATGATCAAGTGGCTGGGAGTGACAGCGCCTCAAGTTCGTCACACTCTGGCCTTTTAGCGTAAAAAATTAAAGCGCCTAGTAGACACCATTTTGCAACCAATTCCGCTTCTTTCCTTAGCTGACTCCAATCCCTGTTTGTCCGGTCGGAGGTGCCGTGGATAAGGCGACTTCGCCCCTGGTCATAAATATCCTTCAGCAATTTATGGATCTCCGGCCCGTCAAGCCAAAGAGCATCCGTTGGCTTCTTTCCCAACGTTTGACAGACTAAATCTGTTATTCCTCGTAGTTTGCCTCGAGGAGAAAGCGCGTCGAGCGCGGCAGAGAAGAAGACAATTGCAGCGCGATCATCGTTATCAATGCATCCGCGTCGAAACCAGATCAGAGAAGTCCGTATTGCATGAGATATTCGGGGTCTGGACGCGCGATCATCAGACATGACACCATATGAAAGGGCCTCTCCGGCGACGTTCAGTTCCGGTTGTTGGCGCTGAAGAAATTTTGAGAACTCCTCGCTATCCAGGCTAGAAGGAGGATAGTGGCTGCGAGAACTCCCAGCCAAAATTTTTTGGTCGCGAGCAAAGGACATGACTTTCTTCAGATACGGTGAAGTATCATAGGCAAGAAAAGATGATCGGTGGAACACAGATGCCGACGGCTCGAAGAGCGACAAAACGGTAATTGCCAAATTGGCTGTTTCGGCGGCCCTCTTCTCGCTGGTCCCTAATCCGAGTGACTGAGTTGTCACGCTGCAAACGTTGCGGGAGGGGCCCAGGACTAGTTCGAAAAGGTCCCTCTCGTAGAAGGCATTTACGCCCCCCAGAACATCTAGCTCTTCTCCCTTTAGTCGCTGACGCGCCCGGTTTGCTGTTTTCACATCAATTAGTTTATTCTGCTCAGATAAAGTGATCCAGCTTTGTCGACTGGAGAACGAGACTGGCCCAATTGAAAACGGCTCAAACTTGCCCTCCTCGAACATGCTGCAACTGAACGCATACACTCGGACTCGTGCTTTAAAGTGGCTCAACACGCGGGCGATAACCGCTTCTTTCAGGTCACTGGCTAATGCTTCTTTGTTCTTTGTCAAGTCCAATTGCATTAGTGGGTCGCCAAATGCCGCCCGGACAACCTTCCAGTATTCCTCCTCAGAATGCGTTTCGGTATGCCCTGAGTTTTCGTATAAAATACTAGAAACTTTTTCTATTAGATTGTCGATTCGTTCGGTGACTTGGAGTGAGCCCCCAGACGAAGTTCCAATTAGCCGTGGAAGCGATTGGCCGAAAAGCTCTTGGTAACTAGCCATCGGACTCGCACAATTATTCGACGCAGTAACAATCCGATACATTTCATTAACAATTTCAACATACATGGAGTAATTTTTTTTTGCGTCTGCCGTCATAATTAGCTCCTTGCTCCACCTAGAGAAGTTTATTTCGATGCTTACATCTACTCGCTGCGAAGGAGGCGTTGCGGATTTTGAGGAGGGCGCTCACCCAAAACTTCTGTGGGACCGTTTACCTGATATGCTTCGTTCTGATCATCGTTCTCACTCACATGTTCTCGATCGGTCTGAGAGGGTAACTTGGCGGCGCGAATAGCGGTTGCGACCTGCTCGACGACGAATGGCGCGTCCGTGAGAATTTCTTGAAAGCCATTTTTCAAATCCGGATAATTCGCCACGAAAGCTCCAAGGGCTACAATTCCGGCATACATATCCCCCCGGATTGATCCTTCTTCGACCTGTCCAAGTTGGAAAAAAGCTCCTAGGCCGCGCTGTCCGTTTCGCCAACCGCATTGGGCGATATGGCGGGAAATTGAGTAAAGAAACCGATTTGCATCAATTTCTTGAAGTTTTAGCGATGTTTCGAACGAAAACTGCAGTTTAAATTGCGAAACCTCGCTCGCATAACTAAGATATTGTTCATGCAAGTCTGAAAGCTGTTCATCAAGAAGCCATTTTTTACCATCATGATTTACAAACTTTCCACGTTTTAATGTGTTTCCAAATGGGTTTGGAGAATTCGGCAAATATGATAGGTGAGAGATTTTATTGATTGGTGGGGCTTCGACCTCTACAACTTCCAATTTATTTAGATAAATCTTATAGTTTTTATTGGAAGCCATTAGTGGAGCCCTATTCGGTTTCTTAACGATTTAGCCGCTTGCCTGATCTCAGGCATGCGTGTCTGCAAGGGCGGGATCAAGTGCCGCAAAGACCCTGCTGTATGCACTTGGTGTTAACGCCAAGTAGTTATATAATTATGTCGTGTCGCTTTAAGGCCACGTCCGACAAGCTAGTGTAAATTTCGGGTTGGTGATCTGCGATTATCGGCAGGCAACCAGTGTTTCGATACTCTAAAGCGGGTCAATTGGGCAATGTCGATCTGGCTAAATCCTTCTACAGCGACGGACTGGGACTGCATCGCCATCGACGGACGGCAGCTTCCCCCCTAATGTCGCAGCCGTCAAGTTGCAGCACTGACCGTCTGCTTTCCGCCCTCATTCACCCATGTCCTCAGGTGCTCTGCATTCTCTACCGCCCCAGAGCCCTCTCGCTACATCGACAGCCCCTCCCGATAGTCTTGCTCGATCTCGGGTCCGCCGCGAGTTTCGGCGGCGTTCCAGGAGCTGATGACAAACCCGACGAAGCGCCGGAGGAGCGACAGTCTCGGCGTCCTCGGTGCATCCGCTGCGAATGCCCTTCGAAGATGGCTGCTGAGTACACGGGCCTGTGATCTTGTTGTCCGCCACGGTGACCGAGCCGTCCTCCAGGCCGGTCATGATAGTATCGAGGCTGCGAAAAGCCACTTACAGGTCCTACTCCTTCGCGTTCACGGCCTCCTCGTATGCCCGGAGGGCAGCTTCCCGAGCCTCGGTCTCGCGGCCATGGAGGCCCCCCCGGTCCTGCATTGCCCTGTCCGCGGCAACCAGCTTCGCATTGGCGTTCGCCAGATTCCGTTTCTGCGCCTCGAGAAAGGCCCCCATCTTCACATTACCAACCTGTGCCGCACCGGGTTACCTGGACAAGTTTGGTTGGCCCGAAAGCCGCGGCGACTTTCAGCATCTTTGACAGGTCAGGTTTAGCTTACCGGAACATATGAGCTAGCTGAGCTTCCGCGATCATGGAAAAGTGTCGGCCAGCGCCGCGGTCGAAGCCGGAAATGGCGAGGCAGTCCGTGCGCTGGTGCCGTCGGGTATGGGTATCGCGCGCTTCTCCGACCTGATGGTAAACCGAGATCTGGTTGAAGGGCGTCTCGTAGAGCTGTTTCCCGGCGAATTGGTAGCTGCCCCTCTGGACATAACGGCACTCTACCTCACCAGAACCGCCGGCCTGCGCAGGCTAGAAGCTTTCATCGATTGGCTCGCAACTATCGTTGCAGCACCGCGGACAGGCTCCTGGAGGTAGCGTTATCCTGACCATGATGAATAGCAATTCTGCTGAGGGCTTTCGTTGAGAATAATGCCCGCTTTGGAGAAAGCACGATCAGGTTCCGCATTAACTCTCCACACCCCGGCTTCTTCGAGCGAGGCTAGTTCATCTTGAAGGTCCATTATTAGCCCCAAACTTCAGCATCGTCAGCTCAAATACCAAGAACACAATCGATGTACGAGTACGTAATACTGATGACAACTCATAATTAAAAGCTTTGAAAATCTAGAGAAGTCTTAAACTGGAACGCAGCGATTATTTTTCGTTTGATGATGAACCAGACGAACCCTCGCGCTGCAGCAATGCAGCCAAAAGAAAAAATTACCTTGATCAATCGTGATCATCCTTTTCGCATACAAAAATAATCTCAGATATTACAGAGAGACAACAGCAAATCAAATCCGAAGATTATAGCAGCCATCCCCACGAGAAGTGATTAGCTGTTCAAAACCCCTGAAAATCAAGTGACCCACCCCCAATTACGAAGCCCCAAGTGCCAATGCCATACACACTTAAAAAATCTTCAGTGAAAACGCGTTCACGTCGCGCATTCGGCGTCAAGAATGCCTTCCCGAAGACCCATTTTTTGTATATTAGCGCATACTGGCAATATGGCGTGCATATCCGGCAGGGTTTCTGATGTCCGCACCGTTTTCGGCCATACGGCCGAGGCAGAACAGGGCCTTTACCGTCCTCTTTATGCCAAACTGTCTACGCAGTTTTCCAATGTAATTCCTGTTCACGGACAGGTTGCGACCGTAATCGTCGATCGCATCGTTCAGCACGATCTCCCAAGCATTGCTGCCGGATCGTTCCTGGGCGACCTCCAGTGTTGCGCGGAACGTCTCCGGCGCAGCCATCAATAAGCTTAGTAATTCCTTATCCTTCATAGGTTGTTTGGATTCTGGATCTTTACGCTCGGCAATTTTGCGGTGCATGTGTGGCAAGGATGCGGGGCGAGGCGAAACGTCCCGGCGAGGGCGATGCAAGCGGCGCCGAAGCGTGGCTGTCCCGCCATCTGCGCTGGCCGCGGCGGTGACCTGCCGCTCTTCCGGAAGACCGATCATGGCCCCCAGGCGGCGCAGGATGTCTTGCGACTTTTCCAAGAGCGCAGTGATCACCGTGATGTCCGCGGCCGGATCCTTGCGGGCCGGGAGCTCGGCCAGAAGATTATGTATCATAGTTTTGATGGAGCCAGGAAGGTCGGGATGTTTTTGGAGGCTTCTCGCTCGCACACGAGCATCGAACAGCGCACGGTAGAGGGATGCCAGCTTCCGTTTGTTTTCGGTGTGCTGGAATGCAAGCGCATAGATCTCCTCGGCACGGGCTCCGAGCGGCGCGAGGGAAATTCCGGACGCATTCTCGGGGAGCCCTCCGTCCCGTGTGCGGAACGCCCGACGCTTGCAGTTCGAGCTGTCGCGGAACGCGATCAAGCCCTTGGCGCACAGTCCGCGCTCGACGCGGGACAGGGTGTCCTCGGACCAGCCGCTATCAAAGCAGACCTCGAATTTCGGCCAGGCTACGACGGGTTGGTTTCCCGGGGCCCAATCATTCGCCCTGGTGCGCTTGATGTAATAGCCCAGCAGCCAAAGTTCATTGCTGTTCAGCCCAAGGTCGCACCGTGCGCCATTCAGGCGATCCCATAGCTCAAGATGCGTCACTCCGGCGGGAAGACCCGCGAAGCTATCTGCGAGAGCCGCTGCGCGGACCCTCTCGTCGTTCATTGCCCTCATGTTCCAGCTCTGGTTTAGCCCGGGAACGAACTGAGAAAGCCACTGCTCTCCTATTCGCACGAATGCGTTTTTTCTTGCATGGCTGTCGGAGAACGCGTAATGCTGGAAGCGACCAAGCTAGTTAGCATTATACGCAGCCCTCGTTGTTCGTCAGCGGGGGTTTTGCGTTTTAGGGTTCTCGATCCTTCTCCTTCAGTGATGCGCGGCAGTATCCTTTGTCATCTAGACAAATAGCCTTTGCAGCGCAGAGCCCTCAAGACATTTCCGGCCCCTGCACCCATCTTAACAGGGTATTTTGTCTTAATGGTGGGTTTTTTTCACTTCTATGCAGCTCGGACGCAAGATGTCCTGGTATGAATCGATGCTCCCCCCTCAGCCCTGCAAGGGAATAGGCCGACCATGATCCCTGTTTCCCTCCCTTGAGGTCGACAGAACGAAAGTGCTGGATGGGAGCCGCTGATCTTCGCGGCACGCATGGGAGCGTCATCGCTCCAATCGATCCTGTGGGCGATGGCGACAACATAGCTTGATCTCGTACCGCTGGTCGTACGCTTCAAGATAGTGAGCGGAAAGCCGGCCCTGCAGCTTTCGTCGCAGCAGCCCGTTCTCGCGCGTTGCGCACCGCGTTCTGATCGGGGTCGGATCGGTCGAACGCCTCGCGAAGGTCATAGGTCTGAAACCCTCAACTTTCAGAAGGCATGTTATCGCCGCATCAAGCGAGCCCGCGTGACGAGCATTCCGTTGTCATCACTTCAGCGCAGTGATCGGCGATGATCGGCGGGCTGGAGCGGCGCGTTAGACAGAAGCGGGTTTTCATTTCCCTGGTCGGTCCGCCTTGCAGTTCAAAGGAACCGTATGGCGTCATCGGACAATCCCTCGCCCAAAATCCCCGGCCGCGTCTTCGCGCAGCATGTCGGTGTCGATCCCGTCATAGCGATTGCCATTGCGGGTGATCGCGTCCTCGCGGGTATAGAGGTCTTCGAGGGCTCGACCATAGGTGGACCCGGTGCCAGTCAGGGTGTCGATATCGGTGACACGATCGAAGTTGATCATGCCGCTCGACATCATCATTCCGGTCCATTCGGACAGGTCGATCCGGTCCATGTCGAGCGACTGGAATTGCCTCACGGTGATGCCTTGGCAGTTGCTGTCGGACGGGGTGCCCCAGTCGATGCCAAGCTGCTCGCGGGCCTGCTCATTCATGATCCGCGACAGGGGCGAATTGAACATGCAGAAGGCCGTCCTTCGAGACACGCACCAGCCAAAGACCCGCCGTGAGCAGTATTCTCCGATCTCGTGGGTTGATTTCAGGGCGCGGCGCACCATCAGCTCCTGTTCGCCTTCCGAGCAGGCCAGCAGCACGGTCGCCAGCACATTCACGAGCGTGTAGATCGTATATGCGGTCATCACCGCGTTCATGACCGTCGCCGCGACTTTCGTCATCCCGATATTGCCGGGCTGCAGCACGCCGCCCGCAATGGCATCGCCACCGCCCACCTGGAAGATCGAGTTGGCCGCCTGCTCTCCGAAGACCTCCGCGGTCCAGCTCGCGGCCTTCTTCATCATCTCCTGCTTTACCGTCTCCATCGACAAAGCGTTGCCGACATTTCGTGCAGCGCCGCTATTGCCGACAATCGACTCCCAGGTTTCGGTGAGCGGACGGGACAGTTCGGAGAAGCTGTTTCGCGCCGCGTTCTCCATGGACACCCA
Source organism: Paracoccus sp. C2R09 (assembly GCF_018860625.1). Classification (GTDB taxonomy): domain Bacteria; phylum Pseudomonadota; class Alphaproteobacteria; order Rhodobacterales; family Rhodobacteraceae; genus Paracoccus. The sequence goes on from NZ_JAHKQB010000038.1 coordinate 77,418, forward strand.
GGAGGATGTCAGGGGGCTGGACAGGCTCGTGCCCTCGACAGCGCGGGAAAGCCTCGACACGGAAAAGGCCAGTTGCAGGTAATCGGCCACACTGACGCCGGATGGCGTCGTGCAGCAATTCGACAATCCAAGCGCGCGGCGTGAACAGGTTTCCCGCTCACCAGCGAACAGCTCGCAGCTCAGCATGGCCTCGTCGCGGTCAATGGCCGTATCCAGGTCCTCGGTGCATTGCATGTCGCTCATCAACATGTCAGCCGCAGCAAGCTTGGCCGCGGTATCGGCCAGATCCTCGGCGCCGCTGGTGCCGGTATTGATGATGCACTCATCGCCCATGCAGCTGAGGCTCGACTCGCAGATGTTCAGCTCCTCAACGACCGGGCTGGTATAGCGTATCGCCTCACCGCACTGGTACCGGTTCTCGTGGATCGCACAGGTTCCGTCATCAAGGCGAAGCGCGCAGGTCCGCCCGATGAAGCTGCAGGAACTGTCAGCTTCGAGGAGCCCGCAATTGTTCGTCTCGGTAAACGCCTCACCCATCGGATCCTCAAGACAGATCGGATTGATCCTGATCCGCGTGGCCGCCCTGTCGTCGATCATGCCGAAGGGCGCGACGGGGATGCTCGACCCACAAGCCACACCCGTCCGTCCATCGCTGTCCGTCCAGGAATTGACGCAGCCGCCGGAATTGGCTGCGGTTTCCTCGACCGTGTATTCGATCCGACAGGCGGCATCGGATGCCAGCGAAAGCAGGTCGGCATATTGGGTCGCGTTGTAACCCCATTCCGTGAAGAGAGGGGTCGGGGAATAGTTCAAGCGCAGGACGACATGGGCATCCACATTATCGGTGCCGGAGCACTCCCGATAGAGATGGTAGTAATTTGCCCGGATCATGTCCTCGTCGGTGCGCCAGTATCTGTCCTCGTGGCTCCACACGCCGAGATGGTAGACGCACTCGCCAATGGAGACCGGAAAATCCCCTCGGTCGGGATCATCGAGCGTTTCTCCGTCCCATGTCAGATACCTCCTGGTCGCCCAGAGGCTACTGTAGCGGTGGAGATAGTGAGTGGTGGCGATGTCGGCATAGCCCGAGGGAGGATCGCGCCGCAGGACTTCTTCCGTTCCACCGGAGATCCCGATCTGGTGGGCGGCCGAGGGGCTGGACGTGATCGCCGCGATGTTCATGGAGCCATCGCCGGACATGATGTTGCTGCCATTATGCGCGACGTAGCCGCTGTCGCGCAGGCTCGTGGCCGTCACGCGCGCCGCCGACAGCTCGATCCCGTCCCGCATGCTGAAGTTCATGATGGCCCCGGTGGATGACCCGTCCTGGTCGAAGACCAGCTCGACACATCGCTCGATCCCGCTGCACGATCTGACGGAAAGATCCCCACGATCATTCGTGGGGACGGTTTCAAGCGCCGAAAGCTTCGCACAGGTCTGGGCCGTATCGGTGCGGACCCGGTTACCTTCGTGTTCGCAATAACCGACCCCGGAGATCGTCCGGTAAGTGAACAGGGGGTGGGGGCCGTTGTAGATGCGCGAGGCGGACATCGGCTCAAGCGCGAGCGCCGAGCTGTCGCAGGTGTTGATGACGCTGCTGTCGTAGTCGTATTCGACGCTGCCGGTCTCCTCGACGATGATACACTGCCCGAATTCCGCCGTATCCTCGCTGCCGTCTTCGAGGATTTCCGTGGAGCCGAACAGGAAATCGGTGCCGACCGATGGCATGCCCTCGCTGTCGCGAAGGACGCTCATGGCATTGGCCTCGGCATTCACGCGACCTGTGGAGCCGAACTGGCCCGTCCCGGCCTCCAGCTGGCCTATCTCCGTATCCCGGTAGGAATAAAGATCCTCGTATGTGCTGATGTGAGGAAGCGACCCTTCCGAGGCGTCCTGACCCGTCACGCCGAAGTTCATGGCGCGCGAATGGAAGGTCATATCCCCCGAAGGCGCGGCGTCCCTAATGGTGATGTTCTGGCCTGACCGGGAATAGAGATCGGAGGGATTGGGCTTGAAGGTATCGGTATGAGCCTGGGAGGCGGCTTCGCGCATCTCGGGCGAGGTCTGGGCCCATGCCAGATCGAGCAGGGAAAGATGAAGCGTGGCCGAGATGCAAACTGCCTTCGACACGACATAAATGGTCCGGATCATGATCGTCAGCCTCCAGACACGGTCGCGCAGCAATCCGTCCAGTTCCAGCGAAGGTAGATCGGCATCTCGGCCACGCCGGGAATGGTGCGACCCGCACCCCATCGCAGGATGCTTTCACCGGATGCGTGGTTTCGGGTTCCTTCCGCGCGAGGCCATGCCGCCTGCCAGCGATAATGCGAGCGCTTCAGCATCGGCTGATACTGCGCCTGGCACAGAGCCTCGTTGCCGACATGGCTGCGCTCGATCCCGCGCGCCGCGTTCATTGCCAGGAGCTTCTGTGCGGTGGACGAGCTGAACTGCACAGGCCCCTGGGCATGCTCGAAGCCGGTATAGGGGGCCATTGTCGTGGTCCAGCTGCCGCCGCACCAGAACAGGTCGTCGATGGGGCGCCCGACACTCGACGAGATGGAATCCGCGGCGCAGGCGGCCTGGGCCATGATCGAGGATCCGAAGACCGACATCGGATTGCCATACATGGCGACGATCGGATCGTTCCACATGGGATCGATCTCGGAGAGGTAGAGGATGTCGATGTCCGAGTAGGAGGACGCACATTTGGTGAACAGCTCCATCATCAGCACGATCGGAAAGCTGTAGGTATGGACGTGGTTGAAGCTCTGCTGCTCCAGGTCGGATGTCGGATCGCCCGAGCTGCCCAGATAGAGGGGATCGGCAATGCCGATCTGAACGCCTCCGAGAACCGAAGAGCATCCCGGCGTCATGGTCGTCTCGTAAAGCTCGGTCGGAAGCCACATGCCGATAGGCACACCGATGGTGGGAAGCGCGCCATCATTGCATACGCAGACCGCCGAATTGGCAGCCTCGTCGGGAACGCGGGGCCGCGAGGACATCGAGAAGCCGTTCGCATCGGTGCCGGAGGCAGCCTGCGGACTGCCGAAGATCGTGATCCCGGAAATTCTCAGCGGGAAGATGCAGGACCAGCAGACATTGCTGATAATCCCCGAACCGATGATGTTGCTCGCAGGGCAGTGGCCCTGCCCGAGCGCGGCGCCGGCCGTCACCGCGAGGGCGGTTGCGGCAGCGGCGGCCAGCTTCGTGAGATTGCGGGGCATCATCATTGCTCTCCCTTCGATCCGGACGGGCGTTTCAGATGCCGGCCGATCAGCGCGAGCAGCTGGACATGGGGCATCAGCGAGGAATGCGAGAAGGGCTGTCGAACCACGGGCAGCACCGGTCCCGGCCGGAGGTCGAAGGCTTGGTAAAGATCGGACAGCCAGGGATCGCAGATGAGCGCCACATCGCCGCAGGAGGAACATTGCCCGAGCTCGAAATGGGTCTCGGGCGGCGTGGGACAGCCCATGTTCGCGAGGCATGAATGGCAGGAATTGAATTTCGGTGCCCCCGGAACGGCCTGTGCGACCTCGTAGCTTCGGGTAAAGGCATCAAGTGCCGGCGGGAACTCGGACACATGGTGGAAACCGCGTCCACCATATTTCGAATTGCTCATCACCGCCCTTCCCCCCTGGTCAGGCAGATGAGGGCATCGACGGCCTCGACCTCGATATCGGGTCCATTCAGGGGTCTGCGCAGACGCGGGAAGCACAGGTACGCCTCACTTGGGTCGATACCTGCCTGCGAGACGCGAGCAAGCAATGCAGGGTCGCGGCAATCCGCGATCACGCCGCAGGCCGAACCGCGGGCGAGACCGCCAAGATCGGCATAGGCCGCAGGCAGGCGCAGGTCCCTGGCGCGCAGGCAGGACGGGCAAAGATTGTGCAGATCCTCGGGGCGCTTGCCCAAGGCGATGCCGGCGCGTTGCAGATGGGTTTCGCAAGCGGTGCGAGAGCGGGTCATCGGATCGCGACCTCCCGGCTGAGCACCAGGACCCTGCTCTCCTCTTCCTGCGGATAGATCTCGGTCGGGGTATGCTCGATCTGGAAGTTGTCGCGGAACTGATCGTTGAGCAGGAAGACCTGCATGCCGAAGCGTGAAACCAGATCCTGAAGGCCCTGCCACGGATCGACCCCCGGTGCGGTCGCTGGCAGCGCGGTTGCGATCACCAGCGCACGGTTCACGCCCTGGCGCGGGGAGTTCAGCGCCTCTTCGACGAATTGCAGCTCCCCTGCCCTGTTGGGATCGATCACGAAGATGCGGCGATCGAAGGGCAACACGTCACCAGGACGGAAGACCTCGCCCGCATGGGCCAGTACCCGGCCCTCATGATCGGTGATGTCCTTGGAGGCGCGGAACATGAAATGCAGCTCTCGCTCGCGCGCCTCGCTGGCAGGCGTGACCGGCATTGCGGAGAGCTCGGAGGCGGTACGGCTCCAGAAGCGCTCCTTCAGGAGCTCGGGATCGCGCGTGAGGCGCGATGCGACCGCTTCGGCCTCGCGGATGGCTCGGCTTATCAGGTTTTCTTCGGTGATCTCGACGACATTCGGATTGGTCAGATCCTCCGCATTGTCCGCCAGATGGCGCTCGTAGAGCCAATCGGGATCGCTGAACCCCTCGGCGCGCGCGATGATCCGGCCAAGATCGAGGCCCGGATCCGTGCCGTCAGGGGCCGGCCGCGTCAGGTCCTCCAGCACGATCGTCGGTGCCAGCTCGGCACCTGTCAGCATGAACAGTTCCGGATCGAGAATGATGTTCATGTCGGCCGGCGCCGAGCCGCGGTCGGCCTCGGTCAATGCTGCCAGATCGGAAAGCCAAAGCCCGAACTCCGGGATCGTCATGCCATCGGGAACGCCCCGGAACACGAAGCGGACATCCTTGCGGAGCCTGTAGCGATGCAGAAGATCACTCAGGGTATTCTCGCCCAGGTTTGCCGTGACCAGAATGGACGCCCGGATGCCCTCGGGCAGCTTGGCGATGCCGGGGGCGGCTGCGAGAGCTTCGGCAGTATCGGGCTCGGAGGTGTCGATACCCATCTCCTCCCCGACCTTGCGGATTGTCCGCGCGGTCTCGATGCCTGCCTGCCCGCCGATCTCCTCGGCCATGGAGCGGAACTCGTCCAGCCGGGCCGGGGAGGCGATCTCGTCCGGGCAGAGGCCGAATTCCTTCTGTCCGCGCGGCGTGACATCCTCGGGGGTCAGGCGGTATTGCTGTGCGCCGGGAAGCTGCGGGCAGATCATGCCGCTCAGGATGAGTACGCCGCCGAGACGGTTCAGAACGCCCATAGCACGGCCCCCACGATCTGTTCCTCGTCGACCTGGCCGTAATAGCGCCCGTCATAGCTCATGGGGTGATCGCCCATCAGGAACAGTTCGCCCTCTTCCAGCACGATCTCGCGGGTCAGTGCCGCGACATCGAGACCGAGTGCGGGTGCAGCTTCGAGGGCGGTCCCATGCCGCCAGGCTTCGGCTCCATGACTGAACATTGCACCCGTCCCGGAAATCTCGATCCGGTCGCCTGCGCGGGTCGCGACGGCGCGTTTGACCATGACATGTCCGGGCTTCCATTTTGCGTGAGGAGGGGTCTGTTCAGGCGTCAGTGCCACGGCGATGTAGTCGTTGAGTCGGACCTCGGCGGCGCTCGGCCGCGCCCATGTGTCGATCACGAAGAACCACTCGTCCAGGCAGCGAGTGTCCTGGGTGTCGAGGCCGATGACATAGCGCTGGCTGGCATATGCAAAACCTGTGCCGAGAACCGTGCAGATCCCCAGGACCTTCGCGCCGATCAGCCAGTCGAAATCCTTGAGGGTCTTCCTTTCCTTCCTGCGCGCGCGGATCATCGGGTCACCTCCGCATCGCCTTGCGTGGCATGCTGCGCGTCTATCGTCTCGGCGCTCATGGGAATGGTGCCCGCGGGCGCAAAGGCTGCAGAATCGTCGAGCCTGCCCACATCGCTGCCCACGGCAATGAAGGTTTCCAGCTGGAACATGCGCGATGGTGGGGCCTTCACCCCTTCGCCGTCGATCACGATGGCCCCGGCCTCGACCGCGCGCTCGATGGCGGCATCTATGACGGCCATGGGGGTTTGCCCCGCCGCGATATAGGGTTCCGCCTGACGGGCTATGGAAGCGGCATCATAGACGAGCACGGGACGGCCCCCGCTGCCCTTGTCGAGTGCGATCACGAGGGCACAGGCCCCCAGGATGCATCCGATCATGCCGATACCTGCCGCAAAGGTCGCTTCGAAGGAGGTGCCGTTTCCCATGGTCAGCTGTTCCTCCCGCGTGCCTCGATGATGCGATTGATGGCATCCTCGGTGCTGTAACCCTGTTTCGTGAGCTTGCGGATCTCGGCCACGTCGCTCGGGCGGGTGGAATAGAGAAGCGCGCGGAACGGATCGACGACGAAGCGCCCGATGCCCATGCCCTCCGATGTCCGCACGAAGATCTCCGAATAGCGCCCCGGCGATGTCCGCACGGTCTTCAATCGCTCGCAGAGCGCCTTGGAGAATTCCGGGTTGTCGCCGCTTGCCAGCTTGTCGAGCGTGGCCGATTTCTGCTGCAGCATGATCGTCATGGCGCTGTTGGCGAGGATCGCGCGACCGGTCTGGGTGTCGTGGAGATCGGTCAGAGCCTGGGTCACGATACAGGCCGAGCCGTTATACTTGCGAAAGCGCCGATAGCCCGCCTCGATGAACTTGGCGATCTGCGGCTCGGACATCAGGTCCCATGCCTCGTCGATCAGCATCAGCTTCTTGATGTCGATCTCGCCCAGATACATGCCGTTCTGGATCTGGTAGATCAGCAGCAGCAGCACGACCGTCTGAAGGTGCTTCTGGTTCTTCAGCTCTTCCAGCTCCAGCAGCACGAAATTCGACGTGAAGTCGATATTGGACGGGCCATTGAAGTATTTCCCGTACTGGCCGGCGCGGCAGAAGGCCCGCAGCCCGTAGCTGATGTCGGAGATGCGCTTCTCGCGAAATTCCTTGTCGGCCCCCTCTCCTTGTTCCCGGGCCGTCTCCAGGCAGGCATCCGCGATATGGTCGATGGACAGGTCGGGACCGTGCAGATCGTATTGCGCGCCGAGGATCTCGCGCAGGTTCGAGGTCTGGAAGTCGTCGAGCCCCTTCTGCGGCGCGGCCATGGTGGCAAGCAGGTGCAGCAGGATGTCCTGGACCTCTTCGAACTCCTCCTTGGCCGTGAGCGAGGAGAAGGGATTGAGGCAGATGTCGTTGTCCTGCCCGAAGGCCATGAACTGACCGCCGAGACTTTCATTGAGCTTGACGTAGGACCGGCCCACATCGATGACCCAGACGCGGCCCCCCGTCGCCAGCATCGCGGAGATCATCTCGTTGGAGAAGAAGGATTTGCCCGCGCCGCTCTCGGCCGAGACGGTGATGTTGTAGTTCGTCCCGCTGTCGAAGGGCGAGAACCCCATGGCCTGCCCCCCGCGCCCGACCAGCGAGATCATGGGGGTTTTCGTGCCACGCCACTCGAAGAAGACCGGCATGAAGGTCGAGATGGCTTCGGTAAAGTTCATGCGCATCCGTGCGAGGTCGCGCTGATCGTTCTTCTCGGGGCCGAGGGGCAGATTGGCGCGCAGGTTGTTGAAGGTGACGCCTGCGTCCTCCATGAAGTTGAAGCCCAGCTCGTTGAGATAGGTCCGCGTGGTGGTCGCATGTCGCTCGGCATCCTGGTCGCTGTCCGAGAACAGCAGGATGTTCATCGAGAAGCGGTGGACCTGTTCGCCCTCCCCGACCATCTCCATGAGATGCGACCAATCCTCGTGACGATGGCGGTATTCGGGTCGGATGCGTCCGAAGGGACCATCGGCATAGTTGCGGTAATACTGACGGTTCCGTTCGAGCCGGGGGCGCATCTCCGAGATGTCCTCGAACTTGATCGTGGCCGAGATCATGTGATTGCAGGGAATGCCCCGGTCACCCGAGATCGGATCAATGGAATAGCGTTCCGCGATCCCGAAATAGGAGCGCGTCGGGATCTTCTTGGGCGATAGCGAGGTAATCCAGCTGTCGCCCACCCGGACGGCCTTTTCCTTCACGGTGACGGTGGCGTCGTAATCGAGCACCTGTTCACGGATGAACCGGGAGGGATCGACGGGATTGCGGCCCGTGCGCCAGGAGGCGTTGCGACTGCGGTTGAGGATCTGGGACAGCTGGTAGGCCAGTTCGGTATCGTTGAAGACGCGTAGCTGGGAAAAGCCGATGGTGCCGAGAACTTCCAGCAGTTCGCGCTTGATCTTCTTGGCGGCGAGCAGCTCATCCTCGTCGGGCAGCATTTCGGCGGTCGGCATCTTGAAGGAGATGAGCAGGTTCGAGTTGCGCACGGCCAGCCCCGCTACGCCGCCCGAGGCACCGGCCCGGATGAAGTCGATCGTCTTCGTGGTGGCGGTGGCAATCAGGGGATCGTCGCTGCCCGACCTCTCATCGCGAAGCGCGGTCAGGTGATCGGAGACATCATCAAGAACGAGCAGGTTGAACTGGAGAAAGGTCCCCTTGGGGTATTCGTATTTCACAAGCTGCGTGAATCGCTTGGCGATGGTGCTGTCGAAACCCGAAAGCGGCAGGGCGGAGATCGTGAAGCCGATATAGTTGCCGTCCAGCAGGAAGGTCTGGCTCTCGTCATCATAGGCGAGCCAGGGCAGGTGATCGGGAAGGCGGTTGTAGGGCTTGAAGTCGAACATGTGTTTGATCTCCGTCCAGGCTGGTTCAGTTGGTCGCGAGGAAGGTGCGCAGGCTTGGAGGCATGCCACGAGAGACGCCGCCCTCGGCGCCGATGATGTAGGGAACCCCCGTCACGCCCAGCATCTGCGACAGGATGGTGCGTTGCAGGACGGGCTGGATGTCGCAATTCTCGGGAATCTGCGCCGCCATCATCCAGCGGCTGTTCTTGTGGAGAAGCGCCTCGATCGCAGCGTCCCGGTCCTGCGAACAGCTCAGCGCATTGACCGCGCGCGTGGAATTGTCGCCCAGGAAGGGCACGGTCATGATCGTGAAGGTATAATCCTCCTGGTAGGAGGGATCGCTCACCAGTTCGTCGAAGAGCTGGCCGCAATATGGGCAGAAGGGATCGACGAACATCGTGACCTTGCGCGGGCCATGGCCGTAGTAGAAGGGATCGACATCCTCGTCCTTCAGCCCGAGATCGGCGAGGTTCACGTTCTTCATGGAGGCTTGCAGATCATCCATCGTCTGGATCGTCTCGCCGATCCATGTGTCGAAGATCACGCCGCGCATCACGAAGCGCCCGTTCTGGCTCATGTAGGCCACGCCGTCGCGCCCGTGGAAGGTCACGGCATGGGTGAAGGGAGAGACCAGTTCCTGGGTCTCCCGGATCTGGTCCTTGCTGACGCGCGTGTCGGCATCGGGATTGGTCAGATCGGAGATATAGGGAAACCCGGCCCCGTCCTGCGCCACGCTCACGCCTGCCGACATGAAGGTGAGCAGCATCCCTCCCATTAGTCTTTTCGCTTTGATCATGGCGCACCTTTGGTAAAAAAGAGGGGCTGCGAGCGTTTCGCCCGCAGCCCCGCACCGCCCCTGGAGATTGCAGTCGTTGGGGGCGATCGTCGTGGAGTGAGCCGTTTTTGGTAACGGCTCACTTTCAGCCGGGAACAGCGGCGGTGAAGCTGGGCATCCCGATCGAAGCAGGGGCTTTGACGGCGGCCGGCGCTTCGATCTCGACGGTGGTTTCCGACATGGTGGCCGAGAGCACGTTGTCGAGGATGGTCGGCGTGATGATCAGGCCGAAGGCGACCGCGATCGAGACGCCGCAGGCCATCAGGTTCTGACGCGCGATGCCCATGAACAGGCCGACCAGCAGGAAGGCGATGGCGAGCGCGCGGCCGAAGTAGCCGTTGATCCATTCCGTCAGCATCGTGTAGGCGGCTTGGAACTCCGTGCCGGTGGTGCCGGCATGGGCCGTGGCCTGCAGGCCGATGACAGCGACGGCCGAGACGCAGGCGAGCTTGATGGTTTTCCTGGTGGTGTCGAACATTCCGATAGTCCCTGTGAACATGGCCGGCCGATAATTCGGGCCACCGGCCGGTTATCCGCCGTCAGTTCTCGAGAAAGACGTGGCCCGAATTCTGAAGCACCCCGTTCGGATCGCGCATCGGCGCGACCCAGACCCTCAACACGTCCTCGCGCTGAAGGGCGCGGTCGGAGGGGGGTGGGGAGACAGGTCCGTCCGTGGCCTTCGCAGCCTCGCGGACGCTCATGCAGCTCTCGGGATCCCTGTCGCATCGCCCCTGGCTTTCACCCGGCACCATGTTGCCGCCGGTGCAGGCGCCGAGCACGGCGAGCGTTGCGAAGGAAAGGATGAGCTTGTGCATGATCTTAACCCTTGAATTTCACGGTGAGCCCTTCGGTCAGGACCACATCGACCCATCGACCGTTGGGGATCTCGATGACCGGGAAGGTCTGCTCGGCCAGGTTGAGATAGTATTCGGTGAGGAGGTCGAAGCCTTCGGATGCCCCGCTGATCGCCCCGCCCTCGGCACCGCCGCTTGCGCTCGCGCCCCCGAGGAAGACGCTTCCCGCCGACTGGTCCTGGAAGCTCGACAGGATGCCTTGGGCAAGGGCTGCACCCGTCGCGCTGGCAAGGACGCGGCCGGAGCGGCTGACAAGGGTTCCGCGCACCCCGTTCTTGCCATCCTCGCCCGTCACGAAGAACTTCACCTGCCCCTCGATCGCGCTGTTATCCGCGAGGATGCAGCTGACCACTTCGCCGCGAATGTTCACGCGCTCGGAGGACAGCTCGCCATAAGCCGATCCGAGAAGGTGGCATTCCTTGACATCCGCCCATGCGTAATTGGGCATGAAGGCTTCCTTCTTGATCCGCATCAGAACCGGCACGGGCTGGGATTGCGCCCGCGCACCCGTGGGCGCATCGAGGCCCGTGAGCAGCATGGCCGTCAGGATCGATCCTGCCGGGATGTTGAGATCGGGTACGTTCGAATGCGGCTCGGGCCGAGCCCCCCGCTCGGGCGCGGCCTTCTCCTCGGACCGATAGACCGCGATCCGGGGTGCCGGCATGGCCGGCTGCGAAGCCGCCTGCTGTTGCTGAACGGGATCGGGCTGCCTGTAGATGCTTTCGCGCCGATCCCGTTCCTGCCGCTCGCGTTCAGCGCGGCGCGCGGCCTCTGCAGCTTCCAGACGGCGCCGTTCATTCTGCGCGTCAATCTGTTCCGTCAGCTGCCTGATCCGCCTGTTGGTCGCATCGACCTGCTGAGTGGCGGGATCACTCTCCGTCTCTTCTCCGACCGCGGCGGGCGCGGCGGATTGCTGTCCGAGGGCATCCTCGATCAGCTTGTTCATGCGTGTCTCGTTGTCGGCTTGCATCCGTTCCACGAGACTGGTCAGGGTGCCGACCTGCTCGGTGATGCGCGCCAGGGTGTCGTTCTGCTCCTTCGAGCTGGTTTCACGACCCGCTTCGAGATCGGCCAATCGGCGGGAGAGACCTTCGAGCGAGACGCTGCGCGTATCCACGTTCCCGGTCAGGCTGATCTGCTCAGGTTCGCGGATGGCCGGGGCCTTTTCCGTCTGCAGGGTGGAGACGTAGACGGCCAGGGCACCGGCAAGGCCGAGACCCCCGTAGATGAGGTATTTCTTGGCCTTCGGCGAGAGGGGTTTCTTCTCGGCCATGTCAGTTCCCTCCCCGGCGCGCGGACTGGATCGCCGCATTCGGGCGTCGGATCAGCACGTAGAAATCTGCAGGATGTTCGCGGCTGATCTGGGTGCGGGGGGCGAAGGCCACGGCCAGTGTCTGGGGATGACGTGCGCACCATTGTTCATTCAGATCGACGGTCTGATTGGCCTCGGCCATGCCGCGCACGAGAATATATTCGTTCGAGGCGATCCCGGATCCCTGCCGGAAGCTGAAGCGCACACCGGAATGCGCGCAGAATGCTTCGGCTTCGAAACCCTGCAGGGAGATGTTGCCAAAGCCCGCAGGCAGTTCGCCGCGTGAATAGGCTTGGATCAGATGCGCGACGGTATTGGTGGCGCGGCGCGGTTCCGGGGCGCGGCGCACACCGCTCGTATTGGCGCGGGGCGCTTGTGATGCGGCGGGCTTGCTGGGCGCATTCTTGGCCTCGATGGCCGCGGCATGGCGCTCGACGTCCCTCATGGCAGTGGACGGCAGCGTGATGCGGACCTGGCGCGGAGCGATGCGCTGCGGCACGAGGCTGACCACGATCGCGGGATCGGGATAGCCCTTGTCGTGGATGAACAGCGTGACTGGCTGGGTCACCGAGACATAGACGAAATTCTGATCGAACTCGACGGTCATGGCATCGGCCGCAGATGCCGAGCGGACCATGGGATCCTTGAATGGGGTCTCGATCCGGTTGAGGTGGCCCATCGCCATCGGCATGATCTCGGTGCGCCCGGGTATGGAAGCCACCACGGGCGGCAACACGAAATCTTCCTCAACGATGCTTTGATCGTTCTCGGCGGCGGCACCGTCATCAGCGGCAGGGGCGTCACGCCCGTCTGCAATGTCGGCGGGAAGGCTTGCGCCATTCTCCTCGCCCGTCGCTGTTTCGCGCGCGGCGGCAGCCTCGGAGATCGCACTGCCTGTCCGCTGGCGCGCGCTACCCGTCTCGGGATCATCCGAACCCTCTCCCCGGTCGTCGTCGTCGCCGCCAAGCGCATCGGTGAGAACATTCGTGGCAGTCTCTACCGGCGTCATGCTGTCGCGCGGATCCTCTTCCTGCCCTGCCATCGGATCCTGCGTCAAACTGCGAAGGCTGCCATCGGGCAAGGTATAGACTTGCGCGATGGTGCCGGGATCGCCTGGCAAGGGCATGCGCTCGCAGCTTTCCACTTCGAAATCGAGGGACCACGATCTGCAGCTGGCATCACCCGCGGGCTCGAAGGATCCCGAGCGGATGCGGCTGCTTTCCTGAGCGGCGGCGGCTGATGTCAGCAGGAGGGTCAGGGCTGCGCTGTGAAGCAGGATACGGCGGCTCATCTTGCGGCCCTTTCCTGCGCTTCACGCTTGTCCATCTCCTGATCGCGGGTTTCCGCGGTCATGGGCTTGCCTTCGTAGATGGCATAGCTGTCGAGGTAGATGCGCAGCCGCTCGGTCGTGAAGCCCAGCTCGTAGGTCATCTGCTTGTCGACCGCGCGGCGCAGCCCGGGACCGCCGATGCTCTGGGTGCCCGTCACGAAGAAGCGGTTCAGCTCCGGGTCGTAGATGACCGCGCGCGGCGTGAAGGTGACGATGGCATTGTCGCGGACGATGTTCTGGATCTCGACATCGACCGTGGACATCAGCTTGCGGTAAAGCGCGGGTGTCGAGATCCGCTCGAACTCGCCACGGACGAAATCCGCATTGCCGGGCGTGATGTTGCCGGCCAGCATGGCGACCGACCATGCCCATTGCTGATAGTAGTCCCTGTTCGCGCGACCGTTGATGAACTCGATCGTCTCGTTCTGGAAGGGCGGCACCAGGATCACCGCCTCATCGCGGGTCGCAAGGGTGAACTGCATCCAGCACATGCTGATCATCAGCGCGCCGGTCGCGACCTTCAGGATCGTGTTGTCGAAACTGATCTGTCGGAAGGTCCTTGCCGCCCTTTCCGTCTTCACGGCCGGAACTCCCGATCGAGCCCATGGGGTGTCGCGCGCCCGGACATGATGGGGAGGCCGATGAAGTAGCAGCGGTGGCGGAGATAGCCGTCAGGCTTCTTGTCCGCGAACTTGTTGATGAAGCTTCCGAGAAAGAGACCGACCGCGCCGCACAGGAACGAATGGCCGATGATCACGCCGACAATGGTGAACCCGATGAAGGCGAAGATCTGGCTGGCATTGAAGACCAATGCCAGCGGTGGTGCATCAAGTGTCTGCGGTATCCGAATTTCGTCCATCAGTGCCCGCCCGGTCTGGGCTCAGCGCCGAAAGGAGTCTCTGCCGCTCCACTTCCATGAGAGGTGCCTGCATGATGGGATTGTCCAACATGTAGGTCTCTATCAGGACATCCTTGATCCTTTGTACGGGACCGTCTGCAGGATAAAGGCTGATCATTGCCACGTTCGGCTTGAAAACCGCGAGGAAGTCTTCAACGGCGACAAAGCGGGCAAAACGCCTGAACATCTTGCCATTTGCCTGAACCACCATCCCGATGGGCCGACCATTGGCGAGTGAAAGACCGAGAATGTAGCTGTACTTTCCGGTCGTGTCTTCCGTCCTGATCACATGAGCGACGTAGATACCTCCCAGGCCAAGGTTCGCAACATTCCGTGTCGTCGTGGTCAGCATCTGAAGTTCCTACCTGAAAGGCCCTAGCACCCTTCGCGTTAACCGGCAGGACTGTCGTAATCAACCATCCACTTGCATCATGGATTACCACAAGTGCTGAAGACATCAAGCATGTTAACAGGTCCGATTGACTATTAATAAATACACAATGCAATCTGTCTGACCTGCCCCCCGCGAA
>NZ_JAHKQB010000011.1 GCF_018860625.1 Paracoccus sp. C2R09
TGCGTCATTTGAGGCCACTTTTTGTCCACGTATGGCCAATTTTTGTCCTTTACTTGAGGACACTATTCGGTAGCTTATGACCAATTTTCGGTCACACTTGACGCACCCCTGCGTCAAAAAACGTGCAACTTGATCGACACCTCAAAGGGCCAGGAACATGACAAAAGCCGTTGCCGCTTCACGATCAGCAACTGGCCAGTGGGTCCAGACGGAGAGAGCTGCGCACGAAGCTTGGGCGGCGCTGATTGGACGCGCTCCGAAAGCCGCTCAGTTGATGCACATCCTGACAGCGCGAGTTGGGCAGCATAACGCTGTCGTGGTCAGCCAAAAAAATCTGATGAAGCTGATGGGGTGCAGTCGCCGCACTGTTCAGCGTGCCCTTGATACCCTGTGTGAAGATCGTTGGGTCGAAGTGCGGCAGATCGGAGAAAACGGCACGGTCAACGCCTACATCATCAATGATCGTGTCGCATGGAGTGGCAAGCGAGACGGTATCCGTTACAGCCTGTTCAGTGCTGCGATTATCCTGTCTTCTGATGAGCAGCCCGATCAAACGCTGCTGGACGAACTGGAGCCTTTGCGCCGGGTGCCATCCCTGTTCCAAGGCGAACGGCAACTGCCCTCGGGAACAGGTCTCCCCCCCATATCGCAGCCTTTTTTTGATGGCATGGAGCCCGATCTTCCCTCGACGGAAGAAGGCGAATGAGGCCGTTCCGCGTTCCGCCCGGAACGGCTAAAATGGTGCACCACAGAACGGCAGGCGTTCCATGTCATTCCTAACCTTATCTCAAGCTGCAAAATCCATCTCAAAAAGCAAATCAACGCTCAACAGAGCCATAAAATCAGGGCGATTGAGTGCAGTCAGAAATGAAGATGGAACATTCTCAATAGACCCCTCAGAACTTGCCAGGGCGTTCCCCCAGAACGCACCGGAACGCGCACCATTGGTGCACCATGAAGCGCATTCGGAACGCCCCGGAACGGAAGAATCCAGCAAAATCGCCATGTTGGAACAGCTTCTTGAAAGAGAGCGCGAAGCTCTTGCCCGCGAACGAGAAGTATCAGCAGATTTGAAAGAGGATCGGGACCGCTGGCGTGCCCAGGCAACCGGCTTGCTATCCGACCTTCGAACAACACAGGAAGAGGATCGGGACAAGTGGAGGCAAAGGATCACAACTCAAGAAACACGCCGCCGCTGGTGGCCATTTTGACCTTTATGCTCGGTATTTCCCTTAGACACCATGTCAGATGTTATAATAAATCATATACATCCGGGGATAAAAAATAAATTCATATGATTTTTATAATCATACAGGGCGAAAATACGGGGGTATCACGTGACATTAACATATGATCTAATAACAGATAAAGACTATGATAATCTCCCTGATGATCCAGAAAGCCAATTTATTACCATTGAGGCGATTTGCCGGCGCAACATGTCGTCAATGATCACCGAGAATACACCTAATACATTCGACACGCTGGTTAGGTTACAATATATGAGCACGGTATTTGCAGCCGCCGCAGAACTAGGATTTCACGGCCTTCCAGATTATGAGAGATTGGATGACCCCACAGATGGGTTTGATAGATTTCTCATGTCTGCAAATAGCCTTGTCACGAAACTTCGCATTCGGAACGCGGGACGTAGCAGCCCTACCTCAGTCAAGCTCACTATAAAAACAAAGCGCCTTATTGAGTATGAAATAGAAAAATTGAAGGACATAATTGAAAATAGCGACTTAGAAGAAAGCAAGAGGAAATCTCTTCTGGGCAAACTAGAAGATTTGATTGAAGAAATTCATCGCCCCCGAGTTAGATTTTCTATAATAATGGCATCCTTGGCCGCCATAGGATTAGGATTAAGCGGAACAGCGTCCTTTCTTGCAGACGCCCCTAGCGCCATTGCGACAATAGCAAGCCTAATAGGCCAAGACAAAGAAGAAGAGAAATTAGTAAAAGAAGTTGTCGCGCAACCATCGCCTAAAGCACTACCCCCTCCCAGCACCAATACGGACAGTGAATATGACGATGAAATTCCATTTTAAAGGATGCTCATTGTGAATCATAAGCAAATTATATTATCTCTTATCATCGCTCCTGGACTCATTGCGGCAGTCTATTTCTTTTCAGCCCCTCCAGATGGCAAATGGAACATTCATACTTCGTTTTTGTGGTCATCTGCAGGAATGTTGTTAGGCTACTATGGATTTGTCTTTTCTCTATATGCATTATTGGAAGTAATGACCTTATCCAATAGGCACTATTTTAAAACAAGATCCCCCGAGTTAAGCAAGCAATTAATTTCCATATCAAGAAAAATGAGCGAGTTTTCTAGCGAGCCCGCAATGGAGATAAGGTCGCAAAGATTCATTTCTGAAATACCAGTTACATTAAGGTCCGCACAACGAATGAAGAACAAAGAAGTAGAAAAACTTGCTAAAGTCGCAGATTCAAATTTTCGCAAACTAATGAATGGGCTCTCAGGAGGATACAGCCGCACCACCACATCTAGCCAAGCTAATGCTTACTGGGACTTGCACCAAAGCCTGTCAGAATTGGCCGATGAGATTACAAACCAAATTAAAGACATGAGGGCTGCGTAATGAGCTACTCCAATGAGCAGTGGCGCAAGGCCATAACTAAGCTTCTTGAGCTAACATCAAACAACAAGATAAGTTGGGAACCAACAGATCTTTATTCTGGTGACGTTTGGTCTGCAGTCGAAAATTCATACGTTGCAAAAAAAGACGATAAAGCATATGTTGTTTCAGAAGTTAATAGAAAGAAGTACGTAGACGAAGAAGAGTTCTATTGGGCTTCTGAATATGTTTTCCATGTATATGAAAAAAATAGCTTTCGCGGATATTTGAAAATTGCCACTGCGCCGGATATCAGCTCGGTAAGCTCCTTGTTTGACGCTGCCCAAGCAAATCACGCCTATACAAGCAACGCACTTGGAGGCCTAATATGAAAATATCTTGTTAAACAAATTTCAGGGCAATTTGCGAATAATCGCATGAGCTGCAATAGTTTGCCAAAGTGAAATTTTAAATAGGTCGAGATAATCGCACGGCAGAAGAAGTTGAATTATACGGGCTCAGGAACGGTCGAATTAGTGGGAAAGCCCATCGTCTCGATTATGGTGATGCTCTTCCCGTTCCCGCAACTGTTCCTGTTCTTTGAGACGTTCGGCATCCTGCACCCGCTGGCGCTCCTCGGCCTGACGACCCTGCTGTAACTCGGCAGCGCGCCCCGCCAGCGCATCCCGATCAATCCCCTGCGCCGCCGCCCGCATGCGTTCGGCCAGACTACGAGCAGGTTCGCGAATGGCATCCCGCTCAGGCTGCCACGCTCGCTGATCTTGGCGGGCCTCCCATGCCGCCCGCATCCGGGCAGCTAGGTCTTGCCCATCACTGATACTGTCTCTTCGGCCCCTGGCATGAGCCAGTCCCCGTTCTGGCACGAGGCGTTCCGCGGCGCGTTCCAGCCAGGAACGCGCCCGCTCGGCCAGCTCCTGCGCCACGCGGGCCACCTCGACAGCCTGTGCCTTCACCTCTCGCCAGACCTGAACGGCCGCAACTTCGATGCCGCGCTCCTTGAGCTGCCACGCCCCTGCGGAAAGCTGCGGTAGCGGCTCGCGGTCCAGCGCGACGGCCCGCACGGTCTCACGCAGCTCCTCGGCCTCGTCGCCACGCTCCCGCGCCTCGGCGGCCAGCTCAAGGGCCTCGTCCCGTTGCGCCTCCAGGGTGCGGTGGTCGATGCGCTCCTCGATGCCGGCGCGTTCGAGGGCGAGATTGGCACCCTGTGCCCATGCCTCCCGCCAGTCTTCGAGAAGCTCGACCTTGTTCCAGTCGCGGTTCTTGGTGGTGAAGCCTTCGGGGTCGATCTCGCGGGTGGTGAGCAGAATATGGGCGTGGTGGTTGCGATCATCGCCGTCGCGCCCCGGCGCGTGCAGGGCGATATCCGCGACCATGCCGCGATCCACGAACTGTTCCTGGGCGAAGTCCCGGACCAGTTCGATCCGCTGCGCATGGGTCAGCTCGGCAGGCAGGGCCACGCGCACCTCGCGGGCCACCTGGCTGTTCTTGCGGGTCTCGGCTTCCTCGACACGGTTCCACAGCTCGGATCGGTTGGAGACCCAATCCGGCGCGTGGTCCGGGGCAAGGATCTCGGTGTGATCGACACCGCCGCGCTTGGCGTAATCGAAGACAAGGCCGGTGCGGCGGTCTTCGATACGCTCCGCCACACGATAGGCAATTGCCGCCGTGGCGCTGCGGCCCTGACTGCGGGAAATCATCGAGGCTCGAAGATGGTAGATTGCCATGTCAGCGCTGCACTCAGCTAAGGGTTCAAGGGAAACGCCAGTGTTCCCTTGCCCACACAAACGCGCAGTGTTTGTATAAGTGGGCACTTCGTGTCTTGCAGCCTATCCTCTCTGCGGCCAGACTTGCAACCATTGAGAGAACTCAGGATTTTAAAATGGCACGCAGCATTGATCAGCAGATTGCCGAGGCGCAGGCGAAGCTGAACCGTCTCAAGAGCAGACAGAAAGCCGCCGATACCAGGCGCAAGATCATCGTCGGGGCGGTTGTCACGACCGAGGCTCTGAAAGACCCCAAGATTGCACGGTGGATGGCAGGCACCTTGCGCAAGAACGTTACCCGCGACGTGGACCTCAAGGAGGTGGCGGGACTGCTCGATGAACTCGACGCCAAGGCCGCTCAGGCAAAAGGGGATCGGGAATGAGCGGCGTCAAAGACCCCTTCGAGATCCTGGCCGATGAAATCACCCTCATCCGCCGCCAGATCGACCAGCTCCAGCGCACAAGCCTCGACAAGACCGAGGCGAAAGCCCTCAACGCCAAGGTCGTGCAAGGCTTGGATGGCATGTCGAAAGTCGGACCCGCCGTCCAGGACCGCATCGAGAATAGCCTTCTCACCGTGGCCACGGACCTCCGCCTGAACGCCATGCACGCCGCCTCCACTGCGGCCCGAGATGCCATCCATGAAGCGCACCGTGAGAGCATGGAAGCTTCCGAACGGCTGCTCAGCGCCGCAGGAGAGGCCCGTAGGCAGGCTTGGCGCTATTTCGGCGGGTTCTGGGTGTGGCTGGCCACTGTGGGCCTCACAGGGGCGCTCCTGGGCGCTCTGGCGGTCTTCTGGCTGCAAGGCCGCGCCGATGCCCATAAGTTCGGCCAGAACCCCGGCATCTTCTGCCGATCGGCAGGGGGCCAGGTCGTGAAGCGCGAGGATGGCGGCAGCTTCTGTGCTTTCTGGATCGACCAGCCGCCCGGACAAGCCGGAAACGAGTGAACCATTACGCTCCGGGCTGGATCGAGACCTTCAGCCCGAGCGCCTTGGCAACCTTCATCACCGTCGAAAGGGTGGGGTTTCCCTGCCCTGACAGCGCCTTGTTCAGGCCTACACGGCTCATGCCCACCTCATGGGCCAGAGCGGTCATGTTCCGGGCGCGGGCGACCACCCCAAGGGCGCGGGCGATGTAGGCAGGATCGTCACCGCCATCTTCCATGACCGCTTCGAGATAGGCCGCGAGATCTTCCTCCGTCTTGAGGTAATCGGCGGAATCGTAGCGGGCGAATTTCTCTTCCGGCATCGCTTATCCCTTCCACTCTTCGGCCAGAATCTTGGCCTGCCTGATGTCCTTGCTCTGCGTGGACTTGTCGCCACCGCACAGCAGGATGATGAGAACTGGCCCCCGCTGGATGAAATACACCCTGTAGCCTGGGCCATAGTTGATCCGCAGTTCCGAAACGCCTTCCCCGACTGGCTGCACGTCGCCGGGATTTCCTGCCGCCATCCTGTCCAGGCGGGCCGCGATCCGGGCCACCGCCCGGCGATCTCGCAAGCCCGAAAGCCATCTGTCGAAGGTCGCACTTCGGATTAACTCGATCATCTGCGAACTATAGTTATCAAATGCCGCCCTGACAACTGAAGTTGTCACTGATCATTCTCAGCAGATCCTGTCAGTGCCAGTCGAGCAGACCTCGCCTGCCGTCTCCCTTCCCCCTGCACCCCCATCCCTCGCGCGCGTCCGCCCGCGGAGTCGTCCACTCGACCCACAAGGGGCCTCGCGTCCGACGGCATTCAAAAACTACACAGCCCGTCCGTTCGGCGGGGGGTCGCCAGCTACCTAGCGGGCGCTCCCCCCCGGCGCGCAAGCGCGCCCGGACTGTGCATTTTTTGCCTGCCTTTTAGATCATAAGAAGGCAAAAAAATAAGTTATTGTTTTTGCTTATTTTTTCAGGGGGGGGTGCGTCATGAGCTATGACGCACCCCTGCGTCATGA
>NZ_JAHKQB010000018.1 GCF_018860625.1 Paracoccus sp. C2R09
GGCCCTTTTTCATGGCGCCAGAGGGCAGGGCAGGGCCGCAACCGCTTGACCGGGGCCGTTCCAGCCTGTAATGGGACGCATCTCCGGTATCGGCCTTGCCGAAAGGTCGAATCGGTAGAACCATGCCGGGCCGCCACCCCTAGGGGCGGCCTGCATTTTTTTATATACGGTCCGAAGCTGGCGCCGCGTGGTGCGCCGTCAGCCTCTCGACTGGAACTCCCCGCAAGAGGGATGTGACGATGCAAAATTCGAATATCCGCATCCGGCTGAAGGCGTTCGATTACCGGGTTCTGGATGCCAGCACCCAGGAAATCGTGAATACCGCCAAGCGTACCGGTGCGACCGTTCGCGGCCCGATTCCGCTGCCGAACAAGATCGAGAAATTCACTGTTCTGCGCGGTCCGCACATCGACAAGAAGTCGCGCGACCAGTGGGAAATCCGCACGCACAAGCGTCTTCTCGACATCGTCGACCCCACCCCGCAGACCGTGGACGCGCTGATGAAGCTCGACCTCGCTGCCGGCGTGGATGTCGAGATCAAGGTGTAAGGAGGCCATCATGCTGCGTACTGGTGTAATCGCCAAGAAACTGGGCATGACGCGTCTCTTCCTGGAAGACGGCCGTCAGGTCCCCGTCACCGTCCTGCAACTGGACGGTCTGCAGGTTGTCGCTCAGCGTACCGCTGATCGCGACGGCTATACCGCCGTTCAGCTGGGCGCCGGTGAAGCCAAGGCCAAGCGCACGACCGCCGCGATGCGCGGTCACTTCGCGAAGGCCTCGGTCGCTCCGAAGCGCAAGATCGCGGAATTCCGCGTCGCCGAAGAGAACCTGATCAACGTCGGTGAAGAGATCACTGCTGACCACTATTTCGAAGGTCAGTATGTCGACATCGCCGGCACCTCGATCGGTAAGGGCTTTGCGGGCGCCATGAAGCGTCACAACTTCGGTGGTCTGCGCGCCTCGCACGGCGTGTCGATCAGCCACCGTTCGCATGGTTCGACCGGCCAGTGCCAGGATCCGGGCAAGGTGTTCAAGGGCAAGAAGATGGCTGGCCATCTTGGTGCCGTCCGCATCACGACCCAGAACCTGCAGGTCGTCCGCACGGATGCCGAGCGTGGTCTGATCATGGTCAAGGGCTCGGTTCCGGGCTCGAAGGGTGGCTGGGTCACCGTCAAGGACGCCGTCAAGAAGGCGACGCCCGAGAACCTGATCTATCCCGCCGCGCTGAAGTCGGCCGCCGACGAAGCCAAGCGCCTTGCCGAGGAAGCAGCCGCACAGGCCGCAGCCGAGGAAGAAGCAGCCCGCAAGGCCGCCGAAGCCGAGGCAGCCGCTGCCGAGGAAGCCGCGCTGAAGGAAGCCGAAGCCTCGATCGAGGCGGACAAGGCTGACGGCGACGCCGCGCCCGAAGGAGACAAGTGATGAAACTCGATGTGATCAAGCTGGACTCCGGCAAGGCCGGGTCGATCGAGCTGGCCGACGAGATCTTTGGGCTGGAGCCGCGCGGCGACATCCTGCAGCGCGTCGTCCGCTGGCAGCGCAACAAGGCGCAGCAGGGGACCCACTCGGTTCTCGGCAAGTCGGACGTCAGCTACTCGACCAAGAAGATCTATCGCCAGAAGGGCACCGGCGGCGCACGCCACGGTTCCAAGAAGGCCCCGATCTTCCGTCACGGTGGTGTCTACAAGGGTCCGACCCCGCGTTCGCACGCCTTCGATCTGCCCAAGAAGGTCCGCGCACTGGGCCTCAAGCACGCCCTGTCGGCGAAAGCCAATGCAGGCGAGCTGGTCGTCGTCGAGGACCTGAACCTCGCCGAAGCCAAGGCGAAGGCCGTTGCCAAGACCGTCAAGGAAAACGGTTGGAAGCGCGTCCTGGTCATCGACGGTACCGAGGTGAACGAGGGCTTTGCCCGCGCCGCCCGCAACGTCGAGGGCGTGGACATCCTGCCGTCGATCGGCGCCAATGTGTATGACATCCTCAAGCGTGATACGCTGGTGATCACGCGCGCGGGTGTCGAAGCTCTGGAGGCTCGCCTGAAATGAGCGCGAAACCCGAACAGTACGACGTGATCGTCAAGCCGATCATCACCGAAAAAGCGACGCTGACCTCGGAGAACAACGGTGTTGTCTTCCAGGTCGCCAAGGATGCCAGCAAGCCGCAGATCAAGGCTGCGGTCGAGGCCCTGTTCGGCGTCAAGGTGAAGGCGGTCAACACGACCATCACCAAAGGCAAGACGAAGCGCTTCCGCGGCCAGCCCGGCCGTCGCAGCGACGTCAAGAAGGCCTATGTCACCCTCGAAGAGGGCAACACTATCGACGTGTCCACCGGACTCTGATAGTAGGTCGCGAATCTGCGGCCCCGGCATTGTCCGGGGCCGCTGATCTTTTGGACGAAACGGACCGCCAGGTCCAAAGCAACGGAAGACAGAAAGATGGCATTGAAGTCGTACAAACCGACTACGCCTGGCCAGCGCGGGCTGGTTCTGATCGACCGTTCGGAGCTTTGGAAAGGTCGCCCCGTCAAATCCCTCACCGAGGGTCTGACGAAGAAGGGCGGCCGGAACAATACCGGACGTGTCACCATGCGCCGCAAGGGCGGTGGGGCGAAGCGCCTGTATCGCATCGTCGATTTCAAGCGTACGAAGCTGGACATCGCAGCGGTGGTCGAGCGTATCGAATACGATCCCAACCGCACGGCGTTCATCGCGCTGATCAAGTATGAAGACGGCGAGCAGGCCTACATCCTTGCTCCTCAGCGTCTTGCAGTCGGCGACAAGGTCGTCGCGGGCAAGAAGGTCGACGTGAAGCCGGGCAACGCCATGCCCTTCAGCGGCATGCCGATCGGTACCATCGTCCACAACGTCGAACTGAAGCCCGGCAAGGGTGGTCAGATCGCGCGTTCGGCCGGTACCTACGCACAGTTCGTCGGCCGCGACGGTGGCTATGCACAGATCCGCCTGTCCTCGGGCGAACTGCGCCTGGTCCGTCAGGAATGCATGGCAACCATGGGTGCCGTGTCGAATGCCGACCACTCGAACCAGAACCTGGGCAAGGCAGGCCGCAACCGTCACAAGGGCATCCGCCCGAGTGTCCGCGGTGTCGCCATGAACCCGATCGACCACCCGCATGGTGGTGGTGAGGGCCGCACTTCGGGTGGCCGTACGCCGGTCACGCCCTGGGGTAAGGATACCAAGGGTAAGAAGACCCGTTCGAACAAGTCGACCGACCAGTACATTCTGCGGTCGCGTCACCAGAAGAAGGGGCGCTAATCTATGGCACGTTCTGTTTGGAAGGGCCCCTTTGTTGACGCCTATGTGCTCAAGAAAGCGGAAAAGGCTCGTGAGTCGGGCAAGTCCGACGTCATCAAGATCTGGTCGCGTCGTTCGACCATCCTGCCGCAATTCGTCGGCCTGACCTTCGGCGTCTACAACGGGCACAAGCACATCCCCGTTGCCGTCAGCGAAGAGATGATCGGCCAGAAGTTCGGTGAATACTCGCCCACGCGCACCTATTACGGTCACGCGGCGGACAAGAAAGCCAAGAGGAAGTAATCGTCATGGGTAAGGAAAACAATCCGCGCCGCGTGGCGGAGAACGAAGCCTTCGCCAAGACGAAGATGCTTCGCACCTCGCCGCAGAAGCTGAACCTCGTGGCTCAGCTGATCCGTGGCAAGAAGGTCGACAAGGCCCTGGCCGACCTGACCTTCTCGCACAAGCGTATCGCGATCGACGTGAAGAAATGCCTTCAGTCGGCCATCGCGAATGCCGAGAACAACCATGGCCTCGACGTCGACAACCTGATCGTCGCCGAAGCCTGGGTCGGCAAGAACCTGGTGATGAAGCGTGGCCGTCCGCGGGCACGTGGTCGTTTCGGCAAGATCATGAAGCCGTTTTCGGAAATCACCATCAAGGTGCGCCAAGTCGAGGAGCAAGCGTAATGGGTCAGAAGGTTAATCCGATTGGCATGCGCCTCCAGGTCAACCGCACCTGGGACAGCCGCTGGTACGCCGACGACAAGGAATACGGCAACCTGCTTCTTGAAGACCTGAAGATCCGGGACTTCATCAAGAAGGAAGCCAAGCAGGCCGGCATCAGCCGCGTCATCATCGAGCGACCCCACAAGAAGTGCCGCGTGACCATCCACGCAGCGCGTCCGGGCGTGATCATCGGCAAGAAAGGCGCGGACATCGAAGTCCTGCGCAAGAAGCTGTCGAACTTCACGAGCAGCGACGTCAACCTGAACATCGTTGAAGTCCGCAAGCCGGAAGTCGACGCCGCTCTGGTCGCCGAATCGATCGCTCAGCAGCTCGAGCGTCGTGTCTCGTTCCGTCGCGCCATGAAGCGCTCGGTCCAGAACGCGATGCGCATGGGTGCGCTTGGCATCCGCGTCAACGTTGCCGGTCGTCTGGGCGGTGCAGAGATCGCGCGGACCGAATGGTACCGCGAAGGCCGCGTGCCGCTGCACACCCTGCGCGCCGATATCGACTATGCACTGGCCGAAGCGTCGACCCCCTACGGGATCATCGGCGTGAAGGTGTGGATCTTCAAGGGCGAGATCATGGAACATGATCCCTCGGCCCGCGAGCGCCGCGCCGCCGAGGCCCAGGAAGGTCCGGCCCCCCGCGGTCCGCGCCGTGATCGCGACGCCCGGTAAGGAGTAACGAACATGCTGCAACCGAAACGGACTAAGTTCCGCAAACAGCACAAGGGCCGTATCCACGGTGCTGCGAAGGGTGGTTTCGACCTCAACTTCGGCTCCTTCGCGCTGAAGGCCATCGAACCCGAGCGTGTGACGGCACGTCAGATCGAAGCGGCCCGCCGCGCGATCACCCGTCACATGAAGCGCCAGGGTCGCGTCTGGATCCGCATCTTCCCGGACCTGCCGGTTTCGTCGAAGCCGACCGAAGTCCGTATGGGTAAGGGTAAAGGCTCGATCGATTTCTGGGCTGCCCGCGTCCACCCGGGCCGGATCATGTTCGAGATCGACGGTGTCAACGACACCATCGCGAAAGAGGCCCTGCGCCTCGGCGCGATGAAGCTGCCGATCAAGACCCGCATCGTCGCCCGCGAAGACTGGTAATCCCGGTCGCACGGACGAAAGCGATGGCCCCGCCGAGAGATCGGCGGGGCTTTCTCCTGGGCCCGCCCCCGAATGGGGTTGCAAAACGGCCCTCGGGCCTGTATGCGCAGGCCTTCATCACGAAACTCCACCGGAATCAGGGTGGCCCTGGGCTTCAGGGGCTCTCCGGTGATGTTGAAAGGAAGAAGCGTCATGGACGCCAAGGAACTGAGCACGAAGACGCCTGACCAGCTGAAGGAACAGCTGGTCGCGCTGAAGAAGGAAGCGTTCAACCTGCGCTTCCAGCAGGCCACCGGCCAGCTCGAGAACACTGCTCGCATGCGCACCGTCCGTCGCGACGTCGCACGTGTGAAGACCATTCTGAACCAGAAAGCGGCGGAAGCCGCGGCCGCGAACTAAGGAGCCGATCCATGCCCAAACGCATCCTGCAAGGCAAGGTCGTCTCGGACAAGAACGACCAGACCGTGACCGTCCTCGTCGAGCGCCGCTTCAAGCACCCGCTGCTGCACAAGACCGTGCGTCTGTCGAAGAAATACCGCGCTCACGACGCGGAGAACCAGTTCAAGGTCGGTGACACTGTCCGCATCATGGAATGTGCACCGGTCTCGAAAACCAAGCGTTGGGCCGTCCTGTCGGACGAAGCCGCCCAGGCGTAAGGTCCATCCGTACTGATCAGACATGATCGAAACCCTGGGGCCGGCAAGGCCGGTCCCCAAAGGTCGGGAGAAACCAAATGATCCAGATGCAGACCAATCTGGATGTCGCTGACAACTCCGGCGCCCGCCGGGTTCAGTGCATCAAGGTCCTGGGTGGTTCGCACCGTCGCTATGCGTCGGTCGGCGACATCATCGTGGTGTCCGTCAAGGAAGCCATTCCCCGGGGCCGGGTCAAGAAGGGTGACGTCCGCAAGGCCGTCGTCGTTCGGACCGCCAAGGAAGTTAATCGCGAAGACGGAACCTCGATCCGCTTCGACCGCAACGCCGCCGTCATCCTGAACAACCAGGGCGAGCCGGTCGGTACCCGTATCTTCGGGCCGGTCGTCCGCGAGCTGCGCGCGAAGAACTTCATGAAGATCATCTCGCTTGCGCCGGAGGTGCTGTAATGGCTGCCAAGCTGAAGAAGGGCGACAAGGTCGTCGTGCTTGCCGGCAAGGACAAGGGCAAGCAGGGTGAAGTGACCGCAGTGTTCCCGAAAGAGAACAAGGCGATCGTGGACGGCGTCAACATGGCCATCCGTCACCAGCGCCAGACCCAGGCCAGCCAGGGCGGTCGCGTGTCGAAGGCAATGCCGATTGACCTCTCCAACCTGTCGCTGATGGACGCGAACGGCAAGGCAACCCGCGTCGGCTTCCGCGAGGAAGACGGCAAGAAGGTGCGCTTCGCCAAGACCACGGGAGACGTGATCTGATGCTCGACGCAACCAAATACACGCCGCGTCTGCGCACGCAGTTCCGCGACACCATCCGTGCCGCTCTCAAGGAAGAGTTCGGCTACAAGAACGACATGCAGATCCCGCGTCTGGAGAAGATCGTTCTGAACATGGGTGTCGGCGAGGCCGTCAAGGACACGAAGAAGGTCAAGCAGGCCGCCGAGGAGCTTTCGCTCATCGCGGGTCAGAAGGCCGTCGTGACCAAGGCGAAGAAGTCGATCGCAGGTTTCCGCGTTCGTGAGGAAATGCCGCTCGGCACGAAAGTGACCCTGCGCGGCGACCGCATGTACGAATTCCTGGATCGCCTGATCAACATCGCAATGCCCCGCGTCCGCGACTTCCGCGGCGTGAAAGGCACGTCCTTCGACGGCCGCGGCAACTATGCGATGGGCCTCAAGGAACACATCGTTTTCCCGGAAATCAACTTCGACAAGGTCGACGAAGTTCTGGGGATGGACATCATCATCTGCACCACCGCGAAGACCGACGCGGAAGCGAAATCGCTGCTGAAGCATTTCAACATGCCGTTCACCAGCTGAGTCGCGGAGGGAAAGAGATATGGCAAAGAAATCCATGATCGAGCGCGAGAAGAAGCGCGAACGTCTGGTTCAGAAGTACGCCGGCAAGCGTGCTGCTCTGAAAGAGGTCATCAACGACCAGTCCCTGCCGATGGAAGAGCGCTTCAAGGCTTCGCTGAAGCTGGCTGAACTGCCGCGCAATTCTTCGGCTACGCGTCTGCACAACCGGTGCCAACTGACCGGTCGTCCGCATGCGTATTACCGCAAACTGAAACTGTCGCGGATCATGCTGCGCGAGCTCGGCTCGAACGGTCAGATCCCCGGCTTGGTCAAGTCCAGCTGGTAAGGGGCAAAAGGCATGATGAACGATCCTCTCGGCGATATGCTGACCCGCATCCGCAATGCGCAGATGCGTGGCAAATCGACCGTCCGCACCCCGGCCAGCAAGCTGCGCGCCTGGGTCCTGGATGTCCTTCAGGGTGAAGGCTACATCCGCGGCTATGAAGAAGTGACGACCGACGCCGGCCACAAGGAGCTGGAAATCGGTCTGAAGTACCACGACGGCACCCCGGTCATCCGGGAACTGTCGCGCGTCTCGAAGCCTGGCCGCCGCGTTTACACCGGCGCCAAGGAAATCCCGCAGGTCCGTCAGGGTCTGGGCGTCTCCATCGTCTCGACCCCCAAGGGCGTCATGTCGGATGCAGCGGCTCGCCACGCCAATGTCGGCGGCGAAGTCCTCTGCACCGTATTCTAAGGAGGGCGGAATGTCTCGGATTGGTAAGAAACCGGTCGAACTGCCCAAGGGCGTGACGGCCGAAATCAACGGCCAGACGGTCGAAGTGAAGGGCCCCAAGGGCGCCCGCAGCTTCACCGCGACCGACGACGTGTCCGTCGCGCTCGAAGAGGGTAGCGTTCGCGTCACTCCGCGCGGCTCGTCCAAGCGGGCTCGTCAGCAGTGGGGCATGACCCGCTCGATGATCGAGAACCTGACCGTCGGCGTCTCGGAGGGCTTCAAGAAGGAGCTCGAGATCCAGGGCGTCGGTTATCGCGCGGCCATGCAGGGCAAGACCCTGAAGCTGTCGCTCGGCTATTCGCACGAGGTGAACTTCGAGACGCCGGAAGGTGTCACGATCACCGCGCCGAAGCAGACCGAGATCGTCGTCGAAGGCATCGACCAGCAGCTGGTCGGCCAGGTTGCGTCGGACATCCGCGAGTGGCGTCGTCCCGAGCCCTACAAGGGCAAGGGCATCCGCTACAAGGGCGAGTATGTCTTCCGCAAGGAAGGCAAGAAGAAGTAAGGGGCGCATGAAATGGCACTGAAAAAGCAAGAGCTGTTCCAGAAGCGCCGCCTGCGCGTCCGGAACAAACTGCGGGCGATGTCCAACGGACGTCCGCGCATGTCCGTCCATCGTTCGTCGAAGAACATCTCGGTGCAGGTCATCGACGACGTTCGCGGCGTGACGCTGGCTTCGGCCAGCACGCTGGAAAAGGACTTCGGCCTGTTCGGCAAGAACAACGTCGAAGCCGCGGCCAAGATCGGCACCGCGATCGCCGAGCGTGCGAAAGCCGCCGGCATCGAGGAAGTCGTCTTCGACCGTGGTGGCTTCATCTTCCACGGCAAGATCAAGGCCCTGGCCGAAGCTGCCCGCGAAGGCGGTCTGAAGTTCTGATTTTGCGGGCGGCGCGGGGCTTTCTCGCGCCGCCCCGATAATCCGGGGGCCGTCCTTCGGGGTGGCCCACCTGGATTGAATTCAACGGCGCCTTTGCTGCGCCAGCTGATAAGGAAAGCCTTATGGCAGAACGTGATAACCGCCGGGGCCGTCGCGACGATCGCGAAGAGACTCCGGAATTCGCCGATCGCTTGGTTGCGATCAACCGCGTTTCGAAAACCGTCAAGGGCGGCAAGCGCTTCGGCTTCGCAGCGCTCGTCGTCGTCGGCGACCAGCGTGGCCGTGTCGGCTTCGGCAAGGGCAAGGCCAAAGAGGTCCCCGAGGCGATCCGCAAGGCCACCGAGCAGGCGAAGCGCGGCATGATCCGCGTCCCGCTGCGCGATGGTCGCACGCTGCATCACGACATCGAGGGCCGTCACGGCGCCGGCAAGGTGATCATGCGGACCGCCGTTCCGGGTACCGGTATCATCGCAGGTGGCCCGATGCGTGCCGTCTTCGAGATGCTGGGCGTCCAGGACGTCGTTGCAAAGTCGCAGGGTTCGCAGAACCCCTACAACATGATCCGTGCAACTCTGGACGGTCTCAAGAAGGAAGCCAGCCCCCGTTCGGTCGCGCAGCGTCGCGGCAAGAAGGTGGCCGACATCCTGCCGAGCCAGGAAAAGGCACCCGAAGCGACCGTTGGCACCGATGCCACCGTGACCTCGGCAGCCGACGCATAAGGAGCGCAGCATGGCCACGATCGTCGTCAAGCAGATCGGTTCGCCGATCCGTCGCCCCGCCATTCAGCGTGAAACGCTGAAGGGCCTGGGTCTGAACAAGATGAACCGCACGCGCGAGCTGGAAGATACCCCGGCAGTGCGCGGCATGGTCGCCAAGATCCCGCATCTTGTGACCATCATCGAAGAAAAGAAGTAATCCTTTTACAGGATTGCCGGAATGGGCGCCCCGCAATCGCGGGGCGTCTTTCGTTATGCGGCCCCTAATCGGCGTTCCGGCAGGCATAGACCGTGCCGCCGACCGCCACGACAGATGCCGCGGCCCCGGTCAGCAGCACGGGGGATGCGGCCACCGTCGCCGCGGCACCGCCCATGGCAGTCAGCGCCGAGGAGATCGCGCCGCCCGTCCCGCTGAGGATCACGGCCCCCGAGCCGTCGGGCAACCGCTCCATCCCGCCGGCGGCCCCCCGCGCCGCGGCGGTGATCGCGCCCGCCGCCCCCTTAGCCGCATTCACCCGTTCGCAGACGGATCGCGACGGTGCGCTGCAGGCGCCCCAGGCGTCGCGTCGGCCCAGGTCGATTCCCAGCACGTCGTCATCTTCACGGCGCAGGCAGAAGGGCGCGCGTTCGGCATCGTCCAGATTGGGCGTGAGCGCACGCAAAACCACGTAGGAGGGGCATTCGTCGCGCCCCAACCGGGTCGCGATGCGCTCTCGTCGGCTGGCGGCCAGGGCCTTCGCCTCGTCCGGGTCATAGGCGAGGGCGACTTCCTTGCCCTCGATCCGGGCGGAACAGAAGACGGGATCGGCCGCAAGGGCGGGCAGGGCGGTCAGCGCGAGAATCGCGGCAGGGGCAAGCGTGTGCATGGAAATCGTCCGATGGGTCATGGTCCCGCTTTGCGGCCAAGCGCGCGGATTTCTCAAGACACAAGCCGGTGAAAGCCCACGGACAGCTTGAATGCCCGCCGCATTGCGCGTATACGCCCCCGGTGCCCGAGGGCACTGACGCAACAAGCAAGAACAGCCGTGTCCGCCTCGTATTCGCTTCGGGGGCGCGTCCGGCAAGGAGAAGCGATATGAAACTGCACGAAATTCGTGACAACGAAGGCGCGAACCGCACCAAGAAGCGCGTCGCGCGCGGCCCGGGTTCGGGCAAGGGCAAGATGGCCGGCCGTGGTATCAAGGGTCAGAAGTCGCGTTCGGGCGTCGCCCTGAACGGCTACGAGGGTGGCCAGATGCCGCTCTATCGTCGTCTGCCGAAGCGTGGCTTCACCGCACCGAACGCCAAGAAATTCGCCGTCGTGAACCTGGGCCAGATCCAGTCCTTCATCGACGCGGGCAAGATCGACGCATCGGCCGAACTGACCGAAGACGCGCTGGTCGCCTCGGGTCTGGTCCGCCGCAAGCTGGACGGCATCCGCCTGCTGGCGAAAGGCGAACTGAAGGCCGGTCTGACGATCGCCGTGACCGGCGCGTCGAAAACCGCCGTCGAGGCCGTCGAGAAGGCCGGTGGCAAGGTCTCGCTGCCCGCAGAAGCCGCGGCAGCCGAATAAGCTGTTGATCGGGGCAGTTCGGCCCCATAGACAGAATTCAGGTTTTCTGGCGCCGCCGGCCCCCGAAATACGGGTCGGCGGCGCTGTCATGACACGGGACGGATACTCATGGCGTCAGCCGCAGAACAGATGGCCGCGAACCTTTCCTGGGCTCAGCTGGGCAAGGCCACGGAACTTCGCCAGCGGATCTGGTTCACGATCGGCGTGCTGATCATGTACCGCATCGGGACCTATATCCCGGTGCCGGGCATCGATGGCGCGGCACTCCGCAATTTCATGGAACAGGCACAGTCCGGCATCGGCGGGATGCTGTCGATGTTCACGGGCGGCGCCCTGGGCCGCATGGGCGTCTTTGCCCTGGGCATCATGCCCTACATCTCGGCCTCGATCATCGTCCAGCTGCTGACCTCGATGGTCCCGGCGCTGGAGCAGCTGAAGAAAGAGGGCGAGCAGGGCCGCAAGAAGATCAACCAGTACACCCGCTACGGCACGGTCGCGCTGGCGCTGTTCCAGGCCTACGGTCTGGCACGCAGCCTGGAGGCGGGCGGCCTGGCGCATGATCCGGGCCTGTTCTTCCAGGCCGCCGTGGTCATCACGCTGGTGGGCGGCACGATGTTCCTGATGTGGCTGGGCGAGCAGATCACCGCGCGCGGGATCGGCAACGGCATCAGCCTGATCATCTTCGTCGGCATCCTGGCCGAGATCCCGGCCGCGATCGCGAACTTCTTCCAGCAGGGCCGCACCGGCGCGATCTCGACGGGGACCATCCTCTTCGTCATCGTGATGCTGATCGCGGTCATCGGCTTCGTGGTCTTCATGGAGCGTGCGCTGCGCAAGATCCGCATCCAGTACCCGCGGCGCCAGGTCGGCATGAAGGTCTATGACGGCCAGTCCAGCCACCTGCCGGTCAAGGTCAACCCCGCAGGCGTGATCCCCGCGATCTTCGCAAGCTCGCTGCTGCTGCTGCCTGTCACGATCTCGACCTTCTCGGGTGGCGAAACCGGTCCGGTGATGTCGATCATCCTAGCCTATTTCGGTCCGGGACAGCCGCTCTATCTGCTGTTCTTCGCGTCGATGATCGTGTTCTTCACGTATTTCTACACGCAGAACGTGTCGTTCAAGACGGACGAGGTGGCCGACAACCTGAAGAATCAGGGCGGCTTCATTCCGGGCATCCGTCCGGGCAAGCGGACGCAGGAATATCTCGATTACGTCGTGAACCGCGTGCTGGTCATCGGTTCGGCCTATCTTGCGCTGGTCTGCCTGATGCCCGAGATCCTGCGCACCCAGCTGTCGATCCCGGTCTATCTGGGGGGCACGTCGGTGCTGATCGTGGTGTCGGTGACCATGGACACGATCAACCAGGTCCAGAGCCATCTTCTTGCGCATCAGTACGAAGGGCTGATTGAGAAATCCCAGTTGCGTGGTAAACGGAAACCCGGGACCGCGAAGCCGCGCCGCGCACCGGCGCGTCGCTGAACCGAAGAAGGCAGACGCGGCGGGCGCATCACTGCGCCCGTTTGCATGAATAGAACGGGCCGCAGGACAGGGCGGCCAGTGGGGGACAGAACGCCATGACCATCAACATCATCCTTCTCGGCCCTCCGGGTGCGGGCAAGGGAACCCAGGCCCGCCGTCTTGTCGAAGATCGGGGCATGGTGCAGCTTTCGACCGGCGACATGCTGCGCGCCGCCCGCACCTCGGGGACCGAGATGGGCAAGCTGGTCGCGGACGTCATGGACCGCGGCGAACTGGTCACCGACGAGATCGTCATCGGCCTGATCCGCGAGAAGCTGGAAGAGGGTGGCAACGGCTTCATCTTCGACGGCTTCCCGCGCACGCTGGCGCAGGCGGACGCCCTGGGCGAGCTGCTGGACGAGATGGGCATGAAGCTGGACGCCGCGGTCGAGCTGAAGGTCGATGACGAGGCGCTGGTCGCCCGCATCGTCAAGCGCGCCGAGGAATCGCTGGCGGCGGGCGAACCGGTCCGCAAGGACGACACCCCCGAGGTCTTCGCCGATCGCCTGCGCGAATACTACAAGAAGACCGCGCCGCTGCTCGGCTACTACTATGCCATGGGCGATCTGCGGCAGGTGGACGGCATGGCCGCCATGGACGATGTGGCCGCCCAGATCCAGGCCAGCCTGAGCGATGAGGTCGCGCAGGCTTGACCTTGAACGAGAGTGCCGATACAGCACGACATCTCGTGAGAGAATCACCTGCCTTGGCGGGTGGACCAAAGTACGGCCCGAAGGCATGGCTTTCGGGCCTTGCGTTGTGAAAAAAGGTTCCGGGGCTACGGAACCGCAACAGAAAAGGAAAACGCGTGGCACGTATCGCTGGCGTCAACATTCCGACGGGGAAACGCGTCCCCATCGCACTGACCTATATCCACGGCATCGGCCCGATGTTCGCAGAACAGATCTGCGAAGCCGTCGGCATCGATCGCACCCGTCGCGTGAACGAACTGTCGGACGCCGAAGTCCTGCAGATGCGTGAATACATCGACGCCAACCTGACCGTCGAAGGCGATCTGCGCCGCGAAGTTCAGATGAACGTCAAGCGCATGATGGATCTCGGTTCCTATCGTGGCCTGCGCCACCGTCGCGGCCTTCCGGTCCGCGGTCAGCGCACCCATACCAATGCCCGCACCCGCAAGGGCCCGGCCAAGCCGATCGCCGGCAAGAAGAAGTAAGGGGGCTCCGATATGGCACGTGATAAAACCCGCATGAAGCGCAAAGAGCGCAAGAACATCGCCACCGGCGTTGCTCATGTCAACTCGAGCTTCAACAACACCAAGATCCTGATCTCGGACGTCCAGGGCAACGCGATCTCGTGGTCGTCGGCCGGCACGATGGGCTTCAAGGGCTCGCGCAAGTCGACCCCCTATGCCGCCCAGATGGCTGCCGAAGATGCAGGCCGCAAGGCGCAGGAACATGGCGTCCGCACCTTGGAAGTCGAAGTTCAGGGCCCCGGTTCGGGTCGTGAATCGGCCCTTCGCGCACTGGCAGCTGCCGGCTTCAACATCACGGCAATCCGTGACGTGACGCCGATCGCCCATAACGGCTGCCGCCCGCCGAAGCGTCGTCGCGTCTGATTTCGGATCATCGCTGCCCTGTCCGCGCGGGTTTCGTGCGGGCGGGGATTTCGTATTTCACCTCGGGCGTTTCCGACCTTGGTCATGGGACGGGAACAGGTATGGAGGCAAGTCCATGATCCACAAGAATTGGGCCGAACTGATCAAGCCGACCCAGCTGGTCGTCAAGCCGGGCGCCGACGCGACCCGGACTGCGACGCTGGTCGCGGAACCGCTCGAGCGTGGCTTCGGCCTGACGCTCGGCAACGCGCTGCGGCGCGTGCTGCTGTCGTCGCTTCAGGGCGCGGCCATCACCTCGGTCCAGATCGACAACGTCCTGCATGAATTCAGCAGCGTTGCCGGCGTCCGCGAGGATGTCACCGACATCGTGCTGAACCTCAAGGGCGTCACGCTGAAGATGGAAGTCGAAGGGCCCAAGCGCCTGACGCTCCAGGCCAAGGGCCCGGGCGAGGTCAAGGCCGGCGACATCCAGGAAACCAACGGCATCACCATCCTGAACCGCGATCACGTGATCTGCCATCTGGATGACGGCGCCGAGCTGAATGTCGAACTGACGGTCATGACCGGCAAGGGCTATGTCGCGGCGGACAAGAACCGCCCGGACGACGCCCCCATCGGCCTGATCCCGATCGACGCGATCTTCTCGCCGGTGAAGCGCGTCAGCTACGAGGTCCAGCCGACCCGCGAAGGTCAGGTTCTGGACTATGACAAGCTGACCATGAAGATCGAGACGGACGGTTCGCTGACCCCCGAGGATGCCGTGGCCTTCGCAGCCCGCATCGTCCAGGACCAGCTGTCGGTCTTCGTCAACTTCGACGAACCCGAGGCCGCAAGCCGCCAGGACAGCGACGACGGTCTGGAATTCGATCCGCGCCTTCTCAAGAAGGTGGACGAGCTGGAACTGTCGGTGCGTTCGGCCAACTGCCTCAAGAACGACAACATCGTCTATATCGGCGATCTGATCCAGAAGACCGAAGCCGAGATGCTCCGCACCCCGAACTTCGGCCGCAAGTCGCTGAACGAGATCAAGGAAGTGCTCTCGGGCATGGGCCTGCATCTGGGGATGGATGTCGTGGATTGGCCGCCGGAGAACATCGAAGATCTGGCCAAGCGTTTCGACGACCAGTTCTGACGAATTCGGGCGGGGGCCCATGGTCCCCGTCCGCATATGGGCCCTGTGCCCCAAGGAGAGCGGTCCGCACGCATGGATCGCCGGACAAAGTAAAAGACGTCAAGGAGATATATCATGCGTCACGCACGTGGTTACCGCCGCCTCAACCGCACCCATGAACACCGCAAGGCGCTGTTCGCCAACATGGCCGGCTCGCTGATCGAGCACGAGCAGATCAAGACGACCCTTCCGAAAGCGAAGGAACTGCGTCCGATCGTCGAGAAGCTGATCACGCTTGCCAAGCGCGGCGATCTGCACGCCCGCCGCCAGGCCGCCTCGCAGCTGAAGCAGGACCAGTATGTCGCCAAGCTGTTCGACATCCTGGGCGAGCGTTACAAGGATCGTCAGGGCGGCTACGTCCGCATCCTGAAGGCCGGCTTCCGTTACGGCGACATGGCCCCGATGGCGATCATCGAGTTCGTGGACCGCGACACCTCGGCCAAAGGTGCGGCAGATCGTGCCCGCCTCGAGGCAGAAGCGGAAGAATAAGCCGACTGCGCCAAGGCGCGTCGGATGGACCCCGAAGCCATGCTTCGGGGTCTTTTCTTTGGGCAGCCACGATTTTCTTGGCCCAGACTACGCTACGTAAGGTATGGATATCCCCCGGAACACAGCTTTGCTGATGAATGTTCCGCGTATATCATCGAAAGATTGCAAAGGCCGCAGATGTGGCACACAGCATGATGTCTTGGGGAGGAGGATGGTTTTGCGCCTGATTGCAGTTGGATTAACCAATTCGCAACATAATTCGCCGATGGTCACATTGGCGGTTGACCGAAACACATTCAAGTTGCCTAAAAAGCCATGTCATCTCGTGCAGACATAAACGCTGGTCTTCAGAAACTGGGGCGGATCGCCCCGGCAGGCTATTTCGTCGGCCTGCATATCCGTTTCGCCGCGCCGCTGATGCAGTTCCAGACCTATTCCGAGGAATGGTCCGAGTTCTATTCGCTCAACGGATATGCGCTGCGCGACCCCACCATCGCCTGGGGTTTCTCGACGACCGGGGCGTGCCGCTGGTCGGCGCTTCCCATCCCCGATCCGTTCAACATCCTGCGGGATGCGGCGGATCACGGGCTGATCTTCGGGCTGACCGTCTCGCACGGGCCCATCGCATCGCGGACGATCGCAAGCTTTGCGCGCGACGACCGCGAATTCACGGATATCGAGATCCAACAGGTCTCGACGACGGTCAGGCAGCTTCACGATATTACCGAGCCGCCTGAGAGCCTCACGAAGGCTCAGAAAGATGCCCTTCGTTGCATTGCGGAAGGCGATCGTCACGCAGCGGCTGCGGCCAAGCTCGGAATTACCGAAAGCGCGTTCAAGGCGCGGCTTATTTCCGTAAGGGAGCGTCTGAAGGCGCGAACCACGGCCGAAGCCCTGCAACGTGCCAAGGAATATCGACTGCTGTAGGATGTGTCGTCTGGGGGTCCGTGATCGGCGGGGGGACCAATGTTCACCTCAGGAGCGCCACGATGCAGACCACCACACTTTCCTTCTCCAACCTCCACAACCATGGCGAGCTTTTCGCCAATCTGTTTCGCGCCAGAAAGCAGAGCTTCATCGTTCAGAAGAACTGGGATCTGCCCGAAGCGGACGATATGGAATTCGACCAGTACGACACGCCCCAGAGCCGCTGGATCGCGATCCATGACCATACCGAGGTTCTGGCCGGCATCCGCCTGACCCCCACCACGGCCCGCTGCGGGATCTACAGCTACATGATCCGCGACGCGCAGGAAGGCGTCCTGGGCGGTTCGATCCCGCAGGATCTGCTGTATGACAAGGCCCCGGTGGACCCCTATGTCTGGGAATGCTCGCGCGTGTTCGTCAGCCACTCGATCCCCCAGAGCGCGCGTCGCCGCGTGCATTTCAAGATGGTCGAGGCCATGACCGGTTCGGCACGCGAACTGGGGGCGACGCAGCTGATCGCCCTGACGGGTGGAAACTGGGAACGGTGGTACGGTCGCTGCGGCCTGTCTGCGCATGCGCTCGGGCCGGTGCTGTGGATCGACGACGGTGAATTCCAATGCGTGTCCATCGATCTCAGCACGAAGATGCACTGATCTGCGACTTGTCCGGGGCGGGGGGCTGTCGCAGCCTCCGCGCCGTGCTTAGATAGGCCATCATGGCCGATCTGTTCGACAGCAAAGACGACCCGCAACCCCCGACCCGATCGGGGGTCCGACCCCTTGCGGACCGCATCCGTCCCACCAGCCTGTCCGAGGTGATCGGCCAGGCCCATGTGCTGGGGGCCGACGGGCCCCTTGGCAGCATGCTGGCGGCGGACAGCCTGTCATCGGTGATCTTCTGGGGTCCGCCCGGCGTGGGCAAGACCACCATCGCAAGGCTTCTGGCGACCGAGACCGACCTGGCCTTCGTCCAGATCAGCGCGATCTTTTCCGGGGTGCCCGAATTGCGCAAGGTCTTCGACGCGGCCAAGCTGCGCCGCAGGCAGGGGCAGGGCACATTGCTGTTCGTGGACGAAATCCACCGCTTCAACCGTGCGCAGCAGGACAGTTTTCTTCCCCATATGGAGGACGGGACGATCCTGCTGGTGGGCGCCACGACCGAAAACCCGTCATTCGAACTGAACGCCGCACTTCTGTCGCGGTCGCAGGTGATCGTCCTGCAGCGGCTGTCCCTGGCCGAACTGGAGCTGATGGCACAGCGCGCCGAACGCGAGCTGGGCCGCAAGCTGCCCCTGACCGCACCTGCCCGCGAGGCCCTGCTGGAGATGGCCGATGGCGACGGTCGCGCCGCGCTGAACCTGATCGAGCAGGTCGCCGCATGGCGTGGCGATGCCGTGCTGGGCCCCGACGAGATGGCGCAGCGCCTGCAGCGCCGGGCGATCAAGTACGACAAGTCGGGGGATGAACATTACAACCTGATCTCGGCGCTGCACAAATCGGTCCGTGGCAGCGATCCCGACGCGGCGCTGTACTGGCTGGCGCGGATGCTGGAGGGGGGCGAGGATCCGCGATACCTTGCGCGCCGCATCACCCGCATGGCGGTCGAGGATATCGGCCTGGCCGATCCCGCAGCGCAGCGCCACTGTCTCGATGCCTGGGCGCTTTATGAACGGCTGGGCAGCCCCGAGGGGGAACTGGCGCTGGCGCAGGCCGTGATCTATCTCGCGCTCGCGCCCAAATCCAATGCGGGATACGCGGCCTACAAGGCTTCGCGCGCCGAGGCGAAGCGCACCGGCAGCCTGATGCCGCCCGCCCATATCATGAACGCGCCGACGCAGCTGATGAAGGATCAGGGCTATGGCCTGGGCTATGCCTATGACCACGACGCCGAGGATGGTTTCAGCGGCCAGAACTATTTCCCGGACGGAATGAAGCGGCCCGTGCTCTACACTCCGGTCGAACGCGGTTTCGAGCGGGAGCTGAAACGCCGTCTGGACTGGTTCGTGGGCCAGCGTTTGAAGCGCGGCGGTTGACTTTGGCGGCCAAGGGGAACAGAGCCACGTGATGATGAACCCTTACCTTCAGGTGGCGATCGGCGGTGCGACGGGCGCGATGATGCGCTTTGCCGTCACGCGGTGGATGCCGTGGCACGGTGCGCATTTCCCGGTGGCGACGCTGACCGTGAACGTGCTGGGCAGCCTTGCGATGGGACTGCTGGCGGCTGCCTTCGCGCATCGTTTCGGCAACCAGTTCGCACCTTTGCTGCTGACAGGCCTTCTGGGCGGGTTCACGACATTTTCGGCCTTCTCGCTGGATGCGCTGACGCTGTACGAGCGTGGGCAGCATCTGGGGGCGGGCATTTACGTGCTGGTCTCGGTCATGCTGTCGCTTGCGGCGGTCATTGCGGGGCTGGCAGCCGGACGAGGGTTATTCGCATGAGCGGCGTTCAGACGATCCGCATCGGCCAGGACGAGGGCGATCAGCGCCTCGATCGCTGGCTGAAGAAGAAGTTTCCGCAACTGACGCAGGGCGCGGTCGAGAAGATGTGCCGCACCGGCCAGCTTCGCGTCGATGGCGGTCGGGTCAAGGCCGCGACGCGCCTTGAAGAGGGGCAGGAGGTCCGCATTCCCCCGCTGCCCGACGACCGGCCCGCGCCGCCGGCTGCCGGACCGCGCGTGGCGGGGTCCGATGCGCAGATGATCCAGGCGGCCGTCCTGTGGAAGGACGAGCACATCATCGCGCTGAACAAGCCGCCGGGGCTGCCCAGTCAGGGTGGCAGCGGTCAGGGCAGCCGTCACGTGGACGGCCTGACGCCCGCGTTGATGTTCGGCTACAAGGACCGGCCCAAGCTGGTGCACCGGCTGGACAAGGATACCTCGGGCATCCTGCTGCTGGCGCGGACCGACCGCGTGGCCCGCGCCCTGTCCGAGGCGTTCCGCAACCGCACCACGCGCAAGATCTACTGGGCCGCGGTCGCGGGCACGCCGAACCCGCGCATGGGCACGATCCGCTATGGCCTGGTCAAGGCACCGGGCCATGGACGCGGCGGCGAGGGCGAGAAGATGATGGCCATCCATCCCCGCGACATCGACGCGACCGAGGGCGCCAAGCGCGCGACCACGGATTACGCCGTTCTCGACGCGCTCGGGACACGGGCCAGCTGGTGTGCGCTGGTGCCGATCACGGGACGGACCCATCAGCTGCGCGCGCATATGGCCGAGCTGGGCCATCCCATCGTGGGCGACGGCAAGTATGGCGGTTCGGGCCAGGAGAACCTGGGCGACGGCTGGGGCGCCCAGCTGGGAGGAGAGATCAGCCGCAAGCTGCATCTGCACGCCCGCAGCCTGTCCTTCGATCACCCGATCACCAAGAAGCGCATCACGCTGACCGCGCCCTTGCCCGATCACATGGCGCGGACGTGGAAGACGCTCGGCTGGCACGAGAACGACGTTCCGGCGGATCCCTTCGCGGACGACGAATGAGGCTGGTCGTCTTCGACGTGGACGGCACGCTGATCGACAGCCAGTCCCATATCCACCGTTCGATGACGAAGGCATTCGAGGGGGCGGGTCTTCCGCCCCTTCCCAAGGCGCGGGTCCTGTCCATCGTCGGGCTGTCCCTGCCGGTGGCCGTGGCAGAGCTCGTCCCCGATCTCGACCCCGCGACCCGCGACCGGATCGTCAAGGGCTACAAGCAGGCCTTCATGGCTGCGCGCAAGGAAAGCCCTGCGCCGCTCTATGACGGTGCGCGCGAATGCCTGGACCTGCTGGGCGCGCGCGACGATCTGATGCTGGCGGTGGCCACGGGCAAGTCGCGCCGCGGTCTCGATGCGATGATCGAGGCGCATGGCCTTCAGAACAGGTTCCTCAGCCTGCAGACGGCGGACGGGCATCCCTCGAAGCCGCATCCCGCGATGCTGATGGCGGCCATGTCGGAATGCGGGGCCGATGCGGACCGCACCGCCATGATCGGCGATACCAGCTTCGACATGCAGATGGCGCGCGGGGCAGGGGCCACGGGAATCGGCGTGGCCTGGGGATATCACGACAGCGACCTGCTGCGGCAGGCGGGCGCGGCGCGGATCGCGCCCGATTTCGCGCAACTGGAACGGATCATAGGAGAATGGGCGGCATGAGCGAATGGAAGGCGCGTCGTTTCTGGAAGGCGGCAGGCATCCGCGAGACCGGCGAGGGATGGGAGGTCGCGCTGGACGATCGCCCCCTGCGCACGCCGGGCAAGCAGGCGCTGATCCTTCCGACCGAGGATCTGGCCCTTGCCGTCGCCGCCGAATGGGACGCCCAGGAGGACGAGATTCGTCCCCAGTCCATGCCACTGACCCGCGCCGCCAATTCCGCCATCGAGAAGGTGACCCCGCAATTCGCAGGTGTCGCTTCGATGCTTGCCGAATATGCGGGCACCGATCTGCTGTCCTATCGGGCAGGCGATCCGCGCGAACTGGTCGAGCTGCAGGCGCAGGGCTGGGATCCGATCATCGATTGGGCGGCCACCCGATTTGACGCGCGGCTGGTCGTGACCACGGGCGTGATCCCCGTCGCGCAGGATCCCGTCGCGCTTGCGCGGCTGGCGCGGGCGACCGCGGCGTTGGACGTCTTCGGCCTTACTGCGCTGCACGATCTGGTCACGCTGCCGGGTTCGCTGCTGCTGGGACTTGCCGTGATCGAGGGCCGGATCGACGCCGCCGAGGCGCATGCGCTGTCGCGCATCGACGAGGAATACCAGATCCGCCAATGGGGCGAGGACGAGGAAGCGCGCGAGGCGGCCGACGGTCGGCTGCTGGCGATGCAGGATGCAGAACGTCTGTGGGGGCTGTCGCGGCGGGATTGAAACGCAGCCGATGCTTGACGCAGCATCTTGTATCGGCACAATGTCGCCTATTAGGGCAGCAAGTTCCGGCCCTAGAACGATAAGGATCGTGAATGCGGTCCAATCCGCGCCCGGTCATGTGCGACAATGTCCGGGCGCTCCAACACAGAGGTAGAAATGACAAAATCGGTTTTCCTGGGCACGGTAGCCGCCGCGACGCTGTTCGCGGGCATGGGGATGGCGCAAGAGGGTTCGACCCTCGCCCAGGTCAAAGAGCGTGACGAGTTGAACTGCGGCGTGAACACGGGCCTTGTGGGCTTTGCCGCACCGGATGCGAACGGCAACTGGACCGGCTTCGACGTGGCGCTGTGCCGCGCGGTCGCCGCCGCCGTCCTGGGCGATTCCTCGAAGGTGAAATTCGTGCCGACCACGGGCCAGACGCGCTTCACCGCGCTCAGCTCGGGCGAGATCGACGTGCTGGCGCGCAACTCGACCTGGACCTATTCGCGCGACACGGACCTCAAGCTCGATTTCGCGGGCGTGAACTACTATGACGGCCAGGGCTTCATGGTCCGCAAGGATCTGGGCGTGACCTCGGCCAAGGAACTGGACGGTGCGACGATCTGCATCCAGACCGGCACCACGACCGAACTGAACCTGGCCGATTACTTCCGCGCCAACCAGATGGACTATACCCCGGTCAATATCGACAGCAATGCCGAGGGTGAACAGCAGTACATGGCCAGCGCCTGCGATGCCTACACGACCGACGCGTCGGGCCTTGCAGCCACCCGTGCGGCCTTCGCGGACCCGGAAAACCACATCATCCTGCCCGAGATCATCTCGAAGGAACCGCTTGGGCCGGCAGTGCGCCACGGCGACAACAACTGGGGCGACATCGTCCGCTGGACCCTGAACGCGCTGGTCGCGGCCGAGGAATACGGCGTCACCTCGAAGAACATCGAGGAACTGTCGAAATCCTCGAACAACCCCGAAGTTCAGCGTCTGCTGGGTTCGACCGACGAGCTGGGCGCGATGCTGGGCCTCGATGCCGAATGGGCCAAGCGCGCCATCCAGGCCAACGGCAACTATGGCGAGATCTTCGCGGCCAATATCGGCGAGCAGACCCCGATCGGGCTTGCCCGCGGTCTGAACGCGCAGTGGACGCAGGGTGGCCTGCTCTACGCGCCGCCGTTCCGCTGATACGAAGGCCGGCCCCGCGCGGGGGCCGGCCCAGACCCCCGCCTGCCGGGGGTCGCCCATCAACGATAAGCCCGCCGCCTTATCAAAACGGCGCAAAGCCGATGGCGGGTGACAGGGGAAAATTTCTATGACGGACCTTCCGGCACCGGCGAATCCGCCGTTCCGGCCAAGCATGCTGATCCATGATCGGCGCTATCGGTCGCTGACCTTCCAGGTCGTCGTGTTCATCCTGGTCATGGCCGCGGGCTGGTGGCTGGTCGACAACACGATCCGAAACCTTGCCGCCTTGGGCAAGACGTTCAATTTCGGCTTTCTCTGGAGCCGCGCGGGATACGACATCCCGCAGACACCGATCCCCTATACCGCCGACGACACGCATCTTCGCGCCGCCGCGGTCGGTCTTCTGAACACGCTGATCGTGTCGATTCTGGGCTGCATCGCGGCCACGATCCTCGGCATCGCCGTGGGTGTCGCGCGCCTGTCCAGGAACTGGCTGTTCGCGCGCCTGATGACCGTCTTCGTCGAGATCTTCCGCAACATGCCGCTGCTGCTGTGGATCCTGATCGTCTATGCCGTCTTCACCGAGATCCTGCCCGCGCCGAACGCCTATCGCGGCGACGAGCCGGCCTGGTCGATGATCCTGTGGGACAATGTCGCGCTGACGAACCGGTATACCGCGATCCCGACCCTGGCGATGAGCAACGATCCCGGCAGTCTGGATCTGGGCGCGCGCATCACCATCAGCTGGGCGACCATCGCGATCACGGTCGCGCTGATCGCGGGGCTGTTCCTGCGCGGCAAGATCCGCGATCACGCGCAGAAGGTGCAGGATAGCACCGGCCAGCGCCCCACCACCTGGTGGAAATCGCTGGCCGTCATGACGCTGCCGACCCTGTTCCTGATCTGGTTCTTCGGGCTGCACCTGGTCGCGCCCGCGCTCAAGGGGTTCAACTTCACCGGCGGTCTGAACGTGTCGAACGCGCTGGTCGCGCTGTGGCTGGCCCTGACGCTCTATACCGCCGCCTTCATCGCCGAGATCGTCCGTGCGGGCATCCTGGCCGTCAGCAAGGGCCAGTCCGAGGCCGCCTTCGCCCTGGGCATGCGCCCCAAGCGCACGATGAACCTGGTGATCCTGCCGCAGGCGCTGCGGGTCAT
This sequence comes from Paracoccus sp. C2R09, assembly GCF_018860625.1. Taxonomy (GTDB): domain Bacteria; phylum Pseudomonadota; class Alphaproteobacteria; order Rhodobacterales; family Rhodobacteraceae; genus Paracoccus. Next base: position 23,825 of record NZ_JAHKQB010000018.1, read on the forward strand.
CATTCCGCCGCTGATCTCGCAATATCTCAACCTGACCAAGAACAGCTCTCTGGCGATCGCGGTGGGCTATATGGACCTGCGGGGCACCCTGGGCGGGACCACGCTGAACCAGACAGGACGAGAGTTGGAGGCCATCCTTCTGATGATGCTGACCTATCTTGCGCTCAGCCTGATCATCTCGGCGGGGATGAACGTCTTCAATTCCCGCGTGAAGCTGAAGGAGCGGTGAGATGAGCGATACACACGCACAGACCGTTCCCTTCGTCCGCGACACCATGCTGCCCGCGGCCCCGCCGCCCGCGCAGCAGGCAGGCGCGGTGCGCTGGATGCGGGAAAACCTGTTCTCGGGGCCGGTGAACACGGTGCTGACCCTCATGGGGCTGGCGATCATCTGGTTCCTCTATGTCGCGTTCGGGGACTGGTTCGCCCATTCCGTCTGGAACGCCGACAGCCTGCCCGAATGCCGCGAGATCATCGCCGCCACCTGGGGCGAGGGCGCGCGCGGGGCCTGCTTCGCGGTCATTCGCGAACGCTGGAACCAGTATGTCTTCGGCTTCTATCCGTCCGAGCTGTACTGGCGTCCGGTGATGACCTTCGGCCTGCTGATGGTCGCGCTGATGCCGGTGCTCTTCGCGGCATCGCTGCCGGTGCGCCGGGTCGTGCTGTCGGCCACCGTCGCGCTGACGCTGCTGGCGATGGTCGCGCTCGGGTCGCCCATCATGTGGCTGGTCTTCGCCATCGCCATCATGGCCTTCGCCTTCCATGCCTCGGAAACGCAGATCGCGCGGCTTCTGCCCTTCTCGGTGCTGTTCCCGCTGCTGGGGGTCTGGCTTTTGTGGGGCGGTTCGCTCTGGGGGCCGATCTTCGTGCTGGTCGGGCCGATGCTGGGCTGGATCACCTGGCGCGTGCTGGTGTCCCGTTCGGCGATGCTGGCGACCATCCTCAGCGTGCTGGTGACGATCGTCTTCTGGCTGTTCGTCGCGGGCGATGCGGCGGGGGATGCGCAGAACCTGCTGCCGATGGGCATCGAGCCCGTCGATTCCAGCAGCTTCGGCGGCTTTCTTCTGTCGATCACCATCGGCGTGGCGGGCATCGCCCTGTCGCTGCCCCTGGGAATCGTCCTGGCACTGGCACGGCGGTCGGACATGTTCCTGATCACCACCCTGGCCGTCGTCTTCATCGAGTTCATCCGCGGCGTGCCGCTGATCACGCTGCTGTTCGTGGCATCGCTGTTGCTGAACTACTTCCTGCCGCCGGGAACCAGCTTCGACATCATCCTGCGGGTCATCATCATGGTGACGGTCTTCGCCGCCGCCTACATGGCCGAGGTGATCCGCGGCGGTCTGGCCGCCCTGCCCAAGGGCCAGTACGAGGCCGCGGACGCGCTCGGGCTGGACTACTGGAAGGCGCAGCGGCTGATCATCCTGCCCCAGGCGCTGAAGATCTCGATCCCGGGGATCGTCTCGACCTTCATCGGCATGTTCAAGGACACGACGCTGGTCACCTTCGTGGGTCTGTACGATCCGCTGAAATCCATGTCCGACGCGGTGCGCGCAAGCACCTCGTGGAAGGGTATCTACTGGGAACCCTACATCTTCGTCGGCTTCATCTTCTTCCTCATCTGCTTCGGCATGTCGCGTTACTCGATGTATCTGGAACGCCGCCTGCAGCGTGACCACCGTTAAGGACAGGATCATGAACGAAACCATCACCCGCCAGATCGACCGCAGTCACATGACGGTCAGCGACGAGGTCGCGATCGAGATCCGGAACATGAACAAGTGGTACGGCACGTTCCACGTCCTGCGCGACATCGATCTGACCGTGCATCGCGGCGAACGCATCGTCATCGCGGGCCCTTCGGGGTCCGGGAAATCCACGCTGATCCGCTGCATCAACCGCCTCGAGGAACACCAGGCCGGCCATATCGTCGTGGACGGGGTCGAACTGACCAGCGATATCAAGAACATCGACAAGGTGCGGTCCGAAGTCGGCATGGTGTTCCAGCATTTCAACCTGTTCCCGCATCTGACCGTGCTGGAGAACTGCACCCTGGCGCCCATCTGGGTCCGCAAGGTTCCCAAGAAGCAGGCCGAGGAGACGGCCATGCATTTCCTGTCCAAGGTCAAGATCCCCGACCAGGCGCACAAGTATCCGGGCCAGCTGTCGGGCGGTCAGCAGCAGCGCGTGGCCATCGCGCGGTCGCTGTGCATGCAGCCACGCATCATGCTGTTCGACGAACCGACCAGCGCGCTCGACCCCGAGATGATCAAGGAAGTGCTGGATACCATGATCGAGCTGGCCGAGGAGGGCATGACGATGATCTGCGTCACCCACGAGATGGGCTTTGCCCAGGCGGTGGCGAATCGCGTGATCTTCATGGATCAGGGCCAGATCGTGGAACAAAACGAACCGTTCGAGTTCTTCAACAACCCCAAATCCGAACGGACCAAGCTGTTCCTCAGCCAGATCCTGGGGCACTGAAACGACAAAAGGCGGGGATCGCTCCCCGCCTTTTCGATTCGGCGCGGCGTGGTGTCAGTGGCGCCCGTCGAAGCGGATGAAGTCCATGACGCTGCCCTTGCCGGGTTCGACATCGGCCCAGCTGTCGATCTCGAAATCGACCACCAGCGTCGCGGCGGTGGGATAGCTGCGGAATTCCGGGTCGAGCGGGGCGCGCGCGGGCAGCATTGCCGCAAATTCCGAAATGCCGGGATTATGCCCCAGCATCATCACCGTGGGCTGGGTCGCGGTCCTCAGCACGGCCAGCATCCGGTCCGGCCCCGCGTGATACAGCGAATCCTCGAAGCGCATCACGGGGCGAACCTCCAGCGGGGCGCCCGATACCACCTCCCAGGTCTGGCGCGTCCGCATCGCGGTCGAACACAGAACCTCTTCGGGTTCGTAGCCGCGGCTGGCCATCCAATCGCCAAGCGCGCGGGCCGAGCGTCGGCCGCGCTCGTTCAGGGGGCGATCCTGATCGTCCAGCGTCGGATCGTCCCATGCCGATTTCGCATGTCGCGTCAGAATCAGTCGGCGGTGTCCAAGCGGGGTCATGTTGGGGTCAGCCCTTTCGTGCCGTGGCAGGACCTGCAGCCTGCCACAGCCCGTCTTGAAACCGCAAGCGCGTTAGAGACCGACCGGACCCTGACGCAGCCCGCGCGGCTTGACCCGGGGTTCGGTCGTGCGGATCAGCGAACCCGCACCATGTTCGGTGAACAGCTCCAGCAGGCAGGCGTTCTGGACCCGACCGTCCAGGATGACGACCGCGCGAACGCCGTCCTCGATCGCCTTCAGGGCGGTTTCCGTCTTGGGAATCATGCCGCCCGCGATCTGACCGTCCTCAATCATCGCGCGGACCTGTTCGGGGGTCAGCTGCGTCACCACCTCGCCCGATGCATCCTTGACGCCCGCGACATCCGTCAGCAGCAGCAGGCGATCGGCCTGCAGCGCGCCCGCGATCGCGCCCGCGGCGGTATCGCCGTTCACGTTGAAGGTCTCGTTATCCTCCATCCCCGTGGCGACGGGGGCGATGACCGGGATCATGCCGGCGCCATAGAGATCGCGGATGATCTGGACGTTCATCTCGACCGGGCGACCGACGAAGCCCAGTTCGGGATCGTCCACTTCGCAGACCATCATGTCGTCGTCCTTGCCGGAAATCCCGACCGCGCGGCCGCCCGCGTCGTTGATCGCCTGGACGATGCGCTTGTTCACAAGGCCCGACAGCACCATCTCGACCACCTCGACGGTCTCCTTGGTGGTGACGCGCTTGCCGCGGACGAATTGGCTCTCGATGCCCAGCTTGCCCAGCAGCTCGTTGATCATCGGGCCGCCGCCATGGCAGACGATCGGGTTCATGCCGACCTGCTTCATCAGCACGATGTCACGGGCGAATTCGGCCATCGCCTCGTCGTCGCCCATGGCGTTGCCGCCGAACTTGACCACGACCACGGCCCCGGAATAGCGCTGCAGATAGGGCAGGGCTTCCGAAAGGGTGCGTGCGGTGGCGATCCAGTCCCGATTCATGTTCTGCTTTCTCATCCCTTGATCCCCGTCTGACGGGGCGGACCCTAGGACGCGCGGGCGGCTCAGTCCAGCCCGGCGATGATGGCGCGCAGCGTGGCGATGCCGTCGGCCTTCTCGGACGAGGTCACGACCAGCTCGGGGAAGGCGGCGGGGTGCTTCTGCAGCTCTTCCTCGCATTGGGCCAGAACCGGCTTGATCGCGTTCGGGCCCAGCTTGTCGGCCTTGGTCAGCACCACCTGGAAGGGCACGGCCGAGCGGTCCAGCAGGGTCATGATCTCGTGGTCGACCGGCTTGATGCCGTGGCGCGAATCGATCAGGCAGAAGGCGCGACGCAGGGTCGGACGCCCCGCCAGATAGGATTTCAGCAGCATCTGCCATTTCTGGACGACCGGCAGCGGCGCCTTGGCAAAGCCATAGCCCGGAAGGTCGACCATGTAGGCGCGTTCGCCCAGCATGAAATAGTTGATCTCTTGCGTGCGGCCCGGCGTGTTCGAGGCGCGCGCGATGCCCTTGCGACCGGTCAGCGCGTTGATCAGGCTGGATTTGCCCACGTTGCTGCGCCCGGCAAAGCAGATCTCGGGGCGGTCGGCGGGGGGCAGGCCGTCCATGGCGACGACGCCCTTGAGGAAATCGACCGGACCCGCGAACAGTTGGCGCGCGGCCTCGGCGACATGGGCTTCGGGTTCGGGGGCGACGGGGAAAGAAACCTTCATGCGGTAACCTGATCCTGAAGGCGGATCGTGCCGCCGGTGACGACCTCGGCAAAGACGCCGAAATCGGTATGTCCGTAATGCTGCCGCAGCGCGTCCAGCATGTCGATATCGCGCCGGCCGGTCGCGGTGTCCGCGCTCGTGGCCTCGCAGCGGCCGACCTGTTCGGTCACGCGCAGCTCGACCTCGCCCATGCGGATGGTGCGGCCGATCCAGTCGCGTTCGGCAAAGGGGTCAAGCCCCTCGATCCACAGGTTGCCGCGCCAGCGGCCATGGCCCAGGGACATTCCGGTGCGGGCTTCCAGATCGCGCAGGCTGTCCAGCGACAGGATCGAGATCCACGGCCATTTCTGGTCGGTCCAGATCGCCGCGCCGCGCACCAGTCGCGTCGGCGCCGGGCCGGACCAGAGGGGGCGCAGCCATTCGATCAGGCGCGGCCCTTCGGTTTCGGGGTCCAGCACGATGCTGCCCGCACGGGGATGTTCCAGATGCAGACGCCCGTCCCGCCAGCCGCCGCGCACGGCCTGGAGATCGGCCGAGACGACGCCGCGCAGAAAGGCGGATTTGGGCAGCCAGCGATCCGGCTGCCCATCGGTTTCACTGGCCAGGGCCAGCCGCTCGCCCGCCTCGGTCAGGACCGCCCATTCGCGGTCCCCCGGCATGCGGCGGGCGGGCTGCAACCGCACCGCGTCCAACCCCTCGCCGCCGATCGACTTGATCGGATGGCGGCGGATCATGGTCAGCCGCGGCGCGCCCATCACTTGCCCTTGCCGCGTGACGGCAACGAGGCCTTGATGTTGCCGAACAGGTCCGGCCGTGCCCCGTGCATCGTCATGATCGTGTACTGCTGGATGATCGTGATCGTGTTGTTCGTGATCCAGTAGAGCACGAGCCCCGAGGCAAAGCCGCCCAGCATGAACATGAAGATCCAGGGCATCAGCGCGAAGATCATCTTCTGCGAGGGGTCCTGCGGCGTGGGGTTCAGACGCTGCTGCATCCACATGCTGATGCCCAGCAGGATCGCTAGCGCCGGCAGCGACAACGAGTGCAGCAGCGTGCCCTGCGCCGGTGCCGCGAAGGGCAGGACGCCGAACAGGTTCAGCAGGCTGGACGGATCGGGCGCGGAAAGGTCCTTCAGCCAGCCGATCCAGGGCGCGTGGCGCAGTTCGATCGTGACGAAGATCACCTTGTAGAGCGAGAAGAAGATCGGGATCTGCAGCAGGATCGGCAGGCAGCCGGCGGCAGGGTTCACCTTCTCGCGCTTGTAGAGCTCCATCACCTCTTTCTGGAACTTCATCCGGTCGTCGCCGGTGCGGGACTTGATCTCCTCCATCTGGGGCTGCAGTTCCTTCATCTTCGCCATCGAGATGTAGGATTTGCGCGCCAGCGGGAAGACCAGCATCTTCAGCACGACGGTCAGGGCGATGATCGACCAGCCCATGTTGCCGATGAAGCCGTGCAGGAAATGCAGCAGGCGGAAGATCGGCTTGGTCAGGAAGTAGAACCAGCCCCAGTCGATCGAATCCACGAAGCCCTCGATGCCCTGGTTGTCCTCGTATCCCTTGATGACCTCCCAGACCTTCGCGCCGGCGAAGAGATAGCTGTCCGAGGACGCGGTCGCGCCCGGCTGGACGGTCTGCACCGGGAAGCGCGCCTCGGTCTGGTAGATGTCGGCGCCATCGGCATATTTCACGACGGCGGTGAAGGACTGCCCGGGCGCGGGGGCCAGGGTGGTCATCCAGTACTTGTCGGTAAAGCCGATCCAGCCGTTGCCCTCGACCTCGTAGATCTCGGCGCGGCCTTCGCGGCCCTGGGGTTCCAGTTCGGGCAGGTCGTCGTAATCCTGCTCGATCAGGGTGCCGTCCTGCATGCCCACGACGCCTTCGTGCAGCACGAAGTAGTTCTGCGTGTCGGGTTCGCCGTGACGGGCGATGATGCCATAGGGCGCGGCCGAGAATGCGGCATCGCCGTTGTTCTCGACGCTCTGGCTGACGGTGAACAGATAATTGTCGTCCAGCGCGAAGGTGCGGCGGAAGACCTGGCCCGCGCCATTGTCCCAGGCCAGCGTGATCGGGCTGCCGGGGGCCAGTTCGTCACCCTGTTCCAGCGACCAGACGGTCGCGGGGTTCGGCACCAGCGACGGATCGGTGCCCGCACCGGGGGTCCAGCCATAGACGGCGTAATAGGGCTTCGAGATGCCGGTCTCGATATTGGCGTCCGCCGTGGCCGACGAAGGCGACAGCAGGCGCACATGCGGCGAATTCTCGTCGATTTCCTCGCGATAGCGCAGCAGGCGCAGGTCGTCCACGCGACCGCCTGCCAGCGAGATCGATCCTTCCAGAGCGGGCGAGGCGATCGCCACGCGGCCCACCGGCTCGTTGCCCGCGGTCTCGGGGGCCTCGGCCAGGTCGGCGCCGTTGCCCGCGGTCGTGGCGGGGGCAAGGGGCTGGTCGGGCATGCTCTGCTCGGCCACGGGCTGTCCCGATGGTTGATCGGTGACCGGTTCCGGTGCGAACACCGTATACCAGACCATGATCACCAGGAACGACAGCACGGTCGCCAGGATCAGATTGCGGTTGTTGTCGTCCATTCCGTCACCACCGTCATCGCGTCAGTCGCGCCGGTTCAACAGAAGGGACCCCCAAAGGTCAAGCGGAATTGGGCTTTCGCGCCCCTGCAGGGCCATATCGCGACCCTGCGAAACATGGCGCCTCAGCCCCGCTTCGCGATCTGCGGCAACTGGGTCGCGGCGGCGGCCTGCGCGGTCAGGAAGTCATGGGTCGCCGACAGCGCCATCGGGCGGGCGATCGCATAGCCCTGAACCTCGTCGCACCCCATCTGGGCCAGGAAGGCGTATTCCTCGCGCGTTTCGACCCCTTCGGCCAGGGCAGCGATGCCCAACCGTTCGGCCAGCGCCAGGATCGCCAGGATCATTCGCTGCTGATCGGGGTCGGCATCGCAGGCGGTGACGAAGCTGCGGTCGATCTTGATGCGGTGGATGCCGAACTGCCGGATCGCGTCGAGGCTGGCATAGCCGGTTCCGAAATCGTCCAGGTCGATATGGCAGCCCGCCTTGGCCAGCTTGCCCAGATTGACGCGGGTTTCGGCATTGCTGGTCACGGGGCCCACGCTCTCCAGCACCTCGACCACAAGGCGGGCGGGGGCGATTTCATGGCGGTCCAGTTCCCACAGAAGGCAATCGGCGAAGCCGCGGCTGGACAGTTCGCAATTCGAGATGTTGATCGAGACGGTCGGCACGGTGAAACCCGCGCGGTCCCATGCCTTCAGCGCCTGCATCGACTGGGCCAGCATCACCAGCGTCAGGCTGTTGTGATCGGCATCGGTCATCTGCGGCATGAAGGCCCCCGGGGGCAGAAGGCCGCGTTGCGGATGGTTCCAGCGTGCCAGCGCCTCGAACCCGGTGATCCGGCCCGAATGACAGCATTGCTGCGGCTGGAAGAAGGCTTCGAACTCTCCGGCCTTGATCGCGTCGGAAACGGTTGCGGCCAGATGGCCCGTCGCAAGCGCGGGGTCATGCGCATACATCGTCATCCGTCCAAGCGCGCTGTCGGGCAGGGCGCGGATCCGGCGCAGCGCATTGTCGGTCATGGGCGGCACATCGGGCAGGTCGGGGGCATCGGCATGCACCAGCACGCCCGTCAGCACGGGGGTCACGTTCCGCCCGCCAAGGGGGATCGTCCGCTGCCCCAGCTGATGCAGCCTGCGACCCACCTGCATGGCATCGCGTTCCGACCGGTCGCGCAGCACGATGGCAAAGAGGCCGGGCCCGACGATCTGCAACGGATCGCAGGGCCGAACCGACCCGCCAAGCGTCATCGACAGCTGGACGATCAGATGACTGACCGCCGTCTTGTCGAGGATCTGCGACAGGCTCTCGATATTCTCGAGCCGGAGAAGCAGGACGCTTCGGGACAGATCCTGCGAATGTGCCGGTTTCGTCAGGCGACGGAACGGGGACAGGAAGCGATCGAGTTTCTTGGACATGCCGGACCTTTCACGGAATCACCGACATGAGGATTAGACGCGATTGCTTGTCGTTCCGTTAATGTTCCAAGGGGGTGCGGCCCAGATCGGGCAGCGGATCGCCCGTTTCGGCCTGAGTGTCCGGGAAAAGTCCTGAAAAATCGAACAGTTTCGGATCCAGCAGATGCGAGGCGCGCACATTCATCAGCGAACGGAACATCACCTGGCGGCGGCCGGGGCTGCGGGCCTCCCATTCGTCCAGCATCCGCTTGACCTGAACCCGCTGCAGACCCTCCTGGCTGCCGCACAGATCGCAGGGAATGATGGGATAGTTCATCGCGCGGGCGAAGCGGTCGCAATCGTCCTCGGCCACATAGGCGAGGGGGCGTAGCACGGTCAGGTCGCCATCCTCGTTCAGCAGCTTGGGCGGCATGGTCGCAAGGCGCCCGCCGTGGAACAGGTTCATGAAGAACGTCTCCAGCATGTCGTCGCGGTGATGGCCCAGCACCACGGCCGAACAGCCCTCTTCGCGCGCGATGCGATAGAGATTGCCGCGACGCAGCCGCGAACACAGCGCGCAATAGGTCCGGCCGGCGGGCACCTTCTCCTTCACGATGGAATAGGTGTCCTTGTATTCGATCCGATGGGGCACGCCGCGTTCCTGCAGGAACGCGGGCAGCACGGTCGCGGGAAAGTTCGGCTGCCCCTGGTCCAGGTTGCAGGCCAGCAGATCGACCGGCAGCACGCCGCGCCACTGCAATTCGTGCAGGATCGCCAGCAGGGTATAGCTGTCCTTGCCCCCCGAGAGGCAGACCAGCCAGCGATCGCCGGGGCGGACCATGCCGTAATCCTCGATCGCGGCGCGCGTCTCGCGCACCAGCCGCTTGCGCAGCTTGCGGAACTCGGTCGAGGAGGGGGCGCCCGAGAACAGCGGGTGGATCTCGGTGGAATCAGCGTCGTCCAGCATCGCGAACCTTCCGATCATGGTCCGGGTCGGCGCCCGGCACGGGGTCATAACCTTGGCCGCCCCAGGGGTGGCAACGTGTGATGCGGCGCAGCGCCAGCAGGCTGCCCCGCCAGGCGCCATGACGATCCAGCGCGTCCAGGGCATAGGCCGAGCAGGTGGGCTGGAACCGGCAGCCATGCCCGACCCAGGGGGACGCGACAAGGCGATAGGCGCGGACGGGCAGGGCCGCGATCCGCGCCAAGGGGCTCATCTGTGCACCTTGCGCAGCGCGCGCAGCAGTTCCTGCTGCATATCCGCGAAATCGCGCGTGGCAGTGGCATCGGGGCGGCCGACCAGCACGTAATCCCAGCCGGGCTGGCCGGATTGCGGCAGGATGAGGCGCGCGATTTCCCGCAGGCGACGCTTGGCGCGGTTGCGCGCCACGGCATTGCCGACCTTCTTGGAACAGGTGAAGCCCACGCGCAGCGGGCCGTCGTCGCCCCGGTCGCGCGCCTGCAGCAGAAAGCCCGGCATCGGCGCGCGCACGGATTTGGCGCAGGCCAGGAAATCGGCACGCTTGGCGATCACCTGCGGCATGCAGGCGGACATGCGAAATGCCGCCCGATCTGCATCCGGCGAAAGATCGTCCGCGGGATGGGGAAGGGGCGGCATTTCGTAAGTATCCAAGGCGGCAAGGCCGCCGGCAGGATCGCAGATGCGATCAGGCCGACAGACGCTTGCGGCCCTTTGCGCGACGGGCGTTCAGCACGCGACGGCCGCCTTTGGTGGCCATGCGGGCGCGGAAGCCGTGACGGCGCGCACGAACGAGGTTCGAGGGTTGGAAGGTGCGCTTCATGGTCATACTCCGGTGTCGTATCTTGCGGATGGTCACCGTACGGAGCAGGTTGCAGGAAACTGCCCCGCGCCACGGCGCCGGTCATTCGAAGCCCGCCTATTAGTGAAGATGACCACGCGCGTCAACAGTTCAAACGCGTATCCGATATGCTTACGGACCGTGGAACTTCGGTTCAATCACATTCGTTTGATGTGCAATGCGGGGGCGATCTGTCCGAAAAGCGGATGCTGGCGAAGAAAAGACTACTGATAACATGCGACTGAACACGATCTCTGGCCGATTCGCCGCACTGACGACCATGTTCGTCCTGCTGGCCGAGTTGTTCATCCTGCTGCCTTCCCTGGCGGGATTCCGGCTGGACTACCTCGAATCGCGGCTCGAACGCGCGCAGATCGCAAGCCTCGCGCTGCTTGCGACCGACGAGACGCTGGCCTCGGATCTCGAATCCGAGCTGTTGCAGAATGCGGGCGTCTTCAACGTGGTCCTGCGCCGCGACGACATCCGTCAGCTTGTGCTGTCATCGCCCATTCCCGGTCCTGTCGTGGCGACCCACGACCTGCGCGACGATGGGGTCATGCAAACCATCGACGATTCCCTTGCGACCATCTTCGATTCGGAGAATCGCGTGATCCGCATCATCGGTGCGCCGGTGAACCAGGCGGGCCAGCTGATCGAGATTACGATGGAGACGCTGCCCCTGCGGCAGGCGATGATCGAATACGGCCTGCGGCTGCTGGCGGTCTCGGCGCTGTTCTCGATCCTGACGGCGGTGCTGCTGTTCCTGGCGGCGCAGCGGCTGATTCTCGCGCCGATCCGGCGGGTGATCACCCATATGTCCGCATACGCACGCGCGCCCGAGGATGCGCGCAGCATCATCATCCCCGACGCCCGGCTCGAGGAGCTGCGCGAGGCCGAGACCGCGCTTCAGACCATGCAGCAGACCGTGACCTCGTCGCTCAAGCAGAAGGAGAGGATGGCACAGCTGGGGCAGGCCGTCGCCAAGATCAGCCACGATCTGCGCAACATCCTGACCACCGCCCAGATCTTCGCCGACCGGCTGGAGGACAGCGCCGACCCCAAGGTGCGCCGCGCCGCGCCCAAGCTGGTCAATTCGATCACGCGGGCGGTGAACCTGTGCGAGACGACCCTGGCCTTCGGCAAGGCCGAGGAACCCGCGCCCACCCTGTCGCGCTTCAACCTGTCCCAGCTTGCCCACGAAGTGGTCGAGGCCGAGACCTTGGCGGGCGAGGCCGCGGGCAAGGTCGATTTCCTGACCGACATTCCGGGCGGCCTGATCCTGCGCGCCGATCGCGACCAGCTGTATCGCGTGCTGTCGAACCTCGTGCGCAATGCCCGGCAGGCGATCGAGGGCACGGGCGAGAACGGCACCATCGAGATCGGCGCGGGCGAGGGCGATTCCGAATGGTGGATCCGCGTGGGCGACAGCGGCCCCGGCCTGCCCGAAAAGGCGCGGGAATACCTGTTCAAGCCCTTCTCCGGCAGCACGCGGCGCGGCGGGACCGGGCTGGGCCTGACCATCGCCGCCGATCTGGTGCGCGGGCATGGCGGCAGCCTGACCTTGCTGCGCAGCGATGCCGAGGGATCGGAATTCTGCATCAAGCTGCCCCGCGATCTGGCCCGGATGCCCGCCCGAGAGGATGTCGCGGCCCAATAAAACCAAGGGCCTGAGAGAAATCGCAAGAAAAATGACATTATTTGTCGAATGCCTCTTGCGGCCCCCGGTCACCGACGTTAGACACCGCCTCACAGAAAGACGGACCCGTAGCTCAGCTGGATAGAGCACCAGACTACGAATCTGGGGGTCGGGCGTTCGAATCGCTCCGGGTCCGCCATTTACTTCCAGAACATCATCGGCAGATATGCACCTCGCAGGCGAAGATCGCTTCGCGGTGTCTTTTGCCGTTTCAGGCTGCCGACGGTTCTCCAGGATCGTCGACGGCCCTGCCGACACGGCGCGGGCCCGTTCGGTGATTCCCGCCCGATCCGCGAAGGCGGTGCCGTGAAGCCCGCACACGATATCTGCGATCTGCCGCGCATGGCCATCCGGGCGACGGTGATCGGGTCGCTGAGGTGGGCCGCCATCGCATCGCGAAGGTGACCAAGAACGGGTCGCTTTTCGGGGAACACTCAGGCCGCTGAAGCAATCGCCCGGCAGATCCGCCACCTTGCGAAAGCCGATTGGGCTTCGTCAGTCCGAAGATCGGGGCAGGGTGGCAGCCCCCTGTGCATCGCCGGTCCAGACGGTCGCCAATTCCCCCAGCATCGCCGCGATCACGGGATCATCCGCCCGGTCCTTCAATGTCAGAAGGCTGAGGCAGGCCGGCACCGCCAGCCCTTCGCAGAGGACAAGGCCGTTGGATCGAACCTCGTGAACCGCCACCGATTCCCGGCAGAGGCTGAGCCCCACGCCCGCGCGGACCATCTCCAGCATGGAGGCCTCGTGATCGACAAGGGCGACGCTGTTCTGCCGGCAGCCGTGATCGGCGAAGATCCGGCCCAGAAGGCGCTGATGGACGGAAGCGGGCGGCGTGCCGATCCATGGCAGCCCCGCAAGGCGCGTCCAATCCGCGCCCGCGACGCGATCCTGCCATCCGGGCGGGGCGACCACGCGATAATCGAAATCGGCCAGCCGCCGGACATGCATGTCGGATCCGAGGGCGGCGAACTCGGCCGGGTCGAACAGATAGAACCCCGCATCGATCTGGCGCTGCCGCAGCTTGCGAAGGATCTCTCCGCTGACGCCATGCACCAGTTCGGTCGATATTCCCGGACAGGCCGCGCCCAGGCGATTGAGAAGCTGCCCCGAGCGGATGAAGCCCGGATCGACGATGGTCCCGATCCGCAGCCTTCCCGAAACCCGCCCCGATTGTCGCATCGTGCTGCGGCGAAAGGCCGACATCGCGGCCAGAACGGCTTCGGCCTCGGGCAGGATCGCGCGGGCCTCGGGGGTGGGGACCAGCCCGCGCGGGGTGCGCCTGAACAGGGTAATGCCCGTTTCCTCGGCCAGCCGCCGGATCTGATGACTGACGGCGGGCTGGGTCAGGTTCAGCACCTGCGCCGCACGCGACACGCTGCCTTCCTGCGCCACCGTCACGAAGGCGAGGATGCCGTTCGGATGCGAGAATCTTTCCATATTACGAACCTTAATATCACCGGGGCGAATCCGTCATTGGGAATCCGCCCGTCGATCGCCTATTCCGAACATGGGAGAGAGACGCCAAAGGGGGCCGCAAAGGCCCTCGACGGCGATCATGCGGCAGGGGAGGGCTGGCATGTCGGACACGCATTTCGATTACATCGTCGTGGGCGGGGGCACCGCGGGGTGCCTGCTTGCCAACCGGCTGAGCGCGGACCCCGCCAACCGGGTGCTGCTGCTGGAGGCGGGCAAGGCCGACAACTATCCCTGGATCCATGTTCCGGTCGGCTATCTCTATTGCATTGGCAATCCGCGCACGGACTGGATGTATCATACCGAACCCGATGCGGGGCTGAACGGTCGGACGCTGCGCTATCCCCGCGGCAAGACCCTTGGCGGGTGTTCGTCCATCAACGGCATGATCTACATGCGCGGTCAGGCGCGCGATTACGACGGCTGGGCCCGGCTTACGGGCGAGGACGACTGGAACTGGGACAATTCGCTTCGCGACTTCATGGCGCATGAGGATCACCACGCGCTGGATGGCGGGGCCGATCCGGTGACGGGGGACAACAGCCGCTTTTCGGACCTGCATGGACATGGTGGCGAATGGCGCGTGGAGAAGCAGCGGCTGCGTTGGGATGTCCTCGACAGTTTCGCCACGGCGGCCACGCAGGCAGGGATCGCGCGGACCGAGGATTTCAACACGGGCGACAACGAGGGGGTCGGCTATTTCGACGTGAACCAGCGTTCGGGCTGGCGTTGGAGCAGTTCCAAGGCGTTCCTGCGTCCGGCCAGGTCGCGGCGGAACCTGACAGTCTGGACCGAGGCGCAGGTCGAAAGGCTGACCTTCGATCGGGCCGATGGCCGTTTGCGCTGCACGGGCGCCCGCGTGATCCGCAAGGGTCGGCCCGTTGCCGTGACCGCAGGTCGCGAGGTCGTGCTGTCGGCGGGCGCGATCAATTCGCCCCAGATCCTGCAGCTGTCCGGGATCGGTCCCGGAGAGCTTCTGAAGCGCCACGGGATCGAGGTGCTGCGCGACGCGCCGGTGGGTTGCAACCTGCAGGATCACCTGCAGATCCGCGCGGCCTTTCGGGTGGCGGGCACGCGCACGCTGAACACGCTGGCGGGCAACCTGATGGGCAAGGCGATGATCGGTGCGGAATATCTGTTCAGACGATCGGGACCGATGAGCATGTCGCCCAGCCAGCTGGGTGCCTTCACGCGCTCGGACCCCGATCGCAGCCATGCCAACCTGCAATATCACGTGCAGCCGCTCAGCCTCGATGCCTTTGGCGAACCGCTGCACCGCTTTGCGGCCATGACCGTCAGCGTCTGCAACCTGAACCCGACCAGCCGTGGGACGGTCCACATCCGTTCCGCCGATTACCGGGATGCGCCCATGATCGCGCCCAACTATCTGGCCACGCCCGAGGATCGACAGGTGGCCGCCGACAGCCTGCGCCAGGTGCGCCGCATCATGGACCAGCCCGCGATGCGCCCCTATCGCCCCGATGAGTTCAAGCCGGGCGCGCAGTATCGCAGCGATGACGACCTGACGCGGCTGGCGGGCGATATCGCCAGCACGATCTTTCACCCCGCGGGGACCGTGAAGATGGGGCGGGCCGACGACGATGCAGCCGTGCTGGATCCGCAATTGCGGGTGAAGGGCGTCGCGGGGCTGCGCGTCGTCGATGCCAGCGTCATGCCGACGATCACCAGCGGCAACACCAACTCCCCCACGCTGATGATCGCGGAAAAGGCCGCGCGCTGGATGCTTGCGGGCTGAGGGGGCATCCCTCGAACCGGGCTGGTGGACTGTCGCGAACGCACCTATACGCGGCGGTCTGAACGACGCGCCGCAGGGAAATCCGGGGCCATGCCGGGGCCCATCTGCGGGCTCTTGGCATTTATGGGCACCAGATGGCCGGTCGGCGCGTTCAAACCGAACGGTTCGACAGGCCCTGCCGATCTCATCCCGCGAAACGGGTGGCAGGCCGGATCGAACCCGGACCCCATGACGGAGTGCCCATGGTCGATGAACCCCCTCTGATGGACCTGCCCATCAACACCGCCGATCGCGGTTTCTACGACGGCTTTGCCAAGAGCGTCGCGATCCCCTCGAAGATCCTCGTCAGCGCATTGATCGTCTGGGCGATCTCGGTGCCCGAGAATGCGAATGCGGTGCTGAACGCGCTGAACGGCGCGATGCTGAAAAGCTTTGCCAGCTGGTACATCTGGGTCGTCGCCCTGTTCCTGATCCTGTGCATCGTCCTGGCGCTTGTCCCGGCCTCGGGTCGTCTGAAGCTGGGGCTGCCCGACGACCAGCCCGAATTCACGCGCTTCTCCTGGTTCTCAATGATGTTCGGGGCGGGGATCGGCATCGGCATGCTGACCTTCGCCACGGCCGAGCCGATGTATCATTTCGGGAACAATCCCGATGTCATCATGGGCCGCACGACCGCATCGGCGGCGGACAACGTCACTGCCGCCTATGCCTGGTCGTTCCTGCATTGGGGCCTGTCGGCCTGGGCCTGCTATGCGCTGGTGGGGATGGCGCTGGCCTATTTCTCGTATCGGCGGAACCTCCCGCTGACGGTGCGTTCGGCGCTGACGCCGCTGTTCGGAACGTGGATGTCGGGGCCCGCGGGCCATGTCGTCGACATCGTCGCGGTGGTCGCGACCATCCTGGGGGTGGCGCAGACATTGGGCTTCGGCGTCGCGCAATTCGTGGCGGGTCTGAACCGGATCGGCTTCGGCGACTGGGTCGTGCAGGCCGACGGGAACCCCAGCACGGCAGGCATCGTGATCGCGCTGGTCGTGATCCTGGGTGCCTCGACCATGTCGGCGCTGTCGGGCGTGGGCAAGGGGGTCAAATGGCTCTCAAACCTCAACATGGGGCTCAGCTTCTTCCTGCTGGCCTTCTTCCTGATTTTCGGATCGACCTTCTTCGGGCTGAATGCGCTGGGATCGGGTCTGGTCGCCTATGTCACGCGCCTGCCCGAGATGCTGTTCACCGTCTGGCATGCCGATGGCAGCCAGACGCAGGACGCGCTGGCATCCTGGCAGGGCGCCTGGTCGGTCTTCTACTGGGCATGGTGGATCGCCTTCGCGCCCTTCGTGGGCGTGTTCCTCGCCCGGATCTCGCGCGGGCGGAGCATTCGCGAATACGTCCTGGGCGCGATGATCGTGCCGTCGATGATGTGCTTCGTCTGGTTCACGGTCGTGGGCGGCACCGCGATCGACCTGACGCTGAACGGATCGGCGGGTGATGCGATTTCCGGGGCCGGGCAGGAAAGCCAGTTGTTCGCGATGCTGGACCTGATGCTGTCCAGCGGCATGGCGCTGATGATGGCGGGTGTCGTCGTGGTGCTGCTGCTGACCTATCTGGTGACGACGGCGGATTCGGCGATCCTGATCGTGAACACGATCAATGCCGCGGGCGAGGAGAGCCCCAAGGGCGGCATCCACATCATCTTCTGGGGGCTTGCGCTCAGCTTCGTGGTGGGCGGGCTGCTGCTGGTTGGCGGCCTGGACGCGATCAAGACGGCCATGGTCATCGGTGCGCTGCCCTTCAGCTTCGTGATGTTCCTGATGTGCATCGCCCTGGTGAAGGCCGTGATCAAGGACGGCATCCGCGAGAAGAACGGCGTCCAGTCGTTCCATATCGAGGACTGAAAGACCGGCAGGGCGGCCATCCATCGTCGCCCTGCATTCCGGAAACACGCTGTCATGGCCGGTCGCTGCCCGGTGACGGTTCGACAGGCTTGGCATTCTCGGCCCCATGAGGATGCGGGGTAAGGGTCGCATCGCGATGATGCGCACGCCCGCAGGGCAGCTGCGGAACTTTCCATGCGAACGCGCCGGCGGGCATTGCGCCGAGTTCCTTCTAAATTCCAGGCATCCCGGTTTTGCCATCTGCGATCTGATGCCTGATCTGTCCTGCACAGACAGGTCCAAGCGCGATCCGAAATGCGGGCATCGCGAACCGGTTTCCGCGTGGCGATGAACGGTGTTCCATCTAAGGTGTTGATATTAGTGTGTTTTCATCCGGACACAGGCCTTGGGATCGCGCTACGAACATGAAACCGCTAAGTTCTGTCGTGTTTGAATGGTTTCTTGTCATGTCGCTTCAGCCGTCCCGTGAATTCGTCCAGGCTGCCCAGGGATCCCCGTGCAACATACGCGAATCCGAGCTTATCGATTGCGCGCGGGTCATCTGCATTTCCTTCATGATGTTCACCCATCTGAAAGAGTATCAGGGGTCGATCCTGTATGGCGGGCAGTTGAACGCACTGGGCGTGCTGACCAACGACTATCTGGGCCGGGCCAGTGTTCCGGCGCTGAGCCTGGTCAGCGGATATCTTCTTGCGATGGGGGCTGTGCGCAAGCCATCCGTAACGGTTCGCGATTTTGCGACGAAGAAGGCAAGATCCGTTCTGGCGCCGGTTCTGGTCTGGCTTGCCGCATCCTGCCTGGCGGCGTCTGTTGGAGGGCCGGGCACGCTTGCCCCAGGTCTTGGGTTGAAGCGGTAATTGGGACGGGAGCTGCTTGTATCAGCTTGGGCGCGGCCCAGTTTCCGAGGTCTGCACATGCTGCTTTGACCGGGCCATGACAGTAAAAGTCGCAACACATGGTGCAATACCGGAGCCGTCTGTGAAAACCGCATTCATCAGCGCGTACAAGCTGGTCGCGGCCTTGATACCGTCGCAGCGGCCCCAACTTGGCAACCGATACGGAGTATAGGGAAACGTCGGCGTCACCGGTTGATCGACCAATAGATGTAAATTTGGAAAAAAATTCTTGCTTGGCGGTATTTCGCCGGCCTATCTGCATATGAGCGATCAAATAACTTTCTCGTGATACCAGATAGCTTCAAGGACATTCCATGCCCGATACCGGATCTTCCCGCCTGATCTCATTCGATGCACCGACAATTCTCGATCTGCGCAATGGGGCGGTGGACGCGACATTTGCCGCAAGTATAGACGACCCCGATGGCATCGAGTGGGTCGTCATATGGTATGACCGCCCTCTGGCGACGGATACGGGTGCTTATGCACTCGAGATCATTTCTGGCTATGGAAGCGACTGGGATGACGGTAGCCATAGCAACACGGTCGAGGTTCTGCCCCATAATGTCGGCGGCGATCTGAACATCACCCGCGTCGTGATCGAAGACAAGCTGGGAAACGAAACGACGTTTTCGGATGATGCTTTGCGGGATATGGGCATCGACACGTCGATAAGCATTCGCAGTGTCGACCCGGATACCACCGCGCCTGAACTGACGTCGCTGGTTCTGCCGGATTCTGTCGATCTGAGCGCCGGCAGCACCGAGGCAGAGTTCACGGCATCGGGCGCTGATGCGAATGCCCTGGATGATGTGGTCATCTTCTTCGATCGCGAATTGACGTGGCGGTACAGTCCTACTCTGGAGAGTGATCACGCAGTCGAAATCATATCTCAGGCGGATTGGACAGGCGAGGCCTTGACCGAAGTGTCCGAGTTGTCGGCCTCGAACTATTCGGGGGCGGTCGATGTGAGAAAGGTGCAGATCACCGACGTCTACGGCAACAGCCGAGAATACAGCAACGAACAACTTCGCGAGCTTGGTTTCGATACGTCGCTGGAACTGATCGGCACCTCCGCCCCGGGGCTTGATACCTATGTCGCGGAATTGCCCGAAACCATCACCCTGCGCGAAGGCCAGTCGGTGGATCTGGGCCTGAATTTCGTGGGAATGACCAATCACTATGTCAGCTATGAATATTCGGTTTCGGCGGCAGGAGGCACCGCGTCTGCATCCGATATCGGCCAGGTTTCGGGAAGCGGATCGCTGTCCATCTATTCCACGAGGCCCAGCAGCCGTTCGGAAACCGTCACGATTTCCGCGAACAGGGACGGTATCGCCGAAGCGACCGAGACGGCCTATCTGACCGTCAGCTTGTCGGGCAACATGACGTTTGCGGATGGCGGGACCATTCAGGTCGTCCAGATCAACATCCAGGACGACAACCTGACTGTCGGGGGCAATGGCCGCGACACGCTCTATGGCACCTCGGCCGCAGATACCTTCGAGGGTGGCCTGGGCAACGATCGCTACTACGTCACCTCAGGTGACCGTATCGTCGAGGGTGCCGGTGCCGGTGCCGGGACCGATACCGTCTACGCGAATATCGGCTACGCGCTGGACGCCAATGTCGAGAACCTTGATCTGATCGGCTCGGGCCGGATCGACGGGGCGGGCAATGGCCTGGCGAACCGCATCGGCGGCAATGATGCAGCCAACAAGTTGAGCGGCTTTGCGGGTCATGACACCCTGTCGGGGGCCGGCGGCGACGACACGCTGAACGGCAATTACGGCAACGACACGCTGTCTGGCGGCGATGGGGTCGATCTGCTGAACGGTGGCGTGGGCGACGATCTGCTCTGGGGCGGGAACGGCAACGACCGGCTCTTTGGTCAGGCGGGGAACGATCGTCTGAACGGTCAGGCCGGGAACGACCTGCTGGGCGGTGCGGGCGGTGATGATACGCTGAACGGCAATGACGGCAACGACACGCTGGCAGGCGGCGATGGCGCGGATCTGCTGAATGGCGGCGGCGGTGACGATCTGCTTTGGGCCGGGAACGGTAATGACCGTCTCTTTGGTCAGGCGGGGGATGACCGTCTGAACGGTCAGGCCGGGAACGACCTGCTGGGCGGTGCGGGCGGCGACGATACGCTGAACGGCAATGGCGGCAACGACACCCTGGCGGGCGGCGATGGCGCGGATCTGCTGAATGGCGGCGGCGGTGACGATCTTCTCTGGGGCGGGAACGGCGACGACCGGCTCTTTGGCCAGGCGGGTGCAGATCGCCTGAACGGCCAGGCCGGGGACGACCTGCTGGGCGGGGCCGGCGGCGACGATACGCTGAACGGCAACAACGGCAATGACACGCTTGCCGGGGCGAATGGTGCGGACAAGCTCTATGGTGGCGGTCACGACGACGTCCTGTGGGGCGGGAACGGCAGCGATGTCCTGCATGGTCAGGCCGGGAACGACAGGCTGATCGGCGGAAACGGCGTGGATGTTCTGACCGGGGGCAACGGGGCGGATCACTTCGTCTTCACCAGCATCACCGAGAGCGGGGTGAATGCCCGTTTCCGCGATACCGTGACCGATTTCCGTCCGGGGCAGTCCGATCGGATCGACCTGCGCGGGATCGATGCCGATGCCGGGTCGAACGGGAACCAGGCCTTCGACTTCATCGGCGATGACCGCTTCTCGGGCGAGGCGGGCCAGATCAGGTTCCACCACGCCGACGGAAATACCATCGTCATGGGTGATGTCGATGGCGACGCCCGCGGCGACTTTTCCATCGCGCTGCTGGGTCAGTTCGCGCTGTCCGAGAACGACTTCTTCCTGTGACGGTGAACTGCCGTTCCACGCATCCGCGTGGAACGGCAGGCCATGGATACGGGGGATCGTCTGCAATGGCAGGTTTTCCGTGCACTGGCGGAGCGCGGAAGACCAAGTCACTGTTTCCAAGCGTTCAGCAGAAGCGCGGTGTGGAACGTTGTCAGACCGACGGATCCGTTCGTGGCATTGCCACGGCTTCCGGTCTCGAAATTCGCATGGCGGAGGCGGTGGGATTCGAACCCACGGTGGGCGTTGACCCACGTCGGTTTTCAAGACCGGTGCATTAAACCACTCTGCCACGCCTCCGACCTGCGCGGATTAGCGGGTCGCAGGCAGGATCGCAAGATGTCAGCGGCGCAGCGTGACCACGTTCGTGGCGCCCGAGATCTCGACGCCGGTCAGGCGCGCAAGCTGGCGGTGGGTCAGGGGCAGCGCCACGTTGATCGGATCCGTTACGGGGTTCGCGGGCAGGCCGGCTGCAGGATTGCCTTCCTCGGGGGGCAGGGCCACGAAACGCAGGCGCAGGATGCCGTCGGCATCCGGTTCCAGCTTGCCGCGCGCCTGCGGGCGCACCGGGATCAGCGCCGCATCGCGATAGCCCTTGACCGGGGCGGCCCCCTGGACGACCAGCAGGCGGCCTTCGTTCAGCGGTTCCCACGCGGCCGAGAGGATCTGAGGGACGCCCGGCCGGGCATCGGACGCGCTGACATAGCCGCCCTCGGGGTCGATGCTGGGGGCAGGGCGGCTGTGCTTGGGCAGCCAGCCGAAAGGGTTCGCCCGGCTGTCGCCCAGACGTCCGCAGCCCGCGATCGCGGTGGCGCCGATCAGCAGCGGCAGGATGAATTTCGCCATGGCAGGTCCCCTTGTTCCGTGCCCCTCGTGATAGGGGAAACGAACTGCGCGGAAAAGCCTCTTTGACCTTGGCCGCGGGCCACGCTAGGCCATGCTGCAACGACAGGAGATTGCCATGGCGACCGCAGCATTCGAAGAGATCGCAGAAAACTTCGACTTCCTCGACGACTGGGAGGATCGCTATCGCCACGTGATCGAGCTGGGCAAGGCCATGCCCCCGCTGGACCCCGCCCTGCAGGTGCCCGCGAACAAGGTCGATGGCTGCGCGAGCCAGGTCTGGATCCATCCGCAGATCGCCGAAGGGCGCTTCGATTTCCACGGAGAGAGCGACGCGCTGATCGTGCGCGGCCTGATCGCCGTGCTGCACGCGCTCTATTCCGGGGTGCCGGTGGGCCAGGTCAGGGATATCGACGCCCAGGCGGAACTGTCCCGCCTGGGGTTGGATGAACACCTGTCGGCGCAGCGGTCGAACGGGCTGCGCGCGATGGTGGAACGGATCAGGCTGCTGTCCGCCGCCGCAAGCTGATCCAGCCGCCGCCAAGAACGCGGGTGCTGTCGGCCTGGTAGAAGACGCAGGCCTGACCGGGGCTGACGCCTTCCTCGGGGTCCAGCAGCTCGACCTCGGCCCGACGACCGGGGCGGGGGCGCAGGATCGCCGGACGGGGCGGGCGCGTAGACCGGATGCGGACCATGACCGGGATCTCGTCCTCGAAGGCCTGATCGCCCAGCCAGTTCACCTCGCTGACATTCACGATCTGCGTGGACAGCGCCTCGCGGGGGCCCACGACGACACGGCGCGTGTCGGGCTCCAGACGCACCACATAGAGCGGATCGCCCAGGCCGCCGATGCCCAGGCCGCGCCGCTGCCCGATCGTGTAATGGATCACGCCGCGATGTCGGCCCAGCACCTTGCCATCCATGTCCACGATCTCTCCGGGATCGGCGGCACCGGGGCGCAGCTTCTCGATGACCGAGGCATAATCGCCATTGGGCACGAAGCAGATGTCCTGGCTGTCGGGCTTGTCCGCGACCGACAGGCCGTATTCGGCGGCCAGCGCGCGCGTCTCGGCCTTGCTTTCCAGATGGCCCAGGGGGAAGCGCAGGAAGTCCAGCTGCTCTTGCGTGGTCGAGAACAGGAAATAGCTCTGATCGCGGTTCTGATCGGCGGCCATGTGCAGTTCGGCACGGAGGGGGCCGTCCTTGCGCTGGATGTAATGGCCGGTCGCCATGCAATCGGCATCCAGATCGCGCGCGGTTTCCAGCAGGTCGCGGAACTTCACCCGCTCGTTGCAGCGGATGCAGGGAACGGGGGTGGCGCCCGCCAGATAGGCGTCGGCAAATTCGTCGATGACGGATTCGCGGAACTTGTTCTCGTAATCCAGGACGTAATGGGGAAAGCCCATGCGCTCGGCCACGCGGCGGGCATCGTGGATGTCCTGACCCGCGCAGCAGGCGCCCTTCTTGGCCAGCGCCGCCCCGTGATCATAGAGCTGCAGCGTCACGCCCACCACGTCATAGCCTTCGGAATGCAGCTTGGCGGCCACGACAGAGCTGTCGACGCCGCCCGACATGGCGACGACGACACGCGTCTGGGATGGCGGCTTGGCAAAGCCCAGGCTGTTCAATTCGGTGTCGCGCGCAGTCGCGCGGGTGGCGGTATCGAGGCTCATGGGTGGTCTTTCACGGTCTTGGCGCGGCGCGCGGCCGACGGAATGGTTCAAAATATAGGAGAATGCGCCGTATTCTCAACCCCGACAGGACAGATCGGGGGTGTTTCGGCTAACCCGGCCTTAAGCCCTCGGCCCGCATATGGAACGGGACAAATCGGGGGCAGATCATGTTCGTCAAGAAAACCAATGGCCCGCGGACGGTGACGCTGGCTGATGGACGCATCCTCAGCATCGCGGACCTGCCGGCTGTGGATACGCGCTGGGTGGCCAGCCGCAAGCAGACCGTCGTGCTGGCGGTGGCGCATGGATTGATCACGCGCGACGATGCGATCCGCCGCTACGGCCTGTCGGACGAGGAGTTCGACGGCTGGTGCAGCGCGATCGCCAAGCATGGCAAGGCGGCGCTGAAAGTGACATCCCTGCAACGTTATAGACAGCCGTGAGTTGTGTGGCGTAACAGTTAATCGCGGCAGGTAACTTCGTGTTAACCGGTTCGCGCAAGGATCCGAGATCAGTGCTTTGACGAATCGGGAAAACGAAAATGCGAATCCTTCTGGTGGAAGACGATCCCAGCACGGCCCGTGCGATCGAATTGATGCTGACCTCGGCCAGCTACAACGTGTTTCGCACGGATCTGGGCGAGGAGGGCATCGACCTTGCCAAGCTGTATGATTACGATCTGATCCTGCTGGATCTGGATCTGCCGGACATGAACGGGATGGAGGTGCTGCGCCATCTGCGGATGTCGCGGATCGACACGCCGATCCTGATCCTGACCGGCAGCGACGACACCGAGAGCAAGCTGCGCGGTTTCGGCTTCGGGGCCGACGATTACATGACCAAGCCCTTCAATCGCGAGGAACTGCAGGCCCGCATCCAGGCCATCATCCGTCGATCCAAGGGGCATTCGCAGGCGCTGATCCGTACGGGCGACATTACCGTCAACCTGGATGCCCGCTCGGTCGAGGTGGATGGCAAGCCGGTGAACCTGACCGGCAAGGAATACCAGATCCTGGAACTGTTGAGCCTGCGCAAGGGCACGACCCTGACCAAGGAGATGTTCCTCAACCATCTCTATGGCGGCATGGATGAGCCCGAGCTGAAGATCATCGACGTCTTCATCTGCAAGCTGCGCAAGAAGCTGTCCGAGGCGCTGAAGGGCCGCAACTATATCGAGACGGTCTGGGGCCGCGGCTATGTCCTGCGCGATCCCGGCCCCGCCGACGAGGAACGCCTGGCCGTCGGCGCCTGAACCATCGCGACCGGTCGTTCGGGGGCGACGCCCCGCTGGACGATGGGATGCGCATGGGCGATACCCGGGCCGAGGGGCGGCACGCTGCCGCCCACCGAAGGCAGGGGCTTGGCAATGGCACAGGAAATCGCGGATCGCGCACCGGTGGAAGGGCTGGACAGGCATGCGGCCGAGGCCGAGATGGCCGAGCTGTCGCAGCGCATGTCCAAGGCCGACGAGGCCTATCACCGCGACGACGCCCCGATCATCACGGACGCGGAATACGACGCGATCAAGGCCCGCCTGCTGGCGTTGGAGCAGGGCTTTCCCGATCTGGTCCGCGCCGACAGCCCCACCGCGAAGGTGGGGGCCGCCCCCGCCGAGGGTTTTGGCAAGATCGTCCATGCGCAGCGGATGATGTCGCTGGCCAACGGTTTCGATGATGCCGATGTGCACGACTTCCTGTCGCGGGTGCGCAATTTCCTGGGGCTGGGGCCCGAAGACCCGCTGGCCGTCACGGCGGAACCCAAGATCGACGGTCTGTCCCTGTCTCTGCGCTATGAAAAGGGCCGCCTGATCCAGGCCGCCACGCGTGGCGACGGCGCGGTGGGCGAAAACGTCACCGCCAATGCACGCACCATCGCCGACATCCCGCAGGAACTGACCGGCCCCGTGCCCGACATCCTCGAGGTGCGGGGCGAGGTCTACATGACCCATGCCGATTTCGAGGCGCTGAACGCCTCGGGTGATGGCCGCGTCTTTGCCAATCCGCGCAACGCGGCTGCGGGCTCTCTGCGGCAGCTGGACCCGGCGGTTACCGCGCGCCGTCCCCTGCGCTTCTTCGCCTATGCCTGGGGCGAGGTTTCGGCCCCCTTGGCCGAGACGCAGATGGCTGCGGTCGAACGCCTCGGGTCGCTGGGCTTCCAGACCAACCCGCTGATGCAGCTTTGCGACGATGCGGATGCGATGATCGCCGCCTGGGCCGGGATCGAACAGCAGCGCGCGACCTTGGGCTATGATATCGACGGCGTCGTCTACAAGGTGAACGATCTCGGCTATCAGGCGCGGCTGGGATTCCGTTCGACCACGCCGCGCTGGGCGCTGGCGCACAAGTTTCCGGCCGAACTGGCCTGGACGCGGCTTGACCGGATCGAGATCCAGGTCGGTCGCACCGGCGCGCTGTCGCCCGTTGCGCGGCTGGAACCCGTGACCGTGGGCGGGGTCGTCGTGTCGAACGCGACCCTGCACAACGAGGATTACATCGCAGGCATCGACAATGCCGGCCAGCCCATCCGCGAAGGGCGCGACATCCGCGAAGGCGACTGGGTCCAGATCTATCGCGCGGGGGACGTGATCCCGAAGATCGCCGATGTGGACCTGTCGCGCCGCCCCGAGGGCAGCTCGGCATATGCCTTCCCGACCCTCTGCCCCGAATGCGGTTCGGACGCGATCCGCGAACCGGGCGACAGCGTCAGGCGCTGCACCGGCGGGATGATCTGTCCCGCTCAGGCGGTCGAGAAGCTGAAGCATTTCGTCGGCCGCGCCGCCTTCGACATCGAGGGGCTGGGCGCCAGGCAGGTCGAGATGTTCTTTGCCGACGAGACGCTTCCCATTCGCGAACCCGCCGACATCTTCACCCTGGCCGAACGCGATGCCGCCGGTCTGGCCAAGCTGAAGAACCGCGACGGTTTCGGCCCACGCTCGGCCGAGAAGCTGTTCGCCGCGATCGAGGAACGCCGCCGCATCCCCCTGGCCCGCCTGATCTTCGCGCTTGGCATCCGCCACGTGGGCGAGGTCGCGGCCCAGACCCTTGCGCGGCATTTCGGCACCTGGGACGCGCTGCTGGCCGCGATCGACGGTGCCGCGCAGGAACCGGCCTTTGCCGCGACGGATGACAAGCTGCGCCGTGCCGCGCTGCCCGACAGCCCCCACTGGGCCGAGCTGACGGGGATCGACGGGATCGGCGGGGTGCTGGTCAATTCGCTGGTGACGACATTCGCGCAGCCGGCCGAGCGGCGGGGCATCGACCGGTTGGTCGAACAGCTGGACATCCAGCCCGCCGAGGCCGGCAACACGGCACAGACCGAGATCACGGGAAAGACCCTCGTCTTCACCGGCACGCTGGAACGCATGAGCCGGGCCGAAGCCAAGGCGCGCGCCGAATCCATGGGGGCCAAGGTCGCGGGCAGCGTCAGCGCCAAGACCGACCTGCTGATCGCGGGGCCGGGTGCGGGGTCGAAGGC
The DNA here is from genome assembly GCF_018860625.1 of Paracoccus sp. C2R09. Lineage (GTDB taxonomy): Bacteria > Pseudomonadota > Alphaproteobacteria > Rhodobacterales > Rhodobacteraceae > Paracoccus. Next base: position 50,908 of record NZ_JAHKQB010000018.1, read on the forward strand.
GACCAAGGCCGCCGATCTGGGCGTGAAGGTCATCGACGAGGATGAATGGCTGCGCATCGCGGGGTCCGCATGACCGAGGCGAAGGGCCGCCCCCCGGCGCTGTTCCCGCTGTTTGCCGGGATCGAGACGCTGCCGGGGATCGGTCCCAAGGGCCGCGCGGCGCTGGCGCAGATGGGCATCGAACGCCCGCGCGACCTGCTGCTGACCCTGCCTTCGGGCGGCATCGCGCGGCGCAGCCTGACTCGGATCGCGGATGCCCACCCGCCCGAGATCGTGACCATCCCCGTGACCGTGCTGCGCCATCACCCGCCCGCGGGCAAGGGGCGCCCCTGGCGCGTGCATTGTTCGGACGGGCAGGGCGATCTGACGCTGGTCTTCTTTCATCCCCGCGCCAACTGGATCGAGGCGCAGTTGCCCGTGGGCGCCCGCCGCATCGTCAGCGGCAAGGTCGAGCTGTTCGATGCCAGCTGGCAGATGGTCCATCCCGACCACATCCTGCCCGAGGGCGACCCGCTGCCCGCGGCGTTCGAGCCGACCTATCCGCTCTCGGCCGGGCTGACGCAGCGGGCCATGACCAAGGCGGCCCAAGCCGCGCTGGCGCTGGCCCCGGAATGCGCCGAATGGATCGATCCGCAGCTGATGCGCGATCGCGGTTGGCCGGGCTTTGCCGAGGCCCTGCGCCAGGCGCATGCCCCCGAAGCGGCGCGCGCGCTGTCGCCCGACAGCCCCGCACGCGCACGCCTTGCCTATGACGAGCTGTTCGCCCACCAGATGACGATGGCGCTGGTTCGACGCGAAAGACGCAGGCTGCGCGGTCGGTCCAGCCCCGGCGACGGTCGCCTGCGCCGCCGCGTGCTGGACAGCCTGCCCTGGCCGCCAACCGGTGCCCAGACGCGCGCCGTGGCCGAGATCGCCGCCGACATGGCCAGCGATCGCCGCATGAACCGCCTGTTGCAGGGCGATGTCGGTGCGGGCAAGACGCTGGTCGCCATGCTGTCCGCGCTGGCCGCGGTCGAGGCCGGCGGGCAGGCCGTCCTCATGGCCCCGACCGAGATCCTGGCCCGCCAGCATTTCCGCGCGCTGGAGCCGCTGGCACGGGCCGCGGGCGTCCGGCTGGCGGCGCTGACCGGGCGCGACAAGCGTGAACCCCGCGCCCAGATCCTGTCCGACCTGGCCGATGGCGGCATCGACATCCTGGTGGGCACCCATGCGGTGTTCCAGAAGGACGTGCATTTCCACGACCTGCGCCTGGCGATCATCGACGAACAGCACCGCTTTGGCGTGGGCCAGCGGTTGGAACTTGCCGCCAAGGGCGATGTGCCGCCCGACATGCTGATCATGACCGCGACGCCCATCCCGCGATCGCTGGCCCTGTCGCAATACGGCGATCTGGACCTTTCGGTGCTGGACGAGAAGCCGCCGGGCCGTCAGCCGATCACCACGGTGATGATCGGCGATCAGCGCATGGACGAGGTGGTCGAACGCCTGCGCCGCGCATTGGCGCAAGGGGCGCGGGCCTATTGGGTCTGCCCGCTGGTCGATGAAAGCGAGGTCAGCGATCTGACGGCAGCCGAGGCTCGATTTACAGCACTCCGGGCGCAGTTCGGTGACATGGTGCGGATGGTCCATGGCCAGATGCCTGCCGACCAGCGCGACAGCGCCATGGCCGATTTCGCCAGCGGGCGGGCGCAGCTTCTGGTGGCCACGACCGTGATCGAGGTCGGGGTAGACGTGCCCGAGGCGACCATCATGGTGATCGAACGCGCCGAGAGCTTCGGCTTGGCCCAGTTGCACCAGCTGCGCGGGCGCGTCGGGCGCGGAGCAGGGGCCTCGACCTGCCTGCTGATGTATCACGCCCCCCTGAACGAGACCGGGCAGCGCCGCCTGACGACGCTGCGCGACACCGAGGACGGCTTCCGCATCGCCGAGGTGGACCTCGAGATGCGCGGCGCGGGCGATGTCATCGGCACCGCGCAATCGGGTCTCCCGCGTTTCCGCATCGCGGATCTGGAACATCAGGCGCAGTTGATGGCCGTTGCCCGTCAGGACGCCCGTGCGCTGTTGGAACTGGACCCGGCACTGGAGGGTGAGCGGGGCCGCGCGGTCCGGATGCTCATGTGGCTGATGGAGCAGGATCGGGCGATTCGAATGATCCAGATCGGCTGACAAGCAGGAATGTTCTTAAAAAGTTCTTTACCGAATCGCGCCGGTATGAGAACAAAGCAGCAACAGAGAGGAGTTGCTGCCCATGACCCGCGAATTTTTCTGTGACCTGATCGGTATCGCCGCGCTGACCACCACCACGATGGTCGTCCTTTATCTGCCGGCGATCCTGCAAGCCTGAGATCCGACCTGCCCCGCGTTGCTGATACGGTGCCTACGCCTGTGCACCGCCTCTGTCCAAGCACGCGCAACTGGCCGGCCCTGGCAGGGGCCGGCTTTTTTCATTCCCGAACGGGTGGTGATCAGGCGGCGGCCTTGTCCATCGCCTCCAGGGTGGCATCCCATGCCAGCAGGATCGAGGCATGGCGGTTGGGATATTCCCGCGCGGGCAGCAGGGCCTCCAGCGCCGCGAAATCGCCGTCCGGGGCGGGGCCGTCCTGTTTCAGCATCGCGGCCAGCCGGTCGCGCGTGGCCGCGATGGTGGCACGATCCATGCCGATCACCGCCGAACCCAGGACCGATGCCGATGCCTGTCCCAGGGCGCAGGCGCGCACCTCTTGGCCGAAACGCGCGATGCGACCGTCCTGCAGTCCCAGATGGACGGTGACCGAGGACCCGCAATGCGGCGACCGGCGCATGGCCGTGGCGTCGGGCGCCTCGATCGCGCCCAGATGCGGGATCGCGGTGGTCAGCGCCAGGATGCGACGCGAATAAAGCTGCATGAGATCGGCTTCGGCCATGGTTCGGTCCTTGCGGTATTCCCTGCGTCGGGGGTTTCATGCCCCGCGGCTCAAATCTAGATAGGAAGCCGGAATGCGAAAGGAAACCCGATGTTCGACCCGGCGAGCCTGAAATACGATGCAAACGGCCTGATCCCCGCGATCGCGCAGGATGCCCAGACGGGCGAGGTGCTGATGATGGCGTGGATGAACGCCGAAGCCGTCGCCAAGACATTGCAAACCGGGCGCGTGACCTATTGGTCGCGGTCCCGCCAGTCCTTCTGGATCAAGGGCGAAAGCTCGGGGAACGTGCAGAAGCTGGTCGATTTCCGCGTCGATTGCGATGCCGACTGCCTGCTCGTGACCGTCGATCAGACCGGCCCCGCCTGCCACACGAACCGTCGCAGCTGCTTCTATACCGCCATTCGCGACGGCGAACCGGTCGAGCTGATGCAGCCGGTGGCCTAGAGGCCCACCATCCGGCGGATGTCCTGCGGTTCCGCGCCCTGATCCCGGAAGGCGCGGATCGCACGGGCATCGTCGCGCTTGGCCAGCCTGCGCCCCTCGTGGTCGCGGATCAGGCGGTGGTGCAGGTATTGCGGCACGGGCAGATCCAGAAGCCGCTGCAGCAGCACATGGATGAAGGTCGAATCGAACAGATCCATCCCGCGCGTGACCAGCGTGACGCCCTGCGCGGCATCGTCGACCACCACAGCCAGGTGATAGGACGTGCCCATGCCGCGCCGCGACAGGATCACGTCACCGATATCCGACAGGAATTGCGCGCGCGTCATGACGTGATCCTGCCCGCCCTCGTGAAATCCGATGCGGTCGGTCTTCAGCGCATCGAAGGCGCGTGCCACGTCCAGGCGGATCACGTCGTCGGGGCTAGCCTCGCGCATGTCGCGCCCGCGGCAGGTGCCGGGATAGATCAGCCCGTCCGGCCCGGCCGGCAGCGCGCCCTCTTGCGGCGCCGACATCGCCGCGCGGATGTCGCCGCGGCGGCAGCGGCAGGGATAGGTCAGGTCCGACAGCTGCGCCATCGCATCCTGATAGGCCTGCATCCGGTCGGATTGGCGCAGAACGGGTTCACCCCATTCCAACCCCAGCCAGGACAAGTCCTGCAGGATCGCGGTCTCGTATTCCGGGCGGCAGCGATCGCGGTCGATATCCTCGATCCGCAGCAGGAATCGCGCCCCGGCCCGTTCCGCGAAGATCGCGGAAAAGGCGTGCCCAAGGTGCAGAAGCCCCGTGGGCGAGGGCGCGAAACGGGTTACTGCGCCGCCAGCCATGCCTGGAAATCATCCTTGGCGCGCTGCGTATAGGCGGGATAGCGGTCCTTGCGGCCGCGCCGCCCGCTGCGCATTTCCGGCAGGGGCGGGAACAGGCCGAAATTCACGTTCATCGGCTGGAAGGTCTTGGCCTCGGCCCCGCCGGTGATGTGATTGACCAGCGCGCCCATCGCGGTGGTGAAGGGCGGCGGCCCCAGGTCACGGCCAAGCGCCTGCGCGGCGGCCATGCGCCCCGCCAGAAGCCCCATGGCCGAGCTTTCGACGTAACCCTCGACGCCCGTCACCTGTCCCGCAAAGCGCAGGTTCGGACGCAGGCGCAGGCGCATGCGGTCGTCCAGCAGCGTGGGCGAGTTCAGGAAGCTGTTGCGGTGAATGCCGCCCAGCCGCGCAAAGCTTGCATCCTGCAGGCCGGGGATCATGCGGAAGACCTCGGTCTGGGCGCCGTATTTCATCTTCGTCTGGAAGCCGACGATATTGTAGAGCGTGCCCAGGGCGTTGTCGCGACGCAGCTGCACCACGGCATAGGCCTTTTCCTCGGGCTTGTGGCTGTTCGTCAGGCCGACGGGCTTCATCGGGCCGTGGCGCAGGGTCTCGCGGCCACGCTCGGCCATGACCTCGATCGGCAGGCAGCCGTCGAAATAACCTGCGGTCTCGCCCTCGTGGAACTCGGTCTTGTCGGCGGCCAGAAGCGCGTCGATGAAGGCCTCGTACTGCTCCTTGTTCATGGGGCAGTTGATATAGGCCTTTTGTTCGGCCTCGGTCTCGCCCTTGTCATAGCGGCTCTGTTCCCAGGCCACCGACATGTCGATCGTGTCGGCATGGACGATGGGGGCGATCGCGTCGAAGAAGGCCAGCGCGTCGGCACCCGTCACGTCGCGGATCGCATCGGCCAGCCCGTCCGAGGTCAGCGGCCCGGTGGCCACGATCCAGTTGCCGTCTTGGGGCAGCTCGGTGATCTCGGCATCGCGGATCTCGATCAGCGGTTCGGCCCGCAGCGCCTCGGTCACGGCGGCGGAAAACGCATCGCGGTCCACGGCCAATGCGCCGCCCGCGGGCAGGCGGTGGCGGTCGGCCATCGACATGATCAGGCCGCCCGCCGCGCGCATTTCCCAATGCAGCAGGCCCACGGCGTTCATCACGTCGTCATCGGAACGGAAGCTGTTCGAGCAGACCATCTCGGCGCAGTCGCCGGTGCGATGGGCGAAGGTGCCCTTGGCGGGGCGCATCTCGTGCAGGATGACGGGGACGCCCGCGCGGGCGATCTGCCAGGCGGCCTCGGACCCGGCCAGTCCGGCGCCGATGATGTTGACGGGTTCCATGCGGCCCTCCGATTGCTGCGTCTGGGGCAGCAGCTAGCAATGCGCGCCCCCGAATGAAAGAGGCGGCGCCCCGTGGGGCACCGCCTGCGACGATATGGTGTGCATGCCCGATCGGGCGGGCACTCAGCCTTCGGCTGCTTCTTCGGCTGCTTCGCCTTCGGCCTCGGCCTCGTCCGAACGCAGGGCGGACGGAGCGGCGATGTTGGCGATCACGAAGTTGCGGTCGATGGTCGGCTTGGCGCCTTCGGGCAGCTTCACATCGTTGATGTGGATGCTGTCGCCGACTTCCAGACCGGCCAGATCGACGACGATCTGCTCGGGGATGTCACCGGCGGTGACGATCAGCTCGACCTCGTTGCGGACGTGGACGATCGTGCCGCCCTTGCGCAGACCGGGGCAGTTGTCCTCGTTCTCGAAGACGACCGGAATGAACAGGTTCACCTTCGAGGTGCGGCGCAGACGCATGAAGTCGATGTGGATCGGCAGATCCTTCACGACATCGCGCTGGACGCCACGGCAGATGACGCGGACGTCTTCCTGGCCTTCGACCTTGAGGTTGAACAGGGTCGCCATGAAGCGGCCTGCACGCAGCCGGGTCAGCAGCTTGTTGAAGTCGAACTGGATCGCAACGGGTTCCTTGTTGTCCCCATAAACGATGCCTGGCACCTTGCCTGCACGGCGAGCTTGGCGGGCGGCCCCCTTGCCTGTCCCCGCGCGAGGCTCGGCCACCAGATCCGGGATCTCTTTGGCCATATCTCTAATCCTTACATTTGTTGACGGCGCCATCCTCCAAGGGTGCATGGCGACCAAGCGGTGCCCTTAGCCGATCTTCGGGCGGTTGTGAAGAAAAAATTTGGCGGGAACGGATCGCTTCGGTTGCGCTTTGACAGCGCGGGCGCGCGGACGCATATCCGCCATGTCGCATGCCGCCCGGCGGCGGCCGACAGGATCTTTCGGAGGTATCGTGCAAGGGGCAGGACGGCATATGGCGGTCGACTGGATGCGGCTGCTGCTGGCGGCATTCGTCGTGCTGGCCCATTCGGGGCTGGGCCGGGAAACGGTGGGGCTGGCGGATCTGTCCGCGGGCAACAGCATCCTGCGTGTCGCGGTGCCGACATTCACCCTGATCGCGGGATATTTCCTCGAATCGACGCTGCAGCGGGGCCGCATGTCGCGATGGGCCGGGTCGCTGCTGACGCTCTATGCCGCCTGGTCGGCGCTCTATATCCTGTTCCTCTGGCCCTACTATGCCGCGCGGCCCGTTTCCGTCACGGCCCGCGAACTGGTGCTGGGCTTCATGCATCTGTGGTTCCTGCTGGGGCTGGCCATGTCGGGGATGATGCTGGCGGTGGCGCGTCATTTCGGTGTCGTGGCGGTGGTGGCATCCGCGCTGATCTTCGCCGGGACCGGGTTCTATCTGCAGCATGCGCGGATGGGCGCGGGGGTCGATCTCGACCTCGAGATGTATCGCAACGGGCCGTTCTATCTCTATCCCTATCTGGTCATGGGCTGGCTGATCGCGCGGACGCCGCCCGCAAGACTGCCTGCCATGCCCATCCTGGGGCTGATGCTGGCTGCGGGCCTGGCGCTGAGCATGTGGGAAACCGGTTTCTGGCTGGAACGCCGGGGCGAGGATCCGCTGCTGGAAATGCCCGTCGGTCACCTGCTGATGTGCCCGGCGCTGTTCCTGCTGGTGATGCGCCTGCCGATGCCGCCTTCGCGACTGCCGCTGGGGCGGGCGGCGGCGGGCATCTATGTCATGCACGTGATCTTCCTGCAGGGGCTGCCGATGATCGGCATCGACGACCTGGCGCTGCGCGCGGCGGCGGGGTTCCTTCTGCCCCTGGCGATCGTGGTGGGGGCGGTCGCGGTCGGGCCGCGACTGCCGATCCTGGGGCGGCTGTTCTAGGCCACCGGGTATTCGGTCAGGAAATCCCGCGGGACCAACAGGTTGTGACGACCCACATCGTCGATCCGGCGTTCGCCGCACAGGGCCATGGTGGTGTCCAGCTCGGCCCGGATGATCTCCAGCGCGCGGGTCACGCCCTGTTCGCCCATCGCGCCCAGTCCGTGCAGCCACGCCCGCCCGATCCAGGTCGAATGCGCACCCATGGCCAGCGCCTTGAGCACGTCCTGGCCGGACCGGATGCCGCTGTCCATGTGCACCTCGACCCGGTCGCCCACGGCATCGACGATATGGGGCAGCATCCGGATCGAGGACAGCGCCCCGTCCAGCTGACGCCCGCCATGGTTGCTGACAACGATGGCATCGGCCCCGAAATCGGCCGCGATCCGCGCATCCTCGGGGTCGAGGATGCCCTTCAGGATCAGCTTGCCGCCCCACATGTCGCGAATGGCCGCGATCTTGTCCCAGTCCAGCCTTTCGTCGAACTGCTCGGCCGTCCAGCTGGACAGGGAACTGGTATCGCCCACCCCCTTGGCATGGCCCACGATATTGCCGAAGAAGCGGCGCTTGGTGCGCATCATGCCCATGCCCCACCGCCAGCGGGTCGCAAGGTCCAGCATCGTGGGCAGGGTGAATTTCGGCGGGGCCGACAACCCGTTCTTCAGATCCTTGTGACGCTGACCCAGGATCTGCAGATCCAGCGTCAGGACCAGCGCGCTGCAATTCGCGGCCTTGGCCCGTTCGATGATGGCGGCCAGGAATTCCTGGTCCTTCATCACGTACAGCTGGAACATGAAGGGCTGCGAGACATTCTGCGCGACATCCTCGATCGAGCAGATGGACATGGTGGACAGGCAGAAGGGCAGGCCGAACTTCTCGGCGGCGCGGGCGGCGTGGATTTCCCCGTCGGCATGCTGCATGCCCGTCAGCCCGACGGGGGCCAGCGCCACGGGCATGGTCGCGGGCAGGCCCACGATGTCGCGGGCGATGCGGCGGTCCGACATGTCCACGGCGACCTTCTGGCGCAGCTTCAGCCGCGCGAAATCGGTCGTGTTCTCGCGGAAGGTCTGTTCGGTATAGCTGCCCGATTCGGCATAGTCGTAGAACATCCTCGGCGTCCGCGCCTTGTGCAGACGCTTGAGGTCCTCGATGCAGGTGACGGCTGGCACGGTCTCTCCCCCCTTGGCAATCCGTTCCGGTCAGTTGGCGGCGCGGGCCTTGATCTCGTCCTCGACGACCGGTCCGCGCAGGGCATCGGCCCGGGCCCGCAGGGCCGCGGCCCGCGCATCGGCCTGCGTCAGCACCTGTTCGGGCGCGGCGGCCACGGGCTGGGCATGGGCGGGCAGGGCAGGGTCGGCCAGGATCTGGTCGGTGGGCAGAAGCCGGGGGAAATCCCCCCCTTCGGAACAGGCGGCCAGAAGCAGAAGCAGGGCTGATGCGTATTTCATGACGCGCAGGTTACGCGGCGCCGATCCGCAGGGCAACGGCTTCCCATCGGCGCCCAAGCGGCGATAGGATGGGGCATGGCACGTACCCAGGGATCCCGCGCGGAAATCACCGGCCCGCTTCTTCGCGAAACCGCCCGCAGGCTGTTCGCGCGGCAGGGCTATGCAGCGGTGTCCATGCGCCAGATCGCGGCAGCGGTGGGCGTTCAGGCGGGCGCGCTCTATGCCTATACGCCCGACAAGCAGGCGCTGCTGTTCGACCTTCTGGAAAGCCACATGCAGGACCTGCTGGCCGCGTGGCAGGACGATCCGGCCCAGCCCGCGCTGCAGCGTCTGGAACGCTTCGTGCGCTTCCATATCGGCTTCAGCATCGACCATCCCGACGCGGTGTTCCTGTCCTACATGGAGCTGCGCAACCTGTCCCCCGAGAATTTCGCCCGCATCGCCGAACTGCGCGGGTGCTACGAAGCCGCGCTGCAGACGATCCTGGATGCCGGAAAGGCCGCGGGCGTCATGCGGTTCCAGGATCTGCGGCTGGCGACATTGGCGCTGATCGCGATGCTGACCGGGGTCGTGAACTGGTACCGCGAGGGGGGGCGTCTTGATCGCGACCGGATCGGGGATATCTATTGGGGGCTTGCGCAAGGCGCCGTCGGCGCGCAATAGCCGCAGCTTCCCCACCCCCATGCCATGCCCGCTTGCCGCAAGCCGGGCGATCACGGATAATCGCGCCCATGTCCCTTCCGCCCGGTTTCCTCGACGAGATTCGCAACCGCGTCCCGATCAGTCGCGTGATCGGCAAGAAGGTGACGTGGGACCTGCGCAAGTCCAACCAGGGCAAGGGCGACTGGTGGGCGCCATGCCCGTTCCACCAGGAGAAATCGGCCAGCTTCCACTGCGACGACCAGAAGGGGTTCTATTACTGCTTCGGCTGCCAGGCCAAGGGCGACGCCTTCACCTTCCTGCGCGAACATGACGGGATGGAGTTCATGGAGGCGGTCAAGCTGCTGGCTGCCGATGCCGGGCTGTCCATGCCCGAACCCGACCCCCGCGCCCGCGAACGCACCGACAGGCGCGCGTCCCTGTTCGAGGTGACCGAGGCCGCCTGCCGCTGGTTCCGCCTGCAGCTGCAGACCGGGGCGGCGGCGGATGCGCGCGACTATCTGGACCGTCGCGGGCTGGACGCACCGGCGATCGAGAAGTTCGAGATCGGCTTCGCCCCCGACAACCGCACCGCGCTGACCCGCGCGCTGATGGACAAGGGCATCGACGAGGCCCGCATCATCGAGGCCGGGATCGCCGCGCGTCCCGACGGGGGCGGCGCGCCCTATGACCGGTTCCGCGGGCGCATCGTGTTCCCGATCCGTGACGGGCAGGGCCGCTGCATCGGCTTCGGCGGGCGGGCGATGGACCCGAACGCACGGGCGAAATATCTCAACAGCCCGGAAACGCCGCTCTTCGACAAGGGGCGCAACCTCTACAATCTGGGGCCGGCACGGACGGCGGTGTCCAAGGGCCAGCGCCTGATCGTGGCCGAGGGCTACATGGACGTGATCGCCCTGTCGCGGGCGGGGTTCGAGGGCGCGGTGGCGCCCCTCGGCACCGCCATCACCGAGGAACAGCTGCGCCTGATGTGGCGTGTCGCCCCCGAACCCGTCATCGCGCTGGACGGCGACGCGGCGGGTCAGCGGGCGGCGCAGCGGCTGATCGATCTTGCGCTGCCGCTGACGGGGCCGGGGCAGGCGCTGCGCTTCGTCATGCTGCCCGCCGGTCAGGACCCGGACGATCTGATCAAGTCCGCGGGGCCCGGCGCGATGTCGGCGCTTCTGGATCGGGCGCGTCCGCTGGTCGATCTGCTCTGGAGCCGCGAAACCGAGGGCCACGTCTTCGACAGCCCCGAACGCCGCGCAGCCCTGGAACGCCGCCTGTCCGAAGCCACGGGCCGCATCCCCGATGACCTGACACGGCGCCATTACGACGAGGAACTGCGCCGCAAGCGGTGGGACCTGTTCGGCGGCAACCGTCGCCAGTCCGGCAATCGCGATGGCTGGCGGCAGGGCGGGGCGGGGCGCAGCCCGGCCCGGCGCGGAGGGGCCTCGATGGCCTCGCGCGTGCCGATCCTGCCCGGAAGCTTTGCGGTTCCCGAACGGGGCGAGGACGTGCTGGAGGGGGCGGCGCTGCTGATCTGCGCGCTGCGCCCCGCGCTGGTGGCACAGGCCGAACCCCGCCTCGAACGCCTGCTGCCGCGCGATGCCGACCGCGCGGCGCTGCTCCACGATCTGCTGACGGGCGGCGATGGTGCGCCGGGGCGTGCGGCCCTTGAAAGCCTGCGCCGCGACGCCCATCTGGGCCTGACCCCCACCGTGATCGAACAGCAGGAGGATGAGGCCGCTGCCGCCATCTTGGAGAATTTGCTGGACCGCCTGGAATCCCTGCGCGCCACCTCCCACGAGCTGGCCCGCGCCGAGGCAGAGATCCAGGGCGAGGTGGACGAGGGACTGACCTGGCGCATCAGCCAGATCGCCCGCGCAAGGCACCGCGCCGAACGCCCCGAGATGGAGACCACGAGCGACCTGAACGAGGATCGCGATGCCCTTTCCAACGAATTGCAACGCTTTCTCAGCACCGAGATCTGGCGCAAGCCGCCCCGCCGCTGAGACCCGCGAATCGCAGTTCCGAATCACCACTGCGCCCGGTCTTTGATTCGGCCGCGGATCGCGCTAGAAACGATACGATTTTGCGACGATTCGGCATTGGCTGCGAATCGCTTGCCAAGACCGCGCCGAGAAGGAGCCCTGGATGGCCGCCAAGGACGACGATCACGACAAGACCGACAAGGACGACAACGCCCATTCGCTCGACATGAGCCAGGCGGCGGTCAAGAAGATGATCACCGAAGCGCGAGAGCGCGGGTACATCACCTATGACCAGCTGAACCAGGTCCTGCCGCCCGAACAGGTCAGCAGCGAGCAGATCGAGGACGTGATGTCGATGCTCTCCGAGATGGGCATCAACGTCATCGAGGAGGAAGAGGGCGCCGAGGAGAGCGAGGGCGGCGCCGTCGTCGCTGCCGGTTCGGGTTCCCGCGAGGTCGCCGTCGCCGCAACCGAGACCGAGAAGCTCGATCGCACCGACGATCCGGTCCGCATGTATCTGCGCGAGATGGGCAGCGTCGAGCTTCTGTCGCGCGAGGGCGAGATCGCCATCGCCAAGCGGATCGAGGCCGGCCGCAACACGATGATCGCGGGCCTGTGCGAAAGCCCGCTGACCTTCAAGGCCATCACGCTGTGGCGCGACGAGCTTCTGGACGAAGAGATCCTTCTGCGCGACGTCATCGACCTCGAAACGACCTTCGGTCAGTCGATGGAGGGCGAGGATGCCGAGGAGGAGGAGCTTGCCCCCGAGGCCGAGCAGCCCACCGCCCAGCAGCCTCAGCAGGGTCAGACCGCCAAGCGCGAGGAATACGACGCCGACGGCAATCCGCTTCGCAACGACGACGAGGAAGAGGACGAGGAGGGCGCCAACCTGTCGCTCGCCGCGATGGAGGCCAGCCTCAAGCCCCGCGTTCTGGAGACGCTGGAACATATCGCGCTGCATTACGAGCGCCTGTCGGACATGCAGGATCAGCGGATGTCCGCGACCCTGAACGAGGATGACAGCTTCTCGGCCACCGCCGAGACGGATTACCAGACGCTGCGTTCCGAGATCGTGGTGCTGGTGAATTCGCTTCACCTGAACAACAGCCGGATCGAGGCGCTGGTCGATCAGCTCTACGGGATCAACCGCCGCATCGTGACCATCGATTCGGGCATGGTGAAGCTGGCCGACGCGGCCCGCATCAACCGCCGCGAATTCATCGAGGCCTATCGTGGTTCGGAACTGGACCCCACCTGGATGGACCGCATGCGCGCCCAGTCCGGGCGTGGTTGGAAGGCGCTGTTCGAACGTTCGACCGACCAGGTCGAGAAGCTGCGCAACGACATGGCCGAGGTCGGTCAGTATGTCGCCGTGGATATCGAGGAATTCCGCCGCATCGTGGCCCAGGTCCAGCGCGGCGAGAAGGAGGCCCGCCAGGCCAAGAAGGAGATGGTCGAGGCCAACCTGCGTCTCGTGATCTCGATCGCCAAGAAATACACGAACCGCGGTCTGCAGTTCCTGGACCTGATCCAGGAAGGCAATATTGGCCTGATGAAGGCTGTGGACAAGTTCGAGTATCGCCGCGGCTACAAGTTCTCGACCTATGCGACCTGGTGGATCCGTCAGGCGATCACGCGTTCGATCGCCGATCAGGCCCGCACGATCCGCATCCCGGTCCACATGATCGAGACGATCAACAAGCTGGTCCGCACCGGACGCCAGATGCTGCACGAGATCGGCCGCGAGCCGACCCCGGAAGAACTGGCCGAGAAACTCCAGATGCCGCTGGAGAAGGTTCGCAAGGTGATGAAGATCGCCAAGGAACCGATCAGCCTCGAAACCCCGATCGGGGACGAGGAAGACAGCCAGCTTGGCGATTTCATCGAGGACAAGAACGCCGTCCTGCCGCTGGACAGCGCGATCCAGGAAAACCTCAAGGAGACGACGACCCGCGTCCTTTCCAGCCTCACCCCGCGCGAGGAACGGGTTCTGCGGATGCGTTTCGGCATCGGCATGAACACCGATCACACGCTGGAAGAGGTCGGTCAGCAGTTCAGCGTGACCCGCGAACGTATCCGCCAGATCGAGGCCAAGGCGCTTCGCAAGCTGAAGCATCCGTCCAGAAGCCGAAAGCTGCGGTCCTTCCTTGACCAGTGATCCGGATCAGGACGAACAGCTGGCCTTCTTGCTGTACCGAAGCGCGGCATCCCCGGATCTTGGGGACGAGGATCTTCAAAGGATCCTTGTCGCCGCGCGTCGGCGCAACGAGGAACGTGGCCTGACCGGGTGCCTGCATCACGAGGACGGAATGTTCTTTCAATGGCTGGAGGGCCCGCAGGGCCCGCTGGCCGAGGTGGTGGCGATGATCCGCGACGATCCCCGCCATTCCGAGCTGACGATCCTGGAACAGGGGCGGATCGCGCAGCGTCGCTTCGACGACTGGCGCATGCGCTTTTCCGATCGCGACAGCGGATCCTTGATGGACTGGTTCGCCGCGATCGGCGGATCGACCTTCAACCGCGGCGATTACGCGGGCGGCGTGACCTCTTTCCTCGTGTCGCTGTCGGCCTGATCCGGGCCTTGCACCTGCAGCACGAAATATGAACACTCGGCCCCGGAAACGAAGGGGCATTCCATGACGCAAACGGGCCTTCTGGCCGATCCCGTCAATCTTCAGATCCTGCTGGGCTGCGTTGCCGCGATCTTCGCGTTGCTGTGGCTGCGTGCCCGCCAGTCCGCGGCAGTGCAACTGGCCGAGGCGCGGTTGCAGGCGCAGGAAGCGCGTCATCAGGCCGGGCTCGAGATGTCGAACCTGACATCGCGGCTGGACGCCCAGTCCGAGCGGTTGGGCGATCTGACCGAGGAACGCGACAACCTGACCGATGCGCTGCACCGCGCCAATCGCGATCTGGCCGATCACCGCACGAAACTGGCCGAGGTCGAGCTGACCGCCCGCAAGGACCGCGAGGCCGCCGCCCGCGAGATCGCCACCCTGCGCGAGTTGCGCGAGGAGATGACCGGCCAGTTCAAGCTGCTGTCCACCGAGACCCTGCGCGTCCAGCGCGCCGATCTGCAGCGCAGCCAGAACGAGCAGCTGAACGCGCTGCTGACCCCGTTTCGCGAACAGGTGGGCCGCTTCCAGACCGAACTGCAGGCGCGCAACAAGGTGCTCGACCAGGAATCCGCGCGGCTGCACGAACAGATCCTGTCCTTGCATCGCCGCTCCGAGGAGATCAGCCGCGAGGCCGTGAACCTGACCCGCGCGCTGAAGGGCGACAAGCAGCGGCAGGGTGCCTGGGGCGAGATGGTGCTGGAGCGGATCCTCGAGGAATCGGGCCTGCAGGCGGGCACGCATTACGACATGCAATCCAGCTGGCGCGACGAGGACAACAAGCTGTGGCGTCCCGATGTCGTGGTGAAGATGCCGCGCGGCAAGGTGATGGTGATCGACAGCAAGGTGTCGCTGAACGATTACGAAACGGCCGTGACGACCGACGACCCGGCCCAATCGCAGGCCGCGCTGCGCCGCCATGTTCAGGCGTTGCGCAACCATGTCGATACGCTGGCGGGCAAGCGCTATCACCGGATGGATGACGCATCGGTCGATTACGTGCTGATGTTCATCCCGATCGAGGGGGCGTTCTCGGAGGCGCTGCGCGCCGATCCGCAGCTTGCGACCTATGCGATGGAACGGCGCGTGGGCTTGACCACGCCGACTACGCTGATGCTGACCCTGCGCACCATCGAACATATCTGGGCGGTGGAGCGCCGCGAGAGCAATGCGATGGAGATCGCGCGGCGGGCCGGGGCGCTTTACGACAAGGTGGCGGGTTTCGTCGATGCGATGGAAGGCGTGGGCCGTGCCCTGGATCAGGCCAACAAGGCGCATGGCCAGGCGATGGATCGACTGTCACGCGGATCTGGCAACGTGATCCGGCAGGTCGAGATGCTGCGAGGTCTGGGCGCACGCGCCACCAAGCAGATATCATTGGATCACGACCGCGACGACCTGGCGCTGGACCCCCCCGAGGAGGACGCATGATCGACAGTTTCGAAATTCAGACGAACGGCCCCGCCTGCTATGAATTCACGCGCGAGGCGGCGGCCTTCGTGAAGGGGCAGGGCGACGGATTGCTGACCCTGATGATCCGGCACACATCGGCGTCGCTGCTGATCCAGGAAAATGCCGACCCCGAGGTGCAGCACGACCTGATCGGCTGGTTCCGACGGCTGGTGCCGTCATCGGACGATCCCTCGATGCGCTGGCTGACCCATACATACGAAGGGCCGGACGACATGCCGGCCCATATCAAGTCCGCAATGCTGCCCGTCAGCCTGCAGATCCCCGTGCAGGCGGGTCGCATGCTTCTGGGTCGCTGGCAGGGGATCTACGTGGTGGAACACCGCGACCGCCCCCATCGACGGCAGGTCGCGGCGCTGTTTCAGCCCTTGTCCTGAGGCATCAGGAACACCTCGCGGATGGCGGCGCGTTCGGGGGCCTCGATCATGTGCATGACCGCGTCCGCGACATCGGCGGGCTGCAGCTTGTCGGGGGCGCCGTCGTCGAAGAAGGCCGTGTCCACCATGCCCGGGGCCACGACCGAACAGCGCCCGCCCCATTCGCGCATCTCCTCGGCCAGGTTGCCGGCATAGCCATGGACGAACCACTTGGTCGCGCCATAGATCGACCCCGCGATATGCCTGCGCCCCGCTGCGGATCCTGTCAGGACCAGTGTGCCCCTGGTCTTGCGCAGTTCCGGCAGCACGGCACGGGCGGTCATGATGACGCCCATGACGTTCAGGTCGATCATGCCGCGAATGTCGTCCAGATCGCCGGCCTCGGTTCCGGGCTTCGACAGACCCCGCCCTGCATTGGCAAAAGCCGCGTCGATCCCACCGAAATGCTGCGCGGTGGCCGCAACGGCCTTCTCCAGCGCGCCCATGTCGGTCGCGTCGCCGGCCTGGACCAGTGCCTTGTCGCCCAGTTCCTGCGCCAGGTCCTGCAGCTTGTCGGCGGAACGGGCGAACAGCGCGACGTTCCAGCCGGCCCTGGTGGCGGCGCGGGCGGTCTGGGCGCCGATCCCCGAGGATGCGCCGGTGATGAACAGGGTCTTGGGCATGAAGCCTCCGCTTGCGATGAAGTTCGTGGGTTCGATCTGTCGGCGTCGAACGCGAGGCTTGCAGCGGGGGTTCCTGCGGGGCGCATCTTGTGGGCCGTGATAAACCCTACCCAATCCCTGCGGTTATCCCTATAGTGGCTGCGGATCAGGGGACGAAAGGGACAACCCAATGCGCTGCCCGTTTTGCGGAAATGTGGACACGCAGGTCAAGGATTCACGTCCGGCCGAGGATAACGTCGCCATCCGCCGCCGTCGTTTCTGCCCGGCCTGCGGGGGCCGTTTCACGACCTATGAACGCGTCCAGCTGCGCGATCTGGTGGTCGTCAAGTCCTCGGGCCGCCGCGAGGATTTCGACCGCGACAAGATGGCCCGCTCGATCCGCATCGCCATGCAGAAGCGTCCCGTCGAACCCGAACGGATCGAGCAGATGATCAGCGGCATCGTCCGCCGTCTGGAGAGCACGGGCGAGACCGACATCCCCTCGAAGATGATTGGCGAGATCGTGATGGAGTCGCTGTCGCGCATCGACAATGTCGGATATGTGCGTTTCGCCAGCGTCTACAAGAATTTTCAGGACGCGGATGATTTCGACAAGTTCGTGTCGGAACTGCGCCCCGGCGCCGCGCTGGATTGACCTTGGCCCGGCCGGATGACCTGCGCCACATGACCCATGCCATGCGGTTGGCGCGTCGGGGATTGGGCAATGTCTGGCCGAACCCGGCCGTCGGCTGCGTGATCGTGGCGGATGGCCGCGTCGTGGGCCGCGGCTGGACCCAGCCCACGGGTCGCCCCCATGGTGAACGGATGGCGCTGGACCAGGCGGGGGATCTGGCCCGCGGGGCCACCGCCTATGTCACGCTGGAACCCTGCGCCCATCACGGCCGGACGCCGCCCTGCGCCGAAGGGCTGGCGCAGGCGGGCATCGCACGCGTCGTCAGCGCCCTGACCGATCCTGATACCCGCGTGGCCGGTCGCGGTCACCAGATGCTGCGCGATGCCGGGATCGAGGTGGTCGAGGGCGTGATGGCCGCCGAGGCGGCCGAGCTGCAGGCCGGTTTCCTGATGCGGCTGACCCAGGGACGGCCCTTCGTCACGCTGAAGCTGGCCAGCAGCCTCGATGGACGCATCGCCATGGCCAGCGGCGAAAGCAAGTGGATCACCGGCCCCCATGCGCGCGCGCATGTCCATGCGCTGCGGGCCCAGCACGATGCGATCATGGTGGGGGGTGCCACCGCGCGGGCCGATCTGCCGCAGCTGAACGTGCGCGGCATCGCCGTGCCTCAGCAGCCGGTGCGGATCGTCGTGTCCAGCCAGGCGCTGCCGCCCTTGCCCGTGCAGGACGACATGCACGGGCCGCTCTGGCGGGTCGAGGGGCGTCCGGTCGACATCCTGCGCGATCTGGCGCAGCGCGGCCTGACGCGGATCTTCTGCGAGGGCGGGGGCCGCCTGGCCGCCCGGCTGCTGGCGGCGGGGCTTGTCGATCAGATCGTGGGCTATACCGCCGGAATGGCACTCGGGTCCGAAGCGCGCGCCTTCATGGGGCCGACCGGCTGGACCGCCCTGTCCGAGGCGCCGCGCTTCAACCTGGTCGAGACGCGGCAGATCGGGTGCGACCTGTTCCACCGCTGGCGCCGGGCCTAGCGCCGCCAGATCCATGCCTGGCCCGCCAGCGCGCCCTGCGCCTTGGCCAGGATCCGCAGCGCGGGCGGCTGTCCCGTCTGCCCGTCGCGCAGGCGATCCAGCGCGACCTCGACCGGGCAGGGAAGCCCGGTGACCGGATCGCGATAGCGCGGATAGGCGATGAGGCAGGCATGGACCAGCGCCGCCAGATCGGGCCTTGCCCGCCTGCGTTCGGGCACCCGCCCCAGATCCCGCGTCAGCCCCCAGCCCGCATAGAAGGGGGCGCCCAGGGTCGTGACGGGGCACCCCCTCAGCAGCGCCTCGAACCCCAGGGTCGAGGTGATGGTCCAGACCTCGTCCACCGCCGCGATCAGCGCGACCGGATCTGCGTTGCGGGCGACGTGATCGGCCAGGCGCGACAGGTCCGCAGGCG
The DNA here is from genome assembly GCF_018860625.1 of Paracoccus sp. C2R09. Classification (GTDB taxonomy): domain Bacteria; phylum Pseudomonadota; class Alphaproteobacteria; order Rhodobacterales; family Rhodobacteraceae; genus Paracoccus. Next base: position 69,562 of record NZ_JAHKQB010000018.1, read on the forward strand.
CAATCAGGCCGGGGCGCAGGCCGGCCTCGACATCGGGATGGGGCTTGTAGACGATCCAGGCATCCGGATTTTTGGCCCGCGCATGTTCGAGGGCGGCAAGGTTCGTGCGCTCGGTCCCGGCGCCCTTCAGGATCGAGGCGTCATCCTCGACCTGTCCGGGCACCATGATGCGCCGCCGTCCGTCGCGCGGGGGCAGGTCTGTCGGGGCCGACAGGTTGTATTTCGTCACGCGGCCGTCGATCAGCGCCGCGATCAGGCGGTGTGCCCGCGCCCGCCCGCCGGGGGGCGGACCCGCCGCGATCAGCGCCTCGAGCCGCGAGGGCGCGGTCGGGTCGAAATAGATCCCCATATCGTCGGCCACGACCGAAAGCGGCGGGGTCAGGGCGGCCCCGAGGCCGCGCGAACGGAGGAACCCGTCCTCGACCCGGATGGCCTGCGGCGTCGCATCGGCCTTCGACGCCCAGGCCAGCGTGACCTGGTCCGACGGGTGCCTTGCATGACGCAGGGGGCGGACCTCGCCGAATTCGCGCGCAAGGAATGGGCGTTTCCACAGCCGCATTCCATGCGCCAGATGCCCATGGCGATCCTGCCGGAATGCGCGGGCCTCGGCCTCGATCTGGTCGATGGCACCGTGTAGGTCGGTCAGGCGATCGCGGCAGGGATCGTACCATGTCGGCCCCTGCAGATGGCTGGCCGCGAACAGCGCCTGCGGCGTCGCCGTCCCGCGCCGGGGCAGGGGATGTTCATCCATGCTGAGCCCCCAGCCCGCATAGAAGGGCTGCCCGAACAGGCGCGGCCGGTGCCCTGCCAGCAGCGCCTCGTAGCCCAGCTGCGAACTGACCGCGTAGACGGCATCCGCCGCCTGCACAAGCCGCCAGGGTGAAACCGGGCCGTCGCAGATCAGATCGCCCGCCCGCAGATCGGCCCGGCCCAGATGGCCCGCCCGCAGACCGGCTGCGGTTTCGGGATGGGTGCGGATGACGATGCGCCTGCCGGGGTTCTCGTCCCGCGCGGCCTGCAGCATCTGCACGAATATCGCGCGCCCCGCGCCCAGCAGCGATGCGTCGCCGCGGGTCTGATCGACGACCAGCACGAAGCCGGACGGTGGCGGCGCGAGGGCGGGATCGTGGTGATTGTATTTCGACAGATCCGCGGCCCGCAGGCGTTCCAGCGCCTCGGGGGCGGCGTCCAGCATCGCGGGGTCGGGCTGCGCGATCAGCCTTACCAGACGCGAGGGGCGGCCCGGGTCGAAATGCAGCCCGTCGGGATCGATCAGCAGACCGATGGGGCCGCGTGCGGCGATGCGGCCCTTGGCGCGGCCCGGCAGGACGGATCGCAGGAAGGCGTCCTCGATGGTGACGATCGGGTGGCCGCCCCGTTCGGCGATGGCGCGGCCCCGCCATGCGGTGGGGCCTGCACCCCAAATGCCGATGGCGTCCCCCGGGCGCGGCAGGCCGATCCGGGGGCGGTATCCTGCCAGCGACATGATCCGCGACAGGCGGGGATTGCGCAGAAATCCCAGGTTGAAGACGCGAAGCCGCCGAGGGGTCCCGGCGGCTTCGTGTTCGTCGTCGTCCATGCGGGCGATGTCAGTTGCCGATGCTGGTCAGGCTGTCTGCCGTCGCGGCGCTGCCGGTGACCGCGCTCAGGGTCTTCTGCCATTGGACATAGGGCGCCTCGGTCACGTAGACGGTGTCGCCGTCGCGGATCAGGAAGTCGCGCGCCAGGAACAGCCCGTTCGGGCGCGTCAGGTCCAACACATAGGCGAAGCGCTGCGTGCCGACGACCGGCTTGCCCAGGACACGGCTTGCGACCGATTCCGGTTCGTCGCGCAGCACGAAGACGCCGGTCGGATCGGCCAGCCCGCTGTTCAGGCCGCCGACCATGGCAATGGCCTCGACCGCGTTGATGGTCTCGTTGCCCAGGGGAACGCGGGTCTGTCCGCCAAGCGCACCCAGGGCGGTGAAGTTGCGCTGGTCCTCCTCGACCACGACAAGGTCGCCGGGGCGCAGCGCGATGTCGTTCGACGGGCTGGCATAGAGATCGGTCAGCCAGACGCGACCGCTGTCGTTTCCGCGCTTGACGGTGACGACCGCGATCTCGGGCTCGATCGCGACGCCGCCCGCGCGGGCCAGCATCGCCGACAGCGACCGAGTGGGACGTTCGATCGGATAGACGCCCTGCGCGCCGACGCGCCCCACGACCGACACGGTCGCGCCGTCGCCCGCGATGCGCTGGACGGTCACCTGCGGGTCGGGGGTCTGCGCCGACAGCCGCTGGGTGATGTTCTGGCGCAGCTGGTCGGGGGTGCTGCCCGCCGCGCGCACGCGGCCCGCATAGGGCACGAAGATGTAGCCGTCGCTGTCGACCTGGATCTCGGTCAGCTGGGTCGAGCTGGCCCCGAGCGAGGTCAGCAGGCCGTCATCCACGTTTTCCCAGATCGACAGGCCCAGCACGTCGCCCGGGCGGATGTCGTCCGCGCCGACCTGTCCGGCCGAACGGAAGCTGGCCGAGAAGCCGTAGGTGGCGGCGAAGCTGGATGCGCGGGTGACGTGATCGTTCACGTAGATGACCTGCGTGTTCCCGCCGCGTTCGACCGCGCCGTCGAAGATCTCGTTCTTGTTCGGGCCCGATCGCGGCAGGGCGCATGCCGCAAGCAGGGTCATCGACGCCAGCATCACAAGCCTGATGGGGGCGGTCCGAAGGATGGCTGTCACCTCGTCGTCTCCTCGTTCTCGAATTCCGGACTTCCTGGCCGGTTTTGCGGCCACTCTATCGTTCCGGCGACTCTTCGGCCACCGATTTCAGCCCTCAGCCGGGGTCTTGTTCCAGCTGCTGCCGGGGCAGGGTCGTCCCCGCCGCAAGTGCCTGGTAGGGGTCCATCGGCGCAAGCATCAGATCCGCGACCTGGCGCAGGGCATGGGCCCGCGAACGCCCGGCATAGAAGCCGCCGGGGATCTGGCTGGTCTGCAGCAGAAAGTTGCGGAACACGCGATAGGCCCGGGGGTCGGGCGCATCGGGGGCCGCAAGGAATGCATCCAGCGGCTGATCCGATACGAGGCCCGGCTTTTCATAGACCGCCCGCCCGAGCGCCTTGACCGGCACACCGCGCCACATGGCCTGCTGTGCCCCGGTCGAATTCACGGTCACCACCGCGCGGGCATGGGCCATGATCTCGGCCAGCTTGCCGCCGCGGATGTAATGAACGCGGCCCGTCAGCCCGTGGCGTTCGCAGGCGGCCCGGATGGCGCGGCGATTGCCCGCGCGCCCGTCTTCCAGCGGGTGCGCCTTGAAGACCAGATGGTGATGCCGCGGGGCGGATCTGGCGAAGGCATCGACCACCGTGTCGATGAATTCGGCGTTCCGGGTGAAACGGGAATGGCCCTGGAAATTCGCATCATGTTCCAACTGCATCAGAACCAGGCTGTAGGGCCAGCCCGACAGGCGCAGCCCGCGCCATTGCAGTGCCCGCGTCGCGGCATGGGCGGGTGCCATGACCAGCCTGCGCAGGTTCAGCCGGAATTCCTGGAACACCGGGATCGAGCGGTGCCCCGCATAGGCGCGATAGCGGCGGTTCAGCGTCAGGATGAGGAAATGGTAGAACGCGCCATAGAACTTGTGCTGGCGCATGTCGCCCCAATGGGCGGGCGGGCGGCGCACCTCGGTGACCTGTTCGCGCAGGACTGCGCGCATCTGCGCCAGCGGCACGTCCATCAGCGCCGAATTGCCGTTCGAACCGCCACGTTCATAGCTGATCCAGTACGGGCGCAGATACCCTTCCTCGAACACGTGGACGGTGATGCCCAGTTCATGCGCACGGCGACGCGCGGTGGCGTGGATTTCCCGCACATCGCCATAGAGCACGATATCCGTCACGCCCTTCTGCGCCAGGATGCGGTCCAGATGGGCGGGCCATTCCCGAAGCGTTCCTTCGTGGCGCAGGAAATGCGCCCTGTCGGACCAGAAGAATTCATCGCCCGCGTTGAAGCCGCAGCGCCAGACGGTCGAACCTGCCGCCCGCAGCAGCCGCGCCAGCCGGTCGAAGAAGGGACCGTGCGGACCCTGCAGCATCAGGAAGACGCGGCTTTCGGCGGGCAATGCGGCGCTGGCGATGTCGGTCGGCTGCTCGTTCATGGCACCCTGGTGTCAGTCACTGAAAATGGCCGCGATGGCCGCCCGGGCGAAGCGCGGGGCGGTGCGGCTTCGTGCAGGAATGACATGGCCCGGCGCCCCGATCCAGCCATCCGCATCCGAGGAACGCGGGGCGTGACCTGACGGCATCGGTCGCCCGACCGGCCGGGGCGCGGCACGGGGCGCTTGAACGGGCAGGGTGGATCGCCTAGTTCGGGTGCAAAGGGCGTAAGGGGGTGCTCCAGATGTTCACCGGCATCATCACGGATATCGGCAAGGTCGCGCAGGTCGAGATGCGCGGCGACATGCGCGCACGCATTGCCTGCAGCTACGACATGGGCGGGGTGGACATGGGCGCGTCCATCGCCTGCGACGGGGTCTGCCTGACCGTCGTCGCCAAGGGGCCGGACTGGTTCGATGTCGATATCTCGGCCGAGACGTTGTCCAAGACCAATATCGGCGCGAATGGCTGGGCCGTGGGCAAGCGGCTGAACCTGGAACGCGCGCTGCGCGTGGGCGACGAGCTGGGCGGCCATATCGTCAGCGGCCATGTGGACGGCGTCGCGACCATCGTCGAGGCCGCGAACGAGGGCGACAGCCTGCGCCTGACCTTCGAGGCCCCTGCCGATCTGGCGCGCTTCATCGCCCCGAAGGGCTCGGTCACGCTGAACGGCACGTCGCTGACCGTGAACGAGGTGTCGGGCAATCGCTTCGGCATCAACCTGATCCCGCACACGCAGGAAGTCACCACCTGGGGCGATGCCGCCAAGGGCGATGCCGTCAACCTCGAGATCGACACGCTGGCCCGCTATGTCGCGCGGCTGGCGGAAGCCGGCGCGGCCTGACGCCCGCCGGACCGGGCCATATCGAAGGAACGACCCATGAAGTTTGAAGAACCCGGCCCGGTCGAACGCGACCTCGCTGCATCCATCTCGCCCATCGAGGAGATCATCGAGGAGGCCCGGAACGGCCGGATGTTCATCCTTGTCGATCACGAGGACCGCGAGAACGAGGGCGATCTGGTCATTCCCGCCCAGATGGCCACGCCCGATGCGATCAACTTCATGGCCAAGCATGGCCGGGGCCTTATCTGCCTGTCGCTGACCGCCGCCCGGATCGAGGCCCTGGGTCTGGGACTGATGAGCCCGAAGAACTCCAGCCGCCACGAGACCGCCTTCACCATGTCGATCGAGGCCCGCGAGGGCGTGACCACCGGCATCAGCGCCCATGACCGCGCGCGCACCATCGCGGTCGCCATCGATTCCGAGATGGGCCCCGCCGATATCGCGACGCCGGGGCATGTCTTTCCGCTGCGCGCCCGCGATGGCGGCGTGCTGGTCCGCGCAGGCCATACCGAGGCCGCCGTCGACATTTCCCGTCTGGCCGGGCTGAACCCTTCGGGCGTCATCTGCGAGATCATGAACGAGGATGGCAGCATGGCGCGTCTGCCGGATCTGGTGCGGATCGCTGCGGCCCATAACCTCAAGATCGGGACGATCAGCGATCTCATCCGCTATCGTCGCAGGCATGACAACCTGATCGCGGAACGTGCGCAGCGGCAGGTCCATTCGGTGCATGGCGGCGACTGGATGATGCGCGTCTTCGCCGACGAGACGCAGGGCTCGGAACATATCGTGCTGACCAAGGGCGATCTGACGGCGCCCGGCCCGGTCCTGGTCCGGATGCACGCGCTGGACCCGCTGCACGACGTGCTGGGCGTGGGCCGCGAGGAGGCGGGCGGCCTGCCCGCCGCCATGACCGAGATCGCGGCCGAGGGGCGCGGCGTCGTCGTGCTGATCCGCGATCTGTCGAAGGCCATCGCCACCCCCGACGAGGTCGGTGCCCATACCTTGCGCCAATACGGGCTGGGCGCGCAGATCCTGTCGGCGCTGGGTCTGTCCGAGCTGATCCTTCTGACGAATTCCGCACCTGTGAAGGTGGTGGGGCTTGACGCCTACGGCCTTTCCATCCATTCCACGCGGCCTATCCCCAAGGACTGACCAGATGGCCTCGAACACAGCACATCACGAACTGCCTTTGCCGCATTTCGACACCGCCCCGCGCCTGCTGGCGGTGATCGCGCCCTATTACAAGGACATCGCGGACGACATGCTGACGGGTGCGCGGGCGACCGCGGATGCCGCCGGCGCGGCGCTGGACGTGATCGAGGTGCCCGGCGCGCTGGAGATTCCGACCGCGGTGGCGATGGCCGCCGAAAGCGGTCGCTATGACGGCTTCGTCGCCATCGGCTGCGTCATCCGGGGCGAGACCACGCATTACGATACCGTCTGCAACGACAGCTCTCGCGGGTTGACGCTGCTGGGGCTGCAGGGGATCTGCCTTGGCAACGGTATCCTGACGGTCGAGAATTACGAGCAGGCCGCCCGCCGCGCCGATCCGACCGACATGAACAAGGGGGGCGGGGCCGCAGCGGCGGCATTGCACCTGATCGCATTGAGACGGCGGTTCAAGCCGGGTGGCGCGCCCAAGGCCGGTCATCCCGACGTGATCCGCCTGGCGGGCGAACTGGAAGGGCAGTCGAAGGCATGAGCACCGAACCCACAGCAGGCAAGCGCCCTGATCGCCGGACCCTGAGCGCGGCCGCGCGGCTCTATGCCGTGCAGGCCCTGTTCCAGATGGAGGCCGCCGGCCAGACCGCCGACCGCGTCCAGCGAGAGTTCAGCGATTACCGCATCGATATCGAGGATCGCGACGGTCATACCGCCGAGGCCGACGAGAACCTGTTCCGCCGGATCACCGACGATGCCGTCACCTGGCAGTCGAAGATCGACCAGGCCACCGACCGCGCCCTTGTCGCGAAATGGCCCATCGACCGGATCGACCCGGTGCTGCGCGCCCTGTTCCGGGCTGCAGGCGCCGAGATGGTCGCCAACCGCGCCCCCGGCAAGGTGATCATCAGCGAATATGTCCGGCTGGCCTCGGCCTTCTTCCCCGAGGGCAAGGAGGCCAGCTTCGTGAACGCGGTGCTGGATCACATGACGAGAAACCTCAATCCCGACTCGCTCGGCTGAGTGGAAGATGAAGGAAAGCCCGGTCCGAAAGGCCCGGGCTTTCCTTATTGACGGACGTTTCGCGGTATTTCCCGCGTGGATTGTGCGCCGGTTCCGTTGTATTTGAGCAACAAGACCATCCCGGCGATTTCGATGTCGTGATGCTGACGTGATAAGCAGTAACGGATCTGTTTCAGCACGAAGATCGCCATTTGCGCAGTGTGAAACAGCTTCAGCAGGAATTCGCCGTGCATGTACAGTCGCTTCCCTAGCGTTAGCTTTGGTTGCATCAACATTTGTTGCAGGGCAATCCCGGCGCGTTCTCGCTTATCCTTCCGGACATCACCCTTCCTCACATTTCCGAGAGTGGGGAATGAAATGCACCCGTCTATGAACCGATGGGGGGTGGGACTAATTGATCTGACAGCAGAGATGCTCTGGGTCCGGAACGGGACCACGACAACGATACTCAGCTCGTGAGGACATAGAATGAAAAAAGTTACGCTGCTGACCGGCACCGCCGCCATCCTGGCCGCCCTGTCGGTTCCTGCCTTCGCGCAGTCCGAAGTCTCGACCGGCGCAGACGCCGCCGGCGTGTCGGCCATCGATGACCGCATCACCGACATCGAAGACGATGTGACCGACAATTTCGAGCGTGACCTGGATGCGGACCGCTTCGGTCCGGCTTCGCGCCGTCAGGGCCTGTTCGGCACCATGTCGCTGAGCTATGCCGGCCGCACCGGCAACACCGAGAACCAGGATCTCGCCGTCGCTGGTCGCATCAACTACAATCAGGGCCAGTTCGCGCAGAGCGTCGGCCTGTCGATCGAGTTCGGTGAAGACGACAACGGCGACAAGGACCAGGAAGAAGTCAACGCGATCTATGACGCGCAGTACTACTTCGACGACAAGTTCTATGCATTCGCTCTGGGCCGCATCAGCTCGGACGGTCTGGTCGACGGTGAAGCCAACAGTGCTTCGGACAGCGCGGCCGATGTTGCCGACGAACTGAGCGACCTGCGTCGCGACGCCTTCCTCGGCTTCGGCCCGGGTTACCGCGTGATCAACACCGAGCAGACCACCTGGCGCGTCCAGGGCGGTATCGGTGTGCGCTACACCCAGACCGGCCAGCAGTATCTGGACGACGATTCGGATACCGAAATGGGCTACATCGCTTCGTCGCGTGTCTATCACCGCGTGAACGACAACGTCTTCATCACCAACGACACCGACTACCTGGGTTCGGACGATGCTGACGACGTCATCACCAACGAATTCGGCGTGAACTTCAAGGTTTCGGATCAGCTGGCAACCCGCGTCAGCTACACCACCGAATACCAGGAGAACCGCGAGATCCGCACGGACAACTCGCTGGGCGTCGCAGTCGTCTACGGCTTCTGATCCTCCCCTCTGGATCAGTCTATCTGGAAAGGGCGGTCTTCGGACCGCCCTTTTCGCATTCCCAAAGGGATGTGTTGAAAAGGGAAGGGTGGCGGGAACCGCAGCAACCGTGTCGGCGACAGATTCCCCGAAAGCCTGAACAATCAGGTGGGTGCCAGGTAACGTGACCAGGGCCACGACAGAGCCAGCCCCCTCGGAAATCTTATAGGCCAGTGGAAAAAAGGCCGATCACGAGAAGAGCAGAAACCCGCCATGGCCAGAGCTAGGCTTCGCGAGGGGGCTTTTCAAGAGACCATGTGGATTCGGGGCGATTCCCCCGAAATCGTGGTTCTGCGCGGTCCTA
>NZ_JAHKQB010000020.1 GCF_018860625.1 Paracoccus sp. C2R09
CGGGCCGGTCGATCCCGACTTCGATCAGAAGGGGTTCATGGACGAGCTGTGGGGTGACGCCTGATCCGGATCGGGCCGGAGACCTCCGAGTATCGGAGGCCCGATCCGGGAATTTCTACGAATGCCAAGGTTTCATTGGCGCCAGGTCTGCACGGCAGGCGGTAAGCACAGGACTACCTGACCGACGCTTTCGGCCGGGAATAGACGACCAGATTTCACGCCATTGCTAACCCTGCCCATCTGCCTTCACCCCTGTAATTTGGGGGGTGATCGCCTGCCGTTCGGCGGGCCATTTGGAGGAAGTGAGTATGTGTCTCTCCCGCCTTTTAGCGGGCGAACGACAATTGGGTTGCGCGACGCGGAATCAAATTGTCTAGTGAGTACACATACTCACTTCCTTCAAATGGAGGCTCCCATGTCCACAAAACCCCGCAAGCTCCTTGATGAAGGCTGGTCCAAGGTCCGGGGCAGCATGCAGGGCCTTCACGGTGACGGGAAATCCTTCGGCATCATGCGGACTGCGAAGATCAAAACGCTCGGCAACATGGGGGCCAGCCTTCAGCATAGTTTCCGGGAGCGGGAGACCCCGAATGCCGATCCAGACAGGACCAGCGACAACACGATCCTGGTCGGTGGCGACAACAGCAAGGACGTGCTGGCCGCGTGGAAGGATCGGGCTCCCGAGAAGATCAGGAAGAACGCCGTGCACGGTCTGGAATACTTCATCGGTGGCTCGCCCGCGAAAATGAAAGCCATGACCCGGGAGGAGCAGGACACGTACTTCCAGGATGCGCTTGGCTGGATCGAGAACCGGCACGGCAAGGAAAACGTCCTCTCAGCGATGGTCCACCGCGACGAGACCACCCCGCACATGACGGTGATGACCATCCCCCTCGATGACAGGGGCAAGCTGAACTGCCGGTCGTTCGTGGGGAACAAGAAGGCTCTTTCCGATCTCCAGACAGACTTTGCGGAGAAGGTCAGCGAGAAGCATGGCCTTCGGCGGGGCATCAAGGGCTCCACAGCGCGGCACGAGCGCGTCCAGCGGGTCTATGGGGCCTACATGTCCGGTGAAGACGCTGTGGCCCTCCCTGAGCGCGTCAGAGGCTCCCTCCTGCGCGGCGGCAAGGAAAGCGACGTTGAATGGCATGCACGGGCTACAGAAGCCGCCACAGACGCGCTCCGCGGCTTCCAGATAAAGATGCGGGAAGAAAAACTCGACATGGACGCGAAGCTGAACACGGCGCAGTCGATGATCCAGTCTCTTCAATCGCTGCAGCAGAGCTACAAGACCCAGCTCAACGCAGCCCGTGAAACGCTGTCGCGATTGGTGTCGAGCCTGGAACTGGCTGGCAAGGGGGCCGAGGCAAACGCTGCCCTCGAAGCCTATGCCGATCTGGAAGGGAAAATCCTCGATGGTGATCTTGGTGTCCTCAAGGACGCTGCGGGTTCGCCAGCTCGGATCGATAAGATCGTGGACATCTATGACCGGGTCATTCCTGACGGCACCGCGATGACTGAAGAGCAGGCCCGGTTCGACCGGGCGCTGGACCTGACCTTGGATGCCATGGCGGATGGTAAGGTGGCGAAACGGAAAGATCCGGTACGGATCGCGATCGAGGCTCGCGCCCTGCCCTATGTTCAGAAAGCTCTTGCTCACCTGGCACAGGATCGAGTGAACCCGCCTTTCACCAGCCGAGAAGACCGTTTGGCATTCCAGGCGGAAATCGAGGGCGCCCTTTCAGAGGAACAGTTGGTTGCTCTGAAGCAGGGTGACGAAACTGTGCTGGAAGATGTCCTTGGTGATCATCTTTCTCAGCAGCAACAGCTCCGCTTGGCGCTGGCCTACTTTGATCATGCGGACGTTGATGTCGGTGCTGGCATCCGTCGCGGCATGATTGAGCGTCTTTCTGATGCAGAGGATGGGCCGAAGCATCAGGAGCCGGGGCTTCGACACTGATGCACTACGACGAGTTATCCACAAACTGTGTGATCTTCGTAAGTGTTAAATATGTGTTAGATTCTGTGTTACGCTCTGTTCAGAGCATCTCATCCAACTGACTTTAAAGAATATTTCCAGTTATCTGGTGTGTAAAAGCACGAAATACGGTGGGTGATAACACGAAAGATGGTGTGTAAAAGCACGAAAGCCTTGACCTTGGTGGGTGAAAGCACGAATGTATAGCGATGGTGGGTGATAACACGAATTCTCGATCTCCGCTCCTGCCGGATCGGATGCAGCAAGCAGACTTCTTTGTTTGCGATATTTTTGATGCTGCGCCCAAGGGTGACATGGCGTCGATGGAGCACCCGATATTTTCAATCTCGACCAAGCCAGACCGGCGGATTCGTCGATATGAGAACGGTCCAAATTTTGTCGAAATCACGCCTTCGGTTAAGGGGCTGGCGACGGTACATGACCGTGATGTGCTGATTTACTGCATTAGCCAGTGTATCGCGGCGTTAAATGAAGAACGCGAAGTCAGCCCGACCATTCGCTTTAGAGCATATGATCTGCTGAAAGCCACAAACCGTGGAACGGACGGGCGGGGGTATGAACAGCTTCGCGCAGCCTTGGAGCGCCTTCAGGGAACCGTGATCACCACCAACCTTATTACTGGTGGCAAGGAAGAGTTTGATGGCTTCGGACTGATTGATCGGTTCAAGATCGTCCGTGAGACGCGCGACGGCCGGATGCAGGAAGTGGAGATCAGGCTCTCGGACTGGGTGTTCAACGCTATCCGGCATCGCGAGGTGCTGACCTTGCACCGCGACTATTTTCGTCTGCGCAAACCGTTGGAGCGGCGCATCTATGAACTCGCCCGAAAACATTGCGGAGCGAAGCAGGAATGGAAGATCGGACTAGCGAAGTTGCAAGCCAAGTGCGGCTCCTGCTCTACACCAAAAGAATTTCGCCGGTTGGTCATGAGCATCGTACGCCAGGACGGGCAGCACGACCATATGCCTGACTACGCTGTGCGGGTAGAAGGTGACATGGTCGTCTTCACCAATCGCCGAAGCGATCAAGCCAGACACGCGGCCCCTACCCTTCCTCAAGTACGGCTCGACCCGGAAGCCTATCATGACGCTCGGGCAGTCGCGCCGGGATGGGATGTGTATGTTCTTGAGCAGGAATGGCGGGACTGGATGACGGAACCGCCACGCAACTCCAATGCTGCCTTCATCGGGTTCTGCAAGAAGGTCTTCGAAAAGCGCGGCCGCCCCTAGTTCGGTTCAAAACCGGTTATGGAAATATTCCCGGTATTAGATCTATATCCGGTATTGCAATTTTTTCCGGTTAAAGATATAAATCCGGTAAAATATTAAGGCAGGTTCGAGCAATGCCCGTCATCGTCATGGCAAGCCCCAAGGGGGGTGTCGGAAAGTCCACATGCGCCGTGCTCCTCGCATCGGAGTTTGCTCGTATGGGCGCGGAGGTCACAGTCCTAGACTGTGACCCCAACAAGTCCCTGACCCGTTGGGCCTCTCACGGCACCCCCAAGGGCGTCACGCTCCTAAGCGACATCGGTCGATCTGAAATTGTTCCAACAATCCGCGCTGCGGATGGGGACGGCCGTATCGTTATCGTGGATCTGGAAGGGGTAGCCTCTCAGCTGGTCAGCCGCGCGATCTCACAGGCCGACTTGGTAATCGTGCCAATGCAGCCAACGGCGCTCGATGCAGAAATCGGTTCTGAAGCTCTGGCACTGGTGCGTGAAGAGGAAGAAGCACTGGGGCGCAAGATTCGCCACGCGGTTGTGCTGACAAAGACAAGCGCAGCTGTAAAAAGTCGGGTCCAGAAAGAACTCGAAGAGCAGCTGCGCGGGGCAGGGATCGACATGATCGAACCTCCTCTAGTTGCACGGGCAGCATTCTCTGAAATCTTTGCCTATGGCTATGACCTGACTGCCATGATGCAAGATCAGGGTATGATGACGGGCGGCAAGGTCGACAAGGCTATCATAAACGCCCAAAGCTTCATGGAGGCTGTCTATGAGCGGCTCAAATAGACTTTCCGGGCTGAGAGCACGCCCCAAAGACACAACCGCCGAAGAGGTCCGACGCGTAGACGAGGTGGGGGAGGCGCGGGGGTTCCTTGACCGAACACCGCGAAAAAAACCAGGACGTAAACCAAGCCCTCGGACGTGGCAGCTCCATCCAAAGGTGTTCCCAAATATCGGAGAAGCTATAGCGGCCGAAGCCGAACGGCTTGGCATCACGCAGGGGCAGCTGATTGAGAAAATGTGGAAAGCTTATGAGAAAGAGCTCTAGCTAACGGAAGACCAAGCTTGAGCGGCACTGCACAAGTGCATCCGAATGTCACATGCGGACATCTAAAGCTCTCAGAATGCGAGTCCCTTCTGCTAACAGGATCAACTGATCAGATCGGACCAGAGGTCGATTGTGACCAATGGTGTTCCTGACTGGCGCGAGACGCTGCATTGAAACCTGAAAATCCTGCTTAGACACAAAGAATCGCTCGAACGCTTCTTTCCAGTTTTTGCCTTCGCAGATGATGTGCATCAGTTCCATGAAATCAGCATAATAGAGGAGCGGAAACGAGTCGCCGCGCTGTTCGTGTTCTCAGCCTGTTCCATCGCTCGCCGCAGGGCGTCATTTCCAAATGAATCGCGATTCATTAAACCGAACCCTCCACATCACGCGATATCGCTCGCTGAAGCGTGCTGCGGTTTACGCCAAGTATCTCTGCCATACCGGAAACCGTTTCGCGCCTCGCCTCAATGGCGCTCTTGGCATGGATAATCTGAGCGTCAGTGAGGGCAGGGGGCCTGCCAAGGCGTTTGCCCCGCCTTTTCGCGGCGCGCAGGCCCGCTTTGGTCCGTTCTTGGATCAAGTCGCGCTCGAACTCAGCCAGCGCGCCCATGATGTGAAACACTAGACGCCCGCCAGCGGTCGTTGTGTCGATCCCATCCGTCAAACTTCGGAACTCGATACCGCGATCTCCAAATAGATTCAGCAGATGGACTAGGTCGGCGATGGACCGCCCCACCCTGTCTAACTTCCAGACTACCAGCAAATCGTCTGCTTCTAACAGCTCCATAGCCTTGGCAAATCCGGTGCGGCTTTCAGCGGCTGTAGCGCCGCTCTGTCCCTGATCAGTGATGATCCGGTCACACCCAGCTTCGGTCAGCGCCTCGATCTGCAAATCAAGGTTCTGCTCCTCCGTGGACACCCTTGCATAGCCAATTTTCATGCAATCTTTTTGCATGAGGTTTTCGCGGCAGTCCAGCATGAAGGAAATCAGGGACTTGGCGCCAGGGAACGCGCTGCCGCGAAAAGGGTCGTTTTCGCAGCAGCTTGGTGGCCACCAAAAACGTCTTACAGCCACATCAGATTTTCTGAGAGAGGCTGGCGAAACTAAGCCTGTGACCAGGTATTAGGCAACAATCTCAGCGAAACTTGGCAAGTACTTGTAGTAGCGTTGGAAGGACCTGATTTGGTGCTCCAAGAGATCAAAGCCAAGTTCCTGAACCCTATCCCTTGTTAACTCCCCAGCGAACGGAAGTTCTGCTTGAAGCGTTGCAACCTCTTTAAGGGTCATCGGAGGCGCCTCGATCATCTCGTCAACAATTCCTTTCCAGCTTTGTTCTGCCACGATCGCCCGAGCGGCAGGTGCCGCACCTAGACCAGGAAGCACTCCTCCAACTGTCACCATCCCAACAGAGTCAAAGTAAGGAATTTGAAATGACCGAATGAATCCACCTGGACGAGCATTGTCCGCAACAACAGAACTCAAGAAATCCATTGTAAGCGTAGCCAAAGTCTGCGGCAGGTTCTCTTTGCTACAATCTTCTCTAGTCAAATCATCCGGAACCACTGCGCCTAGTATGTCAGATACCCGACCTGGGCGCTGCGCTGGCCTCGCACCATAAGCATTCTGTGTAGCGCTAAATGTAAAAAGAACAATGCTGTTTGGCGGAGCATTCAACAACAACCATCGCATTTCCTCGACTTTCTGCTCATCCAAAGCACCATCATAGTCCAGCCAGACGATCCAAGGACGAGCTTGATATTCTACTTGTGCAGCAATCTCTGGAAGTCGCTCATCAGAACGTCCCTCAAGAACTGATATGGACCTATAAACCTTGTTAAACTCAGCCCTCTTATAACCAACTGGGCTTGCCTCGATTGAGATCATCTCATCAATACCCAAAACCTTATGGGCCATCAAAAAATCTGTAAACCAGATTGACCCAAATCCTATATAAACCGTATCGTGAAGATTCATAGAGGCACAAAGCGCCCTAAGACCATCAAAAACAATACCGCGTTGAACACTTTTACTCGGTCGGATACTGTAATTTACAGAGTCAAAAGATGCCATCACTCTTCACCAACGAGGTCATCATAAGCGTACTCAAAAGACTTCAGACCCACATCTTTATACGTCATCCTAATATTTCCGAGAGCCGTAGCTAGGCGCAAAAGTTTTGGCTTTGGGACACTATATGAAACGTTAGCTTCAGGAGTACGTTTTTTGGCAGACACCTGCGGCAAGACAACTTCAGATCGGGCCGAAACCTCGAAAATTGGTACTGCTTTTGTCTTACTTTCTTTTTCTGCGACCTGTTCCCTCTCACTCTGTTTCCGCGCGTTAGTGTAGGCAATCCAGGTTTTAGAAGGCTCCCTCATATGAGATCGGTAACGTCTGTAAAGAGGTGATGTGGCATCAACACTACGCTTTGTTGTGGTCAAAGGAAGCAAGTCCGCTCGTCTCGAGGAGAATATTATTATTCCCATAAACCCTGAGTACTGAGGGTGCCATTGAGGCCAATTATCAGTACCCCAGCCAGTCAGAGAAGTTTTGTCAGCGGCAAGAACTATTCTTCCGTTGCAAACGACATACCACCCTGATTGGTTTTGATTTTCATCCCAATCCCCCTCAGGATCACTATCATCTGGCGGGAGCGCCTCCATGCCTGCCAGCAACTCTATGAATACGTCTTCACCATCTATCTTCTCCTTGAAACTTTCCCTCATGGGCGAGAAGTCACCGCCCTGTCTCATTTCAATGGACCACCCCTTTATCGGCTTACCCTGAACGTCAATGACTAGACCTCGATGCAGATGAAGAGCATAGTCCCTAGCTATAGCTCGACGTAGGTCTTGGACAAACCTAGGGCTTGCAAAGGACTGCGCCGTTGCTTCGCTTAAATCTTGAACCTCAATACAAACACCTGGTTCATCCAGGTCGTCAGCCTCATCAATATCAAAATCCCAACTAGAATTTCCAGCTTCAAGCCAATCACTAACATTAACAGGCACTTTGAATGACGAGAGCCCATCATCACCGACGTAAGTACTGGTTATATCAATACTGGAACCAAGCTTAAAAACTGCTCGCTTCATGCCAATGCCGTAAACGCCTATACTGAAATTTTCAGTATCAGCATCATCGCGGCGACCAAAGGTAAATGCATAATTCACCGCATCATCTAGGGATATGCCGCCACAATTATCTTTAATTAAGAATCTATTCTGGTCTATCTCAATAGATATTTTGTACGCTGACAAATCCGTATCATTATTCAGGCTCATAGGCCGTCCACCGGCCCGCTCCCAAGCGCCATCGACGCTATTGTCGATCAAATCAAATATGCAATCCTCGAGAGTAATATCTCGTGTGATCATCCGAACAAAGAATGCCTTTGTTGGATTTGCACGCGCCTTCGATTTCTCGACTGGTATCATTACAATGCCCTGCTCGTTAGATGGTTTGCATACCATATTACGAGCAAGCTTCTTGCACCGATAGTCCCTTATCTCGCCTTATCAACGCATTGGATCGTCACGCATTGATCCCCGCCACACGTGGTGACAGGATGTAGATGGCATCGGAAACCGCGTGTAGTGGCATACGGTAAAGGCGCTCGGGATCGAGTGGGTCTTCCCGGTAGCACGCCTCGTAGCGCCGCCGCGAAATACGCTGAAACTCGACCGCATAGATACCGCGCTTTTCTTCTCCGTTCACCTGAACCCGCCGCACCTGGACGGCCATCGGCTTCACTGCATCAATCCGGGGTTCACGCAGGTGCTCACTGGTTTTGAAAGCGACCGCAACCTGCTCCCGAATCTGATCTTCCAGCAGTCGCTCACCATCTCCCTTCGCTTCGCAGGTAATCAACGCGAAGGTTTCCATGCCAACACGCAAGGCACGGCGGCTGTTGTGGCTGACCAGGAACGTGCCGTCGATCTCCGGTTGTGTCTTCATCGACATCTGAAG
This sequence comes from Paracoccus sp. C2R09, assembly GCF_018860625.1. Classification (GTDB taxonomy): domain Bacteria; phylum Pseudomonadota; class Alphaproteobacteria; order Rhodobacterales; family Rhodobacteraceae; genus Paracoccus. The sequence goes on from NZ_JAHKQB010000020.1 coordinate 8,246, forward strand.
ATGCGTGACATCGCGAAGACGGCCCCGAAGAGGCGAGAACAGTGAAAGCTGGCTTTCAATAAGCCGCAGTGATACTGCTACCTGCATCAGCCAGCTTTCCTCCTTCCGGCCCAGCTCTCTTGCGACGGCAGGAACAGTGGCGGATTGCAGAAAGTATCTCGGAGTGCTCGCTGTCGGCAGGTAATAATCGGGATAAGGCTCTGTCTGCCCCGGCGCATAGGGGACAAACTGGAACACCCGCTTGTCTCCGTATCTCTGCCGTCCGAAGAATCCCGCCTTCGCGGCGATGTCCGGCCAATTATTGTTGGCAGTGCTCTTACGGATGATGTCCTTCAGGAAGTTCGCGGGATTCCCTGTTCCAAGCTTCGCCTTGCAGGCATGAATGGCGTTTATCACATCGTCGGAATACACGGTTCCATCCGGATATTTTCCGGCCTGAAATTCCTGGAACAGATACTCGATGACGGGTGTTTTCTTAGATAATACAGACGGCAAATTCAGCTTCTCAATTACGGTCGGTAAGCACGGATAGCAGACGGATCGAGGTCGGACGCCGGCACCAGCTTGTAGTGCCGCTCTTCGACAACCCTGATCTCATCTTCCAGTAGCGTCAGCTCGAACAGCGCCACAACCTGGTCGGACATGAACTGCGCTGAAATGGCCCGGCATTGCATACCGGGAAACCGCTGCTCGACGAAGCGGATGTCCTGCGTGGTCTGAACAATGCCGATCTGATCTTTACCGCCCTTCGCCTGTACCGGGATGACGTAATGACAGCCGCGCTTGTCGAGACCGACATACAGCTCGTCGATCTCGATCTGCCCGATGCCCTGCACGGTCGTTCGCAGATGGTTCTGCAGACTATAGGTGGTCAGCCCCAAGAAGGTGTCGATGAGCCGGTTATAGCGGACGATTGCCAGCAGGGCCTGCTCGTCATCCAGGGCATAGGCACGGATTAGCTCGGGCGTGGCGTCCGGAATAGCGATCGTCACCAGATCGTCGCGCGGGACAATGCGGTTCGCCTTCACCATGCGAAAGCGGTACTGCGCCCTACCGGCCAGCTCGATAACCCATTCACGCCCCTCGTCCTGCGTCGCGACGATTGGCTCCGGAAGCGCCACACGAAAGCGAAAGGAATACAGCACGTCGCCAAGGTTCTTCGGCAACCGAATACTGAGGGCGGCAGCAGCGTCCTCGATGTCCTCGCGGGTAAACCCCAGCGCCACAGCACCTTCTTCGTACCGATCAAAGAAAATCTTCTCGATCAAGGCACCGTAGCGGTTTGGCTCCTTAGCCATTGGCAGCCTGCTGCAGTTCGGCTTCGATGTCTTCCTGACGGCGCTTGCGCGCACCGCTCTTGCGATCACGCCGTCCGGATGGGGCCGGAACCCCGAAATATGCCGCTGCGTCGGTCATATCGCCGGTCAGCAAAGCGATCTCTCCAAGGGCAATCGGTGCGGGTGGGCGGGTAGGTTTTACGCCCAGAGCTGCAATGATCTGCCCCGCGATCGCCCTCGCCAAAGGCGGCGGCACGGCATTGCCGATCTGACGCGCACCATGCCACTTCGTGGCATGGAAGCGGAACCAGTCCGGGAAGCCATGCAGGCGTGCCATTTCGCGCACCGTAATACAGCGCTGGTAGCGGTAGTGGATCGGCCGGGGGCTGGTGAACGCACCTCGCGCACCGTCCGTACCTGCGCGCAGCGTGTTGGAAACACCACCGGGGGCCAGTTTGAAGAAGCGGCTGATCGGCTCGACAGTTCCGGGTTCTGTAGCCGCGAAGCGGCGGCGGGAAATATCCGTATGTTCGGTGCGGGCGCTCGATGTCAGCACCGCCGGGTCCCAATCGCGGACGTAACCGTAATGCCAGGCATCATTGCCCAGACACCGCATCTCCGCGGCGTAGGGCGAAGGCTCGCCGAAGCGTGTAGTAGGAACTGCATCGGATGCTTCGAGCGTCCGGTAGCTGTCGGCATCGGGCAGGTCGCCGATCGCCTCTTCACAGCCCGGACCGAAGGGTAGCCCGGGAAACTTCACCGGCTTGCCGGAAATGTTCGTCTGAGGGACCGGATAGTCAGGGAGCGGATGCCCCTTCTTCGCCCCCATGAGGATGAAGCGCTCACGCGACTGGGGCACGCCGTAGTGCGCGGCATTGAGTACCTTCCAGGGCAGACGCACATCGTAACCGGCCGTGTTGAAGGCAGCCTCCAGCTCCTGCAGAAACTTGCGGTGCTTCCCGACCGTCAGCCCCTTCACATTCTCGAAGACGAACATCGTAGCATCCAGCTCGCGCACGATGCGCACGAAGTCCTGCACGAGACGGTTACGCGGATCGTCCAGGACGCGGTGCCCGATGAGAGAAAAGCCTTGGCAAGGCGCACCGCCAAAGACACAGTCCACCTTAGCATCACCCAGACCGGCAGCGCGGCGGATGTCATCACCGCTGAGGTGTTCGACAGAGTGGGGCAACACAGGAGTATCTGGGAAATTGAACTCGTGGACAGCGCAGTGCACTGGGTCGATCTCAACAGCCGCCCGCACATCGAAACCCGCCTGTTCAAAGCCCAGGCTAAGGCCGCCCGCACCGGCAAAAAGATCGATACCAACCGGCCGCATACACCTGCCTCCTGTAGTTTTTTGGTGCTTGATTCGACATTCTAGCGAAGAGGTCTCTATATGTCGATCGATTTCCTTACTCACCCACAAAATCCCGGAGAACGGGCAGCAGACGTTCCGGGTCTCTAGTCTCACATTCCCAGACTGTCAGCACCTGCCATTCGGCATTCTCCAAGTCGCGCAGGTTTCTGGCATCGCGCTCCACGTTCTGCGCAAGCTTCGGCCCCCAGTAATCAAGTTTCGATTTGGGAGCCTGCCCCTTACTGCATCCGTGGGCATGCCAGAAGCAGCCATGCACGAAGATGACCTTCCGCCGTTTCCCGAACACGATATCCGGCCGTCCCGGCAGGTCTTTCCTGTGCAGGCGGTATCGGTAGCCAGCACCGTGCAGAAGACGACGCACCACCAACTCGGGGGTGGTGTCCTTTTGCTTGACCGACTGCATGATGCGGCGGCGCTGCTCAGGGCTGCGCGTATCCATATTCTAAGTTTCTCTAGCTGTGAGGCATGAGCGCCGGGTAATCGAGTAAGAGACGCCACATTGCGATGACAAAGCGTTGTCCGACTAGATAGACAAAATCTGATGCGTTCTAGGGGCTGTCTGCCCCCGCGCCTGACGGCGCTCCCCCGAGGGTACTTTTGGGAAGATGAAGTCAGACCCGATGATCTGGCTCGGTCGCATCCACGACCTGCTCCAGGATCACTGACGGCACAATACCGATCGCCCGGGCTAAAACCACCAGTTCAACGACGTCGATCCGGCGCTCACCACTCTCGATCCTGGCAACCAGGGACTGATGGCACTTAAGGCGCTCGGCCATTCCAGCCTGCGTCAGGCCTGCCGCTTTCCGGGCGTCGATCAGCGCCTCACATAAAGCCACATGACCTGTGCTTCTGATCGTCTTCGTCATGTCGCTGCGCCACCTCTTTGGGCGGCAGCGGTAATCTGCTTTTCAGATTATCTAAAAAATGGATAATTCGGCGTATTTCAGACCAGCTTCAAGGAGACGCCCCATGAGCCAGCCCCTTCAGCATTCAATAATCCTGACCAGGCTCACCAAAACAGGACAGGCCCTGATGCAACTGAACAGCCGTGGCTACATCGACATCGACGCCGCCCGGCATCTGGTCGCCGCAGGCTTTGCAGAACCGGAGCGAATTCGTGTCGAAATCCGGCACCTCCCTTCCAGAGAGTTCGAGGGCATCGGCCTGACGTCTGAGGGCAGCGCCGCCGTGAAAAATCTGGACCAGCAGATGGCCCCTAGATCAGGATTATCGAACAGCCGTTCTTTCACGACCGGCCGCGAGCTTTCCGACAGCGAGCGGGTCGTGACCTGCGGCTATCTGGGCTGGCTTGGCGAAGATGCTCTATCGCAACTTGATCGCCGGTTCGCATGGGGCTGGTGCCCTGAGATGCCCAGGGAGCCAACGCAGGTCTTCGAGGTTCCCCTTCCCATGCTCAGGACATCGCGCCGGAAGATAGCCC
>NZ_JAHKQB010000012.1 GCF_018860625.1 Paracoccus sp. C2R09
TTAATGGGTCCTGACCCTAGGCCTGAGAACTGAAACCCCGCCTTTCGCTGCAAAGATCGTCACGCCCATGATCCGCCGCAGATACGGTTCGTTCTTCAGTAATCGCCGATCATGCAGTGTCCTCTGGTCCGGTTTCATGGGCCATCGCAACGGGCTGCATGCGATACGCCAGTTGCCGGACGCCTATCAATCCAGTGCAATCGAGATGGCATCGAACACAACCAGCGGATCCACCGGCTCGCGACCCACAGGCTTGGGTTGCGCCATATGCGTGGCAATCACGACATTCCGCTCAGGATTGATGTAGATGTTCTGCCCCTGGATGCCGATTGCGGCGAAAGCCCCATCGGCAATGGATGGTTCGGTCCAGCCCGGCCACCACATATAGCCATACTCGATGGTCTCTCCGCTTTTCAGTTTCTGCGGCTTACCGGCGGCTTCCGTCCATCCTTCGGGCAGGATGGTATTGCCATCGACTTCTCCGCCCTCCAGGAAGAACTGCCCAAAGCGGGCAAAATCACGTAGCGTGGCCGACAAGCCGCTGCCGCCAATCTCGACACCATCGGGGCTATCCAGCCACCAATTGGCATCGGATTCCATCCCGTAGGGCTGCCAGATCTTCTCTGCAAGATAGTCGGCCAGCGGCATGCCCACGGCGCCGTGAACAACTTCGCCGAGAACCTGAGTTTCTCCGGTAGAATAGGTGTGATGCGTGCCGGGATCATGCGCGCGTGGGAGCGCGGCCATCACCTCCATGGCCGAGCCGGGACGCTGTTCGATCTGCGCGCGCAACAGGTCGCGACGGTCGGAGTCCGGGTCCGTATAAGTCTCGTTCCATTCCACGCCCGAGGCCATCAACAAGATGTCCCGGATGGTGACCCCGTCATAAGCGCTACCGGCAAGCGCCGGAACATAGTCGGTGACCATGTCATCCAGCCCCTGGATGTGGCCATCGACGATCGCAGCACCGACCAGGGTCGAAGTGATCGACTTGGCCACCGACATCGACATCCAGCGCGTCTCTGGCGTGTTGCCGCGCTGATAAGTTTCGTAGACGACCTTCCCATCCTTCAGAACGATCATGCCGGTGACGTTGTCGAGAGACAAGAAATCGTAGAGGTCATAGGATTGATCGCCGACCTGATAGCTGACCATTGTCGGCAGATCGACAGGAGAGCTGGGAAGCGGGCGGGGACTGTCGCCAGCCGGAATGGCCCGGGTCGGAAACAGGCGGTCGATATTGCGAAAGGTGCTTGCCGCTATGTCTGGCGTCAGATGCCCGTTATAGACATCCTCGACGCTGCCGATGGGTTCGTCAGCGTGGGGATAGTCTTGGGCATGCAGGGCGCCTGGCAAAGCCAAGCAGAGACTTCCCAGTGTCAGCACGATACGTGTCCGATACAGCGGGCTGTGGGTCATTGCCGTCCTCCATCCGTTTCCCAGATGAGACGGCACTTCTGCACGATGTGCAAGCGGCGTTCCATCATGGTCTCTCGATACCAGTGCGCAGACTGTCGCTGTGTGCGTGGCACTGCGCGACGAGTGCCTCAACGAGCACCTGTTCGCCAACCTGCGCCACGCCCGGTAGCCTATCTCGGCCTGGCGCGACGACAGCAACCACAACCGCCCCCACACGAGCCTCGACGGGCTCACCCCGTGGGAGTATCACCAACGGTCAATAAAGGACCAAACACTGAACAGAGCGAACTAAAAAGCACGGCCTCTATGAGGAGCAGGTCAGCCCTCATCAACCGCTTCAACGCGCTCGGCTCCGCGGAGGTTGTCCGAGTGGACAGCACCTGAACAGGAAAGGGACACTCATCCCTCAGGCGCTCTTTCTGCAACAATGTCGCTGAGAGTCATAAAGTAGCAAAGTGAACCGGGACATGTTTGCCAATTCTGTTTCAGTCGAAAACAAGACTTGTTTCACTCGTTGCAGGAGTCATCTATGGCGTTGCCCCAGTTTGTGGCCCAAACGCACATTAGGTCAGGTCTTCACCTTGGATCACGATAGAGTATATCGCTGCAGTCGTAATAATCTGCGAGAGATAGATCTATGGTCGTGAGATTTTCGTTCGGGAGGATCGGATCGCGCTTAGCTTACTGCACCTTGGGACTTCTGCTGACATGCGCTTCTGCGGCTGGTCAGAATTCTAGCATCACCGGCACGGCCAATATTGTCGATGGCGACACTTTGCGCTTGGGTGATATCACCATTCGGATCCACGGGATCGATGCTCCCGAAACAGAACAGCGATGCTCGGCGCGGGGAGGTGGTGATTGGAATTGTGGAAAGGCCGCGACTGAGGCGGCAATCGCACTCGCCCAAGGCCACGAAGTCACCTGTGTAGCCCGTGACCGCGATGCATATGGACGTATCGTGGCAAGCTGCGAGGTGAATGGCACCGATATCGGCGCCAGTCTGGTAAAGCGAGGCCTTGCTTGGTCTTATCGCAAATATTCTGATGATTATGCAATGGACGAAGAAGCTGCGCGGTCATTACGCGTCGGCATCTGGCAGGAAGATACGCAGACCGCATGGGATTTTCGTTCTGATGCTTGGGCCGTAGCGGCGTATGAATCGCCTCGTAAGGATTGTCCAATCAAGGGAAATATTGCCGGCGACGGGGACCGCATCTACCATACACCGTGGTCGCCCTTTTATTCGCGCACCAGGATCGATGAGGCGAAAGGCGAACGCTGGTTTTGTAACGAGGCTGAAGCTGTGGCTGCCGGCTGGCGCGCACCCTTCTGGAAATAGCCATTTCGGACCTGAGAGCGGGGTGTGTAAACATTGAAGGCTCTGGCACCTCCTGCCAGCCTCAGGACCCATTGATCTAAGCGGAAATGCATGACTCATCGCGGGAAGGCTGAGCAGTGATATGTCTGATCTCTTTAGGCTGCGCGATGCGCAGATCGCGCATCTGTAGCCTTATTTCCCGGATTCCCATGGCAAGCCCCGTGTTGATGATCGGCGCGGCCTGAGCAAAATCATCTTCATCAACCTTAGTGGGTTGCGTTGGCGATATGCGACGGATGCCTACGGCCCCCCAAGACGTTTTACAACCGGTGAACCTTCGCGAAGATGATGGCGGGACTGGCTGCCGATCAGGGCGAGAAGAAGACCGTAATGATCGACGCCGCCTATCTGAAGACCCACCGAACCACGTCCAGTCTGGGCGTCAGAAGAAGGCCGTGTTCGCCTGATTGGACGGACCAAAGGTGAAATGAATACGAGACTTCCTGCCATCTGCGAAAGCCAGAGGCGTCCGCTTGACCTATTCGTCACGGCACGACAGGCGAGCGATTACATAGGTGTGCGCGCGTTGTGCGATAGCCTTCCGGATGTTGATTGGCTGCTCGGGAACCACGGCTACGATGCCGACTGGTTCCGAGAAGCTCTGAAAGACACGAGAATACGTGTCTGCATTCCCGGACGGAAGCAGCGGAACATGCAGGTAAAGTATGATAACCGCCGATACAAACGTCGGAAACGGATCAAGATCATGTTCTGCAGGCTTGAGGACTGGCGGGGCGCTGCCACACGCTACGACAGATACCCGAAGGTCTTCCTCTCAGCCGTCGCACTCGCCGCTATCGTCATCTACTGGCTATGAGTCCTGAGCCCGGATAAACTTGAGCGGTGCAGAGATATCGCCAAAGGCCGAATAGTTCAAAACCGCACTGCTTCACCACGCAAATCCTCACTGATCTCATTGAGCAGCTTTTCGCGGTTCATCTCCATAGAGAACTCTACCCGGCGAGAGGCTTCTCGGTCTTCTATACCACTATCGTCCATAACCAATCGAGCGGAAGAATACCCGGTCGAAGACAGGCGACCACGAGCCCAGTCCAAGATCGCCGGATCAGCCAATCCGCCCAAGCAAACCTCTAGAGCATTTTGAGCCCGATGCTGAGAGAGAGATAAGTTATAAAGATAAGCCTGCGAGGCATTTTGTCCTGGCTGACCTTCGGAAGACGCATGCCCTTCGATCTTTAGCTCCGAAATATCAAGTTCGGAAGACTTCAGGGTGCTTACCCAAGGAGAGCAGAAATCTTTCAGGAACGCTGGGTCCTTGATGCGGTCACTTCCCCCATCGAAGAGGACATTCTGCGGAAGGATTATTGTCCCATCCGCACGAAGCTCACCGCCTGCGGCCCGAATGCTTGCACCGAGCTCGCGTTCTAGCATAGCGACTAATCCTTCTTCCGCCCGGGCTGCCTCGGCTAGCCGTTGGCTCGCGGTTGCAACCGCCTCCTCAGGTTTGAGAAGATCATCAAGCGCCACGCGCAGGCGGGTCTCGGGGGTTATCTCCACGACCTCGCTCAGCTTGAGGCGTGTGCCTGGAGGTAGTTCCACGGCACCCGCCATCAATCGTTTTAGATCCTCTTCGCGCATAAAGCGGGAATAGTTCATGGCATCTTTGATAGCGGCTTGATCCTGTGGGTCAAGACCCGCCCCTCGAAGCGCCTTAGCGAGATCGAATGTTCCATCCGATAGACTTTCGAGTGCATGAATAAGCTCAGCCTCTGGTGTGATCTCGACAGCATCACTCAGCTGCAACCGGGTGTCTGGTGACAGTTCGACTGCATTCGACAGAAGGCGCTTCAAATCCTCATCACGCATGAAATGGGCGTAGTTAGAAGTATTCTCGACAGCAGCCTGGTCTTGAGGCCCTAAACCTGCCTCGTGTAGCGCTTTTGCGAGTTCGAATGTGCCATCGATAAGCCTGGATAGAATTTCTGACTTTTGCTCGGCTGTCATCTCCACAAGCCCATCCGGCAAGCGAAGACTGCGCTTCTCAGTATCGACTTGCCACCAAGTGAAAAGCAGGAGCAGAACAAAACTTAGTAGGATAAAAGCTTCAGCTACAGTTAGCCCCATGACGGCGCCGCGCTTATAGTCACGGCTAGAGCCGAGGCCGGGGTTACTACGAGGCATAAAGATCTCTCCACTCGTCAATTTCCCCTATGAGGGGCAGAAGGTAACTAGCGTCGACCGCGATCATGACAATGGGTATCCCGCTGGGTAATCAAGGTAGCCACCCATAGTGCAGACTACTCATTTCCAGAGTTGCAAGGCTTCACTATGGAGTTCCATGCCTGCCCCCGATTTAAGGATCAAACGACGGCGTTTGCCCGGAAGATAATGCCGAGTTCGTGCCTGTCAGTGCCGGGGATGAATCTCCTCCGGTAGTTTCAGAGGATGTGGATACTACAGCGGAAGTGCTAGGAATGTGCGGGCTATCCATGTGGGCAGCATCGATCCTCTCGACCAGACGCTCACCAGCCTCACTTACAGAATTTGCAGTAGTGTCCAAGCTGCGGTGAACCTTATCCACTCCCTGCTCTAGCAGTGTGTCAGTCCGAGTTGTCACTCTTATGCTTGCTTCTTCAATTTGTTGCGTCAAGCGCTTGCCAGCCTCTTCAACCTTTTTGATGGTTGTATCGAAACCATGACCGACCCGCTCGGCTCCGTCGTCCAGCACTTTGTCAGCGCGATTGGAGAAACCTGCACTTGCTATATCGATCTGCTGCACCAAACGTTCCCCGGCTACGCCGATCTTGTCGATCGCCGTGGCGAAACTGCGGCCAACCCTTTCGGAACCATCGTCCAGCATTCTATCAGCGCGATTGGAGACCTCCGCACCCGCTGTATCAATCTGCTGCACCAGACGTTCGCCAGCTTCATCAATCTTGTCGATGGTCAAAGCGAAACTCCGGCTAACCCTTTCGGAACCGTCGTCAAGCACTTTTTCAGCGCGGGCAGCGAAACCCTCGGTAACCGTATCCGTGCTTTGCGCAAGTCGCATGCCAGCGTCATCAACCGTTTTGCTGGCATTATCGAAACTGCGAGCGAACTTCTCTGTCCCTTCCTCCAGCAAAGCACCGGCTCTTCCCGCGACATCTGAAAAGCCTTGAGCGCCATTCTCTAGGCGCTGACGAGCATTCTTCATCGCCCGAGTCATCGCATCAGTCCCTTCGCTCACCTCACGACTGAAGGTTTCCGCCAACCTACTAGTTGACTCCTGAGTCTCGAGCAGTCGAGCCAAGGTCGTAGCGGAGTTCGATGAAATCGCTTCAGCGGTCGTTCCGAGGACTGCCACGCTCTTGCCAACCCTTTCAGCAGCCTCTGTGTTCTGGCTCGAAAGCTCCGCTGCAATTGCGGTCATCTCGGTCATGGCAGTCCGTATGCTGTTGGCCGCAAGCGCGCTTGACTCGTTCACGGCAGTGGACACCATGGTTAGCGATGTTTCCGTTTGCTTCTGCACGCTTTCGCGCAGTGCCGGTCCGAACTGTTGTGCCGATTGCAGAAGTTCCAGCTGCATGTCGGCAAGAAGCTTGTCAAAGGCCTCTTGCATGCGGCTTTCGCGCTCGGCGCCATGCTGCAAGCTCTCGACTGAGAATGCTTTGATCAGATCGAGGCTGATGCCTAGTTCGGTGCGAAAACGTCGGGAGGCCTCATTGAGTTCAAGACGTTCTCGGCGCTCACGGCGCTCTACGTCCACCTTGAACTGCATCATTAACACCCGAAGGAACACCCCAAAGATAGTAGAGGAGAGCGCAACACCGAAACCCGCGATGATCTCGGGGATCAGGTCGGCACGGCTAGCCGAGGGCGCCTCAATGACAAAATACAACGTCACCGCAAGCGAGGTTAAAGTGAAGAGGAAACCGAGATAGTAGCAGTTGTCGCCGATAGTCTCTGCATCTAGGCGCAGTTCGGTCGCTAGATAAGTGTAAAATGCATAGCAGACGAGCACGCCCCCGGCGAAGAGCGCGCCCACGAGGTGATGAAACGGCAAGAATTTGAATGCAATGCAGCCCGCCACTCCAACTACGAACGCTACTGCCAATGGGAGTGCTTCGATCGCAGGATGGCCAGACTTGCCGTAGATGCGATTAGGTTTACGTTGCACCATCAGAGGTCTCCAAGCCGTTTCACATGGGGAGCATGCGCACCCTGAACTTCGAAATAGCGTAGCCAGAAATCCTCAAGGGCGGCGGGATCATCTACGCCTTCGGCTGAGCGCGGCACCTGGTAGATTTGCACTTCCGCACCTCCAAGCGTCGAGCCCATCCGCTGGTAGGCAGCCGAGCGGCGGAAGCTGGCCCAGTCCCCACCGCTATAAAAACTGAGAGCGTCGCTGTGTTGCAGCAGGTCCGTTACCATAACGAGCCGGCGCGGGACGTTGCTTGTGACGAAACCGGGCGTATCGGTCACGAGCGCTTGTAAGCTTTCCATGATAGGTGAACGGCTTGCACCAGAAGCTTTCACCATACGCGACAGATTGCTTTGTAGCGGCTTCAGGAATCTTTCTTGATAGCGCTCGTCTATCAGCCGAGCATTCTGGGTGAAGCTGTTGGCAGACGAAGCATCCTGCGGTTTACAGAGGGGGCTAGTTGCACCCCAGTCGGCTGAATCTTCACTGACAACCCCCATGGTAAACTGCGTGCCGCGCGGAGCGTCGTCAATCTCCTTCTCAAGCCAGGCCAGCAGCTGAGTATGCTGCGCGGGCGAGAGCGGATCAGTCAGATCGAGGAGTATGACAGTTTCTGCCACAGGACCAGTCTCCACTGGACAAAGGGTTGTGTCGTCTGTGGCATAGACAGCGGCCTGTTTATTAGACCACCAGAAGATACCCCCGAGGAGCAAAACAGCTACTATAGCACCCGCCACCATTATGGCCGTGCCTCTGTTGCCGTCACCTCTATGTCTTGAGGACATCCGGCTAGGCCTTTTAGAAGAGCTTCTCCTCCTCTTTGACTTGCCGTAGGCCATCAGGACATGCCCCCGATGCTAGTATTTGCTACCGCAGACCGGCGCAGTGCTCCTTGCTGTATCTCCTCAGGCAGCTGGAACTCATCAATCGCACTGCTGAAGTTCGCGAAGATTTCAGCGATTGCTCTTTCAACTGTCGATGTAACTTTCTCCGCCTCCGCTTCGGCATTCTGACGGCGCGCGTCATCAGCAGGAACACCGATGTCGAAAGAGCTGAATCGATGGCTGTGCGTGAAACTGGGCGGAGCTAGCTCGCTACGCGCTGCAACGTTCGCATCGCGGTAGACCGCCAAAAGATAGGCAAGCTTTGTGTCGCACTGGTCAAGAAATGTTCGTAGATGCGCGTTCAGCGTCGAGTGACCATAAAGCGCGTCAATTGCCTGCGAAATGCCATCCCGCACTTCCTGATCAGCGTCGCGCAGCTCATCAATTGCGTCGTCTCGCTTGTCGGTCAGCTCGTGGAATGCCTCCTCGAACTCGCGAGCATGATGAGCGCGCGCAGCTGCGAGGTCGCGCTCCACCCTGCTATATCCCGGAAAAGGATCGAAGGCATGCCAGCCTTTGATGAAGGCCAAGGTGGAGATGAGTCCGCCTATGAGAACAAGAAAAAGGCTGTCCATGCTGGAAAGCCCGAGCGGATCGGCGCTCATAGCTGGCAAAGCTTGCCGAACAGCCGCACCCCAATCCACCCCAGAATCGATGAGATCTCGAAAGTGTGCAATCGTAAGATTAATAAGTAGTGCGAAAGCTATCCAAAAAACGAAGCTCAAAAGTCCCAAGAACTTCCTGACGAAGTTACTGTGATTAAGTCCACAAGCCCAAACACCAAAAAGAAGGCTAATCGCGACATTGACTGCTGAGAAGATTGTCGCCGTCAATAGCCCACCTGCCATGCCCTGTTCGTTACCGCTGGAAAACATGAACATGTTGAGGCCTGCCTCGATCGCTACAAAGATGATCGTGGTTGCGACGAACTTCACCCAACCTTCGAAATGTTTGGCTGGGCGGCTGAGCGCGTGACGTTCCCGAAAAACTTCACGGTGCTGATAGGTCTCGTAAAGGCGCTCTGTAGAAGTAGTCATCACCATCTTCCAGCCACGCACTGCGGCTTGATAATCGCCACTTGCTTTGCCGGCAACAATCTCGACTTCCTTACGCAGTGCCCCCGCACGTGCTAGTCGCTCATTGTAGACCTGCCGATTATTCTCGAAATTCTCGAGACCGCTGCGTCGGCTCTCCTCAATACGGGATACAATCGAGGCTTCGATATGATCGGGGGTCGTCGTCTCTGACGCTGGGAGGTTACGCGCGCCGCGCTTCGCACCCTCCGCATCGAGCTCTAGGTCCTTCCGGATCTTTGCGTGGTCGATGGCTGGGAAGATAGAAAGCGAGGGCAACAAGTCATCCGACCGCAGCATAGTTTTTAACTTGTCGAGCACGGGCATCTATAACCTCAATTCGCAGATCGGCAACTCCTGTGCCTTTAGGTCTGGTTCGCAAATTCAGCAGCAGAAATCTGATGTTCTCGAGAATAATCACCTTTTTTTTCACCAAGTGTGGCTGTTGCGTAACCTACTGAAAACGACTGTCGGCTTAGTCTTTCTTTCAATAGGTCTTGTTGACAAAAGGAACTTCCCTGGGGCGCAGGGCGTGCTTCGAGCTAAACGTGGCGGTCGCAAGCGGGCCCTAGGGACCAGGGCACCCATGACGATCCCGCAGGGGCCGAACCAGCGATGGTCGCTAGACTTCGTGTCAGACAGCCTGTCCGATGGTCGGCGCTTCCGGGTGCTCTGCGCCATCGACGACTTCAGCCGGGAATACCTGGCCGCAGTCGTGGACACCTCGCTGTCAGGGCAGCGCGTTGGCCGTGAGCTCGACAGCATCGCTCGGGTGCGCGGCTATCCATGCATGGTGGTCAGCGACAACGGCACGGAGCTGACCTCTAACGCCAGCCTCAAATGGCAGGATGAACGCCGGGTCGAATGGCACTACCTCGCTCCGGGAAAACCGATGAAGAATGGCTTCATCGAGAGTTGCAATGGACGGCTGCGTGAAGAATGCCTCAATGAGCACCTGTTCGCCAGTCTGCGCCACGCCAGCGACCTGATCGAGGCGTGGCGCGACGACTACAACCAGCACCGCCCCCACACTATGAACCGCTCCGGGTTTGCCGGAGGCTCCAACTCCTGAGTAGGATGGAGCAT
>NZ_JAHKQB010000025.1 GCF_018860625.1 Paracoccus sp. C2R09
CCCGCAGGGGGCAGGTCATCCGTCTTAAAGATCTCCTTGAGCACGGAAAATCGATAGGATCTGCCGTTCTGGAACTTCAGACCCCAAATGCAGATGCCTACCTTGGAGTCGCCCAGGTAGTTGAGCTAGAGCGCACGAAGAATCCCGCCGAGTTGTTTGACCGCCCGCCAGGGTAACAACGCGAAAGGAGCATCCCCCTCGTTGTCGGGCTCGACCATCCGGATCTCGGTGGTCTTTCCTTAGCGGCGCAGGCGGCGATTGCAGATCTCAAGCGCAGGCGGAAGCGCATGTTTGCAGACTTCCCAGCAGTCTTCGTCGTCCGGCACCATTCGATCTCGCTCAGGCAAACGGTCCTTCAGGTCAATAATGTTGCGTCCATTCGCCACCCGTCCTCGGTTTCAAAGCTCAACCCACCCAGTCAACGCAATTTAGGGGGCAAGCGCATTCCTGAGAAAAACGGATCTTGTCAGAAGCGAAGAAAACGCTTTGTTGCCTTACAGGGGCAACAGAAAACGCCCCGTGAACGTCTACATAGGGGTGATACTTCTCTCTAAGTGTCAGAAAAAGGAACTAACTGGTCAGATCGCCAAAACCGAAGAACTTATCCATATCGGACGAGTTCGCGGCGCGCTCCACCAAGGGCTGCCGTTCATCCTTCTTGCTGCCGTAGATGTCGGGCCAGAGGTCGCTGTGTGGATGGTGCAGCTCCTCGGAAATCTTTTTGCGAATGTCATCTGCTTCCTTGTGGCCGTAGATTGCCGCCGTCAGTTGGCGGTAGGTCACCCCGACGCGGGCGGCTAGATCTTGCAGGCTTAGCTTATGCTCCTTGAGCAGAGCACGCACCCGCATCCTGGGCGGCAGTTCATCCCATTCGCCTTCCGACAACTTGGAGAAGGGTTTCACGCCATACTTGTAGCCTTTTTCTCGAATGCGCTCGATACGCGTGAGGTAGACCTCGTCCCATACCTGATAGGGATCGAGACCAAGCGCCTCGGCTACTCGCACGCGCCGTTCGATCGCGCGTTGCGTGGAACCGCTTGAGCAGCGAACAGCTACAGATAGCTTGTTGGCCGGTTCATCGATCTCATCCCCGATTTTCTGATAAGACAGCCCGCGCTGTTCCATCGCCTCGCGAATGATCCTGATCGAATCCTCCAGGCTGTGTTTGGAGGACATGATCCGCTCCGGTTGTTCTTCATCCGACATCGAGCTTCTCATTATCCTTAGAGTTCCATGGCAGTCTATCCATACTTGCGGACAATCAATGAGGTTTAGTCCTCAGAAGAATGCGTTTTCCTCAAGGTAGACAGGAGCATAGTCGCCGGGCCAGCATGAGACGACCTCTTCGATCAAAATCGATATGTCGTCATATGCTTCGTCCAGACGGTCAACCAGCCTGTAATCTCGAACTTCGATTGCATCTCGCAGCCGGCTCAGGATCAGTGCTCGGGTATGGGTCAGGTTCTTGATGTCATCGTCTGAATAGACACCCTGGATCCACAGGCTCGGCCCGCGATCCTCTGTGCAAACGCCATTCAATGTCGGATTTACATAAACGAGCATTTTCGTGAATCCCTGAGCTTATTAACCGGGAGGGTGCGCCTAGGATTGCCTCGAAACACTTCCTTTCCTATGCCTACGACAAGTCATTCCTTGAATGAAGGGAAAACTGACCCACCATGCTCCGGTGCCCTCATCTTTCTGTATCTCGGCTATTCTGGCTAGTCGGCGCCCAAGGGCCCATCATGGCAGCACTGACGGCTACGGCCTTGGCAAACGATCGAGCCGTCCCGGAGGAACAATCGGTGTTCGAGGAGCCCCAATGCTACCGGCCCGCACCCCCCGACCGGATCGATTTCGAGGTTGAGGCCGAATTTTATGAGGCCAGGGAAAGCTATTACCGTCAAAGCAGCGTCTACATCGGCTGTATAGATCAGTGGATCGACGATGCTCGTGCCACCTACACGGAAATGTTCCAGCTGGAGGCCGAGGCATATCTCGAAGAGCGCGAGGAGATCGTCGACGAGTTGCGCCAGGTCGGCTCGCAGGATTCGTTCTAACAGTTAAGGAGTTCACCATGGACAGGTTCAGATCGCGCCGGGCACCGGGTTTCAACGGGATTTCGCGACCGGCAGTCGTGATGAGATATACTCCCTTTCGGACACGCTTGTTCGTCTTCGCGCTGCTCCTGTTCATCGCCTACCTTGGCTACTGCGTGCTCGTACTGTCGCCTCGTGCCAAAGCCGAGTTCGTACATATCTTTTTGAACCCCGAGTTCATCTACAGGCTCTTCCCCTGATCCCCGGCTCCTGACCTGTGGCCCCCAGAGCAGTGGCTTCAAGCCTCAGGCGAGCCGCTTTCTCATGACAGGTGAAACTTTCTCCGGAATGCATTATCTATGTCATGCATCACTTGGGAGGCCGCCATGTTCGGACTGTTCAGAAAGATCGGTAAGCTGTTCGCCCACGACTCTCATGGAAGGCGGCCGCTAATTGCGTTGCATGGAGATGACCTTGATGCTGTACCGGATCTCGATAGTGATCCCTTTCAAGCGCATATGAAAGAATGTCAGGAATGGCATCGGCGACAATCTGATTTTGCGACGTTCCATAGCATCCATGACGGCATTTACTAATGGCAACTCGTGAGTAGTGGGAAGTAGAGGTAACCGCTGCAACCGTGGGCATGGTATCCTTCTCTTACATGCAGTTAGCTCACGCTCGCGCAAGCACCCCGCGATACTCGTCCATGCTGGTCAGCGCCCGGTTTGTTCCGACGTCTTCATGCGCGCTCTGGCCCGCATTTGTGCCCGTAAGCTTCGGCATCGAGGCCCAGGTGCCGGCCACATTGTTGCCGAACTGCTCTAAGCTCATGTGGCCGCTGCGGTAGGCAGAGAGACCATCCTCTTCCAACAACTCGATCGCCATCCTGTCCTGCATGGCAGCATCGAAGCGCTCGTTGCCTGACAATCCCATCTTCGACACGAGATCATCCAGGGTTCCGGAGATGATCTGGTAGCCGCCCGCCGCGGAGGACCGTTGCTCGAACGGAAGGCCCCGACTGATCTGCTCGCGCAGGGTATCGCGCTGCCAGTCCCTGACCTCGTTGATGGTCATCTGCTCCAAGGGCTTATCAGGATGAACCCTCGATCCGTTGAAATAGTCGGAATATCCGTCCGGGGCCTCATGCTGCCGGATAAAGCCCAGAAGCCCGCCCTCGAAGGATCCGGGATCCGTGGGCGATCCGCCCGAGCCTTGCCATGAGACATCACGACCAAAGGCATTCAGATCAAGCCCGGAGGCGATCTCCATCTGCCTTTCCAATCCTCCGAGACGCGCTTCCTGCTGCCCTCGCAACACGCTGCTGCGCATGGTGGTCTCGTTGGTTCCGAGCATCGAAATGGCGGTAAGCCTTTCCTCGGTATCCCCAGCCGCGAAGTCCGGATTGGCCTCGATCAGCCTCTCGCGCTCGGCCTGGAACTCGCTTGCTGCCTGATCATCCCCCGCATTCATCGCTCCGGCATAAAGCTGACTCGCGACCATGAAGCGGGCGACATCATTGTCGGGTGTGGCGATCCCCGCCGCGTTCAGCTGCTGCATGCGTTCATCCATCATGGCTTCCGCGCCCTTGCCTTCCGAGAACCATCCTTCGTCCTTCGTGTCTCGGTAGCTCTGGTAGACATCGCTGTCTCGGATGTCCTGATTGTCCCGGTAGAGATCCTGCACCGCCGCACGGAAGCCCATCTCGCGCCGCGTATCCATGAATGACATGGCATCCTCGTTGATCGGTCCAAAATCCCGATCGATCCGCTCGCGAGCCATCGAGAGGATGGCGTTCCCCTGCCCTTCCGTGATGTCCTCTGCCTGCGCCCCGATATTGGAGAAGAGCGAGTCCATGACACGCTTGGGATCATCATGCATGGGCGTGCGTTCCAGCGCCCCTGCAACCAGCCCCTCCGACAGATCGAAGCCTGAGTTGATTTCCGAATAGGCGTTGTCGATGCGGGAGGGATCGACAGGATTGCTCGCGCGCAGATCGTCCATTGAACCCGCGCCCGCCATGCCGTGAGTGGACGAGAAGCCGCTCTGCCACAGGATCTCGTCGCCCAGGGCATTCAAAGCTTCCATGCGCTCATGGGCATTCTCCTCGCCCAAATATGGATTCCCGCTCAGTCCCTGCATGATATACATGGCCGACATGGCATATTTGGCGTCTTCGCGGTTGGGGCCCGCGAATGTATTGTTCAGCTTGTCCTCGTTCCGCAGGATGAAGTCGTCGACCTGGTGAGAGATCCCTGCGTCGATCACGGTCTTGTTCAGGTGATCCATCAATCCCTTGTCCGCGGCGATCCTGTTGGCTGCGAGGATCCCGTCATAGGACTGGCTGGCCTGCTTGCTGACCATCTCGTTGCCCGAGCGGCTTTCTGTCTGGCTATCGGTACGTGCCTCCGTCGCGCCATTCGTGACGGTCTGCCCGCGCTGTGCGCTTTCGCTACGGTCGGAGCGTTCGCTCCGGCTTTCGCTTTCCTGTTCGCCCTTTGCGTAGCTCAGGCGGCTGCCTGCCGATTGCTCTGTCGAGACCCGTTCGCCAAGCGAGTAGTTGGAGGACTGGGATTGCTCTTGGTTTTGATGATCTGTTCGCGCGCCCTCTTTGGAAATACCTCCACCAATTGAACCACTAACCTTTCCTCCATTACCCATTACTGAGATCCCTGCTCCGGCGGATGCACCTCCTGATGCAGTTGTGCTTACTACTTCGCGATTTTGATGCCCTATTCCATTCGCATATGAATCCCCGATCCGGCTATCTACGCTGCCCGAATGCGATCCCTCCACGCTGCTGCCGGTGCTTACACCGGCTGACCAATCGCTCGTTGCCGCGCTGGTGCTAGTAACAGACGCCCCGGTAGTGACCGCCTCGTTCGTCGAGACGGAGGCCGTCGAGGCACGTTGCCCGGTCCTTGCGAACTGCGCGGCCTCCGCCCAGCTGGCACCCTCTGCCAGCTTGCTGTCGAAGGAGAATTGCGCACCCGCAAAGGATTCTCGCGCGCTGTGGCCGACATAGCCCTGGTTGGGCGAATAGCTGAACGGCGAATGGAAGGCCGTCATGGCGTTGCGCGACAGCGTGTCCGGCGCATTCTTCTTCGGGTCGTAATGCTCTGATCCAGTGAGATCGCGCTGGATATTCGAGGCGACGATCGCGGACGATCCGAAGACCAGCATCATCGAAAGCGCCGTCGCCATGGACAGATGCACGTAGCCCACGTCCTGCAGCCGTAGCACCTCAAGCATGAAGCTGTTGTAGTTCGCAACGGTGGCCGTGCTCGAAATCGCAACGGTGCGCAGCTTCACGTCGAGATAGTCCATGACGATCAGCAGCGTCGGATACCACAGCTGCACCCAGACCAGCATCCACATGTATTTCACGGCCATCCGAGAACCTACGGCACCGAGCATCAACAGCAACAGGGCCAGCGGGAAGAGCGAGAAAGACCAGACCTCGATGAACTCGATGGTATGCCCGATGGTCTCGAAGATCATCGCAGCAGCCCCGAAGTTCTTCTCGCGCTTCTGTGCCAGCGCGTCATTGAGTGCAGCTTGCTGCGAGCCGCCGCCCGCGGCTTGGGTGATGTCACCGCTGATCATCTGAAGCGCATGGGAGAAAGCTGCGGTCTTGTAGAACGCAACCGGATCATCGACCACCGCCTCAAGCGCAGCGTAGTAGCGCGCGCCGGTCGTGGTATCCCCCGAGTATTTGCCGAAGGCCAGGTTGATCGCCTCGTTCAAGCGCTCCTGGTAGTTGTTGCCCTCGAAGCCCGTCATGAGCCGATCGTAAAGCGTTCCGCATTCAAGCGACTGACCGTTGCTGGTTGCCACGGTCATGGGAGCCGAGTCCACCCGAAGCTCATTGACGCTTTGTCCGCGCAATGTCGGCAGGCGCACATCCGAACCCGCAACCTTGGCCCGCCACTGCAGGCAGGTTTCGAGATAGGCGCTCACGTCCCGGGTTGGCGAAAGCCCGTTACCGAAGACAGCGGCCGGACCCTGGAAGTCCTCCTGCGTGATGACCTGGGTGTAGACGACCGGGGCCCGTAGCGACACGAGATGGCCATTGTCCATTGTGATGGCATAATCGTCGAGGCCCAGATAGCCGGTCATCAGCTCGCTCACCCCTGCCCCGACCTGCGTGATGAGCGAGATCGGCCCCGCGAAACCGATGGGCAGGTTGTCGACCCTGGACAGCCCCCCCTTGGTGTCCTCGATCACGAGATCGACACGCGGCAGCAGCATGAGAACGGAAATGATCACGGGCCAGAGAAAGGCCACGGGGCTCAACTGCCCCCCGCGCAGAAGACCAGAGAAGATCGCGATGATGATCCCGAGGAGCGCGCAGACCTTCGCGGCAACCATGAACCTGTCTCCACCAAGCGCCATCGCGATCTGGCTCAGGATCTCGGTCAGGGTTGTGACATCCCCATACACGTAAGCGACGAGTTCCATCGTGGCACCTATTTGAACGGGGAATAGTTGAGAACGAGATAGTCGTGCATCTGCATGTAGAGCTGCAGGTTCTCCTTCGGCGCGGGCGTCTGCTCCGCAATGGCTGCGAGATCGTTCTGGATCCGGATCACGGCCTGCTGAAAGTCGTTGCGCCGCCAATCGGAAGCCCAGGCCGTCTCGTAATTGCTGCCTGCCACACCCTGATCGACCGCGGCGATGACATCGGACACGAACAATACGGCCAGTTCATAGGCGAGATAGCCCTTTATCTCGTCGAACAGTTCATAGGGTGCGGTGCTGCCCTGCGGGGAAGCCTCCGCGATGTCGAGAAGCATTGATCCGTAGGTGCCCAACTGCCCGATCAGGGTCGTCGCATCCCCGGTTTCCCCCGTGCCGTTGATGATCCTGAAGAGAAGCGAGCTGCTATCGGCCGGCCCCGTGCCGATGATGTCCTCTTCCAGAAGCCGCTCCAGCCCCTTCAGGTCGATCGTCCTCTGATTCATGTTGAGGCATTTCTCGACATCCCGGCAGCGCAGCACCCGCACGCTTGGGTTGCCGTAGATGATGTCGCGGACGGTCATCCCTCCCCCGGCAACTGCAGGTGTCACGTTGCGCGAGGGCTGCCCGTCAGCATCATCGACAGGTCCGCTCAACACCACCGTCCCGGTCAGTGTCATGAGCGCTTCCATGAGCGACCGATCCCCGGCGCTGAACCACCCCGACATGCTGTGATCTTCCATCGCCTTCCAGACGACATTCACCTCGTAGCGATCCTCGTAGGTCGATGATCCCCCGGGCCCCTCTGCCCTGAGCGAACTGATCGAGGAGGACAGATCTCCCCAGAATGCGTCGAATGCGTCGTTCCAACCTTCCTGGATGGTCTGTCCCTGCATGCCTTTCACATCGGACAATTCGAGCGCCTGGACTCCGCTGTTCACAATCCCCTTTGCCAGCTGGCATGAACTGCCGGTGAACTGGTTCATCTCCTGAACGGCCCGCTGGAGGCTTGAGATGATGGTGGAACATTGCTCGCAGATGTTCTTCAGGGCGAGATGGAAGGCGTAACCCGCAGCGTTCTGTGCGATCGATCGCAACAGCGACACGAACTGCTCGGCATTGATCATGCTGAACGAGCCGCCGAAGAGATCGACGCCGCCGCAACCTGCCGCGAAGCTCGGCGGTGTGAAGTTCAAGACGCTGACGTTCATGACCTTGCCGCGCACATAGACCGAACCGCCGTAGAAGCCGCCGCGCCGCGCCGTGCTGATCCGCCCGCCCGAGTTCACCTGGACATTCACCCCGAGCATGTTGTCCAGCTCGCCGTTCAGATCGGCAAAGCCGGGTGCGGGAGCGGATAGCGCAAGCCCCGCCGCCGTCAGTATTGCCAGCGCTTGTCGCGTGATCGTCATTGATCGGCCTCCTTGCGGGCTGTGATGTGCAGAGCGTTGTTGCGCAGGAAATCGTCGGCTCGTTGCAGGATGTCAGGCATTGAATCGCCCTGGATAGGTTCCGCTTCGCTGACGCGCGGATTGACTGCCTGCGTCCGGCTGAAATCTTCGGAGGTGACGAGGCCGGCGCGGCGGGCAACCATGAGGATGCGATCCGCGATTTCCGCACCGCCCGTCGCATTCCATGTCACCGGAATATAAGTGTTGGGCGGAGAGGCCAGGAACACCGCGCCGCCATTGCCGACGCCGAGATTGGCCGCCAGGCCCGCATCGAAGGACTGCTTGATCTTCATTTCCGGTGGCAGGACCGTTCCGTCCATTGAGATCGCCTGCCAGACCAGGCCGTGGGTCTCTTGCATCCGGTAGAAGTTGTCTCCCATCAGGCCGCAGGACGCACAGTTCTTGTCCACGAACATGATCAGGGCGTTGCGCTTGAACAGTTCCGTCAGAACCTCGCGCTTGCTGTCCTCTGCAGCTTTTTCCATCTGCTTGGCGAAGGTGTCCTGCCACGGCCGCCTGCGTCCCTCGTCCAGTTCCGGATGTCCGGTGCTGACCATCGCGACCATTTCCGAGAACTGCTCCGAGCGATCGAGGGCAATCTTCTGCAGGAGCAGGTATCGCTCGACATTCTCGGGGGTCGGGTTGTCAGTGGCGACATCGAGCGCGGCGGGCATGGCTTGCCTCAAGAACTCCACGCTTCCCGGTGGGGGCCCCGAGGCCGCCTCTGGCGCCGCTTCGGGCACAGGAGCCGGTTGGATTGGCGGCAGTTCGACGACCTCGACCGGCTGGGGCGGCGGTGGCAGCGGTTGCGGCTCGGGTTCGGGCTCAGGTTCCGGCTCTTCTGGTGGGTCCTGATACCAATACCATCCTTCGGAAGCCCGGTCGAAATAGGTCTCGTTCGCAAGAAGCGCCGCAGGTGCTGCCGCCAGCAGATGGCTTGCAGCCATGAGGAATATGAAGGATCTCATGATTACATCAGACCTGTTAGCATTTTCAAGTAATCGCACGGGTCAGGCCAAAAAAAAAGAGCCCATCAGGGCTCTTGAGTGATCAGTATATCCTGACCTTGTTCGATGTTTCCGCATAGCTGTCGGATATGGCGCTGTATCCGAAAGCTAAGAGGACATCATTCCAGTCTTCACCGGCATGATCCAGGTGATGCGGTTCGAGTATCCGACAAAGAATCCCCTCCCCTTCCATCCGTTCCATCAGCTTTTTGGCATGGTTGATGCCTGCCTTGCCCTCGTCCCGGTCAGCCCAGATCGTGACGGCCCGGACGCCTTGTGGTGCCTTCCAGCTCTGCACGAGTGTCGCATATCCGGCGGCGAAGATCGGATGCCCTGTCGCATAGGCGATCGCCAGGCCCGTCTCGATGCCTTCGCAGACATTCACATGGGTCGTGGCTTGCGCTCGTCCGATGATCCGCACGGCACCGTTGAGCTTTTGCTCCAGGCACCGCAGGATCTTCTTGGGCTTGTCGACCGGCGCTTTCTTCGGAGCGTCGTGATCAAGAAATATCCGGTGCAGTCCCACTGCTTTGCCATCAGCCCCGTGCATCATAGAGACGATACCTGGAAAACTGATCGGCGGCGCATACTCTACCTCGCTGCGCGCGAAGTAGAGGTCCGGGTGAAACCGAATATGGTTCTGCTTTCGGATGAAATCGGCTTGCCTGATCCCACGGGCATCGCGAAAGTACGCGATAGCTTTGTGATTGTCCGGCAGATCGCTCAGCGGTTTGGCCTCCATCCAGATGCGGGCCAGAAGCGCCTTGCGTTCCTGCTGCCTCCGAAGATCAGCCTGCGGATCCCGCTTCGAAGCGATAGGTGATACGAAGCGTCGGGGAGCATGCTGCGGATGTCCGCTAGCAAGTCCCATTTGCCGCTTGAGGATCTTCACCGCTTCGAACTTGTCACACCCTTCGAGGAACATCACGAGATCGATACCGGTCGGGAACGCGCCGCAGCTGTTGCAGATGCCGCCGCCAGTCTGGACAAAATCGTCAAACAAGCGGAAGCCGTCACCCGTCGCGCCCTTGCTCGATCCGTGGATCGGGCAGGTACATCTCTGCTGACCGGGTCGCTGCATGATGGCGGCCAGGTCGGGATAGAGGGAGGACATGATCGCGGGCCAATGGCCGGCGCCATGCGTCTTCACCAGATCAAAGTCGCTTTGTCGGTCATGGTGCATGGGTTTCTCCTGAAGACACGAACCCTGCGAAGGGACGATCCTCCGCTCTGTGGGGGTTAGCTGATGTCATTGACGATCGCGCCGTTGACGTTCGCCGCGCGCGCCTTGGCGAAAGCCGCATCGCCCTGCTGGTAGTATTCGCCCAGGGTCGAATTGAACTCTGCGAAGGTCACGGCCTTGCCATTGAAGACGCCATAGAACTCTTCGGCATGCAGATCCTCGATAATCAGATCGATGCCGTAGGCCGGATCCATCTTCTTGCGGATCGCATTAAGGCTTTTGCGGAAGAAATTGATGATGGTCATGTTTCTCTCCTGATGATGAAGGGGAGACACGCCCCCAACGGGGAATGACTCCCCGCATGGGTGAATGGTGGACGCGGCCTGGTTAGGCGCGCAGACCCCCGTGAGCGTTCAGGATGGAATGAACGATCTCGATGGGCACGTTTCTGTAGACCGATTGTTCCGGTGGTATGCCGTCTTCCCTGAGGGTGGAGGGCATGAGCGATGGAACGGTCTCGGAGGGGCAGGCGCATTTGACATGCGAATACGGGCCGTCCCGCCGTTTGGGCTGTGAGCTGTGAATTTCGCTTGCCTGGACCGACAGCGAGAAGCCGTCAGCGCAGTCCAGGCGGGGCAACAGCTTTAAATCCGCGGATCGCCTGAGGGGCGATCCATACAGTCTTTCCTGCAGCATTGCTGCGCTGATCCTCCCCATGCAGGGTAGTTCTGTATCGACGCGAGCCGAAAACAGGTTCATGATAGCGCCCCCCCTCAGAAATAGAAGAAGGCGCTGGCGAAGATCAGGATGGTGCCGATACCACCCCATTTGAGAATGCCGAAGGCAGTCCTCTCGAAAATGGCACCGCTGCTCTTGGTTGCGATATCCAGCTTTTCCTTCGCATGAACGAGCTCCTTGAGCAGATCGGCTTTCTCCAGGCCGAGCTGGTCCACGCTTTCCTGGAGCGCTTCTCCCGCCAACAGGGCGTGTTCTAGCCTTTGCTCGACGGAAGCCTTCTCGTTCGCAAGGCGCTTCATGGAAGCGTTGGACCTTGCGAACCGCGCGGCGAGCTCGGCAACATGACCGGGATCGGTCAGATCCATGTTCTCGATCAGCGAACCCGAAGGCAGGCTGGGCGCAACTGCGGATTTCTGCGTCTGCTTGAGTGCGGTCGGAGCTTGCATCTCGATCACGGTGCTTCCGTGAGCATCCGCTTCGCCATCATCCCCGGCATCCACCAGGCTTTCGCCGGTGAAGCTTTTGGTGTCCCCGTATCCCGGGAGGGATCCGATACCGGTCGGAATGTCGTCCTGCACGTTCTTGATGAGCATGTCCTTGAATTTCCCCATGGGGCTTCTCCTCAATTGAAAAATTGGGGAATCCGCTCCAGCAATGGAACGGAGTCCCATTGCGGGTAAGGGGTGCCAGGCCGCGAGTGCGGCCAGGACATAGGTATTCAGCCCGCATGGATTTTGGTCCATGCCGCACGTCGTGTCGCATGATGCGCCTGACGCGGCCGTGGCGTTGCCCGGACTGAAATGCGGTTTCGAGAGCTTTCGGGTCTCGAATAGGCCATTACGACCACCGCTTAGGCTTCATGAGCCATCCGCCTTTCCGGAATGAGCCGGATGAGACGCACCCTTCACGGGCCGTGAGCCGTCGCAGGAACTGCCTGCGAACATGATGTCTTCGGGTGGGCCCCAGGCGACGACCTGTCCTCTGCATAGCAGAAAGCACCTCGAACCTAGCTCGGGACAACCCTACCCGGCAAGACCGATGTTCTTCTGTGTTGACTGGATCGCGGTCGCTTTATCATTAGTATGATGAATTCCGACCTGTTAATATAGAGCACTGATACGAGGATCATCATGGCAAAGCAGCTCAAGAGAACGTCCACGACCACGTCTCAGGACCGGCGCACCGCATTCGAGGATCTTCCGCCCGATCGCCAGGCCGAGATCATCGGCAACAAGCAAGCCCGTTCGGACCGCCGCCGCAACACCTACCGCCCGAAGGCTCCGGCTATCATGGCTCCGATCGAGATCCACACGGCGGAGATCCAGCTGGCCTATGTGAAGTGGTTCGCGGCCTGCAACGAATATGCCGTCGCCATTGACTACGTGGCCCGTGAGCGTTTGGACAATCGTGCAGATTACAATCGCTATCTGCAGGAATTCGACGATGCACTCAGCCTCCTGTCTAACGTGACACTCGAACTGTTCACGCAATACGAGGAAGCGTCAAATGGCGGTATGGCTGCCTCCCCCATGCCCTCCCGCATCGACGCGCGCATTCAGTCCAAGCGCAGCATGCAGCTTCTGCAGCTGTTCAAGCGCTGCGATGACGTGCTGCGGATGATCTCCTTCCTGGAGATCTACGGGAATGTTCCCGAAGCTCAGGTCAGGTCGGATTTTGGTCGGGTCGTCAACAGCCTTAACACATGCCTGAAGGCGCTCCGAAAAGTGAAGGTCGCCTGCTTCAAGCAGATCATCGACGCTGAAGCTCTTTCTGCCAAATCTGCCGACCGCATGACGATCCAGGACCTCGAAGCCGCGCGCAAGCTCGCGTCGAGGAAGGAGACTGGGCCCCGCAAGCCAGTGCGAAAGCGCAAGCCGAAAGCCATCGGTGAGATTGATCCGGCCGCGTCTGCATCCTCAGAGTTGCTCGTCAATCCAGAGGATGTAGATCGCGATACCGTCCGGAAAGCGGATATGAATAAGGGCGAAGGGGATGAAGCGGTCAACGAGAGTTTGCATAAGCCGATACGCCCGGGAATAATATCGGAACAAGCACCCGCGGAGTCGTGCGAAGGTCCAGATGAGACGCCCGACGACGTTCGGCGAACAGGTCAACTTATATGACTGCCACCGCCAGTTCGCCGCACTCCTGACCCGCGTCTTCTTTTTCCACGGCTCTTGGACCTCCGAGACGGCCTCCGTTCAAGCTGTCACCTGAACTCGCCGGAGGAAAGGACCGATGGAGATGTCACTAGACTTCTGCAGCAAGGACACCACAGGCATCATATCGATTGCACATCGTGCATTATTACCCTTTCATAGCTTGGATGGATGGAGGACCGCATGACCCATAGCTCGCTATATCGCACGCGCATTCTGCCGACTTTGGGCAGTTTATGTTTGGCCCTGCCAAGCATGGTGCATGCTCAGGACTACCTCCATTCTGAAGAAGCAATCGGCAGCGTCGAGGATGTCTATAACGGACACCTCACACCCGACCTCGCCGTCAGCACCTTTCGGAATATCGACCGCCTGTTCCCGACCCGGGTGGTCCCGGCTTCGGAGAAGCCTGAAGCTTTGCCGGATGCGCCCGTCAACCTGCCGGAGATGGTCAGCTACCAGGTGGGCGATGCATCTTATGACCTCTACGATTTCCTGTCTCTCGACAACGTCACCGGCATGATCGTTCTGAAGGATGGAAAGGTCGTCTACGAAACTTATCAGCGCGGCAACACGCCAGAGACGCGCTGGATGTCGATGTCGGTGGCCAAGTCGATTACCTCGACCCTGGTCGGCGCTGCGATCGTCGATGGCCACATCCAGGGGCTGGATGACATGGTCACCGACTATGTTCCGGCGCTTGCCGGTAGTGCTTATGACGGGGTCACCATCCGCGACATCTTGTTGATGGCCTCGGGCGTGGAATGGAATGAGACTTATACGGACCCGGACTCCGACCGTCGCGACCTGTTGCGCGCGCAGATCGAACAGCGTCCCGGCTCGGCCATGGAGGTGATGGCCGAGCTTCCACGCGCGCATGATCCCGGCACGCATCACACCTATTCTACCGGAGAAACACAGGTTCTCGGCGAAGTCCTCCACGGCGCAGTCGGCATGCCGTTGGCCGACTATCTAGCAGAGAAGATCTGGCAGCCCTACGGGATGGAAGCCGATGCCAATTGGTGGTTGGATAGCCCCGATGGTGTCGAGATTGGCGGCAGCGGCTTGTCGGCCACGCTGCGTGATTTTGCCCGCTTTGGGCAGTTCTTCCTGGAGGGCGGAGAAGTCGACGGCACTACGATCCTGCCCGAAGGATGGACGGAAACCGCCGGTAAGCCGCAGAAACTCAAAAGCGGAGAGACCATCGAGTATGGCTATATGTGGTGGCCGGGCTGGACCGAACCATCCATTGCCGATGGGGCTTTCGCCGCAATCGGCATCCAGGGGCAGAACATCTACATCAACCCTGCGCGGAATGTCGTGATCGCCACGCATATGGCGCAACCCAAGCCCGTGGGTCGCGAGCCGGTGGATCCGCTGGTCGTGTTCGATGCGATCTCGGCTGCATTGGACTGAGCGGCCTTAGCGTATTCGGCGGAACAGCGCTTTCGAGCACCGAGCATCCACCTGTTCTCGTTTCAGACCACCAGTCGTTGATCGTGTTGCCAAGTGGCGGAAGGCGGTGGAAGGGCCGTGCTGAAGTGATGTTGACGCGGCTATAGGAGCGTTCGGCAGCCTCTTCATAGCTCGTGGCGACCTAATGGGTGTTTTTCAACCTATTGGAGCAACGCTCGATAAGGCCGCAGATGCCGTAAAGAGGGCGGTTAACGGCAATACGTATCCGCAGGTCTTGCCCATCGGGATTACCGGGCCAAATTGCCGAAGTGATCCCCAAGATTTTTTCAGCGAGATGCTGGGCGTGAGAGGGGGTCTTCCCTGGCCAGGCCTTGGTTTGGGTGACCTGAGGTCCGTTCCTTTGTAGAGCTCTACATCGAGGGACGCTCTGCGCTGTTACCAATGTCGGCTTTCGAAATCAGCGCCAACTCTTGAAGGGGTCAAGCTCCGTCCAGAAGTGCCCGTCTTGCGGTTGCTGAGAGATGATGGGTGCTGAGCAGAATGTTTTCCATCATCCGAGGGCTTCGGGACGAACTCTCTCCTATCGTGGCTCTAAAGGATATCCTCCCCAGATTTGATCAGGTTGCAGGCCGTGACTGGCGATGAGCATAGGGCCATTGGCACAGTTTACCTAAAGTCCTTCGTCTTCACACGGATCGTATCGAGATGCAGGTCGCGGGTGAACATGTCGCGCGGCCTTGGGTGGCGTGGATCGGGAGTGGTGCTGCCGTGATGAAACTCGTCACCTCGGCCGTGCGGTAAAGGGAATGCCGCACGATTTCCGACACTGGCAAGCGCCGCCGAAAGGTCGGTCATGTGCTCAACGACAAAATGCACGACGTCGCCTTCGCGCTGTATGCGACCGCGGGCCCCAATCATGCCGGCCGAGAGAATGGTTCGGCGATTGGCCTCGAAGATCTTTGGCCAGACAACGAGATTGGCGATGCCGGTCTCGTCCTCCAAGGTGATGAACATCGTGCCCTTGGCCGAGCCGGGCCGCTGGCGGACCAGCACAAGCCCTGCCACTTCGGCGCGATGACGGTTCGGCAGATTCATCGCTTCCGCGCAGGTCATGATACGGTGCTTCACCAGATCGCTACGCAGGAA
>NZ_JAHKQB010000017.1 GCF_018860625.1 Paracoccus sp. C2R09
TTCGCGGGGGGCAGGTCAGGATTTGCGAAGGGTGGCAGGCTTATGCCCAAGCGGCGAAGTGTTAAGAGTGCCGACGTCCGTGCGGCGGACGCCCATGTTCGCGCCCAGGACTACCTTGGTCAGCCAGATGTCTATCGGCTCCTCGTCGCGAGCAAGAAGGGCCGTCACGGTGTACGTGACCATCTCCTGATCCTGATGATGTTCCGCCATGGGCTGCGCGTCTCTGAGGCAATCGCATTGCGTCGGCAGGACGTCGATCTCGCACAATCGAGGGTTTGGATCGCACGGTTGAAGAACGGGCTTAGCGTCGAGCAGCCAGTCGCCGGTGATGAGCTGCGGGCGATCAAGCGCTGGCTCGCGCGGCGGGAGGATGCGCTACCCTGGCTGTTCGTCTCCGAGCGGAAGCAGCCGCTCACGCGACAGGCGGTCAATTACATTATCGGAACGGCTGGTAGTCGCGCGGGTCTTGGACATGTGCATCCCCACATGCTGCGTCATTCCTGCGGCTTTGCCCTGGCGAACAAGGGCCGCGACCTGCGGCTGATCCAGGATTACCTCGGGCACCGGGATCCACGGCATACCGCCCACTACACGAGAACCGCGGCGCATCGGTTCGACGATCTGTGGTAGGTAGATGATGCACCTGCTGCGAACAGCACGTAGGGCGGAAAGCGGACCTTCGCTGTAGACTGCGCCGACGTCGGCTGTCACAGAAAGCATACACTTACTACCGTAACCATTGGGTCCAAAAGCTTCCCACTCTTAAACGGGCAGCTCATACGGGGTTGGCTGTGCTGAAGCGCACTTGAAGCCCTCAACGCTTCTCGCTTAAAGATCGCTCAAGTCTGTTCACCCCAAGGAGCGCTGAATGCGTATTTCATTCAAGAAGTTTGCTAAAGCGAATGATGGTGAAATTGAAATTAACGACCTGACCGTCATATGTGGCCCGAATGGAACGGGCAAGACTTACACCAGTTACGCGGTGTACGGGGTGGTTCAGCATTTTAGCGAATTTTTTGACTACGAGATTTCGGACTCCGAGATCAATCGGCTTTTGGAAGGAACCCCCGTCACATTTAATCTAAGTGGAGAGGCTGCCTCGTTTGAGAAGCGTCTCATTGGTGCCTCAAATAGCTTCAAGTCAGGCTTGGATTCTTACTTCAGTGCTCCAGACGATTTCTTTACGGATTGCGAGTTTTCGTTCGAACTCAGAGAGGACGAGCTTCATCCTCTTGATGCGTTTAATCAGACAATCAACATTAAAAGGGTGGGCACCTTTGACCTTGAATCGTCAGAAGGTAGTGGAGATTTGCTTGTTGCGTACTCCGGGGCTTCCTCCGAGCGCGTGCCAAAGCAAATCATTAGAAGGATAATATCATCCGCAATATCCGATAGCCTTTTTGGTAAGTCTATTCCGGAACCGTTTGTTGTGACGTCCGAGCGTACTGGTGTTGCATTGTTCTACAAAGAGCTGGACGTCAATAGAAACGCCATCTTCTCCCACTTGGCGGCTGCGGAGAAAGTGGATCCAATTGATCTTCTCGGTTCTATGCAATCTCGGTACGCTAGGCCCATTAAAGAAAACATTGACGTTGTGCGCGATTACAGCACGCACAGCAAGAAGAAGAGTTTTATAAAGGAATCTCGCGAGAAGTTCGGGTACATTTTTGAGATGTGGAACGATCTAGTGGGAGGCACCTTTAAGGACGAAAATGATCTGCTGACTTTTAGCCCAAGGAAGCAGCGCGGAAAGCCCAAAGTCAATATTCCACTTTACATTGCCTCCTCCTCGGTGAAGTCTCTATTTCTGATTGATATGTATATAAACTACATAGCAAAAGAAGGGGGGCTCCTCATAATCGATGAGCCCGAACTAAATCTTCACCCTGATAATCAAGTAAAAATTGCCCGTTTAATCTCTAGGCTCGTCTCAGCAGGCGTGAAAGTCCTGGTTACGACGCATAGCGACTACCTTGTGCGGGAAATAAACAACCTAGTTACGTTGAGCAAAGAGACGACCAGCCAAAAAGCGATCATGGAACGTTATGGCTATAAGGATGAAGACCTTTTGAAGCC
Source organism: Paracoccus sp. C2R09 (assembly GCF_018860625.1). Lineage (GTDB taxonomy): Bacteria > Pseudomonadota > Alphaproteobacteria > Rhodobacterales > Rhodobacteraceae > Paracoccus. Next base: position 2,077 of record NZ_JAHKQB010000017.1, read on the forward strand.
GAGTCAAGTTAATGCTTATTGCGCTACGCCCAAAGCAGGCCTAGTAAAAATGGGCATTTCAGATACCGGCATAGACACATCCATTTTTGACGACATCATCAATGTAGAAAATGAAAAAGCCCAAGATATATTTTACTCCGCGCAGGACTGATTAGATATGAGGAGAGCTTTTGGTGACCTGCTACGAGAAGAATTGTTCATTGAATACAATGAGCCGCTCAAAGAGGTGTTGGCGAAAGAGGAAAGCCCAGGAGCGCGCCTCAAGAAACTAAAAATAAAAAATGTCCCTACTGGAGCCTGCGCATTCCAACTCGACTTCACGCCGAGCGGGGAACTTAAGAAAACGCACGGAAAGGCATTTAAACAGCTATCTTGTCTGGTAAAAAGCGACCACAGTATCGCGAATAAGAAATGCGATATAGTAATTGCATATCCACAAAATGGTCGCCTGCACCTCCTGATCGCTGACATGAAGTCGGATAGCCCCAGTAAATCCTCTTGCAAAAAGCAGCTAAGAAACTCCGAACTCTTTGTGCAGTACCTTCTCTCTTTGTTGCGAGAGTATCATGGCGTGACAAGTGACTTCACAATCACAAAAGCCGTTTTTCAAACGAAGCGAGCTATCCTTGGTAAACCTGTGGCGCAGCAGAAGAACAAGCGGAAGCCTAGGTCCGACGAAGGCGTCTTTTTTATCGAAGTCCCTCTCGGCGGCAGGAACAACTCTAATGGCGTGGCGTCTCTTAATGACTTTTCATGACTGCGACGTACGCGTGAGAGCCGGACGAGGTCGATGTGTACTGAGAGAAGTCATCCACTGCACTTAGCTCGAACGGCAGCTTTGGGCCGAAAACTGTCCGGCGATGCTAGGGATCGCTCGATGCCGCGTCGCCCAGCCCTTTCCTGCGAAGCTGCAATGAACTCTGCTCGATCTGCTTTCGCATTCAGGAGCCTCTGATCGCTTCTTCTCATGCCGCCGGCTCGCGGATCGAAGCGGGGAGGATAGTAGACCGCTGTCTCAGGTAATTGCTGTAGTGCGGGGTACCGCCTGTAACGCTTCCAAACTACGGCAGCCTTGCTGTCTCAAAGGAAGAATTGTGGCCACTTGAGGAAGACTTCAGTGGCAATCAACAACCGGGAAAATGGTCGGAGCGAGAGGATTCGAACCTCCGACCCCCTGCTCCCGAAGCAGGTGCGCTACCAGGCTGCGCTACGCTCCGACCGTGATGGGGCAGGTACCCCCATGCGCGCGCGATTGCAAGCCCTTCTTAGCGACGCGGTGCGAACAATCTCTGAAGGACGGTCGATTTGGGGGCCGTCACCGTTTCGCTGCGCAGGCGCGACGTGGTGGCGGGGCGGTTCACCGACGCACCGCTGGCTTCGCGGATGACGATGTAGATGCCCGAGGCGATGATCACGCAGGCGCCCAGAAGGGTCGGCAGGTCCAGCGCCTCGCCAAAGAGGAACCAGCCATAGGCGGTGGCCCAGAGGATCTGGGAATACTGCATGGGGGCCACGATCGCCGCCTCTCCGGCGCGATAGGCGAGGATCACGAGGAAGCCGCCCATCAGGCCCAGACAGGCGATCACGCCGGCCAGGCCCAGATGCTGCAGCTCCATCGGGCGATAGGCGAAGGCGAGCGAGACCCCCGTCGCCATGAAGTTCCCCAACATCGGCCACATCATCAGCACCAGCGGCCGTTCGGACCGGCCGAGCCTGCGGATGGTCACCGCGGCGATGGCGCCCGCGAAGGCGCTGAGCAGCGCGGCCGCATGGCCCAGCTGCAGATCCTGCCCCGGGCCCGGGCGCAGGACGATCAGCACGCCCGACAGGCCGACCACGACCGCGGCCCACCGATGGATGCCGACCTTTTCGCCCAGCACCGGGATCGACAGGATGGTGATCAGAAGCGGCGTGGTGAACAGGATCGCATAGACCTGCGCCAGGGGCAGGGTCGAGAAGGCGAAGAACCCGCCCATCCCGGCCGCGATCCCGCAACCTGCGCGAAGCATCACCCACCAGGGGCTGTTCGGCCTCAGCGTGCCGGAATTGGGATCCCGCATCAGGATCATCGAGATCAGCGGGAAGGACAGCATCGAGGAGAAGAACAGGATCTGCAGCGGGGGATAGGTCTGGCCAAGCGTCTTGATGACGACGTCATGCGTCGCGAAGATCCCCATCGCAGTCAGCTGCAACAGGGCCCCCCTGACATTGGCCGGGACCATGGTTCAGTTTCCCTGCGACAGTGCCGCGACGATCAGGTCACCCATCTGCGACGTGCTGACGGGGGTGCCGCCCTCGGCGCCCATCAGATCCGCGGTGCGCACGCCATCGGCCAGCACCTTCTCGACCGCGGCTTCCAGCGCGGTGGCCGCCTCGATCTCGGCGAAGCTGTAGCGCAGCGCCATCGCGAAGCTGAGGATGCAGGCGATGGGGTTGGCCTTGCCCTGCCCCGCGATGTCGGGGGCGCTGCCATGGACGGGTTCGTACATGGCCTTGGGGCGGCCATTGGCCATCGGTGCGCCCAGGCTGGCCGAGGGCAGCATCCCCAGGCTGCCCGTCAGCATCGCCGCCGCGTCCGACAGGATGTCGCCGAACAGGTTGTCCGTCACGATCACGTCGAACTGCTGCGGGTTGCGCACCAGCTGCATCGCACCGTTGTCGGCATACATGTGCGACAGCTCGACATCGGGATATTCGTTGTCATGGACCCACTGCACCTCTTCGCGCCAGAGGATGCCGGATTCCATCACGTTCGCCTTCTCCATCGAGCAGACGCGGTTGTCGCGCTTGCGGGCCAGCTCGAACGCGGACCGGGCGACGCGGCGGATCTCTCCGCTGGTATAGCGCTGCGTGTTGATGCCCACGCGGCCGCCCTCGTTGTCGGAATTGTCGTCGGCATGGATGCCGCGCGGCTGCCCGAAATAGATCCCCGAGGTCAGTTCGCGGACGATCAGGATGTCCAGGCCCGCCACGACATCGCGCTTGAGGCTGCTGAAATCGGCCAGCGCGTCGAAGCACTGCGCGGGGCGCAGGTTGGCGAACAGGTCCATTTCCTTGCGCAGGCGCAGAAGGCCGCGTTCGGGCTTCAGCGCGAAATCGAGGTTGTCGTATTGCGGACCGCCCACGGCGCCCAGCAGCACCGCGTCCACCGATTGCGCCAGTTCCATCGTGCTGTCGGCCAGGGGGGCGCCGTACTTGTCATAGGCCGCACCGCCCACGACATCGTGGCTGACCTCGAATTGCATCCCGCGATTCGCCTTGAACCAGTCGACGACCTTGACCACCTCGGCCATGACCTCGGGGCCGATCCCGTCGCCGGGCAGGATGAGAAGCGAATAGCTGTCGGACATTTGGGCCTCCTTCTGAGCAGTAAAACGGTTAAGGGGCGCATCGGCGGGGGTCAAGATCACGCGCCCCCTCACGCAACCTTGCCTTGCACGGGACCGGGTTTCTGCCGAAGATCGCGCAGTCTTTGCGTAAGGGGACCGCGATGAAAAGCTGGGACATCTTCATGGCCGCCGCCCTGGTGGCGGGAATATCGCTCTGGGCGCATGACGTGATGGCGCAGCCGGCGCCCGACGGCGTGCCGGGCGACCGCCTTGTCGTGCCGCTGCCCGACGTGTCGTCCCTGCCCGAAGCCGAGGCCCGCGACCTGACGCGGAACCTGGCCGAGCTGAACGTCCTGACCGAGAACTGCGCCGGCCACGAGATCAGCGATGCCGAATGGCAGCTGATGACGGGCACGACCGACCGCCTGATCGAACAGCTCGGGCTCGACGCGCTGGATTACGACCGCGAATATTTCCGCCCCGCCTTCAGCGTGCTGGACGATCCCGAGAATTGCGACCGTGTCGAGGCCGAGACCCCCGACCTGATCGCCCGGCTGGAATCGATGGGCGGCAGCACCCGACCGATCACCCCCGGCCTGGCCCAGTCCGATGAAGCCCGGTCCGCAGAAGGCCAGTCCGCGGAAGGCCAGTCGGCGGAAGCCCCGCAGGACGAGGCCGCCCAGCCCTGAGCGCCACCCTGTTCGCGGTCGCGGGCTTGGTCTAGGATCGGGCGACCGAACGCGAACCCCCCACGAGGCCAGATGCCCGAAGCCCCGCTTATCGTTGCCCCCAACCTCAAGCGCCGGCTGTCGGGCGTGACCGCGACCGTGGTCCGGCTGATCCCGGTCCAAGCGCGGATGATCCCCATCGCCGCGACCGGGCCGGGCCTGCCCGATGGCATTCCCCACATCCCCCTGATCCGCGCAGCGACCCTGCCCCGCGACCGCTGGCGCGTCTGGCATGCGCGGCGCAACACGGAAATGGCCCTGGGGCTGGTCCTTCGCCATGTGCTGCGGCGGAAATACCGCCTGCTTTTCACCTCGGCTTCTCAGCGGCGGCACAGCGGATATACGCGCCGCCTGATCGCGTGGATGGACCGGATCGTCGCGACCTCGGCCAAGGGGGCGGGATACCTGGAACGGCCCGCGGACGTGATCCATCACGGCATCGATACGGCAGGCTTTGCCCCGCCCGACGACCGTGCAGCCCTGCGGGCACAGTTGGGCCTGCCCGCGGATCAGGTCCTGGTCGGCTGCTATGGCCGGATCCGCGAACAGAAGGGCACGGGCGATTTCGTCCGCGCCATGATCCGGCTGCTGCCCGACCGCCCCGGCGTCACCGCGCTGGTGATGGGCCGCGCCACCGAAAAGCACCGCGCCTTCCTGTCCGACCTGCAGGCGCAGGTGGACAAGGCCGGGTTGTCCGACCGCATCCGCTTCCTGCCCGAGGTAACGGTCGACCGGATGGCCGACTGGTACGGCGCGCTGGATCTCTATGTCGCGCCGCAGCGGTGGGAGGGGTTCGGCCTGACCGTCCTCGAGGCCCTGTCCTGCGGCGTGCCGGTCGTGGCCACCCGCGTCGGCGCGTTCGAGGAATTGCTGACCCCCGCGACGGGCACGCTGATCGCGCCTGACGATGCGCCCGCGCTGGACGATGCCGTCGCGCATTGGCTGGACGACGATGCGGCACGCGGCGCGGCGGCGCTTGCGGCGCGCGAACATGCGGTGACGAACCACGACATCTCGGTCGAGGCGGCGGCGCTCGTCGCGATATACCGCGAGATGCTGGCATGACGCGGGCCGGTTTCCTGCTGGCCCGCACCCTGCGGCGCGACGATGCGCTGATGCGGATGTCCCTTTCGCAGGCTGATCTGCTGGCCGAACTGCGCGGACGCCATGTGGCGCTGGTGGGCAATGCCCGTGCGCTGGCCGACAAGGACCAAGGCGCGCGGATCGACGCTGCCGATACCGTGATCCGCATCAACCGTGCGCCCATGCCGAGCGCCCGCAGCCACGGCACGCGCACCGACTGGCTGGCGCTGGCCACGCGATTGGACAATGCCGACCGCGCCCGCATCGCGCCGGGCCGCATCCTGTGGATGTCGCCCAAGCGCAAACGGCTGGACTGGACCAGCGCATCCTCGGACGGGTTCTATCTGCATCCCCTGGACGATTACCGCGCCTTGCGGGGCCGTTTCGCGGCCCCCCCGACCACGGGCGCAATGATGATCGAGCTGCTGATGCGTTCCGATCTGGCATCGCTGACGCTTCACGGCTTCGACTTCTTCGCCAGTCTCAGCCTGTCGGGCCGCCGCACCGCCGGGCAGGTGCCCCATGATTTTGCCGCCGAACGCGCCATGGTCGAGACCTTCATGGCCCAGGACGACCGTCTGCGCATCGCCTGACCTCCGCATGGGAACCGGCCGCGCAAGGCCACCGCGCAAGGATCGGGCCACCGGGGTCCCCTTTCGGGCAAGACCCTTTCAAACCTGCCGTGATTGCGGTAAATGCCATCGACCGCAGGAGAAGGAGTCCCCGCGAATGGGCTATAAAGTCGTCGTCGCCGGTGCCACGGGTAATGTGGGCCGCGAAATGCTGAACATCCTGGACGAACGCCAGTTCCCCGTCGATGAGATCGCCGTGCTGGCCTCGCGTCGCTCGCAGGGCACCGAGGTCAGCTTCGGCGACAAGACCCTGAAGATCCAGGACATCGACCAGTTCGACTTCACCGGCTGGGACATGGCCCTGTTCGCCATCGGATCGGACGCCACCAAGAAATACGCCCCCGTCGCCGCCAAGGCCGGCTGCGTCGTGATCGACAACAGCTCGCTCTATCGCTACGACCCCGACATCCCGCTGATCGTGCCGGAAGTGAACCCCGAGGCGATCACCGGCTACTCCAAGAAGAACATCATCGCGAACCCCAACTGCTCGACTGCGCAGATGGTCGTCGCGCTGAAGCCGCTGCATGACCGCGCGCGCATCAAGCGCGTCGTCGTCTCGACCTACCAGTCGGTTTCCGGCTCGGGCAAGGACGGCATGGACGAGCTGTGGAACCAGACCAAGGGCATGTACGTGCCGGGTCAGGAGGTCGAGCCCTCGAAATTCCAGAAGCAGATCGCCTTCAACGTGATTCCGCAGATCGACGTCTTCATGGAAGACGGCTCGACCAAGGAAGAATGGAAGATGGTCGCCGAGACGAAGAAGATCGTCGATCCCTCGATCAAGGTCACCGCGACCTGCGTCCGCGTGCCGGTCTTCGTCGGCCATTCGGAAGCCATCAACATCGAGTTCGAGGACTTCCTGGACGAGGACGAGGCCCGCGACATCCTGCGCGAGGCGCCGGGCATCATGGTCGTCGACAAGCGCGAACCCGGCGGCTACACGACGCCCGTCGAATGCGTGGGCGATTTCGCGACCTTCATCAGCCGCATCCGCCAGGACGGCACCATCGAGAACGGCCTGAACATCTGGTGCGTCAGCGACAACCTGCGCAAGGGCGCGGCGCTGAACGCGGTCCAGATCGCCGAACTGCTGGGCAACAAGGTCCTCAAGAAGGGCTGAACGGCCATTCGACCGAAATGAGAAAGGGGCGGCGAGGGTTCACCTTGCCGCCCCTTTTCATTCGCGATGCAGGTTGGTCAGACCGGCGTCCAGCGGGTGCCGTCGCCCGTCGCCTGGACCAGCGTGCCGTCGGCGATGTCGTGGATCAGCCCGTGCAGCGTCAGGGTGCCCGCCTCGACGGCCTCTTTGACGAAGGGGAAGGTCAGCAGGTTCCGGATCGAGGTCATCACCGCCTCGCGCTCCAGGGCGGGGACCTGCTGATCCTCGGGCAGATCCTTCACGCGCTCGTATCCGGGGCGCAGGATGTCCATCCAGCGGCCGACGAAGCTGGTCGCCTCGTCCATCTCGGGGGCGTGGCCGGAACACATCGCGTGGCAGCCCGCGACGCCGCCGCAGCGGGTATGGCCCATCACGATCAGATGCGTGACCTTCAGCGCCGTCACCGCGTATTCCACCGCGGCCGAGGTGCCGTGCTGCTGGCCGTCGGGGGCATGTGCCGGAACCAGGTTGGCGATGTTGCGATGGATGAAGAACTCGCCCGAATCCGCGCCGAAGATGCTGGTGACGTGGACGCGGCTGTCGCAGCACGAGATCACCATGGCGCGGGGGCGCTGCCCCTCTTCGGCCAGCCGGCGATACCATGCGTGATTTTCGGAATGGATGGTGGCCTTCCACCCCTCGTAGCGCTTGACCAGATATTGCGGCAGCGGAGACAAATCGTTCATCTTGAAACCTCGCTTTCTGGGCTGCGTGATACGCCGCCGATCCGGAAAATTCGAGAGTTATTCCGCTGCCGGGTCAAGCCTTTCTTCACCGCGACCGACCATCCTCGCCCCCAGACGAAACACCGCCGGAGGCATGAATGGCAAAGATCGCGGCGCTTGCGGTATCCGAACCCGTCCGGGTGGACGGACGCCGGATCGCGGATATCGAGGCGAAGATGGGCGAGGGCGCGGCACATGCGGTGATCGGGTTGGTGCTGGAACAGCTGGCATGCCTGCTGACGGATGCCGATGCCGCCCTGAGCGAGGGGCGGCTGCCCGACGCCCTGCCCCTGGCCGAGCGGATGTCGCGGCTGTCCTGGCAGATCGGCCTTCTGTCGCTGGCGGGCGTCGCGATGGATCTGGGGGCGGCGGGTGCCCGCGCGGACGGCCCCGCGCTGGCCGCGATCCATGCGCGGTTGATGCGCGTGGGCAACCGGTCGCTGACCGCGATCTGGGACCGGACGGCGATGGCGTGACGGGTTGCGGGCGCCCCTGCAGGATGTAGGCTGCGGGCGAACTGCAAGGATATCCGTCATGACGCCCCAATTCGCCCCGTCCGATGCAACGACCCTGCCCCTGTGGCTGATCTGGTCCGGCGACGACCTGCCCCCCGAGGCCGGCAGCTGGCCCGCAGCAACGGGATTTGCGGGACAGGCGGGCCAGATCTGCCTGCTGCCCGATGCGGACGGGGGGCTGCGCGGCGCATTGATGGGCTTGGGCGATCCCGCCCGCGCCGATCGCGAGCGTTTCCAGATCGCGCGCGCCCATGCGCTGCCCAAGGGCGACTGGCATCTTGCGAATGCGCCCGCGGGGCTGGACGCCGATGCGCTGGCGCTCGGCTGGCTGCTGGGGCAGTACGGGTTTACCCGATATGCCGGGACACCCAAGGACGGCCCGCGCCTGCGCTGCCCCGAAGGCGCCGATGCGGAACGCGCCATCGCGATCGCCTCGGGCGAATTCCTGACCCGCGACCTGATCAACACCCCCGCCTGCGACATGGGCCCCGCGCAGCTGGAGCAGGCCGCCCGAGATCTGGCGACCCGCATCGGCGCGCGGATCGAGGTGACGACCGGGCAGGCGCTTCTGGACGGCAACCTGCCCCTGATCCATGCCGTGGGTCGCGCGGCCGAGGCCGAGCCCCGCCTGATCGACATCCGCATCGGCGATGACGGTCCGATGCTGACCGTGGTCGGCAAGGGGGTCTGCTTCGACACGGGCGGCCTGAACCTCAAGCCCGGCGCCTCGATGGGGCTGATGAAGAAGGACATGGGCGGGGCCGCGACCGCATTGGGGCTGCTGTCGATGCTGGCCGATACGGGCGCGCTGCGCGGCATCCGCCTGCGCGTGCTGATCCCGGCGGTGGAAAACAACGTCGCGGGCAACTCCTTCCGCCCCGGCGACATCCTGACCAGCCGCAAGGGCCTGACGGTCGAGGTGAACAACACCGATGCCGAAGGCCGACTGGTCCTGGCCGATGCGATGGCGCTTGCGGCCGAGGAGAACCCCGACCTGATGATCTCGCTTGCGACGCTGACGGGGGCGGCGCGGGTCGCGCTCGGGCCGGATGTGCCGCCGTTCTACTGCGACGACGACGCGACCGCGCAGGCGATCCAGTCCGCGGGCATGGAGGCGGGCGATCCGGTCTGGCGCATGCCGTTCTGGAACCCCTACGAGTCCATGATCGAGCCCGGCATCGCGGATCTGGACAACGCGCCTTCGGGGGGGATGGCGGGGTCGATCACTGCCGCGCTGTTCCTGCGCCGCTTCGCGGAAGGAGCCGCGCGATACGCGCATTTCGACATCTATGGCTGGCAGCCCTCGGCCATGCCGGGGCGGCCCAAGGGCGGTGTCGGGCAGGCATCGCGCGCCATTCTGGCGGCGTTGCCGCGGATCATGGGCTGATCCAATGGACCGCCGCCTGACCCCCGCGACCGACCGCATTGCCCTGAACAGCCTGCGCGGCAGGTTGGACGCGCCCGCATGGACCGACGGACATGCCGCCCGCGTCACGAAACCCGTGACCGACCTGCTGGCCCGACCAGACGGCCCGCGCGACCGTCAGCTGATCTTCGGCACCGACGTCACCGTGATCGAGGATCGCGACGGCGCAAGCTTCGTGCAATCCGCCGACGGTTACTGCGGCTGGATCGCGACCGAGGCGCTGCAGGCGGACCTTCCGCAGATCACCCATCGCGTCACGGCGCTGGCGACCCATGTCTATCCCACGCCCGACATGAAGCGGCGCGAACTGGGCGCCCTGCCCCACGGCGCGCGCCTGTCTGTCACCGCGATACAGGGGCGCTTTGCCGAACTGGCGGGCGGCGGCTTCGTCCCGCTGCAGCATGTGGACGCGATGCTGGAACACGACCCCGTCGATGTGGCGATGCGATACCTCGGCGTCCCCTATCTGTGGGGCGGCAACAGCGCATGGGGGATCGACTGTTCGGGCCTTGCGCAGGCAGGTCTGACGGCCTGCGGCATTCCCTGTCCGGGCGACAGCGACCTTCAGCGGCAGGCATTACCCGAAACCGACCGGATCCGGCGCGGGGACCTGCTGTTCTGGCCGGGCCATGTCGCCATCGCCATGTCCGAGGAGATGATGATCCACGCGACCGCATGGCAGATGTCCGTCATCACGGAAAACATCGCCGACGCGATCGCGCGGATCGATGCCGCGGGCGAAGGACCATTCCTGGGCGCCCGCCGCCCCTCTGACGGTATCAGAGGTTGAAGACCCGTTCCGGCTGGACCATCCCGCCCTGGTAGCGCCCGATGCAGACCGGGCCTGCCGCATCCGACACCCAGACCAGATCGCCCCAATCGGCGCCGCCCGTCACCTCGCCCGGATTGCCGTTGCGGATGCGGATCGCGCCTTCGGTGGTCGCCCGCAGCATCGGCAGATCGGCAAGGCCGGTCTCCAGCGGCAGAAGCTGACCTTCCAGCCATTCCTGGGCCTCGCGGTCGATCCTGGCGAATTCGACGCCGTTCTCGGCCTCGAAGGGGCCGGACCAGGTGCGGCGCAGATGCGCGACATGGCCAAGGCATCCCAATTCGCGGCCCAGATCGCGGGCGATGGACCGGACATAGCCGCCCTTGCCGCAGACCATCTCCAGGCGCGCGGTATCGGAACCGGCCTCGTTCAGGAACAGGCTCTCGACCCAGAGGGCACGGGCGGCCAGCTCCATCTCCACGCCCTCGCGGGCCAGGTCGTAGGCGCGTTCGCCCTCGACCCGGACGGCGCTGTAGGCGGGCGGAACCTGCATGATGTCACCGGTGAATTTCGGCAGCGCCGCGCGGACCTGATCCTCGGTCGGGCGCATGTCCGACTGGCGCAGCACCTCGCCCGAGGCATCGTCGGTCGTCGTCTCGGACCCCCAGTTGACCGTGAAGTCGTAGCATTTCAGCGCATCGGTCACGATGGGCACGGTCTTCGTCGCCTCGCCCAGGGCCACGGCCAGAACCCCCGTCGCATCGGGGTCCAGCGTGCCCGCATGGCCCGCCTTCTTCGCGTCCAGCGCCCAACGGACCTTGGCCACGACCGAGGTCGAGGTCACGCCCGCGGGCTTGTCCACGATCAGCCAGCCATTGATGTCGCGGCCCTTCTTGCGTGCCATGCCCGTTCTCCTGCAAATGGAAAGGCCGGGCAGATATCCGCCCCCGGCCATGCGGTCAACCTCGGGTGTCAGCCGGGCGCGCCCACCAGGCCGATGATCGGCCCCATGCTGCGCCCGAAATCGGCACGGTTCACGTCCGGCGCGAACAGCCGCGATATCGACCCGTCGAAATACAGCGCGTCGCGCACGCCCAGGCCGTCGCGGAACAACCGCCCGAATTCGTGAAAGGTCACGGGCCTGCTGGAAATCGCGAAAAAGGCCGTCTGCCCGTCCGGCGACACGCCCACCCCGTTGCGGATATAGCGGCTGTCGCTGTCCACGAGGAATCGCGGATGCAGTTCGCCGTCGATCACCAGCATCGGCCCCGACTGGGTCGCAAGGCGGCATTCCGGCCGATCCTCGGCGAAGCTGCGCGATTCGATCACCCGGAACGGCCTGTCGCCGCCCGTGCAGAAGACCCCGTTGGGCAGCATCCCGAAATTGCCGCCGCCACCACCCGTGACGATGCCCGATTCCTCGTGGCCATCGATCACCAGAAGGCCCACGGGGCGGTAATCGGGGTGGAACATGCCCGCATTCATCGCGAAGGCCAGCGATTGGCCGTCATCCAGCGTCGCGCGGACATTGGCGAAGTTGCGCAGCGGTCTGCCGTCGGCCCCGTCCTGCCACAGCCGCAGCGCGGGTTCCTGCGCGGCCTCGACTCGGCACAGGACATAGCCCTGTCCGTCATGGTCGACGCGTTCGCAGGTCTGGGCACCGGCGGGGATGGCAAGCGCCATCACCATGCCCACCGCCACACCCAGGCGGCGCGACAGTTCAGTCCACATCGTCTTCGTCGAAACCGGGGGCGACGTCGGAATCGGTCTCGACATCGCGGCGGACGCGTTCGTCGTCGAACATGCGGCGCGTCTCGTCCATGCGGTCGAAGGTCTCGTCCAGCTGGAAGCGCAGCTGCGGGGCGTATTTCAGCGACATCTCCTTCGAGACGAGGTGACGCAGCTCGGCCGAATTGCGGCGCAGGGCCTTCAGCGCATCCTCGGCGTCGTAACCGCCCAGGGGCAGCACGAAGGCCGTCGCCACCTTCAGGTCCGGCGAGGTGCGGACCTCGCCCACCGTGATGGAATGCCGGTTCAGATCCGGGTCGTGCACATCCGCGCGCAGAAGCACGTCGGACAGGGTGCGGCGGATCAGTTCGCCCACCCGCAGCTGACGCTGCGACGGGCCCTTGCCATGAGAGAAGCGGTTCTGTGCCATGCGCTCCGATGTAGGGGGTCGCGGGGCGGGCCGCAACGGGCTATCACACCGGCAAAGGCGCGAAAGGACCCCGAGATGAGCGATATGCACAACACCGACCAGCCGAACCGCCCCGGGATCGTCGTGACGGGCGCGTCGGGACGAATGGGGCAGATGCTGATCCGCCTGATCCTGGACCACCCCGAGGTGCGGCTGGCAGGCGCGCTGGAACGCCCCGGCCACGACTGGATCGGGCGCGACATCGGCAGCTGCATGGGCGGCGCCGAGGCCGGCGTCGCGGTGACCGACGATGCGGTCGCGGCCATCGCGCAGGCACAGGCGGTGATCGACTTCACCGCGCCGGATGCGACCCTGGCCTTTGCCGAACTGACCGCGCAGGCGCGTGCGGTCCATGTCATCGGCACCACGGGCCTCGAGGATCGCCACCTGGACGCGCTGAAGGCCGCGGCCCGCCATGCCCCCATCGTGCGGGCGGGCAACATGTCGCTCGGGGTGAACCTGCTGGTCGGGCTGACGCGCAAGGTGGCAGCCGCGCTTGGGACCGACTGGGACATCGAGGTCGTCGAGGCCCATCACCGCCACAAGGTCGACGCACCGTCCGGGACCGCGCTGATGCTGGGTCAGGCAGCGGCCGAGGGCCGGGTCGCCAGCCTGTCGGATCTGCGCACCCCCGCGCGCGAAGGCATCACCGGCGCACGCGAGACCGGCAGCATCGGCTTTTCCGCCATTCGCGGCGGCGACGTGGTGGGCGAACATGACGTGATCTTCGCGACCGAGGGCGAACGCATCGTCCTGCGCCATCTTGCGACCGACCGCGCGATCTTTGCCCGTGGCGCCATCCGTGCCGCCATCTGGGGGCAGGACAAGGGGCCGGGCGAATACGACATGAACGACGTTCTGGGCCTGTGATCCCATGTCGGTGCGCCTGATCGCGAACGAGGGACTGACCGCGGGGCTGGCGCGCATGATGGCCGCGGGGTCGCGCCCCGGCGATACCGTGCTGCTGGACGGGCCGGTGGGCGCGGGCAAGACCCATTTCGCCCGCGCCTTCATCCGCGCCCGCCAGGGCGATCTGGCCGAGGACGTGCCCAGCCCCACCTTCACGCTGGTCCAGACCTATGACGACCCGATGGGGACCGAGATCTGGCACGCCGATCTCTATCGCCTGACCGACCCCTCCGAACTGGACGAGCTGGGCCTCGATGAGGCCATGTCGGACGCGATCTGCCTGATCGAATGGCCCGACCGGCTGGAGGCCCTGCCGGTTGGCGCGATGACCATCGCCATCGGCCCCGCCCCCGATCCCGACCTGCGGGTGATCGACCTGGCCTTCGCGGGCGCGGACCGCATCGCGCAGCGCGCGGCCTTCGTGGCGCAGGCGGGCTGGTCGGATGCGCGGGTGACGGTCCTTGCGGGCGATGCGTCCTCGCGGTCCTTCTTCAGGCTGCATCGGGGCGACGACAGCGCGGTCCTGATGGACGATGCGGCGGGCGATATCGCGCCCTTCCTGCGCATGACCGACTGGCTGCGCGAACGCGGTCTGGGTGCGCCCGCGATCATCGCGCATGATCCCGACCTGCGCCTGATGCTGGTCGAGGATCTGGGCGACGACCTGGTCGCCCGCGTGATCGAGGACCGCCCCGATCTTGCAGGGATCGTCCACGACCGCATCACCGACCTGCTGGTGCAGATCCAGTCCCATGTGCCGCCGCGCTTCGTCAGCCCGCTGGACGGCGCGGCCATGGCCAATCTGACGGCGCTGTTCGTCGAATGGTATCCTGGTGCCGATGCCGCCCCGGACCTGCCTGCGATCGTCGCGCGGCTGCATGAGGATCTGGCCGGCGGTCCGCCCGTCCTGTCGCTGCGCGATTTCCATGCCGAGAACCTGATCTGGCGCGATGCCGCCCCCCTCGGGCTGATCGATTACCAGGATGCGGTGGCCGCGCATGCGGCCTATGACCTCGTCTCGGCGCTGCAGGATGCCCGCCGCGACGTGGACCCGGAAACCGAGGCCCGCCAGATCGACCGCTTCCTTGCCGCCACGGGGCATGACGGCGACGCGTTCCGCGCGGCCTATGCGCTGATCGGCGCCCAGCGCGCGCTGCGCATCCTGGGCGTGTTCTGCCGCCTTGCGCTGCGCGACGGCAAGACGCGGTACCTGGATTTCATGCCCCGCGTCTGGGCGAACCTGCAGCGCGACCTGGACCACCCCGCCCTGGCGGACCTTGCCCGCGCGATGCAGCCCATCGCCGCCCCCACCCCCGAATTCGTCGAAAGGATCCGCGCCCGATGCCAGCCCTGATGATCTTCGCCGCGGGCTTCGGCACGCGGATGCGCCCCCTGACCGACGATCGCCCCAAGCCCCTGGTCGAGGTCGGTGGCCGTACCCTGCTGGACCGCGCGCTGGAGATGGGCGCCGAGGCGGGCGCCGCGCCGGTGGTGGTGAACACGCATTACCTTGGCGCGCAGGTCGCCGATCACCTGGCGGGCCGCGACGTGGCGATCAGCCCCGAACCCGACCTGATCCTCGATACCGGGGGCGGGCTGCGCCGCGCGCTGCCGATGCTGGGCGCGGGGCCGGTCATGACGCTGAACCCGGACGTCGTCTGGTCGGGGCCGAACGTGCTGAAGGCGCTGCAGGCGGCATGGGACGGCGACCGGATGGACGCGCTGCTGGCGCTGGTGCCCGTCGCGCGGGCCACGGCGCGCAAGGGGGCGGGCGATTTCGCGATGGACGATGCGGGGCGCATCGCGCGGCAGGGCGATCACGTCTATGCCGGGGCGCAGATCATCCGGCCCGAGGCGCTGCACGACATTCCCGATCAGGTCTTCTCGTTGAACCTGCTGTGGGACCGCATGATTGCCGATGGCCGCGCCTTCGGAATGGTCCATCCCGGCGGCTGGTGCGATGTCGGTTACCCCGAAGCCATTCCCATGGCCGAGGCCCTTCTGGATGCGTGAACCCTTTCGCGGGCTCTATTCCCTGCCGCCGGGCGTCGATTTCGCGACCGAGTTCGTGCGCGGCCTGCGCGACCGCATGGCCGATTTCCCGCCCGAGGAGATGGCCCGCGTCACCGTCTATGCCAACGCGTCGTCGACCCTTGGCGCGCTGCGCCGGGCCTTCGACGCGGCAGGCCCCGCGATCCTGCCGCGGCTGCGGTCGGTGACATCGCTCGAACCCGGCCCCGCGCTGATGCCCGATCCGCCGCAGGCCCCCCTGGCACGCAAGCTGCAGCTGGCACGGCTGATCTCTCAGCTGCTGAAGCTGCAGCCGGATCTGGGCGCCGCGCATTCGATCCCGGTTCTTGCGCAGTCCTTGTCCGACCTGATGACGGAAATGCAGACCGAGGGGCTGGACCTTCAGGCGCTTCTGGACATCGACACCGGCGATCATGCGCGCCACTGGCAGAACGCGCTGCAATTCATCCGCATCGCCGCCGATTTCCACCTTGCCACCCCCTGGGCCGACGCCGCGGGCCGTCAGCGTGCCGCCGCCATCGCCGCCTGCGAGGATTGGGCCGAGGGTCGCAACCTGCCCGACGGGCCGGTGATCGTCGCGGGCTCGACCGGATCGCATGGCGCGACAAGGATGTTCATGGAGGCCGTGGCCCGCCTGCCGGGCGGCGCGGTGGTCCTGCCGGGCTTCGACGACCACCAGCCCGATCAGGTCTGGGACGGCCTGGGCGATGCGTCCGACGATCACCCGCAATCGCGCTTCGCCCCCCTGATGCGCCGGGTGGGGCGTCCGCGTCCCTGGACCGACACGCCCCCGCCATCGGCGGATCGCAACCGTCTGGTCTCGCTTGCGCTGCGGCCCGCGCCCGTGACGGATCAGTGGATCGCCGAGGGTCCGTCCCTGCCCGACCTGATCGCCCCCACCGAGGCCCTGACCCTGATCGAGGCCGACCAGCCCGGCCAGGAGGCCGAGGCCGTGGCCCTGGTCATGCGCGACGCGGCCGAACACGGGCGCGACATCACGCTGATCTCGGCCGATTCGGGGCTGATCCGGCGGGTCTCGGCAGCGCTCGACCGTTGGCACATCCGGCCCGACGACAGTTCGGGCCAGCCGCTGTCGCTGACCCCGCCGGGCCTGTTCCTGCGCCAGATCGCGCAGCTGTCGGGCGAGGCGCTGACCATCGACCGCCTGCTGATCCTGCTGAAGCACCCACTGACCGCGACCGGATCGACCACGATCGGGCGCAACGACATGCTGCGCCTGACGCGCGACCTGGAACTGCACCTGCGCCGGAACGGCCCCGCATTCCCCGATGCGGCAACCCTGCAGGACTGGGGCGACCGGGGCGACGCGCTGCGCAAGACCTGGGCTGGTTGGCTGGCCGCCATGCTGGACCGCATGGCCCCCCTTGCCCGCGACCGCGCGCCCCGCCCCTTGCCAGACCGGCTGGCCGATCTGGTGGACCTGGCCGAGGCGCTGGCCGCCGGCCCCTCGGGCGATCCGGCGGCTTCGCGCCTGTGGCAGGACAAGGCCGGGCGCTGCACGCTGGACGTGATGCGCCACCTGCGCGAACACGCCCCCCACGGGCCCGATTTCGGCCCCGCCGACCTGTCGGCGCTGCTGGCCACCGAATTGCAGCGCAGCGCCGTCCGGGAAGATGTCGCAAGCTTCCACCTGCTGCGCATCCGCGGCACCCGCGAGGCGCGGCTCTATGGTCACGGCACGGTCATCCTGTCGGGCCTGAACGAGGGCGGCTGGCCGCAATCGCTGTCGCCCGACCCCTGGCTGTCGCGGCAGATGCGCATGGCGGCGGGCCTGCCGGTCCCCGAACGCCAGATCGGCCTTGCGGCGCACGACTTTCAGCAGGCCATCGGCGCGGACCGCGTGTTCCTGACCCGCGCACGCCGCGATGCCGAGGCCGAGACCATCCCCAGCCGCTGGCTGAACCGCCTCGTGAACCTGATGGGCGGCCTGCCCGACCGCAACGGCCCGCAGGCGCTGGCCGCGATGCGGGCGCGGGGTGCGGAATGGCTGGCCATGGCGCAGGCCATCCAGCGGCCCGTGGCGCAGGTGCCGGGGGCGCTGCGCCCCTCGCCCATCCCGCCCGCGCCGGCATTCGCGGAACTGCCGGTCACCGACATCTCTCACCTCATCCGGGACCCCTATGCGGTCTATGCCAAGCGCGTGCTGGGCCTGCGCCCGCTGCCGCCGCTGCGCCCCGAACCCGATGCCGCCCTGCGCGGCCAGGCGCTGCATTCCATCGTGGAACACCTGCTGAAGACCAAGCCCCTGCCCGACACCCCGCCCGAGGTGCTGAAGGCTGCCTTCCTGCAGGTCGCGGACCAGGTGCTGGAGCGCGAGGTGCCCTGGCCCGTGGCCCGCGCCTTCTGGAAGGCCCGCATTCACGGCATCGCCGACCGCATCGTCGCGGACGAACTGGACCGCCTGTCGCAGGGCGAACCCGTCGTGATCGAGAATCGCGGCCGCGTGGACCTGCCGGCTCTGGGCATGGTCCTGACGGCCAAGCCCGACCGGATCGACCTGCTGCATGACGGGCGGGCGATGATCTACGACTACAAGTCCGGATCGCCCCCGACCGACAAGCAGATCGAACATTTCGACAAGCAGCTGATGCTGGAGGCCGCGATGGCACGGCGCGGCGGCTTCGACGCATTGGGGCCGGTGGACGTGGCGGGCATCGCCTATATCCAGCTGGGCGGCGAAGGGGCGACCGCCGCCCGCACCCATGACGCGGAAATCGAGGGGCGGAACTGGGACGGCTTCGTGGATCTGGTCACGACCTATCTGGCGGGGAATGCGGGCTTCACCGCGATGCGCGCGCCGCAATCGGTCAGCTATGCGGGCGATTACGATCACCTGGCGCGGTATGGCGAATGGTCGCTGACCGATGCCGCAACCCCGCGAAAGGTGGGCGATCATGGATGAGGCCACGCTGAACCAGATCGGCGCGGCCGATCCCCTGCGCACGACATGGCTGACGGCCAATGCGGGGTCCGGCAAGACCCGCGTGCTGACCGACCGCGTGGCGCGGCTGCTGCTGGGCGGGACCGCGCCGGAACGTATCCTGTGCCTGACCTATACCAAGGCCGCCGCGACCGAGATGCAGAACCGCCTGCTGGCGCGCCTTGGCCGATGGGCCATGCTGCCCGAGGATGCGCTGCGCGAGGAACTGGCATCCCTGGGCGAGGATCGCGCCCCCGACCTGCCCGAGGCGCGGCGCCTGTTCGCCCGCGCGATCGAGGCACCGGGCGGGCTGAAGGTGCAGACGATCCACAGCTTCTGCGCGGCGCTGCTGCGGCGCTTCCCGCTGGAGGCCGGCGTGCCGATGGGCTTTGCCGAACTGGACGACCGCAGCGCCCGCGCCATGCGCGCCGAGATCCTGGAGGACATGGCCGAGACCGGCCACCCCGCCATGGGCGACCTGACCGCGCTGGTGGGCGGCGACGGGCTGGACGGGTTCCTCGGTTCGTTCTCCGAGGCCGATTTCGCCGCGCCCCCCGATGCCGACGCGATCCGCGCAGCGATGGGCGTGCCGCCGGGCATGACGCAGGACGCGCTGCTGGCGCAGGTCTTCGACGGCAACCAGGGCGATCTGTTCGACGCGATCCTGCCGGTCATGGCCAAGGGCGGCGCGACCGATGCGAAGATCGCGCAGAAGCTGGGCACGGGCAATTGGCGCGATCCGGGCCAGCCGGAACTGGCCCTGCTGGTCGATCAGTTCCTGACCGGCGCCAAGACCAAGGAGCCCTTCACCGCCAAGATCGGCAAGCTGCCGACCAAGGGCCTGCGCGAAGGCCCCTGCGGGCCCTTCATGGACGAACTGGACGACCTGATGCTGCGCGTGCAGGAGGCCCGGCTGCCCGCGCTTGGCCTTGCGCAGGCGGAACGCACGCTGCGTCTGCACCGCTTCGGCCATGAATTCACGCAACGCATGGCCCGGGCCAAAGCCGCGAATGGCTGGCTGGATTTCGACGACCTGATCCGCCGCACGGCCCAGTTGCTGGGCGAATCCAGCATGGCGCAATGGGTGCTGTGGCGTCTGGACGGCGGCATCGACCACATCCTGGTCGATGAGGCGCAGGACACCAGCCCCGAGCAGTGGCGCGTGATCCGCCGCCTGACCGATGAATTCACCAGCGGCGACGGCGCGCATGACCGGCCCCGCACGCTGTTCGTGGTGGGCGATCCCAAGCAGTCGATCTATTCCTTCCAAGGCGCCGACATCGCCGTCTTCGAGGATATGCGCGACCGCTTCGGCCACGATTTCGCCGCCGTCCAGCAGCCCATGCAGACGCGCGGGCTGGCCCACAGCTTCCGCTCCTCGCCCGCGATCCTGACCCTGGTCGATGCGGTCTTCCAGGGCAAGGCCGCGCAGGGCCTGGGCGATCCGCCGCGCCACGTGGCCTTCCGCAGCGCCATGCCGGGGCGCGTGGACATCTGGCCCGCCCTGCCCAAGCCCGACAAGCCCGAGGCCGCCGACTGGACCAGCCCCGTCGATGCCCCTGCCGATAACGACGCGGATGTCGAACTGGGCCGCCTGATCGCGGGCCGGATCGCGGACATGCTGGGCCAGCCCATCCTGGACGGCAAGACGGGCCAGCCCCGCGCCATCCATGCGGGCGACATCCAGATCCTGGTGCAGCGCCGCGGATCCCTGTTCGAGGCGCTGATCGGCGCGCTGAAATCGGCGGGCCTGCCCGTGGCGGGGGCGGACCGGCTGCGCCTTGCGGCCGAACTGGCCGTGCGCGACATCACCGCCACCCTGTCGGTCCTTGCCACCCCCGAGGACGACCTGAGCCTTGCCGCCGCCCTCAGATCGCCGTTGTTCGGCCTGTCCGAGGATGATCTCTATCGCCTGTCGTCGGGCCGCAAGCGGGGCGAGTTCCTGTGGGCGCGGCTGCGCAATTCGGATCACCGCGCGGTCTGGGACGTGCTGGCGGACATGGCGGACCATGCCGACTATCTTCGCCCGCACGACCTGATCGCGCGCCTGCTGACGCGCCATGGCGGGCGGCAGGCGCTGCTGGCCAGGCTGGGCGCCGAGGCCGAGGACGGCATCGACGAGCTGATGTCCCAGGCCCTGGCCTACGAACAGGTGGAAACGCCGTCGCTGACGGGCTTTCTCGTGTGGCTGCAGGGCGACGATGTCGAGGTGAAGCGCCAGTTGCCCGGCGGATCGGGCGGGCTGATCCGGGTGATGACGGTGCACGGGTCCAAGGGCCTCGAAAGCCCCATCGTGATCCTGCCCGAAACGCAGAAGCGCCGCCCCTCGAACATGCAGAAGACGGTGCGCATGGGCGACATGCCCGCATGGCGCGGGGCCGCAACCGAGCGCTGCGATGCCGTGGCCGATGCCGTGACCGATTGGGAACGCCGCCAGGAAGAGGAACGCCGCCGCCTGCTCTATGTGGCGATGACGCGGGCCGAAAGCTGGCTGATCGTGGCCGCTGCGGGTGACACCGGCGAAGGGCTGGACAGCTGGCACTCGATGATCGCGGAAGGCGCGGCGACCGCCGCCCTGCCCCGCGCCCCCATCGAGATCGAGGGCCTGGGCATCGGGCTGCGCCTGTCCTTCGGCGACTGGCCGGACGGCACGGTCGATCCGCCCACAGCGCCCCTGCCCCCGCGCGCCGCACCCGACTGGGCGCACCGCCTGCCGCCCCAACCGCCCGAATACCGATCGCCCGTTGCCGCGACCGCCCTGGGCGGGGCCAAGGCCCTGGCCGCGCCGAGCGACGGCGATCGCGACGCCGCGATGCTGCGCGGCACGCGTCTGCATCTGCTGCTGGAACACCTGCCCCACCATCCCGCGCCCGGCTGGCCCGATATCGCCCGCGCCATCCTGTCGGGGGCCGAGGGCGGGCTGCCCGACCCCGAGATGCTGGACGAATTGCTGAGCGAAGCGCAGATCCTGATCACCGCACCCGACCTGGCGCAGATCATGGACCCCGGCCAGGATGCGAATGTCCTGTCCGAGGTGGCGCTGACCGCGCCCCTGCCCGGCATCGGCACGCTGAACGGCGTGATCGACCGGCTGATCGTCACCGCGGATCGCATCCTTGCCGTCGATTACAAGACCAATGCCGAAGTGCCCGCCACCCCCGAGGCGACGCCCCTGGGCATCCTGCGTCAGATGGCGGCCTATCGCGCGGCGCTGACCGCCATCTGGTCCGACAGGCCGGTCGAGGTGGCGGTGCTGTGGACCACGACGCGCAGCGTGATGACCCTGCCGGGTGCGCTTCTGGACGGCGTGATGCGCGACCTGGCCGGGTCTTGACCGAAGGGGGTGGGGCACATAGCTCTTGTTCGACAAGACCGCCGGTATCCGCCGGTCATTTCCGTAAGAAGGAGCTGAGCATGGCTACCGTGCATGTGAACGACGCCGAATTCGACGCCGAGGTGCGCCAGGCCGCGACCCCCGTCGTGGTCGATTTCTGGGCCGAATGGTGCGGCCCCTGCAAGCAGATCGGCCCGGCACTGGAAGAACTGTCGGACGAATATGCCGGCAAGATCAAGGTCGTGAAGGTCAATGTCGACGAGAACCCCGAACAGGCGGCCCAGCTGGGCGTGCGCGGCATTCCCGCCCTGTTCATGTTCAAGGACGGCGAGGTCGTGTCGAACCGCATGGGCGCCGCCCCCAAGGCCGCGCTGAAGGGCTGGATCGACGAGTCGATCTGATCCCCGCGCATGGCGCATCGAAAGGCGGCGGCCCTAGACGGGCCAGCCGCCTTTTTTCATGGCCGACAGCAACCGATCGTCGGCATCGGGCGCCATCATGTCCAGGCTGTTGCGGCGCAGGAACCAGTCGAGGAACTTGTCCGTCGGGGGGGCGTGTCCCGCGGCCATCGCGATGGCGGGATCGGCACCCAGATCGGCCGCGTTCAGCGCGACGTGGTGGAAATCGGATTGCGCGAACAGGACCAGCGGCTTGCCCAGGATCAGCGCGTCGAAGCCCACTGCGCTGTTCTGGGTGACGACGAAGGCGCAATCGCGCAGAAGCACCGCCGTTTCCCCGCCGATGGTCAGGTTCGGATATTCCGCCTGCAGCGCCCCCAGGGCGGCGTGATCCCTGTCGTCATGGACCTCCTTGGGATGCAGCGTCGCGATGCAGGGGCGGCCCGTCATCGCCGCATGGCGGATCATGCCGATGGGGCTGGCCGACTGGAAGCTGCGCTGCTTGCGCAGATGGCCCTGCAGGGGGATCAGGATGTGATCGCCGCGAACGGGATCCGCACCCGGCAGCACGCGCCTTCGCAGGCGGCGGGCGAAATTGGCGGCGGCCCGATCCTCGATCAGGTCCGGGTCGAACCGCGCCTGCGCGATGGGCCAGCGCCAGCGTTCGGCCTGCGGCTCCAGCCGCCAATAGGGATAGTGATAGGCCCGCCGGAAGGTCAGCGCGCGGTCATGGGTCGGGCGTTCCATGTTGAACAGCGCATAGCCCGGACGGGCAGGGGCACGGGCACGCGGCCCCTCGCCGGAATGGCGGATCCTGACGGTCCATCCGCGCGCCTCCAAAAGGGCCGTCATCCGGTTCAGGAATCCCAGACGACCCGCCTTCGCCATCTGCAGAACCGGGGGATACAGATAGACGTTCAGCAGCAGTTCTTCGCCCATGACGGCAGGCTAGGGTGCCGCTGCCCTGTTTTCAACGGGTTGCAGAAGGGCCGGGGCGCCCATATCTGCTTGGCCGACTGAAGGAAGGAGCGTCCCATGGCAGAGGACAAGTTTCCCGGCTGGCACGGCACCACGATTCTGGCCGTGCGCCGGAACGGCAAGGTGGTCGTCGCGGGCGACGGGCAGGTCAGCGTCGGACCAACGGTGATGAAGGGCAGCGCCCGCAAGGTGCGGCGGCTGTCGCCCGGTGGCCGCGACGTGGTCGTGGGCTTCGCGGGTTCGACCGCCGATGCCTTCACCCTGCTCGAACGGCTGGAGAAGAAGCTGGAGGCCGCGCCCGGCCAGTTGCAGCGCGCCTGCGTCGAGCTGGCCAAGGACTGGCGCATGGACAAGTACCTGCGCAACCTGGAGGCCATGCTGATCGTCACCGACGGCACGGATCTTCTGGTGGTCACCGGCGCGGGCGACGTGCTGGAACCGGAATTCGACGTTGCGGCCATCGGCTCGGGCGGGAATTTCGCGCTGGCCGCCGCGCGCGGGCTTCTGGAAAGCGATCTGGATGCCGAAGACGTGGCCCGCAAGGCCATGCAGATCGCCGCCGATATCTGCGTCTATACCAACGGTCGCCTGACCGTCGAGGTTCTGGGCTGAGACCCTGAGGAGACACGCGAAATGACCGACCTGACCCCAAGCCAGATCGTGTCCGAGCTGGACCGATTCATCATCGGCCAGAAGGATGCGAAACGCGCCGTCGCCGTCGCCCTGCGCAACCGCTGGCGCCGCAAGCGCCTTGGCGACGACCTGCGCGACGAGGTGTATCCCAAGAACATCCTGATGATCGGCCCGACCGGTGTCGGCAAGACCGAGATCAGCCGCCGCCTGGCCAAGCTGGCCAATGCGCCCTTCGTCAAGGTCGAGGCGACGAAGTTCACCGAGGTCGGCTATGTCGGGCGCGATGTGGAACAGATCATCCGCGACCTGATGGACGCCGCGATGAACGACACCCGCGAACGCATGCGCGAGGACGTGAAGACCCGCGCCCACGAGGCCGCCGAGGATCGCGTGATCGAGGCGCTGGCCGGCAAGGACGCGCGCGACGGCACCCGCCAGATGTTCCGCGACAAGCTGAAGCGCGGCGAACTGGACGACACCGTCATCGAGCTGGAGGTGGCCGACAACTCGAACCCGCTCGGCGGGATGGAGATGCCGGGCCAGCCGGGGCAGCCCATGGGCGGCATGATGGACCTGTCGGGCCTGATGAAGGCCTTTGGCGGTCGCCGCGTGCGCCGCAAGGTGACCGTCGCCGAAAGCTACGAGCTGCTGATCGCGGAAGAGGCCGACAAGCTGCTGGACGACGAGACGATCAAGGCCGCGGCCCTGGAATCGGTGCAGGAGAACGGCATCGTCTTCATCGACGAGATCGACAAGGTCTGCGCGCGCAGCGATGCCCGCGGCGGCGATGTCAGCCGCGAAGGCGTGCAGCGCGACCTGCTGCCGCTGATCGAGGGCACGACCGTCAGCACGAAATACGGCGCGGTGCGCACGGATCACATCCTGTTCATCGCTTCGGGCGCGTTCCACGTCGCCAAACCCTCGGACCTGCTGCCCGAACTTCAGGGCCGCCTGCCCATCCGCGTCGAGCTGCGCGCCCTGTCCGAGGAGGATTTCGTCCGCATCCTGACCGAGACCGACAACGCCCTGACGCGCCAGTACACCGCGCTGATGCAGACCGAGGGCGTGACCGTCTCCTTCGCCCACGACGGCATCGCGGCGCTTGCCCGCATCGCCGCCGAGGTGAACGCCTCGGTCGAGAATATCGGTGCGCGCAGGCTGTATACCGTGATCGAGCGCGTCTTCGAGGAGCTGTCCTTCAACGCGCCCGACCGTGGCGGCGAGACGATCGAGGTGGATGCCGCCTTCGTCGAGACGCATATCGGCGATCTGTCGCGTTCGACGGACCTGTCCCGCTACGTCCTGTAAGGCGCAAGGGAACCCCGGCCGCCCAGCCGGGGTTCGCCCCTTGTCGGAATGCTTCGAACAAGGGGACGGGACATGGGTTGGCTATTCAGCGCGATCATCTTCGCATTGGACATCTGGGCGATCGCCTCGGTGATCAACACGAACGAATCCACCAAGACCAAGATCATCTGGATCCTGTTGATCGCGATCCTGCCGGTCATCGGTCTGATCATCTGGTATTTCGCCGGACCCAAGGCGAAATATACCTGATCCGCATCGGATCAGCGCCTCAGATAGACGTAATACGCACCTTCGCCGCCGTGCCTGTAATGCGCGGCGGTGACCTGCTGCACGACCATCCCCAGGGGACCGGTATGCAGCCAGTGCGGCACCTGGTGGCGCAGCGCGCCGGGCCGGGTGGGCAGGGGACCATGATCGCCCCGTCCCTTGCCGGTGATGACCAGCACCAGCCGCAGACCGCCCGCATGACATGACAGGATGAACTGGATCAGTTCGGGATGGGCCGCGGCAAGCGTCATCCCATGCAGGTCCAGCCGCGCCTCGGGCTTCAGCTTGCCGCGCGTCATGCGCTTGTGGGTCTTGGCATCCATGCGCAGGCCCGATTGCGCCAGCCGTTCCGCCGGGCTCTGGTTGCGCTGGACCAGCGGCTTCTGCGGCTGGGCCGCCTGGCCGACGCGGAATGCGGGCACGGGCGCCGGGCCGGACGTGTCGCGCAGATCGGGTCGGGGCAGGGGTGCGGACATGCCTTCGGGGATCGCATCGGCCTTGCGGCGCGGATGCATGGGATGCGCGCTCTCGGCCACCTTGGACCAGAGCGCGCGATCTTCTTCGGACAGTCCCTTGCGGCGGCGCATCAGCCGGTCGCGACAAGCTGCCAGTTCGGATCGTCGCTGCCCATGCGGCGCGCGAAGGTCCAGGTATCCTTCTGCTTGCGCGCGGCCTTGGGATCGCCGTCGATCACGTTGCCTTCCGCGTCGCGGGTCGCGACGATCAGCTGCGCCAGGAAGCGGACCGAAACCTCGGCCTCGCCGGTGGCGCGGTCGAACTCGGCACCGGCGAGGGTGGTTTCGCGGGTGCCCAGATACTGCGCCTCGACCGTCTGACCGGCGGCTGCCCGCTGGTCGATGACCGACTGGAAGGCATCGGCCACCGGCGGGGCCAGGAACGGGCGGACATCGGTGATGTCGCCATTCTCGAAGGCCATCAGGATCATCTCGTAGGCCTGTCGCGCGCCGCCCAGGAACTCTCCCACGGCGAAATCGGGCTCGATGCGTTTCATCTCGGCCAGGGCCGCGGCGGCGGGGCTGCCGGCATCGACATGGTCCAGGATATCGTGATCCTGTTCACCGCCGGTGCCGTCGATCACCTCGAAACGGGCGGGGGTGGTGGTGGGCGCAGGGTCCTCGACCTTTGGAGGTTCGAACCCGTCACGCGTTCCCAGCACGTTTTTCAGGCGCAGGATCAGGAAGATCGCGATCCCTGCAAGGACAAGAAGCTGGAGAATCGGGTTGGACATCGGGCACCCTCTGGTCGGTGTCATTGGTCTTTGGACGTTCTGCCATTATGTAAGCATGGCCCCGGTGCAAGTCCAGTTGCCGCGCCGGATCACGAAGGAGTGCACATGAAGCTGTTCTGGCTTTTCCTGCTTGTCCCGATCATCGAGATCGGTCTGTTCATCCAGGTCGGCGGCCTGATCGGGCTGTGGCCCACCCTGGCCATCGTCGTCCTGACCGCCATTGTCGGCACCGCGCTGATGCGCAGCCAGGGCGCCCAGGCCTGGCTGGAAATCCAGCGCAGCTTCGGGGAAATGCGCGATCCGACGCGCCCCCTGGCGCACGGGGTCATGATCCTGATCGCGGGGATGCTGCTGCTGACGCCGGGCTTCTTCACCGACACCCTGGGGATGCTGCTGCTGGTGCCGGGCGTCCGCGACAGGCTGATGCGCCAGATCGCCGGCCGGGTGAAGGTGACCGGGTTCCAGATGAATTCCGCGACGATGGGCCGCAACCCTTATCGCGCGGCGGATGACGAAGGCGTGATCGACGGCGATTACACCGTCACCCCCGAGGATCGCCGCGACCCGGTCGATCTGCCCCCCGAACTGGACGACCCGTCGCGCGGCCCCGGCCGTTCCGGCTGGACGCGGCATTGAGACGCCGCGACCCTGCTGCTAGTGATATCCGCGACACGCATAACCCCGAGGGACGAGAATGGCTGAAGAAGAGACCACACCGAACGGCGCCGCTGCTGCACAGCCGCAGATGCGCATGAACATCCTGGCGCAGTATATCCGCGACCTGTCCTTCGAGAACGGCGTGGCGCAGAAGGGTGCGCCGCAGGGCGAACTGGCCCCCGAGGTCTCGGTCCAGGTCAGCATGGATGCCCGCAAGCGCGGTTCGGAAAACCAGTACGAGGTGATCACCAAGTTCCGCGTCACCTCGAAGAACAAGGCCGACGGCACCACCCTGTTCATCGCGGAACTGGATTATGCCGGCGTCTTCAACATCGAGGGCGTGCCGCAGGAACAGCTGCACCCCTTCCTAATGATCGAATGCCCGCGCCTGCTGTTCCCCTATGTGCGCCGCATCATCTCGGACCTGGTGCGCGATGGCGGCTTCCCGCCGTTCAACATGGACCCGGTCGATTTCGTGGCGCTGTACCGCCAGGAACTGGCGCGCCGCGCCCAGCAGGGCCAGGCCGAACAGGCCCCCGCGGACCAGAAGCTGTCCTGACCCATGGCGGCACGCCGCCCCGCCCGCGCCTGGCAGCGAATGCTGTCCGGGCGCAGGCTCGACCTTCTGGACCCGACCCCCGTTGATATCGAGATCGAGGACATCGCCCACGGTCTTGCCTTCGTCGCGCGCTGGAACGGGCAGACGCAGGGCGACTGGCCCTATTCCGTGGCCGAACATTCGCTGCTGGTCGAAGAGATCTTCGCGCGGGCGCAACCGGATTGCGATCCGCGCTGGCGTCTGGGCGCCTTGCTGCATGATGCGCCGGAATATGTCATCGGCGACATGATATCGCCGGTGAAGGCCGCGCTCGGGCCCGATTACCGGCTGATGGATCAACGGCTGACCGCGGTCATCCATCAGCGCTTCGGCCTGCCCGCGCAATTGCCCGCCACGATCAAGAAACGCATCAAGGATGCCGACCGCGTATCGGCGCGGCTGGAAGCCGTCTCGATCGCGGGGTTTTCCGAAGCCGAGGCGCGTCGCCTGTTCCCCATCCCCGAATCCTGCGATCTGTCGGGGCTGGAAATTGCACTGCGCCCACCCGCCGAAACCCGTCAGGCATATCTGGCACGATTTGCGATGCTGATATCCCTGCTGGATCGCTGAACGGCAGGACCAAACGAGAAGGGGCCGCATTGCGGCCCCTTTTCCTTATCCGATCAGCAGGTCTTCAAGCTGCTTGCCGTCGTCCAGATTCTCGATCACCCAACGCGGTTTGCGACCGCGGCCGGTCCAGGTCATCGTGGGATCCTGGGGGTTGGCGTATTTCGGCGGCACGGTGCCTGCGCGCTTGGGCTTGCCCGTGGTCAGGTCCGACAGGTTGAACCCGTATTCGCGGGCTGCTTCCTCGACCGCGACCAGCGCTTCGCGACGGCGGCGTTCCTCATAGGAATTGATCGCGCGATCCAGTTTGGAACGCAGATCACGCATATCCTTGAGCGACATCTTCTCCAGTTCGATGGTCATATCATCTGCTTTATGGTTGAATTAATAACACCAACATAAACATAGTTATTATTAGATCAAGTCGACTAATGTATCAAACATATAACCAAAAGGTTATCTTGGTCCCCTTTTGGCAAGAATTCGCTGCAATGTTCGACGATGCATATGCAACCTGCGCGCCGTTTCGGAAACGTTTCGGTCGCATTGTTCATAGACGCGCTGGATATGTTCCCATTTCACCCGATCGGCCGACATCGGGTTTTCGGGCGGCGGCGGCAGCAATTCACCGCTGGAAAGCAGGGCCGACGTCACGTCATTCGCATCGGCGGGTTTGGCCAGATAATCCGTCGCGCCCATCTTGACGGCAGCCACGGCGGTCGCGATCGCGCCATATCCCGTCAGCACGATGATGCGGGCGTCGTGGCGGCGGTCGCGCAGGGCCTCGACCACGTCCAGCCCGTTTCCATCCTCCAGCCGCAGATCGATCACCGCATAGGCCGGCGCGCGGCTTTCGATGCTTTTGAGCGCGCCTGCGACCGTGGGCGAGGTTTCCACCGCGAAGCCGCGCTTCTCCATCGCGCGGGCAAGGCGGTTCAGGAATATCTCGTCATCATCGACCAGAAGCAGCGAGGCATCCGCCCCGATTTGAGCATTCATATCTGTCATGTTATTCCCACTCCCGGCATTCGCGTTCAAAAATGGCGATTTCGCCGGGTTCTTTCAAACCGCCTGTGACGAAATGCCTTAGCTGGCGTTCAGGAAACAACCAACGGTCTCGACCAGTTTCTCGGGTGCGGCATCGCGTCCGAAATAATCCACCGTGCCCTGGCCCGGCATGACCAGATAGGTATTCGTCATGTGATCCACGAGGTAATACTCGTCATCCTCCTCGTCATGGGCCTTGTAGTAGTTGCGCCAGCCCTTGTTGACCGCGGCGATCTCGTCCTCGGACCCGGTCAGGCCGATCATGCGGCCCGGGAACAGGCTGGTGAAATCGCCCAGCACCTCGGGGGTGTCGCGCCTGGGGTCCACGGTGATGAAGACGTTCTGTACGTCCACGCCCTGCTCCTCCAGCTGGGCGACGGCCTCGGCGTTGCGGGCGGTGTCCAGCGGGCAGACATCGGGACAGAAGGTATATCCGAAATAGAGAAGGCTGGGTCGGTCGAAGACCTGCTCCGATGTCAGCCGGTCGCCTTCGGTGTTCGTCAGCGTGAACTCGGTCCCGAAGCTGTCCATGCCGCCCGCGACATTGCCGTTGCGGCATTGTGCGTAATCGGTGCCGGTATCGCGCGCCGCCAACCATGCGCCCCCGCCCACCAGAAGCAGCCCCGAAGCCACCGCGGCGGCCAGCATAATCCTTCGATCGGCCATGACGGCCCCCTTTCGTCGCGTGTCATTCGGGCGCATTGATCGCAAAGGGGGGGACGGGTATCAAGGCGCGCCATGTCGCAGACGGGGAACGCGATGAGCTTCGACGACCAGCCGGTCCTGCCGGAAGATCCCACCAAGGCCGCCGAGGCCCACAAGGCCGAGCCCATCCGCATCCGCACGCTGGTGCTGCTGCGCTGGTTCGCCATCGGCGGACAGATGGCGGCCATCGTGGTCGCCTGGTTCATGGGCATCGGGTTCATCAAGGCGCCGGTCCTGTTCCTGGTCGCCTGTTCGGTAACGATGAACCTGTGGCTGTTCCTGCACCCGCCCAAGCGCACCTCGGCGGGGCGGGCCGTCAGCCAGCTCAGCTTCGACCTGGTGCAGATCTCCATGCTGATGGCGCTGACCGGGGGGATGGCCAACCCCTTCGCGTTGCTGGTGCTGGCGCCCGTGACCATCGCGGCGGCCTCGCTCAATGCACGGCAGGTGATCGCGCTCGGCCTTGCCACGGTGGCGCTGATCTCGGTCGCGGCGATCTTCGCCCATCCGCTGACCGCGCCCGACGGGCAGGTCCTGCGGATGGAGCCCATCCTGGCGCTTGGCCATTGGGTCGCGCTGGTCATCGGGGTGGTGTTCTTCGCGGGCTATGCCCATCGCGTCACGGGCGAACTGTCGGACACGTCCAACGCGCTGTTCGCGACCCAGATGGCCCTGTCGCGCGAACAGCGCCTGCAGCATCTGGGCGGTGTCGTGGCGGCGGCGGCACACGAGATGGGCACACCGCTGGCCACGATCAAGCTGATCGCGGGCGAGCTGGCGGACGAGCTGTCCGACCGCCCCGAGCTGATGGCCGACGCGATCGCGCTGCGCGAGAGCGCGGATCGCTGCGCGGCCATCCTGCGCAGCATGGGCCGGGCGGGCAAGGACGACCTGCACATGCGCGCGGCCCCCCTGGGCGCGGTTCTCGAGGATGCGGCCAGCCCCCATGCCGATCGCGGCCCCGTGGTCGAGATCAACGCGGCCGGCCCCGTGATCCACCGCGATCCCGCCATCATCCATGCCCTGCGCAACCTGATCCAGAACGCCGTCGATTTCGCCGAGACCCGCGTGGTCATTGACGGATATGCGACCGGCAGCACCCTGGGGGTCACCATTCGCGATGACGGCCCCGGATTTCCGCCACAGCTTCTGTCGCGGATCGGCGACCCCTATGTCAGCCGCCGCGCCGAGGCGCAGCGCGGGAAATACGAAGGCATGGGGCTGGGGCTGTTCATCGCCAAGACGCTTCTGGAACGCAGCGGCGCGCGGCTCGGCTTCGCCAATGGCGGGCCGGGGGCCATCGTCACGGTTCGCTGGCCGCTGGATCGCATCCGCGCCGAGGATCGCGCCGCGCTGACCCCCAATCCGGTTAACGAAACCTAGCCGCTTAACGTGTTATTAAGCTAAAAGGCATTACGCCTTGAGGTGTTTATTCACGGTGGAGGCGGCGAAGATGTCCGAAGGTGCGATGCTGTTGGCTGCGGCGGTGCTTTGCGGCACGTTGTCGGTGGTGCTGGCGATCCTTGTGATCCGGCTGATCGACCGACGGCTGTCGGGCGCGAACAGGCCCGGAAGCGCACGGTTCCTGGACGCGCCGATCCAGCCGATGGTCTTCCTGTTCCGCGACGGATCGCTGATCGACGCCACCCCGCCCGCACGCGGCCTGCTGGACCGGGTGGGCACCGTCGACGACGATTGGGGTCGCCTGATGCGCTGGATCGGACCGCGCATCCCCGAGGCCGCCGAACTGCTGACGCAGCTGGGTCGCACGGGTCGCGTCGATCTGACGGGTCGCGAAGGGCAGGGTGCGGCCACGCTGCGCATGGTGGCCGAGGATCTGGGCGAAGGCGTGGTTCGCGTCTCGCTGGTCGATCCGGGGGCGGAACATGCGGGCATCGTGGTCGACAGCATGTCCCTCCAGGCGATGGAGGAGGAGCTGCAGCTGCTGCGCGACGCCCTGGACCAGACGCCTATGCTGGTCTGGCGCGAGGATGTCGGCGACAGGATCACATGGGCCAATTCGGCCTATCTTCGCCGCGCCGAGACGCGCAATCACGGCGCGCTCGGCTGGCCGCTGCCGCGTCTTCTGGACACCCCGCGTCCGGTGCCGGGGGCAGGAACCTCGACCCGGCGCGCCGCGCTCGAGGATCACGGGCAGGTCTCGTGGTACGATGTGCACAGCCACCGCACGGGCGAACAGAGGATGATGTTCGCACTGCCCGCCGACGCGGCCGTGCGTGCCGAACGCAGCATGCGGGATTTCCTGCAGACGCTGACCAAGACCTTCGCGGATCTTCCCATCGGGCTGGCCATCTTCGACCAGCGTCGGAACCTGCAGCTGTTCAACCCCGCCCTGATCGACCTGACGCGGCTGCCGGCGGGCTTCCTGACCGCGCGCCCGACGCTGTTCGATTTCCTCGACCAGCTGCGCGAATTGCGCATGGCGCCCGAGCCGAAGGATTATCGCAGCTGGCGTCAGCAGATGGCCAACCTGGAAAGCGCGGCGGCGACGGGCCACCACGTGGAAACCTGGTCGCTGCCGGGGGGGCAGACCTACCGCGTGACGGGCAGGCCCCATCCCGATGGCGCGGTGGCCTTCCTGTTCGAGAACATCACCTCGGAAATGGCGATGACCCGTCGATTCCGTGCCGATCTGCTGCTGGGAACCACCGTCCTGGACGGGCTGGAAGAGGCGCTGCTGGTCTTCGACAGCGGCGGGCAGGTGATCCTGACCAACGAGGCCTATCGCGGCCTCTGGGGCGAGGTGCCCGACACGCTGATGGACGCGATGATCGCGTGGGAGGGACGCGCGGCCAGCGGGGCGGCATTCTCGGCGCTGCGCGATGCCCTGAGGCTGGCATTCGAGGATCGCGCCCTCAGCGGGGCGATCACCGGGCCGCAGGGCCAGCTTCTGGGCTGGACGCTGACCTCGCTTTCGGGCGACCGGGCGATGCTGCGTTTCCGGACGGTGGCGGCCCGGACATCCGCGCGGACGCCCGAGCTGCTGCCGAATTGCTGAGGCCCGAAGGCCTCAGTAGTCCCTTTCGAAGAACAACCCGAGCGAGCTGGTCCCGTCGCTTCCGACCGATCCCCGCGCCCGCAGCGATTTCGTCACGTCGAGATTGAGGTTGATCGTGCTCTGCCCGTCCTCGTCCACGGCCACGTCGGTATAGACGTTCTCGGACAGGTAGCGGCCGGCGCGGACCTGGATGTTCCCGTCATCGTCGGTGGTCAGGTCCAGGTCGTCCAGCCCCGCGCTTTCGCGCAGATTGCCGATGATGCCGTCGCCCCCGCGACCCGCCAGCACCGCGATCGCATTGGCCAGCTGCGCCGCCTGAAGCGGGCTGATGCTGTCCAGACCGCGCCCGAACAGAAGCTGGGACAGCACCTCCTCCTGCGGCAGTTCGGGCGAGGATTCGAAGGTGATCTCGGGGTCGCTGACCTCGCCGTCGATGATGATGCGCGTCGTGATGCCGTCCTGATCGGTTTCCGCGACCAGGCGGATGACCGGGATCAGGCTGCCCTGCAGCTCGACCAGGCCCTCGGTCAAGTCGAAGCGGTTGCCCAGCAGATCGACGCGCCCCCGGATCAGTTCGAGGTTGCCGATCGGCACGACGTTGCGCGAGGTGCCCTGGATGCGGAAGCCGCCGCCCATCTCGGCATCGACGCCGCGACCGCGCACGAAGACCTGGTTCTGCGCGTTGATCACCAGATCCAGCCGCGGCGGGTTTGCCGGGGGCGTGGCGGGGGGGCCTGCAAGCCCCGCATCGGTGGCCGCTTGGCTGGGATACCCCTCCAGCCCCGCCCGCGCACGTGTCGCGCGCACCGGGGGCCGCTGGCTGCCCACATGATCGATGTCGGGAATCGCCGTGGCCCCACCCAGCCCGGTCGAGGGGATGCGGAACTCGGTCTCGATCAGGTCGATCCGCCCCGACACCAGGGGCCCCGCGGCCAGGTCGCCCGCGATGGTGATGTCGCCATCCACCAGGGTCTCGTACAGGTTCGGATCGCGCAGCTTCACCTGTCGCAGGCCGATCCCCAGATCCAGCGTGTTGCGCGTCAGGTCGAACGGACCGCTCATCCGCATCTGGCCGCCTGCGGCCACGTCGACCAGCCCGTCGATATCCACGATGCCGCCGCGGAAACCCAGGGTGATGTCCATGTTCTGCAGTCGCAGGCCCAGCCCCGGATCGACCATCTGCCCGTCCTGCAGCGTGATCTGCCCGCCAAGCGAGTTGAGCGAGGGCGGCCCGTCCACGCGCAGCGCGATGTCCAGCGGCCCCGCGAAATTGCGCGTGCGCATCACCATGTTGGCCAGCGTCGCGCTGGACCGACCGTCGATGGCAAGATCCAGGTTGCTGCCGTCCTTGGCCGCCGACCCGTTGATCGCAAGCTGCGTGTCGCCCGGTGCCGTGGCGTCCAGATCGACGGCATAGACCGATCCCTGGTCGCGCACCGACCCGTCCAGCGTGACCGGCCCCGAGAAGCTCGGCACCAGCAGGGCCAGATCGTTCAGCCGCCCGTCCAGATCGATCCCGGCCGCGGGCGATCCGCTGGCCGTCAGGGTGACCTGCGGGTTGCGCAGGTCCAGCTGCTGGACCGTCAGACCGTCCTGCGCCTGGGTCGCTGCCAGATCGAAGCTGGTCTGTCCCGCAAGGATCGGATCGACCTTCTCCTGCCCGATGCTCAGGCCGTTCGCGGAGCCGTTCGCGGTGATCCGGCGACCGTTTCCGTCATCGACCAGCCCAAGCTGCGCAGTCACGGCCCCGCCGAAACCGCCGCCCAGGAAACGCAGGTCGCTGGCGCGCAGATCGGCCTGCAGATCGGTCGCATCGGTCCCGACCTGCCCGCTGGCGCTGGCCTGCAGGCGCGGGTTTTCCACCTGCGCGGTCTGGATGGTGAAGACCCCGTCGCGTTCCGACCCCGTGACCTGCAGGCGCGTCTCGCCCGCAAGGGCACCGTCCACCTGCGCCTGCCCGAAGGACAGATCGCGCCCGGTGCCGTTCAATGTCAGCTGGCGGATGCCGTCGCCCACCTCGGCAAAGCTGCCCGAGGCGGTGACGCTGCCGCGCCAGCCCTGCCCGAAGGGTGCCAGCGACGAAATCTCGACATCGCCGTCCAGATCGGTGACCCCTTCGCCCAGGGTGCCCGACACGACCGCGCGCATCTGATCGTTGTTCAGCCGTCCTTCGGAAATCGTCAGGACGCCGTCTTCCTCGGTCGCCTCCAGCGCAAGGCGCGTGGTGCCCGTCAGCGCCTCTGCCCCGGCCCCGAGCGACAGGTCCTGCCCCGTCCCCGTCAGGCTGATCTTGCGCACGCCCTCATCCTCGGACAGGGTCGCATTGGCGGTCAGCCCGCCCGTCCAGCCGTCCTGCAGACGGCCCAGATCGGTCAGCGACAGGTCCATCCGCGCATCCAGATCGCCCGGCGCGAAGCTGCCCTGCGCATCGGCCGAGAGTTGCGGGTTCGCCACCTTGAAGCCCTGCAGGACATAGCTGTCGCCCGATTGCTCGGCCTGCGCGGTCAGCTCGGTCCGGCCCGCCATCAGCTTGTCCAGCGCCTCGATCC
Organism: Paracoccus sp. C2R09; assembly: GCF_018860625.1. GTDB lineage: Bacteria > Pseudomonadota > Alphaproteobacteria > Rhodobacterales > Rhodobacteraceae > Paracoccus. Next base: position 37,830 of record NZ_JAHKQB010000017.1, read on the forward strand.
CCAACTGCAGATCGACGGCCTGTCCGTCCAGCGTCGCACGGCGTGCATCCGCGGGGCCCGTCAGCTTGGCGGTCACGTCCAGCGAACCGCCCATCGAGGCATCCGCATCCGCCAGCGAGGGCGCTTTGATCTGAGCCGTGATGTCGCTTGCATCCGAACTGATCGTCCCGGATGCATCCGCCGTCAGGCCCTGCGCACGGATCGCCAGCCCCTCCAGCGTGGTGCCGGTCTCGTCCCGGCGCGCATCCAGATCGATCGTCGATCGACCGCGCAGCAGCCCGTCCAGCTGCTGCTGGTCCAGCGTGATGTCGTCGCCCGCGACCTGCGCCTGAATGTCGAAGGCATCGGTCAGCAGCACGTAGTTCCCCTGCAGGGTGGCATCGGCGGTCCCGCCCATCGGACGCCCCGCCAGCGTCGAGATGCGGCCGAGGTCCTCGTGGCGGGCCCGGGCATCGGCGGTCAGGGTGATCCCGCTGTCCAGCCCCGCGATCACGAAATCGCCCTCGAGGCCGTAATCCGTGCCGTTCAGCCGGACATTGCGGATATCGACCGTGTCGCCGGGGGCGAAATCGAAATCTGCGCTGCCATCGATCGCGGTGCCGATCGCCTCGGTCAGGCCCGGATCGGTAAAGCCCAGATCCTCGGCCGAGAATTTCAGCGCACCCGTCACCTCGGACAGGGCGCCCTCGTCCAGAAGGATGCTGCCCGCGCCGTCCAGCGTCAGATCGCCCAGCCGGACCGATCCCGTGTCCAGCTGCCCGACCCGGCCCGTCAGGGTCCAGCCCTCGCCCTTGGCGGCATCGTAATCCAGAAGCAGCCGCCCGGATTCCACGGTCGAGTTCGGCCCGGCCATCGGCAGGGCGACGGGCAGTTCGGTCGCGCCCGCATCCTCGCCCAGGGTGACGGTCAGCAGGGCGCGTTCGGGGGCGGATCGGTCGTTGGTCGACAGCTCGCCCTCGACATGCAGCGCGCTGGTGCGCAGCTCCAGTTCGGGGATGGACAGGCGGCCCGTATCGGCGCGGAAGCCCTGCGCCACAAGCTGCGTGTCGCGCCCGAAGAAGGCCCGGTCGTCGGGCGGCAGCAGCGCCGCGATGTCGCCGCCGATCTGCAGGTCGAAGGCGGTGCCCGCCGCGCCGGCATCGTCGGTGGCACCCGTCGCGCTGACCTTGCCGGTGATCCGGGGCTGACCCGCCGTCGCAAGGCGGATATCGGCTGCGAAATCGCTCAGCGCGCCTTCGCCGCTGATCTGGGCCGACACGGCGGGGCGGTCGTGCAGACCGACAAGGTTCGCGAAGATGCCGTCGGCGGCCTCGTCCAGGCCCAGATTGACGCGCAGAACCTCGGTCTCGTTCGAATAGCCCGCATCCAGGACGAACTGGCCGCGCGGGCCGTCCAGCCGGTTGATGGTCAGATCGGCATCGCCCTCGCCGCCCGCCAGGCCCAGGTTGCCCGAGACCTTCAGCGATGCCGCGACCCCGATCAGCGGTTCGCCCAGACGGACGCGTTCGGCACGGATCTCCTCGATGCTCAGCGATACCGGCAGCTCGGGCAGGGCGAAGGGCTGTGCCTCGGCCTGAACCTTCTGGTCATCGCCCGCAGGCAGGCGCGGCAGGTCGATCTCGGCCGCGGACAGTTCCGCGATCTCGACCCGGCGGCGCAGCAGGGCCGACCGGTTCCACTGGATCGCGCCGTCCTTCAGCGTCAGCCACGCGCCATCCTCGTCCGAGATGCGGATCTCGTCGAAGGTCGCCCGCGAGGACAGCGCGCCCTCGAAGCCGATGATGCTGACCTGGCGCCCATCCCCCGACAGGTTCTTTTCCAGAAGCCGCGTCAGAAAGCCCTTGTCGTCTTCGTCGCTGGCCGCGATTTCCGCGATATCCTGTGCGAAGACGGCCAGCGGCACGAAGACCGCGACGACGATTATGCAGAACCTGCGCATCAGAATGCCTGCCCCAGCCCGAGATAGAGTTGAACGCCATTGGCGGTATCGCCGCTGACCGGCCCCGCCACGTCGAAGCGCAGCGGCCCGACCGGCGTGTCGTAGCGAACGCCCACGCCCGCGCCGACCTGTTCGCCCGATCCGCCGTCGAAGGCGCCGTCCTCCCAGACGCGCCCGTAATCGGCAAAGGCCACCAGCCCGATCTTCTCGCGGACCTGGAAGCGGAACTCGGCGGTGGCGGTCGCGGTGGACATGCCCCCGGTCTTGATGGTCCCGTCGCTGCCCTCGATCACCTCGACGCCGAGCGATTCGTAAGGGTGACCCCGCACGGTGCCCCCGCCGCCCGAATAGAACAGGTAGTTGCGCGGCGTGTTCTCGATTTCGGACCCCACGATGGTGCCCAGACGCGCACGCCCGGCCAGGGTGAAGCGGTCGTCGCCGAAGCTGTAATAGGCCCGACCCTCGCCCAGGGCGCGCAGGCCGCTATCGGTGTCCTCGAACCCGTAGAAGGGCGTCGCATCGCCCGACAACCAGAAGCCGCGCTTGGCGTTGTTCGCGTCGTCGCGCTTGTCCCAGGTGATGTCCATCGGCAGGGCCAGCACCTTGAAGTCGCGTTCCAGATCGTCGTCATAGGCGCGCGAGAACTGGTATTCGAGCGCGATGTCGCCGGTCAGCTGATCGTTGAAGATATGGTTGAAGCCCAGGCCCAGGGTCGCGACATCCTCGTCGTAATCCTCCTCGCGGGTCTGTTCGGCCTCGAACTCGATATAGCCGGTCGTGTCGGCGGTCAGGGTCGCGGGACGTTCCAGGCGGATCAGGTATTCGTCGTCGCGCCCGCTGGTCTCCGAACCGATATCCTTGACCTCGGCCTCGACGCGCAGCCTTTCGCCGCCGCCGAACAGGTTGCGATGCATCCAGTAGCCCGACAGCAGCACGCCATCGGTATTCGAGATCTCGAAGCCCGCGCCGATGCGGCGGGTCCTCTGTTCGACCACGGTCAGGTCCATGTCCATGCTGTCATCGGCGTTCAGCGTCTCGGATTCCTCCAGCGTGATGGCCGAGAAGACGCCCGAACGGCGCAGGCGCTTGCGGACGTCCTCGGTCTTCTCGGGGTCGAAACGCTCACCCTCGGGAAAGCCAGCGATCTTGCGCAGGCGGCGTTCCTTCAGGCGGCGATTGCCGCTGACATTCAGCCTGCCGAAGGTGACGGCGGGGCCGGGATCCAGCCCGATCTGCGTATCGACCGCCTGCGCATCGTGATCCGCGGTGATCTGCTGCCCGCCCACATCGGCCTTGGCATGGCCGTAATTGCGCCACCCCTCGACCCCCGCAAGGGCGGCACGGCGCATGACGCCCGTGCCCGCGGTTTCGCCCACGGCGAAGCCGGGCGGGATCTCGGATCCGGGGGCGATGGGGGCCAGATCGGCGCGCACGAACTTGTAGGCGGGGCCGGGGATCACGACGACATGGGCGCGGGCGACGGCATCGGGCGCGTCCAGAAGCGCCACCTCGGCGGCCTCGACCCCGTCCAGCCGGATGTTGACCACCGCGTCATAGAACCCGTTGTCATAGAGCACGCCCAGGATGCGCGCGTAATCGCCCCGCGCGGCGGCCAGCACGTCCTGTCCGGTGGTCCGATCCTCGGACAGGGCCGCCGAGATCAGCGAGGTCTGGCGGATCTTGGTGGCCAGCGAATCGTCACCGCCCTCGACCGTGATATCCAGGTCCACGGGGCCGTCATCCGCGTCATCGCGCGAGAACAGCCCCGAGAACGGAGAGGAGGATTGCGCCCATGCGAAACCTCCACCCGAGATGGTCGTGGTGGCGACCAGCATCGCCGTCACATATGCGCGCATCAACCCTGCCCCTGCTCGTATTCTGGCTTGGTTCGATCAAACCAGCTTGGGGCAGTCGGGTCCAGCAATTACTGCGAACCGAACGGTTCGCAGGTGGGTTCACGCCAACGCGGCCAGGCAGCCGTGAAGGGCCGCCATGTCGTCCAGGATAAGGTGGATCGGCGTGTTGGCCGGGATGTGGCCCATATGGGTTTCCGACAGGAAGGCCGGGGTGAAGCGATCCATCCGGTCGGCGATGCTGCGCCCGACGCTGCCCGCCAGGAACAGCCCCTCGAAGGGCATGAAGCGCAAGGACAATTCCCGGCAGAGAAGGCCCACGAGTTCCGTGAAGAAATCATAGGTCTCGATGGCGGCGGGATCGCCTGCCTCCATCGCGCGGGCGATGTCTTCGCTGCGGACGGGGGGCGTGCCGGTCATGGCGGCGTGCAGCCGCGACAGGCCGCGCCCCGCGAAGGTCTCCTCGGTCGAGAAGAAATCGGCCGCGGCGACCGGGCCGACCTCCTGGATCAGGCGGGCCATGATGTTGGCGGGCAGGTGGGTATGCCCCTCTTCGGCCTCGAGCGCGGTGATCGCGCCGCCGGGCAGGACCCGCACGGCGCAGACGTTGAACCCGGTGCCCAGGCCCACGACCAGCGCCTGCCCGTTGCGCGCCCGGTCGGCCGGCGCCTCGCGCAGGATCGAGATGCCGCCGCCCGTCAGCGCCGGCGTGGCATAGCCGAGCGCGGTCAGGTCGTTGATCAGCCGCACGTGGTCGGCATCGGTCAGCCGCGCCAGGTCGTTTTCGTCGAAGGACCAGTCGCGGTTGGTCAGCCGCGCCCGTCCGCCGCTGACCGGCCCCGCGACTGCGACGCACATGGCCGAGATGTTGGGCTGGTGCTGTTCGGCCATGAACTGGCGCACCACATCGTCGAAGCTGGCGAAGTCGTCGCCGCGGAACCGCGTGACCGTCGCCTGATCGATCAGACCGTTGCGCGCGATCGCCAGCCGCGCGTTGGTCCCGCCCACATCGCCAAGAAGCATCGCCATCCTTCAACCCCGCTCAGTTCAGCCTCTGGCCATCCTTAGGCGAGAAGTAGGACACTTTCGAGAGGTCGAATGCCAGAGGAAACGGCCGACGCGCCTGAACCGGGCTTTCTGCCCGAAGACGCGCCGTCACCGGCTTGCCGCCCAGCTGGGTGACCGCGAAGGTGTCGGCCCCCGCCGGTTCCACGATGTCGATCAGCACGTCGCGATCGGCACGCTGCGCGTTGCCCGGCAGATGCGCGCCCTCGGTCGCCTCGTGGATGTCCTCGGGGCGCACGCCCAGCACGATCTCGGCGGGAAGGTCGCGGGCGACCGGGTCGGTGATGACCAGGGGCGCCTCGTCCTTGCGCTCGATCTCGATCCGGGTGGTGCCGGCATCGACGCGCACGCGGGCCGGGATCAGGTTCATGGCGGGACTGCCCATGAAATCGGCCACGAACATGTTGGCCGGACGGTTGTAGATTTCCGCGGGCGTGCCGATCTGCTGGATCACGCCGCCTTTCATCACGACGATCTTGGTGGCCAGGGTCATCGCCTCGATCTGGTCGTGGGTGACATAGACGATGGAGGCGTTCAGATCCTGGTGCAGCTTCTTGATCTCGGTCCGCATGCTGACGCGCAGCTTGGCGTCCAGGTTCGACAGCGGTTCGTCGAACAGGAACAGTGCGGGGTCGCGCACCAGCGCCCGCCCCATGGCCACGCGCTGACGCTGGCCGCCCGACAACTGGCCCGGCTTGCGGTGCAGCAGCTGTTCGATCTGCAGCTGGCGCGACACCTCGGCCAGCTTGGCGTCCTGCGTGGCCTTGTCCACGCCGCGCACCTTCATGCCGAAGGTGATGTTCTTGGCGACCGTCATCGTCGGATAGAGCGCGTAGGACTGGAACACCATCGCGATGTCGCGGTCCTTGGGCGAAACGCCCGTGACATTGCGCCCCGCGATGCTGACATCGCCGCCGCTGATGGGTTCCAGCCCCGCGATGCAGTTCAGCAGCGTGGACTTGCCGCAGCCCGAAGGCCCGACCAGGACCAGGAAGTCGCCCTCTTCGATGCTGATGTTGATGTCGTGCAGGATATGGGTCTCGCCATAGGATTTCTGCAGATGTTCGATTTCGAGGATCGGCATGGGATCACCCTTTCACGGAACCGGCGGTCAGGCCGCGGATGAAGTACTTGCCAGCGACGACATAGACGAACAGCGTGGGCAGGGCCGCGATGATCGCGGCGGCCATGTCCACGTTGTAGGCTTTGACGCCGGTGGTCGAATTGACGATGTTGTTCAGCGCGACCGTCACGGGCTGGCTGCCCGGACCCGCGAAGCTGACCCCGAACAGGAAGTCGTTCCAGATCTGGGTGAACTGCCAGATGACGGACACGGTGATGATCGGCAGCGACAGCGGCAGGAAGACCGCAAAGAAGATGCGGAAGAAGCCCGCCCCGTCCACCTTGGCCGCCCGCACCAGTTCCTGGGGGATGGTGACATAGTAGTTGCGGAAGAACAGCGTGGTGAAGCCGATCCCGTAGATCACGTGGACGAAGATCAGCCCCGGAATGCTGCCCGCCAGCCCCAGGAACCCGAGCGTCTGCGCCATCGGCAGCAGCACCACCTGGAAGGGGATGAAGCAGCCGAACAGGATGCCCGCGAAGAACAGGTTGGCGCCCCGGAACTGCCATTGCGCGAAGACATAGCCGTTCAGCGCGCCCACCACGGTGGAGATCGCGACGGCGGGCACGGCCATCAGCACGCTGTTCCAGAAGAACGGGCGCAGCCCCTCGCACTGGGTGCCCGCGCAGGCGGTGGACCAGGCCTCGGACCAGGCCGCGAAGGTGATCTCGCGCGGCAGGGACAGAAGGCCGCCCGTGCGGATCTCTTCCAGCGATTTCAGCGATGTCGTCAGCATGACGAACAGCGGCATCAGGTAGAAGGCCGCGAAGACGATCAGGACCGCATAGAGGCCCCAGCGAAGCATTGTGTTACTTGTCACGGCGCGGCCTCAATTCGCTGTAGAGATAGGGAACGACGATCGCGAAGATGACGCCCATCATCACCATGGCGCTGGATGCCGCCTGGCCCAGATCCCCGCGGGAAAACGCCATCGCGTACATGTAGGTCGCCGGCAGGTCGGTGGCATAGCCGGGGCCGCCATTCGTCAGCGCGATCACCAGGTCGAAGGCCTTGATCGCCAGATGCGCCAGCACGATGAAGGCCGACAGGAAGATCGGCGCCATCGTCGGGATGATGATCGCGGAATAGATGCGGTGGTTGGGGATGCCGTCCACCTGCGCCGCGCGGATGATCTCGGTATCGACGGACCGCAGCCCAGCCAGGAACAGCGCCATCACGAAGCCCGATGCCTGCCAGACGGCGGCCAGGACCACGGTATAGATCGCCATCTCGGGGCGGATCAGCCAGTCGAAGGCGAAGGACTCGAAGCCCCAGCCGCGGACGGTCTCCTGGATGCCCAGACCCGGGTTCAGGATCCATTTCCACGCCGTGCCGGTCACGATCAGCGACAGCGCCATCGGATAGAGATAGATCGTGCGCAGCACGCCCTCGGCGCGGATCCTCTGATCGAGGAAGATCGCCAGCAGCAGCCCGATCGCCATCGAGATCACGATGAACAGCCCGCCGAAGATGAACAGGTTGTTCATCGCCACGTCCCAGCGCGGGGCGGCGAACAGGCGCCCGTACTGGCCGAAGCCGTCCAGTTCGTATTTCGGCATCAGGCGGGATTTCGTGAGGCTGATCCAGGCGGTCCATGCGATGAAGCCGTAGACGAAGATCAGGATCGCGACGAAGGACGGCGCCAAGACAAGCTTGGGCACGTTGCGTTCAAGCCATTCCATTGCGGATAACCCTTCAAAGAAAAACCCCGCGCCTCGGCCCGGAAGCCGGGGCGCGGGGGGTGGTCAGCCCTGCATCACATCGCGTTCGCGACGGCATCGGCCAGTTGCTGGACCGCGTCTTCCGACGACATGTCGCTGTTGAAATGCGCGGTCACGACATCGGTGATCGCGCCTGCGGGGGCACCGCGCAGCGCCATGCCATGGGCATAGCTGGGCAGCAGCGATCCGTCCGCGGCATCCTCGTTCATGTCCTTGCTCGACTGCACGGCGCAATCGTCGAACTCGTCCAGGGCCACGTCGGTGCGGGCCGGGATCGACCCCTTGTTCAGGTTGAACGTCTTCTGGAATTCGGGGCCCATGATCAGCTTGGCCAGAAGTTCCTGGCCCTGCTTCTTGTCATCGCCGTCCACCTCGAAGAAGGCGAAGCTGTCGACATTGTAGAGGAAGCCCTCGCCCGGGGTGGGCGCGCAGACGAAATCGGTGCCCGGCTCCTTGCCGGCGGCCAGGAATTCGCCCTTGGCCCAGTCGCCCATGATCTGGAAGGCGGCCTCGCCGTTCATGACCATGGCGGTGGCCAGGTTCCAGTCGCGCCCCGAAAAGTTGTCGTCCACATAGCCGCGGATGGTCCGCATCTCGTCGAAGACCTGCTTCATCGTGTCCGAGCCGAGCGCCTCGGGGTCCAGGTCGATCAGCGCCTGCCGGAAGAATTCCGGACCGCCCAGACCCAGCACCACGGTCTCGAAGATGGTGGCGTCCTGCCAGGCCTGGCCGCCATGGGCCAGGGGCGTGACACCCGCCTCCTGCAGCTTCTCGGCGGCGGCGTTGAATTCCTCCCAGGTGGTGGGCATCTCGATGCCGTTCTCGTCCAGGATCTGCTTGTTGCCCCAGATCCAGTTCACGCGGTGGACGTTCACCGGCGCGGCGCACCACTGGCCGTCGCATTTCATGTGCTCGGCGATCTGGTCGGGCAGGACCTCGGCCCAGCCGTTCTCCTCGGCCACGCTGCCGATATCGGCAAGGCCGGTCTCCTCGTACCATTCCTGGATGGCGGGGCCCTTCAGCTGGACGGCGGTCGGTGCGCTGCGCGACAGGACGCGCGCCCGAAGCGCGGTCATCGCGGCGTCGCCGCCGCCGCCCGCGACGGGCATGTCGGTCCAGGTGCCGCCCTCGGCCTTGAACTGTTCCTGCAGCACGGCGACGGATTGCGCCTCGCTGCCCGAAGTCCACCAGTGCAGAACTTCCGCCTGCGGTTCGGCCATGGCGGGCACGGCCAGCATCACGGCGGTCGAGGCCGCCAATACGGATTTGATGTTCATGGATCCTCCCAGATCTTGTCGAAGCGGATTCGGAACCCGCCTGCGACCCCGATCATGCCCGACCGCCCGCCATGCAATCAACGCAGGACAGCCATGCAAAATGCAGATTTCACGGTCGCGTGTTACAAACTGTTACGAAAGCCCGGTCGTGATGCTAGGTCGGGCGCAGGGGGGAAACGAGATGAGCCTGCAACGCCTGCTTCTGGTCGAGGACGATGCCGAGATGGCGGCCATGCTTGCCGCCTATCTGCAGCGGCAGGGCTTCCATGTGACCCAGGCCCATGACCGGGCGGGGGCGCTGTCGGCATTGCGGGGCGGGCGGGTCGATCTGATCCTGATGGACGTGTCGCTGGGACAGGATGACGGTGTGCGCATCTGCGCCGAGATCCGCGCCGAGCAGGACGTGCCGATCATCATGGTATCCGCCCTGTCCGCAGATCATCAGCGCATGGCGGGATACGATGTCGGTGCGGACGACTATATCGCCAAGCCCTTCAACCCCGATCTGCTGCTGGCGCGCATCAGGGCGGTGCTGCGCCGCGCGGGCCGGGTGCCCAGCCTGGTCCATCGCCGCCGCGACAGCGTCATCGCCTTCGGCGGCTGGCGATACGACGCGCGCCGAGAGGAGGTGACCTCGCCCGGCGGCTGGCAGGTCGCGCTGTCCTCGCGCGAATTGGCGCTGCTGCGGGTGTTCCTGGCGAACCCGCTCATCCCTCTCAGCCGGGACGAGATCGCGGTCGCACTGGACGACGGCCACGCCGCCGAGGGGCGGGCCATCGACATGCTGGTGGGGCGCCTGCGCCAGAAGACCGACCCGGCGTTGATCCGCACCGAACGGGGGCTCGGCTATGTCCTGGCCGCCGAGGTGGCGCGGCAGGATGCCTAGGCGCGCGGGCCTGCGCCATCTGGCCGGGATCTGGGTTCTGGCCGCGATGCTGGCCGGTGCGGTGTCGGCATGGCTGTGGATGTCCAGCACGGCCGCCTGGAACACGCATCTGGACCACGCCTATGTGACCGGCCTTGCCCTGCATGACGCGCTGGAAAACGACAGCGCCCTGCCGCAGGGTCTGACGCTGGTTCGGCTGCGCGACGAACCGGCCCTGCCCCCCGGCTGGCGCGAGACGCGCATCACCCTGACCGGCGGCGGACGGCCGGATCTGGCGCAGGGCGCGCGGATCAACGTGCGGATCATGTCGCCCGACATCCGCTATCCCGTCTCGGAGGTGCAGAGCCTGGGCGGCGGATCGCAGGCGGCGGGCCTGGCATCCGTGACCCGCGGCATGGCGCGTTTCTGCAGCGAACCGCGCCTGTTCGTGCAGCGCGGCGATACGGGCTGGATGCGGGTGGACGGCGCATCGGTCTGGGGCTGCGAGGCCGCGCCCGCCGATCGCAGGCTGCTGGCCGTGGCGATCGCGGCGGGGGCCCTGGGGCTGCTTCTGGGCTGGGTGGCCGAGGTGTCCGGCGCGTTCACGGGTTTTGCCGATGCGCTGCGCGATCATCGGGCGCGCAATGCGGACCTGCCCGTCGGCGGGGTCGAGGAGCTGCGCCAGACGGCCGAGGCCGTGAACGCCTATGTCGCGCAGGACCGCGCGGCGCTGGAAAACCGTGCGATGGTGCTGTCGGGGATCAGCCACGATCTGGGAACGCCCGCCACGCGCCTGCGCCTGCGCGCCGCCCTGATCGAAGATGACGACCTGCGCGCCCGGCTGGAACGCGACATCGACGAGATGACGACCATGATCGACGGCGCTTTGACCTATACCCGCGCCGAGATCGGGGCCGAGCCCTTCCGGCAGTTGTCGCTTGCATCGCTGGTCGAGGCCGTGGTCGCCGATTACCAGGATGTGGGGATGCCCGTGACCCTTCGCGACGCGCCCGCCCATCCCGCCGAGGCCGGCACCCTGTTTTCCCGCCGGACCGCCCGTGCAGGTGTCGATGCGCATGTGGTGCTGATGCGCGGGCAGCCGACCTCGCTTCGGCGGGGGCTGACCAACCTGATCGACAATGCGCTGAAATACGGACGAGAGGCGCTGGTCACGGTGGATGGCGATGCCGACCGGGCCTGGATCGACGTGACCGATCGCGGCGCCCGCCTGACCGAGGATGACATGAACCGCCTGACCGGGGCCTTCCAGCGGGGCGGGAATACCGCCGGCAAGCCGGGCGTGGGGCTGGGTCTGGCCATCGTCTCGACCATCGCGGCCCAGCATGGCGGGGCGCTTGAATTCACTGCCGAAAGCGACGGGTTGCGGGCACGGCTGACCCTGGCCCGGCGGTGGGCCTGAGGGGCGGACGGGGAACCCTGCGGCGAAAACCTGCGTTTTGCTGACGAATTCGCATCGTCTGATGAAAGGCAAGGACCATGAAACGCATCGCCAACAACATCGCCTGCGCCGCCGCAGCCACCGGTGTCGCGCTGCTGTCCGCTCTGCCCGCAGCCGCAGCCCCGCAACCCGGTGCCCCGGTCGAGGGTTGGAGCGCGATGCGCGGCGTCCAACCTGCCGCCATGCTGGACCATATCGACGCCATGCCCCTGTCCGAGGATGCCGTGGCCGATCAACCCTATTGCGCCAGCGACGCCGAGATCCAGAATACCCTGACCCATGATTTCAGCGAGGAACTGGTCGTGACCGCGGGCTTTGCCGCGACCGAGCTGTGGGGCTCCGAGCAGATGGGCACCTGGACGCTGGTCGCCGCGCGCGCCGATGAGACCAGCTGCATCATCGCATCGGGCACGGGCTTCAGCGATCAGCGCACGCCCGACGTCTATTTCCAGACCGCGGGTCTCTGACAGATATCAGCCAAGTGATCCGAAAACGGGGCGGCCATTTCCTGTGTCACCCGACCCGTCGCAGGAAGGCCCGCGTCCGATCGTCCTGCGCATTGCCGAACAATTGCGAAGGCGGCCCCTGTTCCACGATGCGACCGCCTTCCATGAAGATGACACGATCGGCGATCTCGCGGGCGAACTGCATCTCGTGGGTGACGATCAGCATGGTCTGATTGCCATCCGCGATGCGCCGGATCAGGTCCAGCACCTCGCCCACCCATTCGGGGTCCAGCGCGCTGGTCGGTTCGTCGAACAGCATCAGCTCGGCATCCAGGGCCATCGCACGCCCGATGCCCACGCGCTGCTGCTGTCCGCCCGACATGGCGGCGGGATAGCTGTCGCCGCGATCGCCCAGCCCGATCTGGCGCAGGATGTCGTCGGCCTTGGCCGCTGCATCCTGCCGGGACCAGCCGCGCACGGTGGTCAGCCCCTCCATCAGGTTCTGGCGCGCGGTCTTGTTGGCGAACAGCGCATAGTTCTGAAAGACGAACCCCGTCCGACGGCGCAGGGCCAGCACGTCGGCCTTGGTCGCCCGCGCGGCATCGACCGACAGATCGCCGATGGCGATGCGCCCCGCATCGGGACGGTCGAGGAAGTTCAGGCAGCGCAGCAGCGTCGACTTGCCCGTGCCCGACGGCCCGATGATGGCCACGCGTTCACCCGGTTCCAGCGCAAGGTCGATCCCCGCAAGGACCGTGTTGTCGCCGAACCGCTTGACCAGCCCGTCTATCCTGACCTGACCGCTCATCGTGCCACCGCCTTTCCAAGCCGCGCCTCCAGCGCGCGCTGACCCACCGACAATGCCTCGACGATCACCCAGTAGAAGATCGCCACGATCAGATAGGCCTCGAGATAAAGGAAGCTGCCGGCGGCCTCCTTCTGGGCCGCGCCCATCATTTCGGTGACCCCCAGGGTGAAGGCCAGCGACGTGCCTTTGATCATGTCGATGAAGTAGTTCATCAGCGTCGGCGCGACGGTCCGGGTGGCCTGCGGCAGGATGATCCGCCGCAACAGCTGGCTTTGCGTCATGCCGATGGACTGCGCGGCCTCCCATTGGCTGCGATCGACGCCGATGATCGCACCGCGGATGCTCTCGGCCATGTAGGCCGAGAAATGCAGCGTCAGGCCGAAGATCGCGGCGCTGACGCCGTTGATGCCTTCCAGCGCGGGCAGGACCTGGGGCAGACCGAAATAGAACAGGAACAGCTGCACCAGCAGGGGCGTGCCCCGGAAGAAGCTGATGAACAGCGCCACCACGCGGTCGATCACCGGCAGCCGCTGGACGCGCACGATCGCCAGAAGCGATGCCAGCACCAGCGCCGCCAGCATCGAGACGATGGCCATGAACAGCGTCAGCGGCACATAGCCCGCGATGACCGGCACGAGGTCCCACATGTAGCCCAGGTCGAGCGCGCGCATCGGCTCAGCCGTCCGACGCCGCGACGGGCTGCGTCACGTCCGCATTCAGCCATTTCTCCGAGATCTCGGCCAGGGTGCCGTTCTCCTTCAGGGTGGTGATCGCCGCATCCACCCGGTCGCGCAGCGCGCGGCCTTCCTCGTCGTCGCGGAAGGGCAGGGCGTTGCGGATCTCCGAGAAGGGCTCTCCGGCCAGGGCCAGGGGCAGCGGGCTCTCGGCGATGACCTGCCCCGAGCTGACGCGGTCCATCACGAAGGCATCGACACGGCCCAAGGCGGTATCCTGCGCGATGTTGCTCTCGTAGGTGCGGATCTCGATCTCGTCGGCATAGGGCAGCTCGCGCAGCAGCGCCTCGAAGTTCGAACCCAGGTTCACGGCGACCGCGCGGCCCTTCAGGCTCTCGGGGCCGGTGATCTCGGTCTCGTTGCCGGCCTTCACGACCACCTGCGCCCCGTCGAAGACATAGGGCTGGGTGAAGGCGAACTTGGCCTCGCGTTCGGGGGTGATGGTGATCTGGTTGGCGACCGTGTCGATGCGGCCCGAATCCAGCGCGCCGATCAGCCCGGAAAAGGACATGGTGACGAATTCGACATCGTCGCCGGTCTCCTCGCCGATGGCGTTCAGGAAATCGACCTCGAAGCCCTGCAATTCGTCCGCGCGGGTGAAGGTGAACGGGAAATATCCCCCCGACATGCCGACCCGGATCGTGTCGGCGGCGGCGGGCAGGGCGGCGGTCAGCCCCAGGATGGCGGCGATGGCAAGACGGCGCATCGGAAACTCCTTCGTTTGTCTGCTGCCCCAGATGCTGATTGGCGGCCACGGGCACAAGCGGCAGGCATCAGAAAAGGACGCGAACCGGCCCCCCCATGCCCGCAGCGGAACGCATGTCGCGGGCCAAGGGTCCGTAACGGAACGACATTCCGCGAATTTTCTTGATCGCGTAAGGGGGGCTGGGCAATCTGGCAGCACGATAACGCTGGAGAGGGACGGGAAGGATACGACATGGGAAGACGTGACGATCTGATCGCGAAATACGCCAACGACATCGAGACCAAGCTGGGCGAGACCCCGGACATGGAGCTGCTGCGAAAGGTCACCATCGGCCTGGGGCCATCCATCTACAATGCCGATTCCGAAACCGTCGCGGCCAGCGACAAGTCGGAAATGGACCGGTTTCGCGACAATTACCTGAAGAAGAAGCTGGGCCTGTCCGACAGCGACAAGCTGGACGAGGCGCTGGACCATGCCATCGACCGATACGGCCGCGCCAACCGCAGCAAGTATCGCGCGGTGCTGTGCTACATGCTGTGCCGCCAGTTCGGCCGCGAGGGCGTCTACGCCTGAACAATCGCGACATGGTCGGGGGTGGCAGATGCGATCCGCGCCTCTCGGTCATGTCACGACATGTTCCCTTCACCTTTCGCGGGGGCTGTGTCAGGTTCTTGCAAAACCTGCGCCCAGTGAAAGGCTTTGCCATGTTCCGTGCCGTTTCCACATCGACCATCGCCCTGACCCTGGGCGCCACCGCGGCCTTCGCCGACGTGACCCCCGCCGAGGTCTGGGACAACATGCGCAGCGGCTACGAGGACATGGGATACGCCGTCGAGGTCGGATCCCGGGACGCGGCGGACGACCGGCTGTCGCTGACCGACATCACCGTCACATCGCAGCAGGGCGAGAATGGCAGCTTCCGGCTGCAGATCCCCACGCTGGTGATGGAACAGGCCGGACCCGACGTCCGCAGCACCTTCGGCGGTCCGATGGACATCGCCGTGCGCAATACCGTCGAGGTTCCCGCCGAGCCGAACACCGACCCCGCCGATGCGCCCGAAACCGATACGCCCGAAACCGAGGAGATCGGCTTCGACGCGACCATCGAGGCGCCGGACAACCAGATGATCTCGTCCGGGTCGCCCGAGGACGTGAAGCATGACATCTCGATGCCGCGCGTGGTGATCGAGGGCAAACCCATCGATGACCAGGGCCAGGGCAGCCTGCAGGCCGTGCTGACCGGGCTGGAATCCAGCCAACGGACCCGTCAGCTGGACAATGGCGGCACCGAGCATGAATTCGACGGCAGCGCGACCGAGCTGTCCCTGACCATGGAGGCCCGCGGCCCCGCAAGGCAGGGCGGCGAGGATGCCCCCGACGAGAGCTTCGATGCGACGCTGACGATCGCCGATCTGGGCTTCGAGGGTGAGGGCGCCCAGCCCGACGGGGCCACCAGCTTCGAGACCGATCCCGCCGCCGCGCTCGAGGCCGGGTTCAACCTCGATGCGCTGATCCGCGCGGGGGCCATCGATCTGGCCTTCGGGGGCCGCGCATCCGACGATATGGGCCAGCCGGTCGCGACCGACGGCACGATGACCGCCACCGGCGGAGAGATGACTGTCGACATGTCGAACGAGGGCTTCGGCTATGGCGGCTTCCTCGAGGGCGCGCAGTATTCCATGACCTCGGACGAGCTGCCCTTCCCCATCGCCTACGGGACCGAACGCAGCGATTTCACGGTCCGCCTGCCCGTCGCCGCCGAAGAGACCCCGCAGCCCTTCGCGCTGAAGCTGGGGATCGCCGGTCTGACCCTCAGCGACGAGATCTGGCAGGGCATCGATCCCCAGAACACGCTGTCGCGCGAACCCGCGGACCTGACGGTCGATCTGGACGGCGAGGCCCGCGTGACCCGGCACCTGATGTCCCCGGCCACCGGCAGCGACCCGGCGCAGCCGCCCCTAGTGCCCACCACGCTGAACATCAAGCAGGTCGCCCTGGACGCGATCGGGGCGTCGGTCGACATCGCGGGCCAGCTGGAATTCGGCGACGATCCGCGCGAACCCGTGGGCCAGCTGCAGGGCAGCTTCACCGGCGTGAACGGGCTGATGGACAACCTGGTCGCCATGGGGCTTCTGCCGCAGGAACAGGTCATGGGCGCACGGATGATGCTGGCAATGTTCGCCCGCCCCGTCGAGGGAGAGCCCGACACCCTGGAAACCCAGCTGAAATTCACCGAGGGCGGGTCGATCTTCGCCAACGGACAGCAGGTGAAGTGACGGCGGCCGCATGAACGATCTGCAGAACCTTGCCGAAGCCCTGATCGACGCTGCCCGCAAGGCCGGCGCCGATCAGTCCGACGCGATGGCCGTCGATGCACGCGCGACCGGGATCGACGTGCGCGACGGCACCCTCGAGAACGCCGAACGCGCCGAAGGGGTCGAGATCGGCCTGCGCGTGCTGGTCGGCGGCAGGCAGGGGGCGGTTTCGTCGTCGGACCATTCCCGCGATGCCATCGCGGCGATGGCCGAACGCGCGGTGGCCATGGCGCGCGCGGCCCCGGTCGACGACTGGCTGGGCCTTGCCGATCCCGAACAGCTTTCGCCACGCCGCGATGCCGCGGGTCTGGACCTGCACGACGACGCCCTCGAACCCGAACCTGCGCATCTGCAGGATCTTGCCCTGCGCGCCGAGGCTGCGGCCCTGTCGGTCGCGGGCATCTCTCAGGTCGAGAGCGCGAATGCCAGCTGCAGCAGCAAGCGGCTGTGGCTTGCGGCATCGAACGGGTTTTCGGGGGGATACGGACGCAGCAGCCACGCGATCTCGGCGGTGGCCATCACCGGCGAAGGCACGCGGATGGAGCGCGATTACGCGGGCGAGGGGCGGATCTTTGCGGCCGACCTTCCCACCCCCGAAGAGATCGGCCTGCTGGCGGGCGAACGCACCGTCGCACGCGCAGGGGCGAAGAAGCCCCCCACCGGTGCCTTTCCGATCCTGTTCGACCGGCGGGTCTCGGCCTCGTTGATCGGGCATCTGCTGGCGGCGGTGAACGGCAGCGCGGTCGCGCGGGGCGCCAGCTGGCTGCGGCGCGATCTGGGCGAACAGGTCCTGCCGCAGGGCATGACCCTGTCCGAGGACCCGCTGCGCCCCCGTCATCCGGCATCCCGCCCCTTCGACGGCGAAGGGCTGGCCACCTATGGCCGCGACATCGTGGCGGACGGCATCCTGCAGGGCTGGACGCTGGACCTGGCCACTGCGCGCAAGCTGGGCATGGACAGTACCGCATCGGCGGTGCGCGGGCTGGCCTCGGCCCCGTCCCCGGGGCACAGCAACATCCTGCTGACCCCGGGCGACCGCGATCAGCAGGCGCTGATCCGCGACATGGGGCGCGGGCTGATCGTGACCTCGATGCTGGGGGCGTCGATCAACGGCACGACGGGCGATTATTCGCGCGGGGCCGCGGGCTTCTGGGTCGAGAACGGCCAGATCGCCTGGCCCGTCAACGAATGCACCATCGCGGGCAACCTGCGGCAGATGCTGATGACGCCGATCGCCGCGAACGATGCGCTGCCCTGGCGCGCCTTCGAGGTGCCCAGCCTGCTGGTCGAGGGGATGACCGTTGCAGGGGCCTGAGGCCGATCTGAAGCTTCTGACGCAGGCAGCGCTGGCGGTCGGCCCCATCGCCATGCGCTTCTGGCGCAACGATCCGCAGACCTGGGACAAGGCCGACGATGCAGGCCCCGTGACCGAGGCCGACCTGGCCGTGAACGACGCGCTTCTGGCGCGCCTGTCCGCCGCGCGCCCCGATTACGGCTGGCTGTCCGAGGAAAGCGAGGCGAATCCGGACCGCCTGGACGCGCAGCACTGCTTCATCATCGACCCGATCGACGGGACCCGCGCCTTCATCGACGGACAAGAGGGCTTCGCCCATTCGCTGGCCGTCGCCAGGGGCGACCGGATCACGGCGGCGGTGGTGCATCTGCCGGCGCTGGACCTGACCTATACCGCGCATGAGGGCGGCCCCGCGCTGCTGAACGGGCAACCCATCGCGCCCACGGGCGCCGATATCGACGGGGCCAGGATCCTGACCTATCGCGGGGTGACGGATCCCGCGCATTGGAGCGGCGGGCAGGTGCCGCCCTTCAGCCGTCAGTTCCGGTCATCGCTGGCATGGCGGCTGTGCCTTGCCGCCGAGGGGCGCTTCGACGCGGCCCTGTCGTTGCGCGCGGCATGGGAATGGGACATCGCCGCCGGCAGCCTGATCGCGGAACGCGCGGGCGCGGCCGTCAGCGACCGCCGCGGCGGGCGCATGCGCTTCAACAGCCCGCGTGCGCTTCTGGACGGCATGGTCGTGGCGGGGCCGCATCTGCACCGCCAGCTGATCGCCGCCCTGGCCTAGAACAACCCCGATTTCGCGATGCCCAGCAAGCCCAGCCTGCGCAGCGTATCGACCGGGTAATCCTCGCTTGCCATCAGATCCAACGAGAAATCGGGCTCCAGCTTCTTTAGCGCGCGCAATGCCTCGGCGGCACCCGCCTCGTCCCGGGTGGCAAAGCGCAGTGCCGAGAGGAATCGAAGGGCCGGCCGGTTGTCGGGCGCGTGGCGATGCACGGCCTCCAGGTGGCGCATCGCACCGGGCAGGTCGCCCGCCCGCATCAGCGCGACCCCGATGCCCAGATGCCAGTTCGCCGGGTTGATGCTGGACAGCGCCTGCGTCAGCCCCTGCTGCGCCTGCATGGCGCTGTCGGCATTGCGCCCGATCCCCGCCAGCGCACGGGAATGCGCCAGGCGCGCAAGGGGGTTCTGGCTGTCGATCACCACCGCCTGGCGCGACAGCTCGAACGCCAGATCGTCGCGGTCCAGGAACGCCTCGACCACGGAACTGACGGCCAGCGCGGTCGCATGATAGGGGGCCGCCTGCCGCGCCCTGGCCGCGAATTCCGCAGCCTCGGCGATGGCCTTGCCGGGATTGGGGTCCAGGCGCTCATAGGCGTGGGTCGTGCGGATCCATGCCCGCAGCGACAGGGTCACGGCAGGGGTCACGCTGTCGCCCAGCCGCGCCAGCACGTCATCGGCGCGGCGCAGACGATCCGTGCTGAAGCTGAACACATCCCCGAACGAGATCTGCAGCGCCGCCCCCAGCCGCGTGCCGTGATCCAGCACCTGCAGCATCCCCAGACAGGACCGTGCCACGAATTCGCCCATCTGCCCGCCCAGATCCGCAACGGCCGAGGAAAAGCGCTGCGACCACATCATCCGGCCCGAAGGCTGGTGGGTCAGCATCACCAGGAAGTTGAACGTGTCGCCCTGCATGTTGGCCATGGATTTGACGATCACGCAGGGACCCTCGGCGGCATCGACGCCCGACAGGATCTCGACCGGCAGCAGGTCGCCCACGCGCCCCGCGGCCTCGGACAGGATCATGCCGCCGATGACCTGCGCATCCTGGCTGGACGAGATCGGTTCCTGCAGGATCAGGGCGGGCAGGGCGTCGGGCGCGGGATCGGGCGTCTCGGGGTGGGATGCGGCAGCCTGGCGGGCATCGCGCAGCCAATCCTCGAATTCGGGGTCGGGGATGTCCAGATCGGCGCCGAATTCCGGCAGCTGGCCATCCGCGCCGGGTCGGGGACGCATGTCCACGCGCAGCATTTCGGGATCCAGCCCGACCCAGCCCGGTCCGGTGATCAGCGCCTGCCGGTGATCGCCCAGCGCGATGCGGATCTCTCTCAGGACTTGGCGAAGGCTGGCATTGCCATGTTCCGGTTCGCGGTCGCTGAACAGCAGGTCCTGCAGCCGCGCCCGGTGCAGGCGCATCCCCCGCGCCGTCCCCATGATCGCCAACGCCCCCCGCGCACGCATTCCGCGCGGGGTCAGGCGGATATCGCCGGGGCCCGTCAGTTCGACCGGGCCGATCAGGGACAGAACAAGGATCATGGTGCCATGCGTGGTAACTTCGGCAATATACTTAACCTTTAACACGTTTCTGTGATAGCATCGGTGCATCGAAGCCCCCTGGATTTAGCCAAAGTTGCGGGATCGACGATGTCATTGTTCCATGCCAAGCACGCGAAACATGCAAAGCACGCCAAGGCCGAGGATGCCGGGGGTGCCGCCACGCTGACGACGCTGGCCCTGATCCGGTCCCGCGATGCCATCGTGGGCTCTGAACTGATGAATCCGGTGGCAGGACAGCCCCCGTCGCTGGACCCGGGGCAGCGGCTGCTGCGGATGGATGCGGATCACCGCGCGGCGGTCCTCGTGGCAGAGCTGCTCGAAGGGGTGCGCTTCGAAAGCTCGGGGCCCGCCGAGGCCGCGCATTCCGCGGCAATCCTGTGGCAGGACGCATCGGGCGGCACCGTGATCGCCAAGATCGCACGGCCCGATCTCTCGCAGTTCCGCGAGGCGGTCGAGATGGTCGGAAACTATGCCGAACTGCGCCCCGACCGCGTCCCCGAGATCGAGGTTCAGCGCGCCGAGCTGCTGCCCTTCTTCGCCTCGATCCTTCCGCTGGAGGAATCGAGATCCGAGGCGCTTCTGGAAATGCTCTATCGCGGGTTGGACATCACGACCCATCTGGTGATGCGCATGAAGCTGGCGCTGGCCTGCCCGCGTCCATCGCAGTTCAGCGACCGCATCCAGCCGGTGATCCCCGTGCCGTCCCACGCCACCCTGCCCAGCGGCCATGCGACGCAGGCCTTCTGCCTTGCGACCATGCTGTCCCTGATCCGCGATTCCGCGGCCAAGGTCGATGCGTCCGACAGGCTGTTCCGCATGGCCTGCCGCATCGCGATCAACCGGACGGTGGCGGGCGTGCATTTCCCCGCCGACAGCGCCGCGGGGGCGGTGCTGGGCATCCAGATCGGGCGATACCTGATGGCGCGCGCCGGGCGATGCGACCCGATGCGCAGCGGCAGCTTCGACGGCACAGCCTTCGTGGATGGCACGCCGGGCGATCCCGTCACCCGCGATTTTCACTACCAGGTGCTGCAGGACATGATGGAGGGGCGCGACCCGTCCACCGCCTTCACCCCCGTCGCGGTGCCCCCGCCCGGCGCGCCACTGTGGACCGTTCTGATCGAACGCGCCGTCAAGGAATGGGGGGCAAGATGGAGCTGACATCCGGCTGGGCCGATCCCGAACCCATGGCCGAGGGCGGCATCGCGGGGCTGTCCCCCTATCTGCAGGACCGGCTGGAGCGCGAGGCCATCCCGAAATCGGGCAAGGACGCCCTGCCGCCCGAACAGGACCGACTGCTGGACCAGCTGCTGTCCGCAGCCTTCCGGGAATGATCGGCGGGGCGGATCTTCAGGCGATGACCGCCGCGCTGTTCGCGCCGGGGCTGGTGGTGCTGCCCGATGCGGTCAATCCGTCGCCGCGTGCCATCCCGGTTCTGGATCCTGCCCATCTGTTGATGGATGCGGCCGACCTGCCCGATCCCGAAGGCGGCTGCATCACCGGCGTGATCGACGACGCGATCCCCTTCGCGCATGAACGGTTCCGGGTGGGTGACCGACGGTCGCGGGTCGCATCTCTCTGGGCGATGGATGCGGCGCACGACCCTGCGGGGCCGGGGCGCGACCTGCCTGCGGGGATCGAACTGCGCGGCGCGCGCATATCGCATTGGCTGCGCGACCTGGCCCAAGGCCGCATCGCGACCGAGGACGGCATCTATCGTGCGGCGGGCATCGTCGACATGAACCGCCAGACCACCCATTCGGCGGCCTTCGCGGCGGGCCACGGGGCGGCGGTATCGCTGCTGGCCGCAGGGATGGCACCGGATGACCCGCGGGGCCGGAACATCCCCCTGATCGGGGTGAACCTGCCGCCCCGCATCCTGGCCGACACGACGGGCACCCTGGCCCCCGGCGTGATGATCGCGGCGGTGCTGTTCGTCCTGACCCGGGCACGACGTCTGTGCCGCCAGGTCGAGTCCCATCGCGGGCTGCCCGCAAATTCCGTCCGGCTGCCCGTGGTGCTGAACATCAGCCTGGGGCTGACGGCGGGGCCGCGCGACGGTTCCAGCCTGATCGAGCGTTTCCTCGATGCCGTCTCGGGCCACGTGGCGCCGGATCTGGGCCCGGTGCGGATCGTCCTGCCATCGGGAAACCACCGCATGGCGCGGCTGCGGGCGACCCTGCCCGTGGGCCGGCGGCTGGAATGGAACCTGCCCCCCGACGATCGCACCGTGACACCGCTCGAGATCTGGGGCCCCGTATTGGCCGCGCCCCCCGCATCCCCCATGCAGATCACGCTGGACGGCCCCGGAATGATCGCCCGGACCACGGGCTTCACGGCCCATGGACAGGTCGCGCGGCTTCACGACAACCGTGGCGACGTGATTGCCCGCGCCTATTGCACGCTGACCGCGCAGGTCGGTCCGGGCTGGCGCGAATGCGTGACCGTGATCCTGGACCCGACCTGTCCCGAACGCCCCGGCGATCCCTGGCTGACGGCGGGGCAATGGGGCATCTCGATCGCGCCGGGATCGTCCCCCGGCGATTATGCCCTGTCCCTGCAACGCGACGACGTGCTGCGGGGCTTCCCCCGCGAGGCCCGCCAGAGCAGGCTTGTCGATCCCGCCTATCACGAACTGCGCCCCGACGGTTTTCCCATTCCCTTCGACCCGGTGGGCGGGGCCGCGGCAGTCCAGCGAAGCGACACGATCAACGCCTATGCCACGGGGTCGCGAACCCTGCGCGCGGGCGTCGTGGACCACCAGTTCGACCGCTGCGTCATCTACAATTCGCTGATCGATCGCGAGATCGGGGGCGATGTCATGGTCCGGATCGACAGCGCGCCCTTCGATGACGGGATGATCGTGCGGGGACGCGGATCGGGCAGCTTCGCGATCATGTCGGGCAGTTCGCTGGCGGCACCCTGGGTCTCTCGTTGGTTGGCAGGTCGCATGGCCGCAGGGGCACGGCCCGGAACGCGCCAGGAGATGATAGCCTTGGCCATGGCCGATGGGACAGGCCACCCGCCGATCCTGCCGGGCCCGGGGCGGCCCTGGCGGCGCTGAGGGGCCTTCACGCGCATATTCACGCCCCTTTCACGGGGGGATGCGAATCAATTGATGGAACGAAGCAAGGCGATCCCGAAGGAGACCGAAAATGGACAAGGGCATCCGCGATTATCAGGACTTCATGTCCCAGCTGGGCATTCTGGGTGCTGAACCGAAACGTCAGCCCGTCCCGGAAACCGCCGAGAGCGTCAGCATCCGCCGTCTGGAACGCGAGAATGCCCTGCTGATCGACCATGCCGAGATGCTGGCCTGCGCGCTTGGGGCCTGCCCCAACTGCTGGGGCACGATTTCTGATTGCGAGGAATGCGGCGGCATCGGAAGCCCCGGCGCATTCAAGCCGGACCGGTCCTGCTTCGACCATTTCGTCCTGCCGGTGATCGCCCGCGTGATCGGGCGCGATCCGTTCGAGACCAGCCTCGAGAAGGGCTGAGGGTCATTCCAGAGATATCCGCAGACCTGTTTGTTTAACGAGTCACTCCCTGCTTACGTTACCTGCGGATCGACCGGCAGAGCCCATGGCCCTGCCGGTCACCTTTTTGGGCTCAGAAGATGCCCGCGAAATCCAGATCGTCGGTCCGGCTGGTCGTGGTCGCGATGGCTGCGCCGGGGCCCGACAGGCTGGCGATCTGTGCCGCCAGCTGGCTGATCGCCTCGCCCGCGGCACGGGCGGTCGCGCCGGGGCCGGGTTCACCCAAGGGCACCTGGATGTCGAAGCTGCGGGCATAGTTGGTGCCCGATCCCTTGAGCCCGTCATCGGACACGAAATACCGACCGCTGAGGCGATAGATGCCGTTCGCCTGCGACAGCGCGCGTTCCACGCGCACCTCGACCACCCGGGCGGGCGGTTCGGCCAGGGGCCATGGTTCGCCGATGACGGTCGCGCCCGACACCTCGGAGATGGTGCGCGCCAGCGTCGTGGTGAAGGCGCGCGACGGGTCGTCGGCCCAGATGTCGTCGGGATTCGACCGCACCGCCCCGTCCGCGGTCTGGAAGGCGACCTCCTGATCGGATGCGTATTCGGGAAGCTGGACGTCCTTCAGCTCGGCCGTGCCCAGGCGGTTGGGCACCTGGACGCCCGTCACGGGCGGGTCGATCAGGTATCGGCCCGTGGCCTCGGGGTTCGAACAGGCTGCCGTCAGCAGGCAGATTGCGGGGAACGCGGCGCGAAGAATGGTCATGGCTTATCGTCCCAGGATGAAGGCGCGGGGGTTGCGTTCGATCAACCGGGCGACCGAGCCGAAGGCCGCCGTGGCGCGGCGCAACTCGCGCAGCGTGGTGATCAGTTCGTTGTTGAAGGCCGAACGTTCGCCATAGCTGTCAAACAGCGTGTCGGCACGGCCTGCGGTGACCTGCAGGCTCTGGATCAGGGCGGGCAGGGCCTCGACCGATCTCGCGATCTCGTCGGCGGCGACGCTGGCCGAACGCAGGGCGTCGTTCAGGCTGGTGGCCGCTCCGCCATCGCTCAGGTCGTTCAGCAGCCCGGTCGCGGCCTCCAGCGTGTCGGACAGGTTGCGCGGCAGCTGCTCGGCATCCTCGCTGCCCAGCATGGCGCGCAGATCGGCCATGATGCCTTCGGCCTGGGCGCTGATCTCGGCAAAGCCGAACTCTTCGACGGCGGCGGCCGCGACATCGATCTGGTCGACCATCTCTGGCATGTCGGCGGCGGCCTCGGTCACCGCGGTGACGGCCTCGTTCGCTCCGTCGATCAGGCGGGCCAGCGATTCGCCGCTATCGGCCTCGCGCAGTCGGGCGGTGATCTGGGCCACGTCCTCCAGCGCGACCGAGCCTTCCTCGGCGGCCTTGCGGATGGCCCCCGGAATGGCGCGCGTCTCCTCGGAGGCGGCAAGGGCCGTGATGCTGTCCAGCATGTCGCGGGCGCTGTTCATCACCTCTTCGATGGGAAGATCGCCGATGCGGGTCACGAGGCCCTGGGCGCTGCTGGTGAAATCGTCCAGATCCCCCGCAACCGAGGGGATCAGCGGAAGCGGATCGGCACCCGTGTCGATCATGGCCTCGGGGGCGCCTGGGATGTTGACCAGTTCGACGACCAGGGACGTGCCAAGGAAGCCCGAACTGGCGACGCGCGCGCGCAGCCCCGATGCGACCTCGGTCTGCAACAGGTCCAGCGCGTCCTCGGCGGTCGCATCCTCGGGCAGGCCCAGCCTGCGGGGGGCCACGGTCAGGGTGATCAGCTGCTGCACGCGTTCGACCCCGTCGGAATCCTGGCCCAGACGCACCGCGATATCGGTGACGCTGCCGATGCGCAGACCCTTGTACTGGACGTCCGCGCCCTTCCCCAGCCCCTCGACGGAATCGTCGATCAGCATGGCCACGCGCAGGCGTTCGCTGTCATTGCTGACGAACAGCTGGCTGCGGGCGGCATCCTCGTCGGGCAGCAGCTCGTAGCTGTGGCCCGTCTCGATGGGCTGGCCGCCACTGATCAGCGTGTCGAAGGCCACGCCGCCCTGAAGGACCGAGGACAGCGAATTGACGTTGAAGGCCAGCCCCTGCGACCCCAGCGACAACGAGAAGCCCGACGTGTCCCAGAAGACCGTGGCGCTGGTCAGGCGCGCGTCGTGGGGCGCCTCGATGAAGGCATCGACGCGCACGCGTTCGCTGTCATCGGCCAGCCGGATGTTTTCAAGACGACCCACCTCGACCCCGCGGAACAGGATGGGCGCGCCCTCGCTCAGCCCGTCGGCATTGTCCATCAGCAGCTTGACCCAGGTGCCCTTCTGGTCGCTGCGGATCAGCGGCGGACGCTCAAGCCCCGCGAAACGGGTCGCGGTCTCGGAGATGTCGGCATCCCAGTAACCCTCGATGAAGGCACCCGTCAGCACGGTGTCGAGGCGCGTGACGCCCTGCGCGCTGACCTGCGGGCGCACGATCCAGAACGAGGCCTCGTCGTCGATATAGGGGGCGACGTCCTTGTCCACGCGGATCGACACGACCACGCTGGACAGATCGTCGGTGAAGCGCACGCCCTCGACCTGGCCCACGACGATCTCGCGGAAGCGCAGCGTCGTGTCGCCCGGCGTGATGCCCGTGGCATCGGCGAATTCGATGTCGATCAGCGTGCCGCGATCGCGGAAGCTGTTCCACGCGATGGCCAGCGTCACGACCAGTGCGATGATCGGCACGATCCAGATCACGTTGACCCCGGCCTGTGCGGCGCGTGCCGCGGTCTTGCGGACCGGGCTGGCGGGCTTGGGGGGCTGGGGCTTGTCTGTCATCTGCGCATGTTCCTGAAGGCGGCGTGGCAAGGTTGTCGGCGACCCCCGGGCGGTCAGTGCCTGGCCGAACGCAGGGGAAGGCCGCGCCAGATCAGTCGCGCGTCGAAGCTTTGCGCCGAAAGCATCGTGAACGCAACCGAGAGGGCGAAGGACACGGCCGCGGGGCCGGGATGGATCGAGGCGACGAAGCCCAGCTGCACGAGGGCCGACAGGATCGCCACCACGAAGACGTCGATCATCGACCACCGCCCGATGAATTCCACGACCTCGTAGACCTTCAGCCGCGAATGCGCCTGATCGACGGATGCGGGCTGACCGGCAACGGTTGCCAGCCATGCGATCGCCAGGAACTTGCCGATGGGCACGATGATCGAGGCCACGAAGACGATCAGCGCGATGTCGTAACTTCCGTGGTGGATCAGCTCCACCACCCCGCCGAGAATCGTGGATTCGGTATTGCCAGCAAGCCCCGCGAAGGTTTCCGTCCGCATCATCGGGAACAGGTTGGCGGGCACGTAGCAGATCAGCCCCGCGAACCACCATGCCCAGACCTTCTGCAGCCCACGCCGATCGGGCGGCACGAGATGCGCGCCGCAGCGGTTGCAGCGGCGGTGTTCCAGCGGCCAGACGCGCCCGCAGCGGTGACAGCCGACCAGCCCGGCCCGGTGCGCGGTCAGGATCGGGCCCTTGTGGTCGCTTTCGGGGGCGCTCATGCGCGGGCCTTGCGTTCGGTTAAATCGGTTTCGACGCCCGCATCCTCGATCGCGTCCCAGATCGAGGTCTGGCACATGAAGGCGCGGCTGGCGATGTTCACGAAGATCAGCGCGCAGAATGCCCAGAAGGCCGGGCCCAGATGGACGGTTGCAAGCCCCGCGACCTTGATCAGCGCGACGGCCGTGCCGATCACGAAGATCTCGGCCATGGACCAGGGGCGCAGCAATTCGGACCAGCGGAAGGCGCGGGCGGCATGCCGGAACGGCGGACGCCCCTGCGCCAGCGGCACGAGGGTGTATACCAGCAGGAAGGACCGGAAGATCGGCAGCCCGATGATCATGGCAAGCACCGCAAGGACCAGTGGCAGCATCACCCCTTCGGCGAAGGCCAGCGCCACGTCGAAGAGGGAGCTGGCATTCCCGAAGCCCATGGTCGACACCTGGAGGAAGGGGAAGAACACCGCGCCCACCAGCAGCACCATCGAGGTGAAGGCTAGCGCGATCAGCTGCGCAAAGGCCCCGTCGCGCGGCTTGGCCAGGACCGTACCGCAGCGGATGCAGCGGGCGGTCTCGCCCAGCTCCAGCTCTTCCTCGACATGCAGGGCATCGCAGTTGGGACAGGCGATCAGCCCGCGTCCCGTACCCAGATCGTAATTTTCGGCCCCGTCGCTCATATTCGGAAGATAGAGCAGATGGCGGCAGGCGCAAGCACGCTCAGTGCTGGGCACCTTCGCGCGCGGCCGATGTCAGCACGACCTGGCGGGTGTCGTTCGATTGCGGCGCATGGGTGTGCGCGATGCGGAAAGGCAGCGACAGGCGATAACGGCCGGCCATCTCCTCGATCTGGATGTCGCCTTCCAGCTGCATGGCGAAGGCCTCGATCAGCTGGCTGCCCAGGCCCGTGCCCTGCTGCTGGTCGGACCCTTCGGTCGAATTCTCGACCTGCAGCAGGCCCATTCCCGGTTCGGGCGACGACAGGCGGACGCGGACCCAGGGCGCGCTGTCGGAAGGGCCCGCACCCGCGTATTTCAGCGCGTTGGTGAAGGCCTCGGTCGCCAGAAGGGTCAGCGGAACGGCCTGGTCGGGCAGCATGGTCACCGGCTTGATGTCGGTCGAGACCTCGAGCTTTGCGGCATTGCCCTGCGACACGCTGGTCAGCTGGGTGATGATATCGGTCATCAGGCGCCCGGCCTCGACGGAATCGAGCTGCTCGGCCTGATAGAGGTTGCGATAGATCGTCGCCAGTGCCGCCACGCGGTCCTGGACCGAGCGCAAGACGCGCTTGGCATCCGGGTCGTCGATCAGCCGCCCCTGCATGTTGATGATCGACGCGATGAGCTGGAGGTTGTTCTTCACCCGGTGGTGGACCTCCTTGAGAAGGACGGTCTTTTCGGAAACCGCCTGCTCCATCGCCTCTTCGTCGCGGATCAGGATGCGGGCCATGTTGTGGAAGGTCTGGCTGACATCCGTGATCTCGGTCGGGGCACCCTGCAGGACCGGGGGGGCCACGTCGCGGCTGCCGATGGCGAAACGGCGCATCTGGCCGCGCAGCACGGTGATATGGCGCAGCACCAGCCGGAAGACCGCGAAATAGGCCACCGCCAGCGACACCACCCACAAGGTCACGGGCAGAAGCACCGCCCCGAAGCGCGACAGCTGGAAGACACCGATGCCCGCGATGCTGGGGCTCCAGCTGCCAAGGGCGTAGACGAGGCCCGGAACCACGGGAACGACGGTGAAGACGCGGTCCTCTCCGTTGTTTGCAATGGCCCGGAAGGTCGTCTCGCCCTGACCCTGAAGAGTCGTCAGGTTGATGTCGCGGGGCAGAAGCTGCTGCGCCTCGGTGCCCAGCATCCCGTCCCCGGTCAGGACATCGCCACGGTTGTTGAAGGTCAGCACCCGGGCGCCTTCCGTGCCGAAATCGACCGCATGGGTCGAACGCAGCAATTCCTGCGACAACGAGACCGAGACATAGCCCAGCAGATCGCGGTCGCGATAGAGCGGCTGCAGCACGACCACGACAGGTCGCCCGCTGATCGGCCCCTCGGCGATCGACGAGACCGCGGTCATCGGGTTTTCGATGAAGCGCTGGAAGACCAGCAGATCGTTGATATCCACCGGACCGCCGCCCGCCGGGGCCGATGTGCATTCGGCCATTCCGTCCAGCGGCACGAAGCCCGCATAGACATAGGTCCCGCTGCGTTCGACGAAATTGCGCATCAGGTCGCCGCAGAGATCGGGCCGGTCCAGCGTTTCCAGCACCGCGGGCCCCAGGGCATCCGCAGACCCGAGCGCGCTTTGCAGCAAGGCCCGTTCGCCCGATGCCGCGGATGCGGTCCGCCCCAGCAACGCGATCTCGGCGCTGCGCTCGGCCTCTCGTGCAAGATGGAGGTTCTGGACAAGCGAGATCAGCCCGATGGGCAGGATCGCCACGGACAGAAGCGCGCCCAGGCGAAAGCCCAGGCGACGCGTGAAATCCAACCTGTCCGAGATGCGCCTGAGCATCGTCCGCTCAGCGTGAGCTGCTGTTGTTCTGGGCCATGACTGCCAAGGTCGCCTGATCGGTCATGTTCAGTTCTTCCCCGGCTTCCAGATGCAGAAGTTCGGTCAGCCGGCGACGGCCGCGATTGGCACGCGATTTCACGGTGCCCACGGCGACGCCGGTCATGCCTGCCGCTTCCTCGTAGGAGAAACCGGATGCGCCCACCAGGATCAGCGCCTCGCGCTGTTCGTCGGGAAGCTGCCGGAAGGCCGCGCGGAAATCGGTCAGGGCCAGCCTGCCGTCATGATCGGGGCGCGTGGCCTGACGCGCGGCATGGATGCCGTCGCTGTCGCTGACCTCTCGCTTGGTCTTGCGGCGGGCGGAATAGAAGGTGTTGCGCAGGATCGTGAACAGCCAGGCCCGCAGATTGGTCCCGGCCTGGAACTTGTCCATGTTCGTCCAGGCCTTGACGATCGTGTCCTGCACCAGATCGTCCGCCGCGGCACCCTCTCGCGTCAGCGACAATGCGAAGGCGCGCAGTGCGGGCAGGTGATCGACCAGCTGGTCGCGGGGATCGGCCGAAGCTGAGTTGGTCATCAGAGATCTTTCCGAGGAATGGAAAAGGGCGGGCAGGGGTTCATCCCTGCTCTTTCAGCTTCTGCAGAAGTTCAAGAAACCGGTCGGGAACATTGTCCGTCGCGTCTTGTTCATAGACGCGTTTGAGGTTTTCATCGATCTGCTGTTCCACGGCCTGTTTCCGCCGATCGTCCCGCTTCGGTGTCATAGTGTTGTAGGTCCTGACAATCTTGTGCGCACAGTATGCAACCGATAGGGGCCGAAGATGGTTCCTTGCAATATGGAATTAAGAGGACTGTGAAATGACTGCTGCCGATCTGGCCCAGAATATCGGACGCGAACTGCCCTATCTGCGTCGCTACGCCCGCGCATTGACCGGCAGCCAAGGTGCCGGCGACAATTATGCGGCAGCCACGCTCGAGGCGATTCTCAGCGACCGCTCCGTCCTGGACGGAGAGGACGATCTGCGGATCGCCCTGTTCAAGACGTTCCACGCCATCTGGATCAGTTCGGGGCAGCCGGTCGAGGAAGCCGACCTCACGACCCGCGAACGCCGTGCCCAGGACCACCTGCGCGGCCTGACGCCCAATTCCCGCGAGGCCCTTCTGCTGCGCACCATCGAGGAACTGCGCAGCGACCAGATCGCCCGCGTCATGCAAATCGAACCCGCCGAGGCCGACGAGCTGGTCCAGATCGCCCTGTCCGAAATGAGCAGCTCGCTCAGCGGGAAGGTCATGGTGATCGAGGACGAGATGATCATCGCGATGGACCTCAAGGGCATCGTGCAGGCCATGGGCCACGAGGTGACGGGCGTCGCGCGCACCCACACGGCCGCCATCGACCTGGCCGCCAAGGATCGCCCCGACCTGATTCTGGCCGATATCCAGCTGGCCGATGGTTCCTCGGGGGTCGAGGCCGTCAACGAGCTGCTGGAGAGCATGGGCGACATCCCGGTGATCTTCATCACCGCCTTCCCCGAGCGCCTGCTGACGGGCGACCGCCCGGAACCGGCCTTCCTCATCTCGAAGCCCTATGGCGAGGAACAGGTCCGTTCGGCGGTCAGCCAGGCGATGTTCTTCGCTTCGACCGAAGGCATGCAGGTCTGACGACCCGATCGCGGCGGGTCAGCCCGCCGCGTCATCCTTGGCCAGTTCCATGAACTCCTCCTTCGCGGCCCTCACGGCCCGCAGGCGCCGCCTGCGGGCCAGCTCGACATTGATCAGCGCCCCCAGCAGCACCGAGAAACCCGCGACGTAGAACCACATCAGCAGCGCCACCACCGTCCCGATAGAGCCGTAGATCCGGTTGTAGCTGTTGAAGCTGCCCAGGTAGCTGGAGAAGGCCATCGACCCCGCCGACCACAACAGTGCCGCGAAAAGGGCGCCCCAGGTGAAGATCGGCGTGCGCGGCGTCTTCACGTTCGGCCCATAGCGATAGAGGATGCCGATGGTCAGGATCACCAGCAGGAACATCCCGGCCCAGGGCAGGTAGGTCAGCAGCATCGAGCGGAAGGGTGCGAAGACGAAGAAGTTCAGTACCACCGGCACGATGACGATGGTCGCAAGCCCTGCCAGAGAGATCCCCACGATCACCAGCGTCAGCGCATAGGCCAGCACGAAGCCGAAGATCGTCGGATGCGCCCTGACGCCGTAAGCGGCGTTGAGCCCCCGGATCAGCGCGTCCACGCCCGCCCGCGCCGCGATGGTGGCGATCATGAAGGACAGGAAGGACGTCCAGCCCACGGATGTGCGCCCGTTGGCCGTCAGCGACATGACCTGATCGTCCACCAGCGTCGCCGCCCCCGAGGGCAGGAATTCATGCGCGACCTCGAGATAGGTCAGCACGACATCGGGATCGAACCACAGGCTCCACAATGCGATGATGGCGGCAAGGCCCGGAAAGACCGCGAACATGGAATAGAACGCGACCCCGGCCGCGATCAGCGTCATATGCGTCTTGTCCATCCGTTCCAGGATGGCGCCGAGGAAGGTTCCGAAATCGCGAAGACGTTCCAGCATGCGACCTCCGTTACCCGCCCAGCATGCGGGCAGGGGACCTTCAAGGCAAGGCTCAGCCCCGCGACATCCGCGCCCAGAGGGAATCCTCGCCCAGGGACGCCGTGAATTCGGCATGGGCGGCGGCCTCGGCCTCGGACAGGCGCGAGGGAAGCGGGCGGGGGCGCTGCGCACGGCTGCGCATGACGCCGCCCTCGGACTGGCTGTCGTCGCGATCCCTGGCCGGCCCTGCCAGGACCAGGTCGGGCTGCCGGCCCCCGATCAGTTCCAGATAGACCTCGGCCAGCAATTCGCTGTCCAGAAGCGCGCCGTGAAGTTCGCGCCCCGAATTGTCCACGCCGAACCGACGGCAGAGCGCATCCAGCGTCGCCGGAGAGCCGGGGAACCGTTCCCGCGCCATCGCCAGCGTATCCAGCGCACGCGCCCAGGGCAGGACCGCATGCCCCGCGCGGCGAAGCTCGGCATTAAGGAATTTCATGTCGAAGCTGGCATTGTGGATCACCAGCTTGGAATCGGGGCCAATGAAATCGACGAAGCCCTGGGCGATCTCGGCGAATTTGGGCTGCCCTGCCAGGAATTCGTCGCCCAGGCCGTGAACGTCGAAGGCCTCCTTCGGCATCGAGCGTTCCGGATTGATGTAGACATGGAAGGTCTTGCCCGTCGGCAGGTGGTTCAGCAGCTCCAGCGCCCCGATCTCGACGATGCGGTCGGCACCTTCGGCATCGAAGCCCGTGGTTTCGGTATCGAGGACGATCTCACGCATCGGCTGTCACCTTTTCGACGATCTGTTGCACGGCGGCGCGCGCGGTTTCCAGGCTGTCCGACGGGATGATGAAATCCGCGCGGGCGCGCTTATCGGCGTCGGGAAGCTGACGTGCAAGGATCATCGCGAAACTTTCCTCGGTCATGCCGGGCCGCGCAAGGACCCGACGCCGCTGCGTGGCCGCATCCGTGGTCACCACCGCGATCCCGTCCAGGTCGGGCGGGGCCGCGCTTTCGAACAGCAGCGGAATGTCCAAAACGATCAGCGGCGCATCCGCATGGGCCGCGACGAAGGCCCGCCGATCGGCTGCCACGAGGGGATGCACCACCGCCTCAAGCCTTGGCAGCGCGGTATCGTCACCTGCGATGATGCGTTTCAGGGCCTGTCGGTCCACCGCGCGGTCGCGGATGGCATCCGGGAAGATGCGGCCCACGGGGTCCACTGCCGCGCCGTCCGGGCCATACAGACCATGCACCGCGGCATCGGCATCCCAGACCGGATGGCCCATATCGGCAAAGATCCGGGCGGTGGTGGATTTCCCCATGCCGATGCTGCCCGTCAGGCCCAGAAGATAGGTCATCCGAGGATCAGCTGTCGCGTCGCCTCGTCGACCTCGGGGCGGTGGCCGAACCAGCGTTCGAAGCCGGGGGCCGCCTGATGCAGCAGCATCCCCAGCCCGTCCACGATGCGGCAGCCTCGGGACGCCGCCTCGGTCAGGAAGGGTGTCATCAGCGGGGTATAGACCAGATCGGTCGCCAGCGCCGCGGGCGACAGCGCGTCAAGCGGAATGCGTAGCGGCTGCTTGCCATCCATCCCGAGCGAGGTCGCATTCACCACCGTCGTGGCCCCGTCCAGCATGTTGCCGACCTGCGCCCAGTCATAGACCACCAGCCGTGCCCCGAATTCCGCCTTGATCTGCTCTGCCCGCAGCTTGGTGCGGTTCGCGATCCGAAGCTCGGTCACGCCGCTGTCCAGCAGGGATGCGACGACCGCGCGCGCGGCACCGCCTGCCCCGATCACCGCGGCAGGACCGCCCGCCGGATCCCAGTCGGGCGCATGCTGGCGCAGATTGGCGATGAAGCCGTAACCGTCGGTGTTGTCGGCATGGATCTTGCCGTCGGGACGGAAGATCAGCGTGTTCGCCGCCCCGATCAGGGCCGCGCGGTCGGTGACGGTATCGGCCAGGGTCAGCACCGCCTCCTTGTGGGGGATCGTGACATTAGCCCCCACGAATCCCATCCGCGGCATCATGCGCAGCACCTCGGCCAGGTGTTCGGGCATGACCGGGATCGGCACATAGTGACCCGCCAGACCATAGCGTTCCAGCCAATAGCCATGGAGCCTTGGCGAACGGGAAT
Source organism: Paracoccus sp. C2R09 (assembly GCF_018860625.1). Lineage (GTDB taxonomy): Bacteria > Pseudomonadota > Alphaproteobacteria > Rhodobacterales > Rhodobacteraceae > Paracoccus. The sequence goes on from NZ_JAHKQB010000017.1 coordinate 71,985, forward strand.
GCGCGATGGGCATCCCGATCACCCCCGCAAGGGGGGCGTGCTTGATCTGGGTGGGGGCTGTTTCTTCGGTCATCGGGCCTTGGATCGCATGAGTTCTGCACAGGAGTTCTGCACAGCCAGCCTATGCGTTGCGGGGCGCGGAAAAAAGCCGCGACGGGGCGATGATTCGCCCGCTGTGGCGAAAGCGGCGCATCTGTCCGCAGGGTGGTGTGGACAAGTTTTTGGGGGAATCGGGTCGAATCACGAGGGCGAATCGCAGCCCCTGCTGATTCGCAAGATTCAGGCCTTGGAACGCAGCCGGAACGAGAGGCGCTTTTCCACAGGTGGACCGAAAACACCCCCGGGATAACCCCGCTGTGGGCGAATCGGCGGCCTTGGCATTATCCGCAAAGTTATCCACATCGTGAGTTATTGTTTACAAATGCCTTTTCGTTTCTCACACACAGATTGCACAGCGTTATCCACAGCCATGCGAATCTGGGGAACGAGTCGCGAAAAAGGGTCATTTCCCCCTATCCACAGGCCCTACTTCAACATCATTCCTTTCTTACTCTTCTTTATTTAAGTGAGAGGGATCGGAGGTTCGCATGCTCGACTGGCTCGGTCTGATCTATCCCTGGACGAAGGCGTTCCACGTCATGGCGGTCATCAGCTGGATGGCCGGGCTGTTCTATCTGCCGAGGCTTTTCGTCTATCACGCAGAGCGCGACCGCATCGGCAAGGAACCCGTCGCAAGCTTCGTGATCATGGAAGAGAAGCTTCTGAGGCTGATCATGAACCCGGCCATGATCGCCACCTGGATCAGCGGGCTGTGCCTGGTGATGACACCGGGAATCGTATCGTTTTCAATGATATGGCCGTGGACCAAGGCCGCTGCCGTCATCGCGATGACCTGGTTTCACATGTGGTGCGCCCGCGAAAGGCGGATGCTGGCGCAGGGCAGTGCGGGAACCGGCCGCCGATACCGGATGATGAACGAGGTTCCGACCCTGCTGATGGTCGTCATCGTCAGCTCGGTGATCGTGAAGTTCTGAGCGAAAAGATTGACTCGTGGGGCAGGGAAACGTATCTGCCACCCAACCCCGGCCGTCCGGTGCGGGAATCTCCGATACACGACTGATACGCCGCCGATGATGCCGGCTGGCCCGCGGGATGCATGCCGATATGACCGAAGAACGTCTCAACCTGTCCGATCTGAAAGCCAAGAGCCCGGCCGACCTGCTGTCCATGGCCGAGGAATGGGAGATCGAGAACGCCTCGACCATGCGCAAGGGCGAGATGATGTTCTCGATCCTGAAGGAGCATGCCGAGGAGGGCTGGGATATCGGCGGCGAGGGTGTCCTGGAGGTCGTCCAGGACGGCTTCGGCTTCCTGCGTTCGACCGAGGCGAACTATCTTCCCGGTCCGGACGACATCTATGTCAGCCCCGACATGATCCGTCAGCATTCGCTGCGCACCGGCGACACCGTCGAGGGCGTGATCCGCGCCCCCGGAGAGAACGAGCGCTATTTCGCCCTGACCAAGGTCGAGCGGATCAATTTCGAGAGCCCCGAGAAGGCGCGCCACAAGGTCGCCTTCGACAACCTGACGCCGCTCTATCCCAACGACCGGCTGAACATGGAAATCGAGGATCCGACGATCAAGGATCGCAGCGCGCGCATCATCGACCTGGTCGCCCCTATCGGGAAGGGCCAGCGTTCGCTGATCGTGGCACCGCCGCGGACCGGTAAGACGGTCCTGCTGCAGAACATCGCGCATTCGATCGAGAAGAATCACCCCGAATGCTATCTGATCGTCCTCCTGATCGACGAACGCCCCGAGGAAGTCACCGACATGCAGCGCTCGGTGCGCGGCGAGGTCGTGTCCTCGACATTCGACGAACCGGCCAGCCGTCACGTGGCAGTGTCCGAGATGGTGATCGAGAAAGCCAAGCGCCTGGTCGAGCATAAACGAGATGTTGTGATCCTGCTGGATTCAATCACAAGACTTGGTAGGGCGTTCAATACCGTGGTGCCGAGCTCGGGCAAGGTGCTGACCGGTGGTGTCGATGCGAATGCACTGCAGCGCCCGAAACGCTTCTTCGGTGCAGCCCGCAATATCGAAGAAGGCGGTTCGCTGACCATCATCGCAACCGCGCTGATCGATACCGGTTCGCGCATGGACGAAGTCATCTTCGAAGAGTTCAAGGGCACCGGCAACAGCGAGATCGTCCTGGATCGCAAGGTGGCGGACAAGCGTGTCTTCCCGGCGATGGACATCCTGAAATCCGGGACGCGCAAGGAAGAACTGCTGGTCGACAGCAAGGATCTGCAGAAGACTTACCTGTTGCGCCGGATCCTGAACCCGATGGGCACGACCGACGCGATCGAATTCCTGATCTCGAAACTGAAACAGACCAAGACCAACTCCGAGTTCTTCGACTCGATGAACGCCTGACGAGGCAAGCATGGACCTGATCTTCGCAGAAGCCACCCCGCCTGGGCGGGGGGGCGTTTCCGTCATCCGCATCAGCGGCGATGGCGCACGCGCGATTGCCGAACGCATGGTGGGCCCGATGCCCAAGGCGCGGCACGCCTATTTTCGCAATCTGGTCGACCGGGGTGAAAATATCGACCAGGTATTGGCAATCTGGTTCGCTGCCGGCAGCAGTTTCACGGGCGAAGAAGTTGCCGAACTGCAGCTGCACGGCGCCCCGGTGGTGGTTCGTCGGACAGTTCGGGCGCTGCTGGATCTTGGCATCCGTCCGGCGGATGCGGGCGAGTTCACGCGTCGTGCGTTCCTCAATGGCCGCATGGATCTGGCCGAGATCGAGGGACTTGGCGACCTTCTGGCGGCCGAGACCGAAGCACAGCGAAAGCTAGCCCTGCGCGCGGCATCTGGCGAGCTTGCGCAGAAGGCGGAAACCTGGCGTGCCTGGCTGATCGAGGCGGGTGCCTTGGTCGAGGTCAGCGTGGATTTTGCGGATGAAGAGGTTCCGGACGATGTGCCGGAGAGGGCGTTCGAGCTGATCGAAACCCTACGGGGGGAATTGAAACATCAGATCGACGGGTTCTCCGCCGCCGAACGTATCCGGGAAGGATTCGAAGTGGCGATCGTGGGGCCGCCAAATTCAGGAAAATCTTCCCTTATCAATAGGTTATCAAAAAGGGATGTGGCAATCGTATCGGACATCGCGGGAACGACACGCGATGTCATTGAGGTTCGCATGGATCTGGGGGGGCTTGCAGTCACGATGCTGGATACTGCCGGTCTACGGGAATCACGGGACGCGATTGAAAGCATCGGCATTGACCGAGCCCGCGAAAGGGCTAGGAACGCCGACCTTCGCGTTCACATGTCGGATGAAGGACAGCGCGTTCCGGATTTGTACCAGTCGGGTGATATCGTCGTGGCCAGCCGCGCCGATCTGAGAGCTGAAGCCGGGACATCGTTGCCGGTCTCATCCGAGACCGGGCAGGGGGTCGATGATCTTCTGGCACTGATCCAAGAGAAGTTGACCGATCAGACTGCATCCGCAGGGATCGTGAGTCACGAACGCCAAAGGACCGAGTTGATAACTGCATTCGATGCCTTGGCGGATGTCCGAGAGCTGCCGGTTGAGCTCGTCAGCGAATCCTTGCGAGTTTCGAACTCTGCGTTGGATCGGCTTCTTGGTCGAATCGATGCGGAGGACTATCTTGATCTGATCTTCTCCTCGTTCTGCATCGGAAAATAGGAATGCTTCACGTGAAACATTACGATGTCGTCGTGGTTGGCGGCGGGCATGCTGGGCTCGAAGCCGCGACGGCATCCGCGCGGATGGGGGCAAGAACCTGCCTTGTCACGATGAGACCGGAAGATATCGGAACCCTGTCTTGCAATCCGGCGATCGGTGGGTTGGGCAAAGGGCATCTGGTGCGAGAGGTTGACGCCCTTGATGGTGTGATGGGGCGCATTGCGGACAAGGCTGGCATCCAGTTTCGCCTGCTGAATCGGCGGAAAGGCCCGGCTGTTCAGGGGCCCCGTGCCCAGATGGACCGCGCCATCTATCGAAAGACGGCAAGAGAAATCGCCCAGAATTATGAGAATCTCGAGCTTCTATTTGCCGAAGTAACCGATTTTATCCGAGATCAGTCCGTGATTAGCGGCGTGGTTCTGGGGGATGGAACACATCTGTCATCGAAGGCTGTCGTGCTGACGACGGGGACATTCCTCAACGGTACGATCCATATTGGCGACGTATCGCGCCAAGCCGGTCGTTGGGGGGACAAGGCATCGAACGGACTGGCAGCGGCGTTGGCGGCGTTCGATCTTCCGATTGGCCGGTTAAAGACTGGGACCCCTCCGCGGCTGGATGGTCGCACAATCGACTGGGACTTGCTTGAAAAGCAGCCTGGTGATGATGAGCCTGTGCTGTTTTCTTATTTGAGCACAGCCCCCGAGGCTGCCCAGATTTCCTGTGGTATTACCCATACGAATACCGCGACCCATCAGATTATCGTGTCCAACCTTACACGGTCAGCCATGTATGGCGGGCATATTTCCGGGCGTGGTCCAAGATATTGCCCCTCGATCGAGGACAAGGTTGTTCGGTTTGCCGATAAGGATTCCCATCAGGTCTTCTTGGAACCCGAAGGGTTGGATGACTTTACGGTCTATCCGAACGGGATATCGACCTCATTGCCCGAAGATGTTCAGGAAGCATATGTCCGAACGATGCGTGGGTTGGAGAACGTCAAGATTCTTCAGCCAGGTTATGCTGTGGAGTACGATTATGTCGACCCGCGTGCGCTCGATGCGACATTAAAGGTTCGATCGGCAAAGGGAATTTACTTTGCGGGTCAAATTAATGGAACTACGGGGTACGAAGAAGCTGCTGCACAGGGACTGGTTGCAGGGATTAACGCGGCCCGTTTGGCACAAGGGCAAGAGCCTGTTATCTTCAGCCGCGCTGAAAGCTACATCGGTGTCATGATCGACGATCTGACAACCCGGGGCGTCACCGAGCCGTATCGAATGTTCACCTCTCGGGCCGAATTTCGTCTGACGCTTCGTGCCGATAACGCTGATCAGCGGTTGACGGTACTCGGTATCCAGATCGGCTGTGTCGGAGACGCAAGAGGCCAGGCGTTCCATGCGCGCCAGAATGCCTACCTCGCGGCGCGCGCGCGGTTGAGCGAGCGGAAGGTCACGCCCACTGAATTGAAGTCTAAGGGCTTTCAGGTACGCCAGGATGGGCAGAAGAGAAGCCTGTTCGAGCTTCTGGGTCTTTCGGATCTGGACCAATCCGCGCTGTTCGATGCCTTCGAAGAGTTCGCGGACATACACCCCACAACTGTTCAGCAGCTGCGGAATGATGCGCTTTACATCCAATACACGGAACGTCAGTCGAAGGACGCAGCGGCGCTTCGCGATAGTGCAAGTGTCGCATTGGCGGCGGATCTGAATTATGCGGAGATCGGGGGCTTGTCGGGGGAATTGGTCCGGAAGCTTGATGACAACCGCCCCAAAACAATGGCCGAGGCCGCGAAGATCGAGGGGATGACGCCAGCTGCCCTGACCATCCTACTTGCCGCCAGCAAGATATCAGAACGGAAACGCGCCTGATGGATGTTTCACGTGAAACAGAGGAGCGTCTTCAGCTATATGCCGCCTTGGTTCGGAAGTGGAACCCGCGCATCAATCTCATTGCGGGCTCTACGCTGTCCGAACTTGAACATCGCCACATCGCCGATAGTCTGCAGCTGGCTCATGCTACCGAACCGGGTCACGGCACGTGGGTCGATTTCGGAAGTGGGGGAGGGTTTCCTGGGATCGTACTGGCATGTGCTCTTCCCGCCGACAGCTACCAATTCAAATTGATCGAAAGCGATCAGCGCAAAGGTGCGTTTCTTCGCACCGTCATACGCGAGCTTGAACTGAAGAATACGACAGTTATCGCATCGCGGATCGAAGCTGTTGAGCCGCAGAATGCCGAAGTAGCCTCAGCGCGGGCCTTGGCACCGCTTGCGGATCTTTTGGCATTTTCAGCTAGGCATCTCAAATCTGGGGGTACGGCCTATTTCATGAAGGGCCGGAACTGGCGCGAAGAAGTAGAGCTTGCAAAGAAGGATTGGCGCTTTTCGGTCGAACCGATCCCAAGTATTACGGGAAGCGACGCTGCAATACTCAAAATATCCGAGGTTTCCCATGCCTGAGACGCATGTCATCGCAATCGCCAACCAAAAGGGCGGGGTCGGTAAGACGACGACGGCGGTGAATCTCGCTGCTGCATTGGCCGAGGCCGGGCATAGGACGATTCTCATTGACCTCGACCCCCAGGGAAATGCTTCGACCGGGCTCGGGATCGATACCGAACAGCGCGAGAAGACCGTATACGACCTGCTGACCGGCGAGGCGGATCTGGAATCGATCCTTCAACCGACAGATATTCACGACCTTATGCTGGTGCCAGCGACCTCGGATCTTTCTTCTGCGGATGTCGATTTTTCGCAGCATTCGGATCGCATCAGGCGCCTGGATGCGCAGCTTTCGAAGGCACCGGAAGGCTCGATCATCTTGATCGATTGCCCGCCGACACTCGGCCTTCTGACCCTCAATGCCATGGTCGCGGCGACGGGTATCCTGATCCCGCTTCAGGCGGAGTTCTATGCCTTGGAGGGGCTGACCCAACTGTTGGGAACCTTCCGCCAGGTCCGAGAAACCGCAAATCCCAAGCTGCGGATCAACGGCGTTTTGTTGACGATGTCCGACAATCGCAACAAGCTTTCGCAGCAGGTGGAGGCGGATGCCCGTCAAACGCTCGGGGAACTTGTGTACCCGACGGTTATCCCGCGAAATGTCCGCGTTTCGGAAGCTCCCTCTTTCGCGCAGCCGGTTCTGGCGTATGATCCGAATTCGAAGGGCAGTGCCGCGTATCGTCAGTTCGCGGCCGAGTTCCTTGCGCGTCTGAAACTGGTCCCGGAGATAGCCTGATGGCCGAGAACAAGCTTGCGAAACGAGGTTTGGGGCGGGGCCTTTCGGCGCTGATGGCGGATATCGACGTTGCTGCCGCACCGCCAGAGCAGGCTTCGGCGCCCAAGAACCGGACGCTGATACCGATCGAACAGATCACCGCGAACCCGGATCAGCCCCGCCGGGCGTTCGATCCCGAAACGCTCAAGGAACTGGCCGAATCTCTCAGGTCGCGCGGCGTTCTGCAGCCATTGATCGTTCGCCCGCATCCCAAGGATGCCGAGCTTTTTCAGATCGTGGCCGGCGAGCGTCGCTGGCGCGCTGCCCAGATGGCGCAGCTGCATGAACTGCCGGTCATCATTCGCGAATTCTCGGACAACGAGGTTCTCGAGGTTGCGATCATCGAGAACATTCAACGCGCCGACCTCAACTCGATCGAAGAAGCCGCTTCGTTCCGTCAACTGATGGACCGTTTCGGTCACACGCAGGAACGGCTGGCCGAGGCTCTGAACAAGAGCCGCAGCCATATCGCCAACCTTCTGCGACTGCTGAACCTTCCGCCCCAAGTGCAGGAATTCGTCAAGGATGGACAACTCAGCGCGGGTCATGCGCGTGCGTTGATCACCGCGGCGGATCCCCTCACCCTTGCCAAGAAGGTGATCGAGAAGGGGCTTTCGGTTCGCGAAACGGAAGAGCTGGTCCGCAAGCTGGCGCAGGATCAGGGTGACAAGGCGAAAGAACCGCGCGGCAAGCCCGAGAAGGATGCCGATACGCGTGCGTTGGAATCGGACCTGGGGGCGCATTTGCGCATGAAGGTCTCGATCAATCACGGTGGGTCGAAGGGCGGTCAGATCACGATCAGCTACAAGGATCTCGATCAGCTCGATAAGCTCTGCCAGATCTTGGGAAGCTGACGACACCTGGGGGCGGGCGTGGCTTCGCCCACCCGATGCTGTGTTATTCTTCGGGTCGCGTTATCAGGAATGCGCCTACGGAAATTGCGATCAGCGCCTGCACGGCCACGACCCATAGGGGCATTCCGACTGCTGCCGAGAGTCCCACGCCAAAGCACATCGCCGTAATTGCCCAGATCTTGGCAATTCGACTGACGGCCCCCCGTTGCTGCCACGCCCGAACAGGTGGCCCGTATTTCGGATGGTTCAGGATGCGCTGTTCCAATGCGGGTGACGAACGGGCAAAGGCCCATGCCGCGACCAGCAGAAAGGGAACGGTCGGCAGAACGGGCAGGGCGATCCCGATCACCGCAAGCAGCGTGAAAAGCCATCCGATGCCCAGCCACAATCTCTGACGCATCTCAGATCGCCAGTTCCCTGAGGATCGCGTTCAATACGGGGCGTCCGTCTGCTGTCGCACGGATGCGGCCGTCGGAACGCGTCACCATGCCCAGATCCTGGAGGTTCCCGATGCTGCCTTCGTCCAGCGATTGACCTGCAAGGGCGGCAAATCGGGCCTCGTCCAGCCCCTCGGCAAGTCGCATCGACATCAGAAGATATTCCGTGGCCTGTTCGGATCGGGGAATGAACGCGCGCGGCAGCTCGCCCGTTCCGGCGGTCTCGACCGCGTTCAGCCATTCTCCGGGGACGCGATGCGCCTCGGTCGCGACGCGGCCCTGCGGCAGGGTCATGCGGCCATGTGCCCCGGGACCGACCGCGGCCCAGTCGCCCTGCCGCCAATAGACCAGATTGTGGCGGCTTTCGGACCCCGGTCGCGCGTGGTTCGAAATTTCATAGCCGGACATTCCCGCGGCGTCGCAGATCTCTTGCGTGTCGGCATACATGTCGGCAGACAGGTCGTCATCGGGCAGATCGCGCAGCTTGCCCGCGTCGGCGCGGGCCCCGAATGCGGTGCCAGGCTCGATCGTCAGCTGATAGAGCGACAGGTGGTCCACGGCCATCGACAGCGCCTGTTGCAGTTCCTGCCGCCAGGCCTGCCGTGATTGGCCCTGGCGGGCATAGATCAGGTCGAAGCTGACGCGGGGAAAGGCATCGCGCGCGACATCGAATGCGGCCTGCGCCTCGGCCACGGAATGCATCCGTCCAAGGCGGCGCAGATCGTCGTCGTTCATCGCCTGAATACCCATCGACAAGCGGTTCACGCCAGCCTGGGCAAAGCCTTCGAAGCGACCGCGTTCCACGCTGGTCGGGTTCGCCTCCAGCGAGATCTCGATATCGTTGGAAAAGCCCCAGCCAGCACGCGCCGCACGGATCACCGCATCGACCGTTTCCGGCAGCATCAGCGACGGCGTTCCGCCGCCGAAGAAGATGCTGCGCAGATGGCGGCCCGGCGTCTCTGCGGCCAGCCGCGCGATCTCGGACGACAGCGCCTGCGCCCAACGCGTCTGATCGACCTGCGCCACGACATGGCTGTTGAAGTCGCAATAGGGGCATTTGGCCGCACAGAAGGGCCAATGGACATAGAGCCCGAAGCCGCCGGCGCGCCAATCCTCGCCGGCGGTGATGGTGTCATTTGCGGGAAGCAAAGGGACCCTCGATCAATTGCGCCACGGCGCGTCCGCGATGGCTGATCGCGTTCTTCTGGGCCGAGGTCATCTCGGCCATGGTCAGATCCTGTCCTTCGGGCTGGAAGATGGGATCGTAGCCATGCCCTTCGGCCCCGCGCGGCGGCCAGACGACCTGACCGTGCAGCACGCCCTCGAACACCTCGTCATGGCCGTCGGGCCAGGCAAGGACCAGCGTGCAGCGGAACTGCGCGCCATGGGGGGCGGGGGTGGCCCTGGACTGGATCTCGGACCGGACGCGCTCCATCGCCATGCGGAAATCGCGACCGTTGCCGGTCTCGGCCCAGTCGGCGGTATGGACGCCCGGCTGGCCGTCCAGCGCATCGACACAGATGCCGCTGTCGTCGGACAGGGCGGGCAGGCCGGTGGCCTTCGCCGCCGCATGCGCCTTGATCCGCGCATTGCCGACGAAGGTCTCCTCTGTCTCTTCCGGCTCGGGCAGGCCCATCTCGGCGCCGCCGACCACCGTCACCCCGAAGGGCGACAGCAGCTCGCGCATCTCGGCCAGCTTGCCCGCATTATGCGTGGCTATCAGCAGGCGGTCCTCGGTGAAGGCTCTCATGCGATGGCGGCCTTCTGGGCGGCGACCAGCTCGGCCATGCCGGCTTCGGACAGGTCCAGAAGCTGCGTCATCTCATCGCGCGAGAAGGTCGCGCCTTCGGCCGACATCTGCACCTCGATCAGGCGGCCCGCGCCGGTCAGGACGAAATTGCCGTCCGTGCCCGCTTCGCTGTCCTCGGCATAGTCCAGGTCCAGCACCGGCTGACCGGCATAGATCCCGCAGCTGACGGCAGCGACGTGATCGACGATGGGGTCGCTGCTGATCGTGCCGGCCTTCAGCAGCTTGTTCACCGCAAGGCGCAGGGCCACCCAGCCGCCGGTGATGGACGCGCATCGCGTTCCGCCATCGGCCTGGATCACGTCGCAATCGATGGTGATCTGGCGTTCGCCAAGCGCGCTGCGATCGACGCCTGCGCGCAGGCTGCGTCCGATAAGTCGTTGGATTTCCTGCGTGCGGCCGGACTGTTTCCCGGTTGCAGCTTCGCGCCGATTGCGCGAATTGGTGGCGCGGGGCAGCATGCCGTATTCGGCGGTCACCCAGCCCAGGCCCGTTCCTTTCAGGAAACGCGGGGGGTGATCCTCGATCGTGGCGGTGCACAGGACATGCGTATCGCCGCAGCGGATCAGGCAGGATCCTTCCGCGTGCTTCGTGATGCCGGTTTCAATTGAAATCGGACGCATTTGGCTTAGATTCCGGCCAGAGGGGCGCATGGGTCATCCTTTTTTCCGAGAGTTGGTGCCCAATACCGCCCGAGGGCAACGACACGCAACCCCACGAGGCAGATGAGCCAGGAATCGCTGCTTAACGAGCTGAACGACAGATCGCGCGAAGTGTTTCGCCGCGTGGTCGAATCCTATCTGGAAACGGGCGAGCCCGTCGGATCGCGCACGTTGACACGGGCGCTGTCGGAACGGGTGTCGGCCGCCACGGTCCGCAACGTCATGCAGGATCTGGAATTCCTCGGGCTGCTGGACAGTCCGCATGTCTCGGCCGGGCGCCTGCCGTCGCAGCTGGGCCTGCGGCTGTTCGTCGACGGGATGATGGAGGTCGACAAGGTCGATCCCGGCGACCGTGCGACGATCGATCAGACGCTTGGGAACGACGATCCGGAAACGGGCGTGCTGCTGGACCGGGTCAGCACGGCGCTGTCCTCGATCACGCGGGGGGCGTCGCTGATCCTGATGCCCAAGCACGAGGCCCCGATCAAGCATATCGAGTTCGTGAGCCTTGGGCCTGATCGTGCGCTGGTGGTGCTGGTCTTCGCCGACGGGCATGTGGAGAACCGCATCTTCACGCCCCCGCCCGGCCAGACGCCGTCATCCATGCGCGAGGCGGGGAACTTCCTCAACGCCATGGCCGAGGGCAAGACCCTGGCCGAACTGCGCACGCACCTGGTCCGGCAGATCGCCGCGCGACGCCAGGAACTGGACGTGATGGCCGCCGAACTGGTGCAGTCGGGCATCGCGCTGTGGGGTGCGGAAACCGCCGATCCGCGCCTGATCGTGCGGGGCAGGTCGCATCTTCTGGACAGCGAGGCCGACGATCTGGACCGGGTCCGGGTGCTGTTCGACGACCTGGAACGCAAGCGCGACATCGCCGAGTTCCTGGAGCTGGCCGAGGATGGCGAGGGGGTCCGCATCTTCATCGGCTCCGAGAACAAGCTTTTTTCACTTTCGGGTTCCGCTCTGGTGGTTTCACCCTATATGAATGCCGACCGGAAGATTGTAGGCGCGGTCGGCGTCATCGGTCCGACGCGGTTGAATTACGGCCGCATCGTCCCGATCGTCGATTACACCGCGCAACTGGTCGGGCGGGTGCTGTCCGGCCGGAAAGGATGAGTTGAAGATGACCGAGCAGAACGAACAGCCGATCGACGAAACGCTGCAGGATCCGCTGGCCCAGGACGACGCGCTGGAGGCCCTGACCACCGAGCGTGACGAGTTGCGCGACAAGTGGATGCGTGCCCTGGCCGATGCCGAGAACTCGCGCAAGCGCGCGGACCGGGAACGCCGCGACGCCGAACAATATGGCGGCTCGCGTCTGGCCCGCGACCTGCTGCCCGTCCATGACGCGCTGACCCGCGCGCTGGATGCGGCGACCGACGAACAGCGCGAGGCCGCCTCGGCGTTGCTGGAAGGGGTCGAGCTGACCCTGCGAGAGCTGGAAAGCGTCTTCTCGAAGCATGGCATCACCGTCCTGCGGCCCGAACTGGGCGAGAAGTTCGATCCGACCTTCCACGAGGCGATGTTCGAGGCCCCGGTCCCCAACACCACCGCCGGAGAGATCATCCAGGTCATGGATAACGGCTTCCGCCTTCATGAACGCCTGCTGCGACCCGCCAAGGTGGGTGTCAGTTCGACCCCGGCAGGCTGATCCGATCTCGCCGCCCTTCGGGGCGGCGTTTTCATGTCGCATCCGCCCCATCGCGTGTCGGTGGTGGAAGCTTCCGCGACGCGCGGGCATGATGGCATGACGCAAGGCCCCCAAGGGGCAGGTTTCTGAAGGAGTATCGCGATGAGAACCCGCGCCGCAGTGGCCCTCGAGGCCGGCAAGCCGCTTGAAGTCATGGAGGTCGAACTGGACGGCCCCAAGGCAGGCGAGGTCCTGATCGAGATCAAGGCCACCGGCCTGTGCCATACCGACGAATTCACCCGTTCGGGGGCCGATCCCGAAGGCATCTTTCCCGCGATCCTGGGCCATGAGGGTGCGGGCATCGTGCTGGAGGTGGGCGAGGGCGTCACCTCGGTCCAGCCCGGCGATCACGTGATCCCGCTCTATACCCCCGAATGTCGCGAATGCGCATCCTGCCTGTCGGGCAAGACGAACCTGTGCACCGCGATCCGCGCGACGCAGGGGCAGGGGCTGATGCCCGACGGGACCACGCGTTTCCGCATGTTGGATGGCACGCCGATCCACCACTACATGGGCTGTTCCACCTTCGCCAACCACACGGTCCTGCCCGAGATCGCGGTCGCCAAGGTCCGCGAGGACGCGCCCTTCGACAAGATCTGCTATATCGGCTGCGGCGTCACCACCGGCATCGGCGCGGTCATCAACACCGCCAAGGTCGAGATCGGAGCCAAGGCTGTGGTCTTCGGGCTGGGCGGGATCGGGCTGAACGTAATCCAAGGCCTGCGGATGGCGGGCGCGGACATGATCATCGGCGTGGACCTGAACGACGACCGCCAGGAAATGGCCACCCGCTTTGGCATGACGCATTTCGTCAACCCGACCAAGGTCGACAATGTCGTCCAAGAGATCGTGAACCTGACGAAGACGCCCTTGGATCAGATCGGGGGGGCCGATTACAGCTTCGACGCGACGGGCAACGTCAAGGTGATGCGCGACGCGCTGGAATGCACCCATCGCGGCTGGGGACAGTCGATCATCATCGGCGTCGCCCCCGCCGGCGCCGAGATCAGCACCCGTCCGTTCCAGCTGGTCACCGGGCGCGTCTGGAAGGGCACGGCCTTCGGCGGTGCGCGCGGCCGCACCGACGTGCCGCGGATCGTGGACTGGTACATGGACGGCAAGATCGAGATCGACCCCATGATCACCCACACCATGCCGCTGGACGACATCAACAAGGGCTTCGATCTGATGCATGGCGGTGAATCGATCCGCTCGGTCGTTCTTTACTGATCCGACACGGCTGCTTAGGTAAAAGGGGCGGGGCGCGCACCTGTGGCGTTCCGCCCTTGCGACAGAACAAGAAGGATGAGGCCATGCGCCACCAGTGGCTGGATGACGACGACGATCACGAGGAAGACGACCGCCGTGAAGACGGCGACAAGGGCCTTGGCCTTCCGGAAGGCGACAAGATCGCCAAGCTGTACTTCAAGTCGCGCACGGTGATCGTCGCCGGTGCGATCAACGACAAGCTGGCTCAGCGCACCGTCGCGCATCTTCTGGCCCTGGCCGAGGAAAGCGACGAGCCGATCAACATGCTGATCTCCTCGCCCGGCGGGCACGTGGAATCGGGCGACATGATCCATGACGTGATCAAGTTCATCCGTCCGACCGTGCGCACCATCGGGTCGGGCTGGGTCGCCAGCGCCGGCGCGCTGATCTTCGTGGGCGCGGAAAAGGAAAACCGCTTCTGCCTGCCCAACACGCGCTTCCTGATCCACCAGCCCTCGGGCGGGATCGGCGGCACGTCCTCGGACATGATGATCCAGGCGGAACAGGTTCGCCTGATGCGCGACCGTCTGAACCAGATCTTCGCCGATGCGACCGGCCAGCCGATGGAACGGATCGAGAAGGACACGCATCGCGACTTCTGGCTGAACACGCAGGAGGCCCTCGATTACGGGCTTCTGGGCAAGGTTATCAGCAGCATCGACGAGCTGAAGTGAAAAACGGGGCGGGTCTTGGACCCGCCCTTTCCCTTTCGGGCGCAGGATTCCCATGACCATCGAAACGCTTTCCGAACACCGCTGCTTCGGCGGCACCCAGGGCGTCTATCGCCATCGCTCGACCTCGACCGGGACGGACATGACCTTCGGGGTGTTCCTGCCGGAAGCCGCGCGATACGGTTCCGTCCCCGTGCTGTGGTACCTGTCGGGCCTGACCTGCACGCATGAGAACGCGATGATCAAGTCCGCGGCCCAGGCCCATGCCGACGAGGCGGGCATCGCGCTGGTCTTTCCCGACACCTCGCCCCGGGGCGAGGGGGTGGCCGATGACGACGCCTACGATCTGGGGCAGGGCGCGGGTTTTTACGTGAATGCGACCGAGGCCCCTTGGGCGCAGCATTACCGCATGTGGGATTACGTCGCGACCGAATTGCCGGACCTGCTGACGGCGCAGATGCCGCTGGATCCGGGCGCCATGGGGATCACCGGGCATTCGATGGGCGGGCATGGCGCGCTGACGATCGCGATGACGCTGCCCGACCGCTTCCGCAGCGTGTCGGCCCTTGCGCCCATCGCCAATCCGACCCGTTCCGACTGGGGGCGCAAGCAGCTTGCGGCCTATCTGGGCGATGACGAATCGAGCTGGGCCGCGCATGATGCCAGCCTGCTGATGCGTGATCGCGGCTTTGACGGCGACGTGCTGATCGACCAGGGGACGGCGGATCAGTTCCTCGACCTGCTGATGCCCGAGAGCCTGTCGCACGCCATGGCCGCGCGTCGCCAGCCGGGCATGTTCCGCATGCAGGAAGGATTCGATCACAGCTACTGGTTCGTCCAGAGCTTCATCGAGGATCATGTCTTCTGGCATGCCGAACGACTGGGCCTCTGAAGACCGGAACCCTCAGGACTGGGTCCCGGACGCATCGCACCGGGGCCGTCTCGCGGAAACGGGCTGACATCGTCGGCCACGCAGCCTAGACATCGGAGAGTGAGTTTTCAGAGGTTCCGATGCAAGTTGAGACGACCCCGCTGCGTGATGTCCTGATCCTGACGCCCCGGCGTCACGGCGATGCGCGCGGCTTCTTTTCCGAGAGCTGGAACCGCGAGACCCTGGCCAAGGCGGGCGTGCATCTGCCGGAATTCGTCCAGGACAACCATTCGCTTTCGACCCAGGTGGGGACGGTGCGCGGATTGCATTACCAGTCGCCGCCCCATGCGCAGGGCAAGCTGGTGCGATGCGGACGGGGCAGCCTGTTCGACGTGGCGGTCGATGCGCGGCGCGGCAGCCCGACCTATGGGCAGTGGTTCGGGGCCGAGCTGAGCTTCGAGAACGGGCGGCAGCTGTGGATCCCGGCGGGCTTCCTGCACGGTTTCGCCACCCTGCAGCCCGATACCGAGATCGTCTACAAATGCACCGCGCATTACGACGCGGCATCCGACGGCGCCGTCGCATGGGACAGCCTGGGCATCGACTGGGGTGTCGATGCGCCGATCCTGTCCGACAAGGATCGTGCCGCGCCCGCCTTCGCCGATTGGCGGACCCCCTTCACCCATGAGGCCGACGCATGAAGATCCTCGTCACCGGCGGCGCCGGCTTCATCGGCTCGGCCGTCATTCGACTGGCCGTCGCGCGCGGTCATCAGGTGGTGAACCTGGACGCGCTGACCTATGCCGCCGATCTGCGCAATGTGGGCGATTCGGCGGGCAGCGATCTCTATTGCTTCGAACATGCCGATATCCGCGATCGCGGTTCGCTGGACCGGATCCTGGCCACGCATCGTCCCGACATCGTCATGCATCTTGCGGCCGAAAGCCATGTGGACCGGTCCATCGACGGCCCCGCGGCCTTCATCGAGACGAACGTGATCGGCACCTTCAACATGCTGGAGGCCGCGCGCGCCTATTGGGACCGCGAAGGTCGTCCCGAAGGTTTCCGCTTCCACCACATCTCGACCGACGAGGTGTTCGGGTCCTTGGGCCAGACGGGCCAGTTCACCGAGACCACGGCCTATGACCCGCGCAGCCCCTATTCGGCCAGCAAGGCCGGCTCGGACCACCTGGTCCGAGCCTGGCACGAGACCTATGGCCTGCCTGTGGTCCTGACCAACTGCTCGAACAATTACGGCCCCTACCATTTCCCCGAGAAGCTGGTCCCGGTGGTGATCCTGAAGGCCCTGTCCGGCCAGCCGATCCCGGTCTATGGCGATGGCGGCAACATCCGCGACTGGCTGTTCGTCGAAGACCACGCCGATGCGCTGCTTCTGGTGGCCGAGAAGGGCGATCTGGGACGCAGCTACAATATCGGCGGCGAGAACGAGGTCACGAATATCGACCTGGTCCGCACCATCTGCGCCCATATGGACGAACTGCATCCCGAAGGCGCGCCCCATGCCGATTTGATCACCTTCGTGACGGATCGTCCGGGCCATGACCGCCGATATGCGATCGACCCGACCCGCATCAGGTCCGAGCTGGGCTGGAAGCCCTCGGTCACGGTCGAGGAAGGGCTGCGCCGCACGGTCGAGTGGTACCTGGAGAACCGCGACTGGTGGCAGCCCCTCCTGGACAGGGACGGCGTCGGCAAGCGGCTGGGGACGGGCTGATGCGGGGGCTTCTGGTCTTCGGACGCACCGGCCAGCTGGCGACCGAGCTGATGTCGCTTGCCCCCGATGCGACATTCCTCGGGCGCGACATGGCCGATCTGAACGATCCCGAGGGCTGCGCGCGTGCGATCCGCGATGCCGCCCCCTGCGCGGTGATCAACGCGGCCGCCCATACCGCCGTCGATCGCGCCGAAGCCGAACGCGATGCGGCGCATCGTATCAACACCGAGGCACCCGCGGCGATGGCACGGGCCTGCGCCGCATCGGGGCTGCCCTTCCTGCATGTCTCGACCGATTACGTCTTCGACGGCAGCGGCAGGACCCCCCGATCCGAGGACGCGCCGACCGCGCCCCTGGGCGTCTATGGCGCGACCAAGCTGGCGGGTGAACGCGCGATCGCCGATGCAGGCGGGCAATGGGCCGTCATGCGCACATCCTGGGTCTTTTCGGCCCATGGGACGAATTTCGTGAAGACGATGCTGCGTCTGGGTGCCGAACGCGATCGGCTGACCATCGTGGACGATCAGATCGGCGGCCCGACGCCCGCGCGCGACATCGCGGCGGCGGCGCTGGCGATGATCCGCGCGATGCTGGACGATCCGGCCAAGGGCGGCCTCTATCATTTCGCGGGGGCGCCCGACACGTCATGGGCAGGCTTCGCCCGCGAGATCTTCGCGCAGGCGGGCCTCACCCCCGAGGTGTCGGGCATTCCGACCGCCGAATACCCGACACCTGCCAGAAGGCCGCTGAACTCGCGGCTGGACTGCACGCGCATCGGCACCGATTTCGGCATTCCGCGCCCGGATTGGCGCAAGGGGCTGGCAGAGATACTCAAGGACCTGGAGACTGGGCAATGACCGACCGCAAGGGCATCATTCTGGCAGGCGGATCGGGCACGCGCCTCTATCCCATCACGATGGGCGTCTCGAAGCAGCTTCTGCCGATCTATGACAAGCCGATGATCTACTATCCGATCACGGTCCTGATGCTGGCCGGCATCCGGGAAATCGCCATCATCACCACCCCCGAGGATCAGGACCAGTTCCAGCGCCTTCTGGGCGATGGCAGCCAATGGGGCGTCAGCTTCACCTGGATCGTGCAACCCTCGCCGGACGGGCTGGCGCAGGCCTATATCCTGGCCGAGGATTTCCTGGACGGCGCGCCCTCGGCCATGGTGCTGGGCGACAACATCTTCTTCGGCCATGGCCTGCCCGAGGTTCTGGCGGCGGCCGACGCGCGCGAGACCGGCGGCACCGTCTTCGGGTATCGGGTGTCCGACCCCGAACGCTATGGCGTGGTGGATTTCGACGACGACATGCGCGCCCGCGCCATCATCGAGAAGCCCGCCGATCCGCCCTCGAACTATGCGGTGACAGGGCTCTATTTCCTCGACGGCACGGCACCCGAGCGGGCACGGAGGGTGAAGCCCTCGGATCGCGGAGAGCTGGAGATCACCACGCTTCTGGAAAGCTATCTCCATGACGGCATGCTGGGGGTGGAGCGCATGGGTCGCGGCTTCGCCTGGCTCGATACCGGAACCCATGCCAGCCTTCTGGATGCCGGAAACTTCGTCAGGACCCTGGAAAACCGTCAGGGCCTCCAGACCGGCTGCCCCGAGGAGATTGCCCTGAATGCAGGCTGGATCACGCCGGTTCAGCTGCGCGCGCGGGCCGAAAAATTTGCCAAGAACGCCTATGGCGCGTACTTGCTGCAATTGATCGACTGAAGGCTTCAGTTTAACGACCACGAAAACCCGGAACTTCATGCACATGTCCCCAAAGGCTTCGTCGAAACCTGTCGACAGCACGGCTTCCAGCGAACTTGGCGACCAGATCGCCGAGATGCGCGCGATCTATGAACGCATCTTTCCTACCCAGCATTTGCGCTATGTCCTGAGGCTTGGCGAGAATGCGATCTGGTCCCATCCCGAAGTGCTGGAAGGGGTTCATGTTCCCGGCCCCCACGATATGGGTGCCCAGTTTCTGGGGATGATCGATCGGCCCGGCGCAAACGCCGATGCGCCCGAGGTCACGATCAAGATCGCGGTTCCACGGCAGGCATTGCCTTATGAACTGAAGCAGACCGATGCGCCGTGGAAGCCGCAGGCCAGGCTGGGCCGCTTGTTCGCGGCCAATCCCATGGCCTACGAATACATCCGTTATCAGGCCGAGATACGTCGCAAGAAGCGGTCCCGCAAATTCCAATCGACGGCGCTTCCCCTGGGTGAAGGCACCGACCTTCTGCCCAAGCCGCAGCGCCCCGCATCGGACAAGCGCCCCGCCGCGCTGATCGGGATGCACTGGCTGGAAACCGGGGGGGCCGAGAAGCTGGGCTTCGACAGCATCCGCTGGGCGCTGGAATCGGGTCTGCGCGTCTTCGTCGTGGCCTCGGTCGCCTCGATCCAGCGGCTGGCGCACAAGCTGCCCGATCATCCCGACGTCACCTTCATCCGACTGGATCGCTGGCTGCCCCATCACCTCTGGCCGCGCTTCGTCGAGAAGCTGGTCCTGGACGAGAACATCACCCTGGTCCACAACCACCACTGTATTCCGCTCTACGAGACGCTGCCCTTGCTGCGTTCGCGCCTGCCTTGGGTGAAGACCCTGGACAGCACGCATATCGTGGAACATGCCGATGGGGGCTATCCCCGGACCTCGGGCGTCTGGTCGAACTATCTCGACATGCAGCATGTCATCAGCCGGGAACTTGTCGGCTATCTTCGCGACGGCTTCAATGCGCCGTCGGGCAGGGTCGTGCTGGGGCGGATGCTGGACCGGGCCGAGGATGACGCGCCGGCCCCCGAACTGCGCCTGAAGACGGGCCAGAAGACCCTGCATGTCGCCTTCATCGGGCGGATGTATTACCAGAAGCGCCCCATCGTGGCGGTCGAGACGCTGCGCGCGCTGGATGCCTGGGCCACGCGCAACGGCGTCGAATTCAGCGCCACCATGGTGGGCGAAGGCCCGTTCGAGGGGGCGGTCACACGCCTGCTGCGCCGCTACGGGCTTGGCGGCAAGGTCGTGCAGATGCCGGGCAATGCCGACGTGCCGGCCCTGCTGGGGCGGTCCGACATCCTCATCCTGCCCTCGAACAACGAGGGGCTGGCGCTGGTCTGCTACGAGGCGATCGCGCATGGCTGCATCCCGATCTCGACCCGCGTCGGCGCGCAGGACGAATTGCTGCCGGACGAGCTTCTGGTCCCGCTGGCACCCCATGCGACCGTCCGCCAGACCGTTTTCGCGGTCGACCGGATGTGGCATGACAACGGCTTCCTGCAGCGGCAGAAGGACGGCCTGGCCCAACGCTGGCGCCAGCTGTCGGACGACCCGACGGCCGAGGAAGTGCTGAAACCCGTCTATCGCGCGGCTGCCGAAACCGTGCAGGGAAACTGAACGAATGAGCGTGCTGAACAAGACCGCGGCGGTGATCGTCACCTTCAACCGCTCGGGCAAGCTGATGAAGGTGCTGGACGCGCTTGCCGCCCAGACCATGCGGCCCGATATCGTGCTGGTGGTGGACAACGCCTCGACCGACGACACCGCTGAACTGGTCGAGGCGCGGGCCCGCGACGATGGCTCGATCCGGCATCTGCGCCTGCCGCGGAACGTGGGCGGTGCGGGCGGCTTCCATGCCGGGATGAAGGCTGCCTTCCAGATGGGCGCGCAGTATTTCTGGATCTCGGATGACGACGCCTATCCCGAACCCAACGCGATCGAGCGTCTGCACGACGCGCTGACGGGATTCCAGTCCGAGAACGGCTGGCGCCCCAGCTTCGCCTGTTCGCGTGTCGAATGGATCGACGGTTCGCTGTGCGAGATGAACTGCCCGCGGCCGGTCTGGGACTGGGCGCGCTTCGTGCAGCCGGGCAAGCCCTGGGCGCTTCTGGACAGCTGTTCCTTCGTGTCGGTGATGATCCCGCGCTGGGCGGTGGCCGAACACGGCCTGCCCATCGCGGATTACTTCATCTGGTTCGACGATGCGGAATATACCCGCCGCATCGCGCGCAGCTATCCCGGGATCTTCGTCCCCGAAAGCCGGGTGATCCACGACACGCCCGACAATCGGGGCGTGAATTTCGGACTGGTCGACGACAAGAGCTTGTGGAAGTTCAAGTACGGCGCCCGCAACGAGACTTCGTTCCGCCGGCGCGAGGGGGGGCTGATCAACGTCCTGGCCTATGCCTATGGCGTGCGCGGCCAGATGCGCGCGGGCGACGTCCCCCACCGTCTGCGCCGCCAGATCTACGGCGCGATCCTCAAGGGCCTCAGCTTCCGTCCCAAGATCGAACGGGCATAGTGAACTATAGGAAGACGCTGCCAATGACTGACCGGCGAACACTTTATCTTCATATCGGCGTCCATCGCACCGCAACCACGGCGATACAGGCTGCGATGGCGCGGAACTGGGAGCTTCTCCGAAATAACGGATTTCTCTACCCGTACCGCGTCGAGCGTCATATCGGAGTTTTCAACGACATCTTTTCCGGGCGTACCGACGCGCGAACCGTGGGTAAGGATCTGGTGCGCCGCGCGGCAAATCACCCGAATGAAATACACACTCTTGTAATGAGTGATGAAGACGTCAGCATGAGGGAAGACCTCGGTCCCCTTCAGGCCCTAGCTGACTCTTTCGACGTTAAGGTTATCTTTGCCATGCGTCGGCAAGACCTTTGGCTGGAAAGCTGGTGGGCGCAGAATGTAAAAGGTCAATGGGACCGTCGTTACTGCCATAAATCTTGGCCCGACTTCATACGGGATCGCAAAGATTTCCACTGGATCGATTATCACAACTATATCAATCATATTGAAAGTGTCTTCGGCGTAGGTTCGGTCCGGCCCTATGTGTTCGAACGATCTCAAATGCCAGATGGGCCGATAGCAGAGTTTTGTAAACAGTTCGGATTTACGAAAACCAGAAAGCTTTCGGCCGCCGGGGGAAGCAATATCAGCCTTACCCCTGAGGTTTCTGAGTTTGTCCGGCAGCTTCCGCTCATTGAAGCACCGATGAAACTGAGGTTGAAACTTATCGAGATCGCGGAAAGTGTCGACCGTGAAATCCGAAAGGAAAATCCGGCGTTGCTCATGATCCCACACGCGGAACGCGTCGGTATCATGAAGGAGTATCAAGAGGGGAACGATGCTGTGGCGAAGCGCTTCTTTGCTCGGGACAAGCTCTTTTTGGAACCGCTGCCCTCAGAAAGTGAGAAGGTCGTTCAGCCCGCTCTGCCACAGGATTCCTACACTGCAAGCCAAAGGTTGTTCGGCCCATTCATAGGTGAACTGATACGGCAACTTAAAAACTAAACTTTCTGGGGCGAGCACGTTGCTCGCCCCTCTTTTTTCAGTGCTTCAGCTTCTCCGACAGGATCCGGGTCATCTGCTCCTCTTTGAACGGTTCACCCAGCTTTTCGAACAAAGGGCGGAGGGCATTCGGATCCTTCGAGAACTCCTCGTAGGACAGAAGCTCGGAGTGGTCGGGGTTGGCCGCGTGGTAATCGGCAAAGCGCCGATCCATCGTCGCGACCATCTGTCGGATGTGGTCGGGATCCTTGTTCTTCCACCATGCCGATTCCTTCACGTCTTCGGCGTTGCGGGTGTTGAAGATGAAGAACGCATCCTTGAAATGCATACGCATGAAGTCCAGCAGCTCGGGAAAGCGATCATCCAGCGTGATGTAACGGATTTCCTTGAAGCCGAAATAGCGCACATCCTTCGGGGGGCGCAGCACGTGGGCAACCATCGCGTCGATCAGCGCCTGGGCATAGACCAGGGGGCGAACCTCGTCGGCCCCATACCAGGGGCTCAGTTCGGGCTGAGCCTGCTTGCCCCAGGTCGCGCGCGTCTTGCGGGCGCGCTGCGCGGATTGCCAGATCCCCTCGATCGCGTTGAAGTTCTCACCGCGCAGCATGCAGCCGGGAATGGTCTGGACAAGACGCTGCAGCAGGGTCGATCCGGACCGACCATAGGTGACGATGAACAGGTTCCGCTTGAGCTGCGGGTATTGCTTGTTCAGACGATGTTCGGACATCTTGGATGCTTTCGATTCTTGACCAGATGGCAGGACGAGATTGCGGATACCACGCGTGGGCGCGCGACGGAATTTCTAATGACCTCGGGTGATCCTCGATGCGCCGAAACTGCCGGCGCGATCACCGCGGCTGGCTGGCGCGTTCGGGCGAGGGGGCTCACCCGCTCGGACCGGCCTTGTCGCCATCGGGGGTCCGGGCGGATGCGATGGCGATGACCTCGGGGTGGGTCCGGTCCAACCGCCCGCGCAAGCCGTCGCATATCGCGATGCGCAGAAGGCGGCGGAATGCGGGGGATTCGTCGCCATAGCGCGGCGCGATCCCGCGCCATTTGAAGACCAGTAGCGGCAGCAGCGGCCAGAACCACGGCCCCGCGGCCACGCGATAGGCCAGAAGCGCATTGCGATACATGTAGTAGACCTTCCAGATCGGCGACAGGCGCAACGTGCCCGCGGCGATCGAGGTCGTGTCGTGTTCGTACCTGACCGCGGGCGCAAAGCCGATCCGCAGCCCGCGCCTGCGCAATGTCAGGGTATAGAGCTGGTCGTCGCCATAGATGAACAGCCGCCGGTCCGGATATCCACCCTGATCAATGGCCCTGCGCGACAGGAACAGCCCCACGAAGGATGCCATGTCCACCGGGGTCGCGGGGGCATGCGGGGCATATGCATCATCGCCCAGATGGAACCCGCGCCGACCGGCGCGCAGGGTGCGCAGAAACTCGGGGAGATGCCAGAACGGGTTGCGATAGGGGCGGTTCATCTCGCAGACCTGCCCGTCGGGGGTCAGGACGGCCGCGCCGATGGCGTCCCACGGGGTGCGGTCCATGGCGCGAAAGGCTGCGACCGCGCCGGGCATGGGCCGACCGTCATCGTCCGACACCAGCACCCAGTCCGGATCGAGATGTTCGGTCACATGACGCAGGCCCATGTCGAACCCGCCCGCACCGCCGGAATTCGCGTCATGGGCGATGACATGCAGGCGCGGTTCGTCCAGACCCCGCAGCCATTCCACCGTGCCGTCGGTCGAGGCATTGTCGAAGACGACGACCGCGTCCAGATCCTCGGCCAGAAGGCGGGTCACGGTCGCCTGCAGCTTCGACAGCCGCTGATGCGTGACGACAAGGGCTGCGATGCGGTCGCGGGAGGGGGGGGTGTGGGTCATGCGTCGGTCGGTTGGGGCAATGAAGCCGATACCGGCTGCGTGCCGCCCCTATAGCAGGGTGGCGGGGTTTCGGGCAATGCGGCGCATCACGGGCGCCGCCAGGGGCGCAGCTCGGCCTCGATCCAGGTGCCATGGGCGGCATTCGGAAAGACGATCCAGTCCTGTCCGAAGCGGTCGGCGTGATCGTTGGCAAGGCGGTGCTGATCGTCCAGACCGATCCCCGCGAAGATGCCGTCGAAATCGTGCAGCGTGTCGCCCAGCTGCAGCACGATGCGGTGGTCACGCTCGATCAGGGCGCGACGATCGGCCTTGGGCGGGCCGAACAGCAGCACCTGCTCGGCCGAGACCTGCGGCAGGTCCAGCCGCGACAGGGTGGCGATGGTCGCCATCTTGTTCTCGTCGAAGCGATCCGACAGGTAGAAGATCGTGACGCCCAGGCTGTCGGCCAGATGGAAAAAGTCCGCCGCCCCCGGGATCAGATGCGGATCGCCGTCGCGTTCCCAGGATTTCCACATGTCCACGTGGTCCAGCCGGTCGTGATTTTCCATCGACAGCGCCATGACCGCACTGTTGTCCAGGATCGTCTCGTCGATGTCGCTGACGATGGCCAACCCCTCGCCGCTGCCGGTCTGTTCCACGGCATCGCGCAGGCGCATCGCAGCCAGCGCATAGCATTGGCGCTGCAATGCCCGCACCTCGGCCGAGGCCTGCTGATAGCGGATGGCGATGCGGTGGTCGTGGGGCGTGTGGACGGTCATCGGATGCCTTTCGGTCTTCAGGCGGGGGCGGCCATTCGCAAAGGCGCCTCGCGCACGGGCAGGTGGATCAATGCACTGAACGCGCCGACGCCGACGCCGATCCACCAGACCAGCTGATAATCGCCCGTCGCATCATAGAGCGTGCCGCCCAGCCACACCCCCAGGAAGGATCCGATCTGGTGGGACAGGAACACGAACCCATAGAGCGTGCCCATGTAGCGCAGCCCGTAGATATAGGCCACCAGGCCCGAGGTCAGCGGCACGGTGGCCAGCCACAACCCGCCCATGACCAGGGAAAAGACGATGACGCTGCCCGGCGTGATCGGCGACAGGATGAAGGCTGCGGCGGCGACGGTGCGCATCGCATAGATGCCCGCCAGCAGGTATTTCTTGCTCCAACGCTTGCCCAGCCACCCCGCGGTGATCGAGCCTGCGATATTGGCAAGCCCGATCAACGAGATCGCGATCGCCCCGAGCGCCGAGGTCGTGGTGATCCCGAGCCCCGCCAGCATCCCCGAGGGAGAGATCGGGCCGCACATCTCGGTGATCATGGCGGGAAAATGCGCGGTGATGAAGCCCAGCTGATACCCGCAGGAAAAGAAGCCCACGAAGATCATCAGGTAGGACGGGTCGCGGAAGGCCCGGCCCAGCACGCGGCCCATGCTCTCCTCCAGCGTGGCGGGGCTGGCGGGGCGGCCCTTGCCCAGCAGGGGCAGGAACAGCAGCGTGGACAGGACGATCACGCCAAAGATGATGAAGACCGACTGCCAGGCGTAGAAGCCCAGCAGGATCTCGGCCAGGGGGGCGCCGAAGACCTGTCCCGCGGACCCCGCCGCGGTGGCGATCCCCAGGGCGAGGCTGCGGTTCTCGTCGCTGGCGGCGCGGCCCACCACGGCCAGGATCACCCCGAAACCGGTGCCCGCGATGCCGAAGCCCACCATCACCTCCAGCGCCTGGATGCCCAGGGGGGTCGTCGCGAAGGCCGTCAGCATCAACCCGGAACTGTAGAGGATCGCCCCCAGGATCACCGCCCAACGATCGCCCCATCTTTCGGCCAGCGCCCCGAAGATCGGCTGACCGATCCCCCAGGCAAGGTTCTGGATGGCGATGGCAAGGCTGAATTCCGCGCGGGGCCAGCCGAAATCGGCGGCGACGGGGATCTGGAACACCCCGAAGCTGGCGCGCATCGCGAAGCTGATCAGCAGGATCAGCGATCCGCCGATCAGGACGGGTGTCAGAAGGGAAGGTTTGCTGGTCATGTCTGTGGCCCCCGGCGTCAGGGCCGCAGATTCGCGTCAGTCCGTCACGCGGTCAATCGCGCGATTGTATGGCTGCAATATCAGCGGCGGCCCATCTCGTTCTGGATCGAGAATCGCGAGGACGGGATCGATCCGCCCTTCTTCATCTCGCCCAGGATGACGGTGGTCTTCTGCCCGCTGTCGTCGGTGACGACCCATTGGCGCAGCTCGGTCGGGTTGGTGAAGACCATCTGGATGTTGCCGTGATCGGGATGCTGGGGATCCTGCGCCACGACGATGGTGCCGTTGTTCTGTTCGGTATGGCCGATGACGACACCCTGGCGGCCCAGGTTCACATTGGCGTCCAGGATGATCGACAGCGGCGTCTGCGACAGCGGATATTGCTGCGGGCCGCTGTTCGACTTGGCGTCGAAGACGGCGACGTTGCCGCCCGATGCAAGGACCAGCGTGTTGTCGTTGTCGTATTCGAACCGCACCCGGCCGGGGCGCTGTATATAGACGGTGCCCGTGGACACGGTGCCGTCGGGGTTCACCTGCGTGAAGTCCGACGTGACGGTGGTCAGCCCGTTGAGATAACGGGAAATCTCGGACAGGGAAATCGGCGCGGCCAGTGCCTGCACGGCAAGACCGACAAGAAGGGCGGGCGCAAGGGCGAGTGAGCGAATGTTCATGGCGCTGATCTTATCCTTTCCGGGGCGGTCTGCACATCACGTCTGCAGGAAGACCGCGCCCTGCAACCCTCTCGCGGATGTGAGGGTTCCGTGGCGGATGCTGCCATTCGCCGCAGTTGAAGGGAACGCATCGGGAACGTATCTTGGGCGCATGGTCACGAAAACCCTTCAGGACAAGCTGGCGATCCTTTCGGATGCGGCGAAATACGACGCCTCCTGCGCAAGCAGCGGGACGACGAAACGCGATTCGCGCGCGGGCGGGATCGGATCGGCGGGGGGCAGCGGCATCTGCCATGCCTATACGCCCGATGGGCGCTGCATCAGCCTGCTCAAGATCCTGATGACGAATTTCTGCATCTATGACTGCGCCTATTGCATCAACCGGGTCAGCAGCAACGTGGAACGCGCGCGGTTTTCCCCCGAAGAGGTCGTGACGCTGACGCTTGAATTCTATCGGCGCAACATGATCGAGGGGCTGTTCCTGTCGTCGGGCATCATTCGCAGCCCCGACCAGACGATGGGCGACATCGTGCGGATCGCGAAGATGCTGCGCGTGGATCACGGCTTCAAGGGCTACATCCATCTCAAGACGATCCCCGACGCCTCGCCCGAACTGGTGGCCGAGGCGGGCCTTTATGCCGACCGGCTGTCGGTCAATATCGAGCTGCCGCAGGACGATTCGATCCGCAGGCTGGCCCCGGAAAAGCGCCCCGAGACGATCCGCGCCACCATGGCCGATCTGCGCCTGTCGCGCGACGCCGCGAAGGAGAAGTCTTTCACCGGCAAGCGCCCCCCGCGCTTCGCGCCCGCCGGACAATCCACGCAGATGATCGTGGGGGCCGATCAGGCCTCGGATCGCGACATCCTGCGGACCTCGGCCAATCTCTATACCGGGTATCGGCTGAAGCGGGTCTACTACTCGGCCTTTTCGCCCATTCCCGACGCGTCCAAGGTGCTGCCGCTGATCAAGCCGCCCCTGATGCGGGAACATCGCCTGTACCAGGCCGATTGGCTGATGCGCTTTTACGGGTTCGAGGCCGAGGAGATCGGCGCCGCGCATCCCTCGGGCAACCTGGACCTGGCCATCGACCCCAAGCTGGCCTGGGCGCTGGCCAATCGCGCGCATTTCCCCGTGGACGTCACCCGCGCCACCCGCGAGATGCTGCTGCGCGTTCCGGGCTTCGGGACCAAGACCGTGCAGCGCATCCTGGCGGCCCGCAGGAACGGTGCGGTGCGGTATGGCGACCTGCTGCGCATGGGGGCGATCATGTCCAAGGCGCAGCCCTTCGTGACGCTGACCGACTGGCACCCGGGCGCGCTGACCGACAGCGACGGCCTTCGCGCTCGCTTCGCCCCCGCCCCCGAACAGCTGAGCCTGTTCTGATGATCCGGGTCGAGCTGCCGCGCTTCGGGCGTTTCGCGGCCTGGCGGGACGCGGCGCGGTCATTGGCCAGCGCTCGCATCCCGGCGGGCGATGTCGCATGGGGCGATCCGGATGCGCCCGCCGATCTGTTCGGGGCCGATCCGATGCCCGCGCCCGGCGATGCGCCTGTCACCGCGTCGCGGGACTTTCTGGATCTTGCACGGCAGGTCGCCCATCATTCCGACCCGGAACGCTTCGCGCTGCTCTATTCCGCGCTGATGCGGTTGCAGGTTGAACGCGGGTTCCTGTCGAACCCCGCCGATCCGCTGCAGGACCGGCTGAACCGCATGGCCAAATACGTGCGCCGCGACATCCACAAGATGCATGCCTTCGTGCGGTTCCACGAACTGCCCTCGGACGGTCCGCGCCGCAGCTTCGGGGCATGGTTCGAACCCGAACACCCCATCCTCGAGGCGGGGGTGCCGTTCTTTGCCAAGCGGTTCGCCGACATGGACTGGCTGATCGCCACGCCCGAAGGCATCGCGCGCTTCACGGGCGGGCAGGTCGCCTTCGATGCGCCCGCCGCGCGCCCCGACCTGCCCGACGATGCCAGCCACGGGCTGTGGCAGACCTATTTCGCCAACATCTTCAACCCGGCCCGCATCAAGACCAACGCCATGCGGTCCGAGATGCCGATGAAATACTGGAAGAACCTGCCCGAGACGCGGCTGATCCCCGAGATGCTGAACGATGCGCCGCGACGGGTGCAGGCCATGGCCGATGCGGGGGCATCCATCGCGCCCGCGCGGGCCGCGCGGGTGACGGCGCGCATCAGGCAGTTGCCCGACGAAGGGATGCCGCAGTCGCTGGGACAGGCGGGCGAACAGGCCGCCCGCTGCACGCGCTGCGAATTGTGCCATGCCGCCACCCAGACGGTCTGGGGGCAGGGTGATCCGCAGGCCGAACTGATGATCGTGGGCGAGGCGCCGGGCGATCACGAGGATCTGCAGGGCAAGCCCTTCGTGGGACCTGCGGGGCAGCTGCTGCGCGACACGATGGGGCAGGCGGGGATCGACCCCGACCGCGCCTGGCTGACCAATGCGGTCAAGCATTTCCGCTTTCAGCCGCGCGGCAAGCGGCGCCTGCACCAGAACCCGGACGGCGGTCATATCGAACATTGCCGATGGTGGCTGGATCTGGAACGCCGCTTCGTGCAGCCGCGCCTGACCCTTGCGCTGGGCGCGACGGCCGCGCGGGCGTTGACGGGCAGCAAGGCCGCCCTGACGCCGCGCCGGGGCGGGGTCGAACCCGGTCTGGACGGCGGGCCGGTGCTGATCAGCTGGCACCCCAGCCTGATTCTGCGCCTGCCGCCCGACCGTGCGCCTGCCGCCCGCGCCGAATTGCTGGCGGACCTGCAGACTGCGCGGCAGATGCTGGCGGCCTGACCCTCAGCCGAAGACCCCTCAGCCGAAGACGGACCAGCCGGTGAATTCAGCCAACCTCTCGGCGGCCAGGGTGCCCATCTTGGAATTGCCCCAGCCGTCCAGCCCCGGCGACCAGATCGCGATGCTGGCGCGTCCGGGCGCGGTGATCAGCAGCCCACCGCCCACGCCCGATTTTGCGGGCAGACCCACGCGGAAGGCGAAGTTCCCCGACCCGTCATACTGACCGCAGGTCAGCATCAGCGCATTGATCCGGCGCGCCTTGCGCGGGGACAGCATCTGCGGCGCGTTCGGCAGCCCCGCGATGGACCGCCCGGCGCGGGCCAGCTGGATGCAGCTCATCTCGATGGCGCATTGGTGGAAATAGGTGCCGGTCGTATGTTCGGGCGGGTTGTTCAGATTGCCGAAGCTGCGCAGGTAATGCGCAAGGGCCGTGTTGCGATGGCCGGTCTCGGTCTCGGACCGGGCGACGGCCTTGTCGATATGGATGTCGTCATCCTCGGCGGCGGCGCGCACGAAGCTCAGCACCTCGGACAGGGCCTGGCGGGGCGTGCGTCCGGTCAGCAATTCATCGGTAACGACCAGCGCGCCCGCATTGATGAAGGGGTTTCGGGGGCGGCCCTTTTCCTGTTCCAGAAGAAGGATCGAATCGAACCGATCCCCCGAGGGTTCGCGCCCCACGCGCAGCCACAGCTGTTCCCCGATCCGGCCCAGCACGCAGGCCAGCGCGAAGACCTTGCTGACCGACTGGATCGAGAAGGGCCGCGATGCCTGCCCCGCCGTCAGCACCCGCCCATCGGGCAGGGCCACGGCGATGCCGAACTGATCGGGCGCCACGCGTCCCAGTTCCGGGATGTAATCCGCGACATCGCCCCAATCGCCCATGGCGCGGATATCGGCATCCAGCCCGGTCAGGAAATCCTGCAGATCGTCGGTCATGTCGGTCCCCTCTGGATCGTCCGGGGGTGCTTCTGCCCGAAAACGGGGGCGGCTGTGAAGCGCCTAGAGCGCCCGGCCCGTCAGAAGGCGCGGCATGGGATCGACCGACAGCCCCGCCGCCTGCCGCATGAAGCGGCGGCGCAGGCCCGGGATGCCGCCGACGAGGCCCATCCCCGCCCCGCGCAGGCCCGCGATCAGCGGATTGTCGGTGGCGAACAGCCGGTTCACCCCGTCCATGCCAAGCGCCAGCGCGGTCGCGTCGAAGCGCCGCCACCCCTGGTATCGTTCGAGGACCAGCTCGTTTCCGATATCCTCACCCCGGCGCGAGGCTTCGACCAGCACCTCGGCCAGGGCCGCGACATCGCGCAGCCCCAGGTTCAGCCCCTGGCCCGCGATGGGATGGACGCCATGCGCCGCATCCCCCACCAGCGCGACCCGATCCGCCGCATAGCGTTCGGCCAGCGACAGGCTGAGGGGATAGCTGAAGCGCGCCCCCGCAAGGCCGATCTGCCCCAGGAAATCGCCGAAGCGGGGGCGCAGCACGGCCATGAATTCATCATGGGGCAGCGCGGCGATGGCGCGGGCATTGGCGTCGGTTTCCGACCAGACGACGCTGCTGCGATTACCGGGCAGGGGCAGGATCGCCAAGGGGCCGGTCGCCATGAAATACTGATGCGCGATGCCGTCATGGGGCAGTTCGTGGTCGATGGCCGCGACCAGCGCGGTCTGCCCGTATCCCCAGCCGCGCCGCGCGATGCCCGCCCGCGCGGCCACGCCCGAACCGCGCCCGTCCGCGCCGATCAGCAGGTTCGCGCGGATCTGCTGCCCGTCCGACAGGGTCGCGGTCACGCCGGTCGCATCCGCCGCATGGTCCGTGACCGCCAGCCCGTCCAGATGGGTCACGCGCCCATCCATCCCCGCCAGCAGCGCGGCATAGAGGAACCGATCCTCCAGCATGTGGCCGACGGGCCCTTCTTCGATCTCGGCGCTGTCGAAATGCAGGAAGCAGGGCGCGGCCCCCGATCCGGGCTGACCCTGCGATGCCTTGATCTGGCGCATGGGCTGCGCCTTGGGCGCAAGGTCCGCCCACAGTCCCAACGCCCCCAGAAGCCGGGTCGAGGCGATGGACAGCGCATAGGCCCGCCCGTCGAATGCGGCATCGGCCCGCGCGGATGCGGGGCGCGGATCGACCACGGCCACGGACAGCCCGGCATCCGCCAGGGCAATGGCCAGCGTGGGGCCGTTCAGCCCGCCCCCGGCGATCAGGACGTCAAAGCGTTTCATGGCCGCGATCTAGTCACGGGCGGTGGGCAAAGGCAATGCGGCGCAACGGCTCAGCCCTCGGCGCGCAGGATCGCGCGAAGCCCGCTGTCATAGCCCGGATATTTCAGCGCGACGCCCAGCCGTTCCTTGATCCGCACGTTCGAGACGCGCTTGCTGTCGGCATAGAAGGATCGCGCCATGGGCGACATCTCGCGGGCGGCTTCCTCGAACGGGATCTCGGGCGGCGGGTCCATGCCCAGCAGCATCGCGGCATGGGCGATCACGTCCTGCGGCGGGGCGGGTTCGTCGTCGCAGAGGTTGTAGATCCCGATCGGATCGGGCGCGTCGATCGAGGCCAGCAGCGTTTGGGCGATATCCTCGACATGGATGCGCGAGAAGACCTGCCCCGGCTTGACCGTGCGCTTGGCGCTGCCGCGACGCAGCTTGGCAAACGGACCGCGACCGGGGCCATAGATCCCCGCCAGCCGGAAGATGTGCAGCGGCAGGTCGTTTTCGCGGGCCAGCGCCTGCCAGTCGGCCTCGGCGCGGATGCGGGCCTTGCCGCGCGGGCCCGATCCGTCCAGCTCGCTGTCCTCGTCAACCCAGCCGCCCTGCCGGTCGCCATAGACCCCGGTGGTGGACAGGTATCCCAGCCAGCCGGGCCGCGCCTGCGCCAGATCCGCCCGGAACTGCGCCAGGACGGGATCGCCCTCGGGGCCGGGGCCTGCCGATACCAGGATCGCATCGGCCCGCGCGATGGCCTGGCGCAGGCTGTCCTCGGCCCCCGGCCAGATCAGCGGGCGCGCCCCCGCGGCCGCCACCCTTTCGGGATGTTCGCGCGTGGTGCCTGTGACGTTCCAGCCCCGTGCCGTCAGCAGGGGCGTCAGATAGCCGGCAGAATAGCCGTGACCGAAAACGAGCATTTCCATGACGCCAGCGTAACGGCCCGCGCGAAGCGGCGCCAGACGCTTGCCTGCCGCAGGCGCTTCCGGCAGGGTCGTGCCATCAAGAAGGACGACCAAATGACCACGGATTCCCGCTTTCTGCCGATCGAGACGCCCCAGCCCGAGGCGCCCCGCGATTTCAACGACCCGGTCGAGGCCGTGGCCCATCTGCGCGCGCTCTATGATCAGGCGACCAGTTTCCTGCTGGAGAACTTCACCCGCATCCTGGGCGGCGAGACCCCGGTCGCGCGATATCGCGCCTTCTATCCCGAGGTGCGGATGGTGGTGCCGATCCACGGCACGATCGACAGCCGCCTGTCCTTCGGCCATGTCGTGGCACCGGGCAGCTTCGCCACCACGATCACCCGTCCCGACCTGTTCCAGAACTATCTGACCGAACAGATCGGCCTGCTGATGAAGAACCACGGCGTGGTGATCACGGTGCAGCCCTCGGACACGCCGATGCCCGTGCATTTCGCCGTCGCCGCCACCCAGAGCGACCTTGCCGTGCCGCAGGAAGGCGTGCTCGCATTCTCGCTGCGCGACGTGTTCGACGTGCCCGATCTGAACACCATGAACGACGACATCGTGAACGGCATGGCCGGTCCGATGCCCGATGGCAGCCAGTACCTGGCCCCCTTCACCGCGCAGCGGATCGATTATTCGCTGGCGCGACTGGCCCATTACACCGCCACCGCGGCCGAGCATTTCCAGAACTTCGTCCTGTTCACCAACTACCAGTTCTACGTGGACGAGTTCGAGGCCTATGCCCGCAAGGTGCTGGCCGATCCCGACAGCGGCTATACCGCCTTCGTGGCCCCCGGCAACCAGGAGATCACGACCGCCGACGCCCCGCTGAGCGTGCTTCCCAAGATGCCGCAGATGCCGACCTATCACCTCAAGCGGGCGAACGGGCAGGGGATCACGCTGGTCAATATCGGCGTGGGTCCGTCCAACGCCAAGACCGCGACCGACCACATCGCCGTGCTGCGCCCCCATGCGTGGCTGATGGTCGGCCATTGCGCGGGCCTGCGCAACAGCCAGTCGCTTGGCGATTTCGTGCTGGCCCATGCCTATCTGCGCGAGGATCACGTGCTGGATGACGACCTGCCGGTCTGGGTTCCGATCCCGGCCCTGGCCGAGGTTCAGGTCGCCCTGCAGGAGGCCGTGGCCGAGGTCACCCGGCTGGACGGATACGAATTGAAACGCATCATGCGCACGGGCACTGTGGCCACCATCGACAACCGCAACTGGGAACTGCGCGACCAGTCCGGACCGGTCCATCGCCTGTCACTGTCCCGCGCCGTCGCGCTGGACATGGAGAGCGCGACGATCGCCGCCAACGGCTTCCGGTTCCGCGTGCCCTACGGGACGCTTCTGTGCGTTTCCGACAAGCCGCTGCACGGCGAATTGAAGCTTCCGGGGATGGCCACGGATTTCTACCGCACGCAGGTCGCCAACCATCTTCTGATCGGAATTCGCGCGATGGAGAAGCTGCGCAAGATGCCCCTCGAACGCATCCATTCGCGCAAGCTGCGTTCCTTCAGCGAGACGGCGTTTCTGTGAACGCATGCGCAATCGCCAGCAAACGCGGGAATTCGCGCGTCCGGCGAAAAAGGCTTGATCTACCCGTGAAAACCGTGTGTAGCAGGCGATATGCCTTAAAAAGGCAGTAATTTTGTGGCCCGGAGCAACAGGGCAAGAGGAGACAGAACATGGCTACGGCTTCTGCCAAACCGATGACCAAGACGCAGCTCGTCGCTACGCTGGCCGAAGAAATGGGTTCGGACAAGAAATCGGCAGGTGCCGCGCTGGACGCGCTGGTCACCATCGTGACCCGCGAAGTCGCTGCCGGTGGCGCCGTGACCCTGCCCGGCATCGGCAAGATCGCCTGCCGCGCCCGCCCCGAGCGCCAGGTCCGCAACCCGCAGACCCAGGAAATGATCACCAAGCCGGCCGACAAGTCGGTCAAGGTGACCATCGCCAAGGCGCTGAAGGACAGCGTCAACAGCTGATCCGACGGGTCTTCGACCTGTTTTCGGGGCCGTGCCGCGCGCACGGCCCTTTTTTTGCGCTTTGTTCGCCGCCGACCCTCTGCTAGCCCGGATGCAACATATGCAAGAACGGGGCAGGGCATGGATCTTCGCGCAATCCTCATGGGTGTCGGCTTCGCGCTGATGTGGGCATCGGCCTTCACCTCGACCCGCATGATCGTGACCGAGGCGCCGCCGCTGATGGCGCTGGCCCTTCGCTTCGCCATCTCGGGGGGGATCGGGATCGCCATCGCATCCTTCATGGGCGAAAGCTGGCGCGCGCTCAGCCGGGCGCAGTGGCGTGCGGTGGTCGTGCTGGGCCTGTGTCAGAACGCGCTGTATCTGGGGCTGAACTGGATCGCGATGCAGTGGATCGAGGCGGGCCTGGCATCGATCATCGCGGCCAGCATGCCGCTGATGGTGGCCTTCCTGGGCTGGATTTGGCTGGGCGAGAGGCTGCGCCCGATGGGCATCCTGGGGCTGGTGCTGGGCCTTGTCGGCGTGGGCATCATCATGGGTGCGCGGCTGCAGGGCGGCAGCGATCCCATCGGCATCGCCATGGGCTTTGTCGCGGCGCTGGCACTGGCCGTGGCCACGCTGACCGTGCGCGGCGCCAGCGGCGGCGGCAACGTGATGATGGTGGTGGGCATGCAGATGCTGGTGGGCGCGGGTGCGCTGGCCCTGATCGCCCCCTTCGTCGAAACCTGGGACGTCGCGATCACGCCGCGCCTGGTCGGGGCCTTCGCCTATACTGTCATCGTGCCGGGGCTGTTGGCCACGTGGATCTGGTTCCTGCTGGTGGGGCGGATCGGGGCGGTCCGCGCCGCGACGTTCCACTTCCTCAGCCCGTTCTTCGGCGTGACCATCGCGGCCCTTCTGCTGGGGGAATCCCTGGGCGCGGGGGACGTGCTGGGCGTCGCGATCATCATGGTGGGCATCCTTGCCGTCCAGATGTCGCGCCAGCCCGCCCCCGTGCGCAAGCGTCCGCCCCCGGCCTGATCCTTCAGGCCGCGGGCCGGAAGATCGCCGTCGCCGGATCGGGGCAATAGGCGTCGCGGTGCCGCAACGCATCCTGCGGCAGTCGCGCCACGGCCTGCAGGATGGCGTCGATCTCGGGCTCGGGGGCGGCCCAGCACAGGTTCAGACGCGTGAAGCCCGGCTTCTCGATTTCGGCCCCCGACAGGATCGCATGGCGCAGCCGTTCCGACTGGGCATCGTCGATGCCCAGCAGCCGGTGGACATAGGGGCCCGCGCAGGCGCAGCCGCCCCGCGCCTGGATACCGTGCAGATCCGACAGAAGCCGCGTCACGAATTGCTGGTGCGCGCCCGTCACGCGGAAGGCCAGGATCGGCAGGCGCGGAACGTCCCGGCGGCCCAGCATCTCCAGCCCCGGCACGGCGTCCAGATCGCGCGCCTTGTCCAGCCAGCGCGCGTTCCGGTCGTCGATGAACCGCTGGCCCAAGTGATCCTTCAGCGCGAAGACCAGCCCTGCGCGGATGTCGCCCAGCACGTTCGGCGTCCCGCCCTCTTCGCGGGCCTCGACATTGGCGGCATAGTCGTGGCCCGCCCCGTTCACGAAACGCACGGTTCCGCCACCGGGCAGGCTGGGCCGATCCGTGCGGACCGCGTCGCGGCGCAGGATCATCACCCCCGATGCGCCGGGACCGCCCAGGAACTTGTGCGGCGATGCGACGACCGCATCCATCCCCAGCCCCATGTCGATGGGCAGATAGGGCGCACCCCCGGCATAGTCCCAGACCATCGCCGCCCCCGCGGCCTTCACGGCGCGGGTGATGCCCGCGACATCGCTGACGACCCCGGTGACGTTGGATGCTGCCGACATCGCCACGATGCAGCGCATGTCGGTATCCAGGGCCCGCGCCAGCGCAGCCATGTCGGGGCCGCCCTGCTCGCCCTCGGGCAGCTCGATCACCTCTGCGCCGCTTTCGCGCCAGGGCAGGATGTTCGAATGGTGTTCATAGGGGCCGATGATCACGCGAATGCCCGGGCCCGCGCCCAGCAGATGAACCAGCCGGTTGATGCCCGCCGTGGCCCCCGATCCGCAGAAGATCGCCGCATGATCCGGCGTGCCGCGCGTGCAGCGCAGGATCTGGGCGCGGGCGGCGCGGCGCATGGCGGTCATGGCAGCGCCGCAATGGCTGGCCTCGGTATGGCTGTTGGCATAGCGGGGCAGGATATCGGTCATGACCAGCTGCTCGATCGGCATCAGGGCCCGGCCCGAGGCGACGTGATCGGCATAGATCATGCGCTTCGGCCCGAACGGCCCCTCAATCAGCAGGTCGTGCCCGATGACCTGCTGATGCAGCCTGTCGGCCGGTCCGGCCATCGCGCGCAGCTTCTCGAATATATCCATGTCCGCCTTCCTTGTCCGTCACCCGGATCGTGGCCCGCATCGTGACCCGATCCGGCGGCGGAATTGATTTCATTTCATGCGCGGTTGGCTTAAGCTGTGGGTCAAATGAACGACAGATCCCCCATCTTCGACGATATCGACCACCGCATCCTGTCGGTCCTGCAGCAGGACAGCGGCGTGTCGCAGCGCGAACTGGCGGATCGCGTCGGCATGTCCCAGAACGCCTGCTGGCGGCGGCTGCAGCGCCTGCAGCAGGCGGGCGTGCTGAAGGGCAGCCGCGCGGTGATCGACGCCGCTGCGGCCGGGTTGCAGCTGACCGTCTTCGTGATGATCCGCACCCGCCATCACGACGATGGCTGGGCGCGCAGGTTCCGCGCCCGCGTCGAATCCATCCCCGAGATCACCGAGCTGCACCGCATCGGCGGCGAATGGGACTACATGGCCAAGCTGGTGACCACCTCGATGGCCGGATACGACCAGTGTTACAAGGCGTTGACACGCGACATGGATCTGGAACGCGTCACGGGCGTTTTCTCGATGGAGACCATCTTCGAGGCGCGCCCCCTTCGGCTGCCGCGTTGATTTTCACGCAACAACTGTCAGCTTGGGGCCCATGCGCGCCGATCAGATCCTGCACCCGACCGAGGCCGGGCTCTATTGTCCGCCCGGCGATTTCTTCATCGACCCGGTTCGCCCCGTTCCGCGTGCGCTGATCACGCATGGCCATGGCGACCACGCGCGGTCCGGGCATGGATCCGTTCTTGCGACGCGCCAGACGCTGGAGATCATGGCCATCCGCTATGGCGAGGATTTCACCGGCACCCGGCAGGTGGCGGAAGGCGAGATCCGCGTGGGCGATGTCACCGTCAGCTTCCATCCGGCAGGGCATATCCTGGGATCGGCCCAGATCCGGGTGCGGCCCGACAAGGGGCCGACCATCGTCGTGTCGGGGGATTACTGCCGCGCGCCGAACCCCGTCTGCGCGCC
Source organism: Paracoccus sp. C2R09 (assembly GCF_018860625.1). GTDB lineage: Bacteria > Pseudomonadota > Alphaproteobacteria > Rhodobacterales > Rhodobacteraceae > Paracoccus. Next base: position 110,199 of record NZ_JAHKQB010000017.1, read on the forward strand.
CTACGAACCCGTCCCCTGCGACGTCTTCGTGACCGAGGCGACCTTCGGCCTGCCGGTCTTTCGCCACCCCGACCCCCTGTCGGAAATGACGCGCCTGACCGCCAGCATGGCCGAATTTCCCGAACGCCCGCATCTGATCGGGGCCTATGCCCTGGGCAAGGCGCAGCGGGTCATCTCGTTGGCACGGCAGGCAGGGATCGACGGTCCCATCGCGATCCACGGCGCGTTGCAGCGGTTGTGCGATTATCACATCGAACAGGGGATCGAGCTGGGCCCGCTGATCCCCGCCACCGCCGCCGACGTGCCCGCGCAGCTGGTGATCGCGCCGCCCTCGGCCTTTGCCAGCGCCTGGGTCCAGCGGTTTCGCGACCCGGTCATCGGTTTCGCATCCGGCTGGATGACGGTGCGCGCCCGCGCCCGCCAGCGGGGGGTCGAGCTGCCGCTGATCATCAGCGACCATGTCGACTGGCCGCAGGTCACGCAGACCGTCCGCGAACTTGCCCCGTCCGAGCTGTGGATCACCCATGGCAACGAGGATGGCCTGATGCGCTGGTGCGAGCTGGAGGGCATTCCCGCCCGCCCGCTGCGCCTGGTGGGATACGAGGATGAACCCGAATGAAGGCATTCGCGCATCTTCTGGAACGACTGGCCTTCACCGCCGCACGCAACGCCAAGCTGCGGCTGCTGCGCCATTACCTGCAATCGACGCCCGATCCCGATCGCGGCTGGGCGCTGGCCGCGCTGACGGGCGATCTGAAGCTGCGCGCGGTGACGCCGCGCCTGTTGCGCGGGCTGATCGCGGAACGCGTGGACGAACAGCTTTTCGCGCTGTCCTATGATTTCGTGGGCGACATGGCCGAAACGATCGCCCTGCTGTGGCAGGGGGATGGCGGCGACGATGTGCCCCTGTCCGAGGCCGTGGCGCTGCTGCAGGACACGGGACGCGCGGGGCTGCCCGCCGCCATCGCGGCGATGCTGGACCGTCTGGGGCCGTCCGAACGTCTGGCTTTCCTGAAGCTTGCGACGGGCAATATGCGCGTCGGTCTGTCCGCACGCATGGCTCGGATCGCCCTGGCCGAGATGGGCGAACCCGATGTCGCCGATATCGAGGAGATCTGGCACGGGCTGACCGCCCCCTATCAGCCCCTGTTCGACTGGGTCGAGGGGGGGCCGCGTCCGGCCCATGCGGCGCTTGCGCCCTTCCGGCCCGTCATGCTGTCCACGCCCGTCGATCTGGACCAGCTGCAGGGCTTCGATCCCGGCGATTACGTGGCCGAATGGAAATGGGACGGCATCCGCGTGCAGGCGGTGAACGATGGCGGTGTCCGCAAGCTCTATTCCCGCACGGGCGAGGATGTGTCGGGCGCCTTTCCCGACGTGATCGAGGCGCTGAATTTCGACGGTGCGGTCGATGGCGAACTGCTGGTGCGCCGGGGCGACGACATCGCGCCCTTCGGCGATCTGCAGCAGCGCCTGAACCGCAAGACGGTGACCAAGGCGATGCTGGACAGCCACCCGGCGGGGTTGCGGGTCTATGATCTGCTGATCTGGCAGGGCCGCGACATGCGCCTGCTGCCCCATTCCGAACGCCGCGCTGCGCTGCAGGCGGTGGATTTCGGCAGCGACCGGATCGACGTCTCGCCGCTGCTGCCCTATGCGACATGGGACGACCTGGCCGCCCTGCGCGCCGACCCGCCCAGCCCCGTGATCGAGGGCGTGATGCTGAAGCGCAGCGACAGCGCCTATGTCGGCGGTCGTCCGCGCGGACCCTGGTTCAAGTGGAAGCGCGATCCGATGATTGTCGATGCGGTCATGCTCTATGCCCAGCGGGGGCATGGCAAGCGGTCGGGCTTCTACAGCGATTTCACCTTCGGGCTGTGGGACGGCGATCAGCTGGTGCCGGTGGGCAAGGCCTATTTCGGCTTTACCGACGAGGAACTGCGCGATCTGGACCGCTTCGTGCGCACCAACACGACCGAACGTTTCGGCCCCGTGCGTTCCGTCGCCCCCAAGCTGGTGCTGGAGGTCGCCTTCGAGGGGCTGAACGAATCTGCGCGCCACAAGTCGGGCGTTGCCATGCGGTTTCCGCGCATCAGCCGCATCCGCTGGGACAAGCCCGCATCCGAGGCCGACCTGCTGGACACGCTGCGGGCCATGCTGCCATGACGCTGCCCGACCGTTTCCGCGACTGGTTCGCCGCGCAGGGCTGGGAACCCCATCCCCATCAGCTGCAACTGCTGGAGGCGACGCAGGACAGCCTGCTGATCGCGCCCACGGGCGGGGGCAAGACACTGGCGGGTTTTCTGCCGACGCTGGTCGACCTGACGGACCCGCATCAGGGGATGCACACGCTCTATGTCTCTCCGCTCAAGGCGCTGACGGCGGATATCGCGCGCAACCTGTCGCGGCCCGTGGCCGATCTGGGGCTGGACATCCGGATCGAGGATCGCACCGGCGACACCCGCGCCGGCCAGCGCGCCCGCCAGCGGGTCGATCCGCCCCATGTGCTGCTGACCACGCCGGAATCGCTGGCGCTGATGCTGTCCTATGAACAGGCGCCGCGCATCTTCGGCGGGCTTCGTCGCGTGGTGCTGGACGAATTGCACGCCCTGGCCGAAAACAAGCGCGGCGATCAGCTGATGCTGGCCTTGGCGCGGCTGCGCAGCCTTGCGCCCGATCTGCAGGTGACGGGCCTGTCCGCCACGGTCGAGGATCCGCAGGGCCTTCTGGCCTTCATGGGTGGCGGGCAGGTGATCCATGCCGATCCCGGCCCCGAACCCGATATCGCGATGCTGCCCACGGCCAAGCCCCCGCCCTGGGCCGGCGGCGGGGGACATTACGCCGTCCGCGACGTGCTGGAACAGGTCCGGCAGGCCCAGACCACGATCATCTTCATCAACACCCGCGCCCAGGCCGAGCTGTTCTTCCAGGCGCTGTGGGCCGTCAACGACGACAACCTGCCCATCGGGTTGCATCACGGCAGCCTGTCGCGCGAATCACGCCAGAAGGTCGAGGCCGCGATGGCCGCGGGCGAATTGCGCGCGGTCGTGGCGACCGGCAGCTTGGATTTGGGCATCGATTGGGGCGCGGTGGACCTGGTGCTGCAGGTGGGCGCACCCAAGAACGTCAAGCGGCTGGTCCAGCGGATCGGGCGGGCGAACCACCGCTACAACGCGCCGTCGCGGGCGCGGATCGTGCCGGCCAATCGCTTCGAGGTGATCGAATGCGTCGCCGCGTTGCAGGCCGTCCGCGAACGCGATCTGGATGGCGACCCGCGCGGGCCGGGGCCGCTGGACGTGCTGTGCCAGCACATGCTGCTGACCGCCTGCGCGGGCCCGTTCGATGCCGATGCGCTGTATTCCGAGGTGCGCCGGGCGGGCCCCTATCGTGATCTGGGCCGCGCCGATTTCGACGATTGCCTGAACTTCGCGGCGACGGGCGGCTATGCCTTGCGGGCCTATGACCGCTGGCAGCGGCTGATGCAGCGCGACGGGTCGTGGCGGCTGCGCGATCCGCGCGCCGCGCGCGACATCCGCATGAATATCGGCACCATCGTCGAATCCGAGATGCTGCGCGTCCGCATGCGGGGCAGGGGCGGCGCGCCCTTGGGCGAGGTCGAGGAATCCTTTGCCGCGACCCTGCTGCCGGGCGACACCTTCCTGATCGGGGGCCAGACCGTCCGCTACGAAGGGCTGCGCGACATGGTGGTCGAGGTCGTCAAGCAGCCGACGAAGGAACCGCGCATCGCGATATTCTCGGGGGTCAAGCTTGCGACCTCGACCCAGCTGTCGCACCGGGTTCAGGCGCTGATCGGGGATCCGGCCCATCATGCGGGCCTGCCCCCGGACACGCAGGGCTGGCTGGCGCTGCAATCGCAGGTCAGCGGCCTGCCCCGCGACGGCGTCCTGATGAGCGAGAGCTTCCCGCACAAGGGCCGCTGGCACTTCGCGCTCTATGGCTTTGCGGGGCGGAACGCGCTGCAGACCCTGGGCCTGCTGATGACGCGCGTGATGGAGGATGCGGGCCTGGGCCCCCTGGGATTCCTGACGACCGATTACGCGCTGCTGATCTGGTCCATCGACCCGGTGCGCGATCCCGCGCCCCTGCTGGACCGCGATGGCCTGCAACAGGGTCTGGGCGACTGGCTGGCCGGCAACGCGGTGATGAAGCGGACCTTTCGCAACGTGGCCGTCATCGCGGGGCTGATCCAGCGCAACCTGCCCGGAACGCGCAAGACGGGGCGTCAGGCCACGTTTTCCAGCGACATCCTCTATGATACGTTGCGGCGCTACGACCCGGATCATCTGCTTCTGCGCATCACCGCGCAGGAGGCCCGTCACGGGCTGGTCGATTTCGACCGGATCGAGGACATGCTGAACCGCAACCGACAATTCGACCACCACATGCTGGACCGCGTATCGCCACTGGCCGCGCCCTTGATGCTGGAAAAGGGCCGGGTGCCCATCGCGGGCAAGGGCCGCGAGCGCCTGGCCGAGGAAGAGGCCGCAGCCCTCATGGCCGAGGCGGGGCTGGCGTGATCCATCACGATTTCGAATTCGCGGGCATGCGCTTTCAAGCGCGGGCATCGGGGGCGCTGTTCTGGCCGGAACGGGGCTGGCTGATCCTGTCGGACCTGCATCTGGGCAAGTCCGAACGCATGGCCCGGCGCGGCGGCGCGCTGCTGCCCCCCTACGAGACGCAGGAAACGCTGGACCGCGTCGCATCGGAAATCGAGGCGACCGATCCCGCGGCCATCGTCAGCCTTGGCGACGGGTTCGACGACGACGCGGCGGGGCGGGCGCTGCCCGACGACATCTGCGCACGGCTGCAGGCAATGGCGCAGGGACGCGACTGGATCTGGGTGCAGGGCAATCACGATCCGGGCCCCATCTGCCCGCGCCTGCCGGGTGCCGCGGTGGCACAGATCGACGGCATCCCGGCCCTGCGCCACGAGGCCGCCCAAGGCCCGGACATCAGCGGGCATTACCACCCCTGCGTCAGGCTGGGCGGAACCCGCAGGCGCTGCTTCCTGCTGGGGGACGGGCACCTGATCCTGCCCGCCTTCGGGGCCTATACGGGCGGTCTGCCCGTCGATGATCCGGCCCTGCGGGCGCTGGTGCCCAAGGGCATCGCCATCGCCTGCGGTCCCCGTGCCCTGCCGGTGCCGGTGGGTCATTCGCGCCGCAGACGCGCATAGGGCAGGGGCCGGACGCATCATGCGCACCGGCCCCTGTTCGTCACATCCGCAACGGGGTCAGAAGCGCCAGTTCGCGCCGATCTTGACCGTGCTTTGCGTGACGCTGGCGCGGGTGTCGAAGGTGAATTCGTCGAATGCGAAATCGACGGTCTCGTTGCCGAAATCGCGATACTGGTATTCCGCGAAGACCGACAGGCGGTCGTTCACAAGGCGTTCGACGCCCAGTCCGGCCGCAACCCCGGTCGAGCTGTAATCCTTGGAGATCGCGCCGTCATCAGACGAGAAGCTGTATTCGAAATCGCCACGCGCGATGCCGAAGGTGCCGTAGACCAGCGTCCGGGGATCGACGAGATAGCCGGTCTTTGCAACCAGGGCGACAAGGCCCTTCATCTCGTTCTCGGCATCGACCTCGGTGTCGAACAGCAGGATGTCGCGGCTTTCATCGACCGAGCCGAACTGGGCACTCAGTTCGGGGCCGAACACCCAGTTGCCGCGCTGCCAGCGATAACCGGCATGGACGCCGCCGGACAGGCCGCCGATGCCGACATCGCCCCGTCCGCTTTCCTCGCGCAGCAGCGTGTCGCCTTCGAAGGCACGCAGGCCGATCTGGTCGTCGGTGTCGAAGACATAGCCGAGCGAGCCGCCGACATATCCGCCCGCCCATGCGGATGCGACGGGCGCGGGCGCCCGGATCACGGGCGTGGCCTCGATGCTCGGGGCCGCGATGCCACCCGCCTGTGCCGCACCGCCGATTGCGATGGCGATTGCAAGGGCGCTGCCGCCCGGTCTGAACTTAAAGGTCATCAACTTCTCTCCTGTCGGGGCCTGGCGCTTCGCATGGCGGGCGCCGGGAACGCGGGCATGTGCATGCCCGATCATGGGGCAGGATCGGGCCGCGTGTCATGCCACCTTCGGTTGTATCGGCGATGACGCCCGAATTCATGAAGGGGGTCGCCAAGCTGGCGGGAGGCCTGCGACATTTGTGCAACGATGCCGGTTTCACCGAAGCGTCACAGGCTGGCGGTAAGAGCTGTGGCCAAGCCCGGACCCAAGGGCGCATCGGAGAATGGAGCAAGCGATGAAAGACCGCCAGCACGAACGCCTCTCGGCAGATGACTGGGACGAGATCAACTTCCCCCGGCCCCATGTCCAGGAATTCGACCGCGTGGTCGAACGCGCGATCTCGCGGCGCGGGTTCCTGGGCGGCGCATTGGCATTCGGGTCGGGCGCGGCCGTCATGGGCAGCGCCTTCCTGAAGTCCAGCCCCGCGCTGGCGCAGCAGGCGGCCCGCTTCCCCTTCGAGCAGATCGCCGCGCAGACCGACGGGACCGTGCATGTCCCCGAAGGCTACAGCTGGAAGACCCTGGTGCGGTGGGGCGACCCGCTGTTCGGCGACGCCCCTGAATTCGACGCCGCGACGGGCGTGCCCACCGAAGGTTCCGACCGCGTCTTCGGTGAGAATACCGACGGCATGGAGGCCTTCGAGGTCGAGGGCCGCCAGCTGCTGGCCGTGAACAGCGAATATGTGAACACCGACATCAACCTGCCCCAGAATGCCGACGGTCTGGCAACCTCGGCCGGTGACGTGCTGCGCCTGCAGAACCTGCAGGGCGTCACGGTGATGGAAGTGGCCGAGGGTGCGGAAGGCTGGGCCGTCGTCGTGGACAGCCCCTACAACCGCCGCATCACGCATCTGACGCAGATGACGATGGACGGTCCGGGCGCGGGCCACGATCTGCTGCGCACCGAGGCCGATCCGACCGGCATGGCGCCGATGGGCACCTACAACAATTGCGGTTCGGGCAAGACGCCCTGGGGCACGTATCTGACCTGCGAAGAGAACTTCAACGGCTATTTCGGCGCCACGGGCGAGATGCCGACCGACGAACAGACCGCCGCGGGCTATGCCCGCTATGGCATCAGCGCCGAAGGCTCGGGTTACGAATACCACAAGTTCGACGCCCGCTTCGACGTGACGACCAACCCGAACGAACCCCATCGCGCGGGCTACATCGTCGAGATCGACCCCGCGGACCCGGAATCGACCCCGGTCAAGCACACGGCCCTGGGCCGCTTCAAGCACGAGAACGCGGCTGCGGTCGTTGCCGGGAACGGCAAGGTCGTCGTCTATATGGGCGACGATGAACGTGGCGAGTTCATGTACAAATGGGTCAGCCGCGACACCTACGAGGACGGCGGCGACACCTCGACCCTGTTGTCCGAGGGCACGCTGTTCGCCGCGAAGTTCAACGACGACATGACCGGCGAATGGCTGGCCCTGACCCCCGAGACGACCGGCATGGACGCGGCGCATATCGCGATCTTCACCCGCATGGCCGCATCGGCGGCGGGCGCGACCACGATGGACCGCCCCGAATGGATCGCGGTGAACCCGACCGCCCCCGAGGCCTATTGCTGCCTGACGAACAACAGCAAGCGCGGCGCGGATGCGACCAATGCGGGCGGCGACGACATGAGCACCAACGCCCCCAACCCGCGCGACACCAACGAATACGGCCAGATCCTGCGCTGGCGCCCGGTGGATCAGGACCACGCGGCCGACGGGTTCGAATGGGATCTGTACGTGATGGCGGGCAACCCGACCGTGCACAAGGACGGCCCCTATGCGGGCACGGCCAACATCAATGCGGGCAACCTGTTCAATTCGCCCGACGGGATGCAGATCGATTCGACCGGCCTCATCTGGATCCAGACCGATGGCGACGATTCGAACGAGGGCGAGTTCGCGGGCATGGGCAACAACCAGATGCTGGCGGGCGATCCGGAAACCGGCGAGATCCGCCGCTTCCTGACCGGCCCGAAGGGGTCCGAGGTCACCGGCCTGACCTGGTCGGCGGACAGGCGCACCATGTTCGTGGGCATCCAGCACCCCGACGCGCCCTTCCCCGACGGAGAGGGCAGCCTGCCGCGGTCGTCCATCATCGCGGTCAAGCGCGACGACAACGAACTTGTCGGCTGATCATCGATCGGTGCTATGATCGGGGGGCGCGCCATGATGGCGCGCCCCTTTCGGTTTCGGGAACCGCTGCGGCGTTTCGCGCGATTGTCGTCGGAAGATCCGGGACATAGTTTCATGCGGAAATCGGCATGCGAACTGGCATCCCGTGCCGAAACCCTGCGCCGCAAGGCGTTATGCGTCGGAAAGGTCAGCGATGTTCGAAAGCTTCGATCCGGTCATGCTTGCGCGGATACAATTCGCCTTTACCGTCAGTTTCCACTTTCTGTTCCCGGCCTTCACCATCGGCCTGGCCAGCTTCCTGGCCGTGCTGAACGGCATGTGGCTGTGGACGCGTGACACGCGATACCTGGACCTGTTCCGATACTGGGTGAAGATCTTCGCCCTGGCCTTCGCGATGGGCGTCGTGTCGGGCATCGTCATGTCGTATCAGTTCGGGACCAACTGGTCGGTCTTCTCGGACAAGGCGGGGCCGGTGATCGGCGCGCCCATGGCCTACGAGGTGCTGTCGGCCTTCTTCCTGGAGGCCGGGTTCCTGGGGATCATGCTGTTCGGGCGGGACCGGGTCGGGCCTGCGCTGCACATGGTGGCCTGCCTTGCGGTGGCGGTCGGCACGGCCATATCGGCCTTCTGGATCCTGTCGGTGAACAGCTGGATGCACACGCCCGCAGGCTTCACCATCGACCCCGATACCGGGCAGTTCCTGCCGACCGATTTCTGGCAGGTGATCTTCAACCCGTCCTTCCCCTACCGGCTGATGCACACGGTCACGGCGGCCTATCTGACGACGGCCTTCATCGTGGGCGGGGTCGGCGCGCTGCACCTGCTGCGCCACCGTCACCGCCGCGACAAGGTCAGCCCGGCCACGCGGACGATGTTCTCGATGGCGATGTGGATGGCCGTGATCTTCGCCCCGGTGCAGATCTTCCTGGGCGACATGCACGGGCTGAACACGCTGGAACACCAGCCCGCCAAGGTCATGGCGATGGAGGGCCATTTCGAGGATCACCCCGAGGGTGCGCCGCTCTATCTGTTCGGGCTGCCGAACCAGGACGAACAGCGGCTGGATTACGCCATCGGCATCCCCAAGCTGTCCTCGTTGATCCTCAAGCACGATCTGAACGCCCCGATGCAGGGCCTGTCCAGCATCCCCCGAGAGGACCAGCCCCCCGTCGCCGTGGTCTTCTGGTCGTTCCGCGTGATGGTCGCCATCGGTTTCGCGATGCTGGGCCTTGGGGCATGGTCGCTCTGGGCGCGGCTGCGGGGACGGTTGCATGACAGCCCCTGGCTGCACCGCGCCGCCGTGGTCATGGCGCCTTCGGGGCTGATCGCGGTGCTGGCGGGATGGATCACGACCGAGGTGGGCCGCCAACCCTTCACCGTCTATGGCCTGCTGCGGACCGGCGACAGCGCCGCGCCCTTGGATGCGCAGGCGGTGGGGGCATCGCTGATGGCATTCATCGTGATCTATTTCGCGGTCTTCGGGGCCGGGACCTATTACATCCTGCGCCTGATGAGCCGCGCACCCGCCCTGTCCGAGGCCCGCCTGAAGGACGTGACCCACAGCCCGATCCGCACCGCGGGCGTCACGCCCGCACCGCAGCACCTGGCCCGTCGCGACGGGTCGAACAACCAGCCGGGGGAATGATCCGATGCCGATAGTCGAGGGTTTCTCGTTCGATCTGACGGTCATTTGGGCCTTCGTGATCGCCTTTGCCGTGCTGGTCTATGTGGTGCTGGACGGCTTCGACCTGGGGCTTGGCATGCTGTTCGCCGCCGAGCCCGAATCCGAGGATCGCGACGTCATGATGAATTCGGTCGCGCCGGTCTGGGACGGAAACGAGACCTGGCTGGTGCTGGGCGGCGGCGGTCTTTTCGCGGCGTTCCCGCTGGCCTATTCGCTGATCCTGCCCGCGCTCTATGCGCCGATCATCGCGATGCTTCTGGCGCTGATCTTTCGCGGTGTCGCGTTCGAGTTCCGCTGGCGGACGAAGCGCTGGCGCGGGGTCTGGGACCTGGCCTTCATCGGCGGGTCGGGCATGGCCGCCTTCGCGCAGGGCGTCACCCTGGGCGGGCTGCTGCAGGGCATCACCATCGACAAGGCCGCGCGGTCCTATGCCGGGGGCTGGTGGGACTGGCTGACGCCCTTCTCGGTCATGGTGGGGCTGGCCGTCATGGCGGGCTACATGCTGCTGGGCGCGACCTGGCTGGTGATGAAGACCGAGGGCCGCCTGCGCGACCGGATGCGGGCGCGGGCCTGGGTGCTGGGGCTGGCCACGGTGCTGTTCATCGGGGCGGTCAGCCTGTGGACGCCCTTCCTGCAGGACGGGTATTATTCGCGCTGGTTCACCGGCTGGGCGCGCGGTCTGGCACTGGGCGTCGCGGTGGCGGTCCTGGTCCTGGCCCTCGGGATGTTCCGCACGCTGCGCGTCAGGCACCACGATTACTGGCCCTTCGTCTTCGCCCTGGGGATGTTCGTTCTGGGCTTTGCGGGGCTGGGCTTCAGCATGTTCCCCTATATCGTCCCGACCGAAGTCACCATCTGGGAGGCAGCAGCCCCGCGCAACAGCCAGATGTTCATGCTGGTCGGCGCGGCGGTGCTGGTGCCGATCATCCTGATCTATACCGCGCTGTCCTACTGGGTGTTCCGCGGCAAGGTCGATCCCGATGCGGGGTATCACTGATGCGCAGGCTGGCATGGTTCGTTGGGCTGTGGGCGGCAAGCGTGGCGACCGTGGGCATGGTCGCCTGGATCATCCGCCTGTGGATCGCGTGACGCCGCAGCCCTCGGCCTGCCACAGGCGGATCGGCTGACCCCCCTCGGGCAGCTCGTGGCATTGCCCGTCCGAACACAGCCGCCAGCCGCCGCCGGTGGCCCCCGATGCCCCCAGCAGCACCTGCGCCACGGGCGGGGTGGATGGTTCCCACCACCACGCGCCGTCGCGCAGCACGGCATCGGGCGGGGGCTCCATCCCCGCGCCCGACCCGATGATCCGCGCCTCGACCGGGGCAAGCCCTGCCTTGGACGCGGTCCAACGTTCCCACCAGCGGACATGTTCGACCGAATGGGTCCATTCCAGCGTGAAGCCGGGGGCGGCAAGCGACAGGACCATCGCCCCCGCGGCCACGCAGATCATGCGCGCGCGCGCAGGCGCAGCACATGCGCCGCAAGGAATGCCGCCGCCAGGGCGAAGCCGATCTCGTCGGTCATGGGCATCGCCAGGATCAGCGCCACGCCCCCCGCCATCGCCAGCGCGCGTTCCAGGATGTTGGTCCGGTCGAGGAAGAAGCCCACGACCGCGATCCCCCACAGCCCGATCCCCAGCACGGTCTTCAGCAAGATGTATCCCACCTCGACCGGATAGCCCCAGGCATCCGCGATCGCACCGCCGTCCTGCAGCATCAGCGACGGGGTATAGACGGCCATGAACGGGATGATGAACCCGGCCGCCGCAAGACGGATCGCCTGCATCGAGATCTTCAGCCCCGGTGCCTTGGCGATCGGCCCCGCCGCGAAGCAGGCCAGCGCCACAGGCGGCGTCAGATCGGCCATGATCCCGAAATAGAAGACGAACATGTGGCTGACCAGCAGCGGCACGCCCAGTTCCAGCAGCGCGGGCCCCGCCAGCGACGAGGTGATGATGTAGTTGGGGATCGTGGGAATTCCCATTCCCAGCACCAGGCAGACCAGCATCGTCAGGATCAGCGACAGGAACAGGTTGTTCTCGCCGATCGAAATGATCGCGCCGATGAAGGTCGATGCGATGCCCGTCAGGGTCAGCGTGCCGATCACGACGCCGACGATGGCGCAGGCCATGCCGACGGGCAGGGCGTTGCGCGCGCCCTGCGCCAGCGCGTCGCGCACGATGCCGATGGTGGGGCGGGTGCCCTTGAACATCGCGCAGGCCAGGATCAGCGCCGCGATGACGATGACCAGCAGGTCGATCCCGAATTTCAGGAAGGCCGCGCAGGCCACCCCGAGCGTCACCCAGAAGGCCATGCGGAACGCGGTGGGCCCGATCAGCGCGGCCAGGGGGGTCCCCAGGATCAGCACCGTCACCAGCGCCAGGCCCATCGTGCCCGCGAAGATCGGCGTGTAGCCCGCGAACAGCAGATAGACCAGCGCCGCCAGCGGCAGCACCAGCGGCCATTGCGACCGCACCGCGTGCCACGGGTTCGGCAGGCTGTCCTTGGGCAGGCCGCGCAGGTTGTCGCGCCCGGCCTGCAGCCAGACCATCCAGAAGACCACCCCGAAATACAGGACCGCCGGGATGATGGCCGCCTTGACCACCTCGGCATAGGGCACGTTCAGCGTCTCGGCCATGATGAAGGCCACGGCGCCCATGACGGGGGGCATGATCTGCCCGCCCATGGATGCCGTCGCCTCGACCCCGCCGGCGAAGGCCGCCTTGAAGCCCGATTTCTTCATCATCGGGATGGTGAACTGCCCCGAGGCCACGACATTGGCGACCCCCGACCCCGAGATGGTGCCCATCAGCGCCGATGACAGCGTGGCGACCTGCGCGGGTCCGCCCCGCACGCCGCCCACCAGGCCAAGCGCGAAATCGTTGAACAGGTTCAGCATCCCCGCCCGTTCGAGGAAGGCCGCGAAGACCACGAAGATGAAGATGTAGGCGCTGCTGACATAGATCGGGCTGCCATAGATGCCTTCGGTCCCGAAGGCGAAATGTTCCACGATCTGGTCATAGCCGTATCCGCGATGGATGAAGGGCGGCGGCAGGTGCTGTCCGAAGAAGCAATAGGCCAAGAAGATCCCCGCGATCACCGCCAGCGGCCAGCCCATCAGGCGACGCGCGCCTTCGAAGACCAGCACGACCAGGATCGTGCCCATCACCATGTCCATCTGCGTCAGGAACCCGGTGCGGCGGATCAGGTCGTTGTATTCGATCCAGTTGTAGACCCCGGTCGAGAAGCCCAGAAGCCCGAGGCCCCAGAACATCGCCTGCGTGGCGCGGTTGCGGGCCAGAAGGTTGCCGATCAGGCCGAAGCCCAGAAGCAGCAGGAAGCCCACATGCATGGCGCGGACGACCTGGCTGGGCAAGGTGCCATAGCCCGCCGCCCACAGCTGGAACAACGAGAAGACGACGGCCAGCCAGAAGGCCACGCGGCCCATGACGCCTTCGCCGAAGCCTGCGGGCAGACCTTCCGAGACTTCGGTCTCGGCATGGGGATCGAGATGGGCTGAACCGCCCGGATTTGATGCGGACATGAGGGTCTCCAAGGGGACGGATGGACCCCCGCCGCAGGGCAGGGGTCCGATGGCATCACTCGATCAGGCCGATCTCGCGGTAGTAGCGCTCGGCGCCCGGATGCAGCGGGATCGAGATGCCCTCGATCGCGCCTTCGGGGGTGATGCCCTGCGCCGCGGCATGGGCCGAACGCATCCGGTCCAGGTTCTCGAACAGCTGCTTGGTCATCTGATAGGCGGTCTCCTCGCTGACGCCGGCATGGCTGATCAGCATGTTGCCCACGGCGGCGGTCGGCACGTCCTCGTCCTGGCCATTATATGTGCCGGCGGGGATCACCGCGGGCGCGTAGGGCGCGCCGATGCTGGCCACGACATCCTCGGGGATGGCCACGAGGTTGATGTCATGGGTGGCCGACAGGTCCTTGATGAAGGCCACGCCCAGCCCCGAGGATTGCAGCGTCGCCTCCAGCTGGCGGTTCTTGATCAGCTCGGCCGATTCCGCGAAGGGCAGGTATTCGACCTTGCCCAGATCGTCATAGCTCATGCCGCCCGCCGCGAAGATCGCACGGGCGTTCAGCTCGGTTCCCGATGCGGGCGCGCCGACCGACAGGGTCTTGCCCTTCAGATCCTCGAGCGTCACGGCGCCGGTCGAGGCATCGGCCACGATCTGGATATAGTTGGGATAGATGGCGGCGATGGCGCGCAGCTCCTCCAGCGGGCGGGGGAAGCCCGCTTCCTCGTTGCCCTCCCATGCCATCTGCACGGAATCGCCCAGGGCAAAGCCCAGCTCGCCCCGGCCCTGCGCCAGAAGGTTCAGGTTCTCGACCGAGGCCTTGGTCGATTGCACCTGCGTGCGCGCGCCGTCGATCGTGTCGGCATAGATCTCGGACAGGGCGACGCCCATGGGGTAGTAGACCCCCGAGGTCCCCCCGGTCAGGACGTTGATGAATTCCTGCGATTGCGCCAGCGGCGCGGTGGCAAGCAACCCGAAGGCGGCCGCCGGGACGGCGGCGGCGATGCGTTTGAACATGTCGGTATCCTCCCATGATACTGACCCGAGGTTAGCGGAATTTCGCCAGCCGAAAAGCCTGATCCGCGATGATGGTGGAAAACACGCAGGCGGGGATTCATATCTCGTGGGTTCAACCTTGGAAGGGAACTCATGACCGTTGCGACCTCTGCCGAACGCCTGCTGCTGGACCTGGTGAACCAGGCGCGTGCCGATGCGGGGCTGGACCCCGTCACGCTGGAGATCCACCTGAATTCATCCGCCGATGCGCATAGCTCGTGGATGCTGGCGCAGGACGCGTTCACGCATACGGGGCAGAACGGCAGCAGCGCGACCGAACGGATGGTCGATGCGGGGTTCGATCTGTCAGGGTCGTGGAGCACGGCCGAGAATCTGGCCTATGTCGGGATCGACGGCGATGGAAGCCTGCAGGACGAGATCGAGGCCCTGCACGAGAACCTGATGAACAGCGACAGCCACCGCGCAAACATCCTGGACCCGGATGCGACCATGATCGGCATCGGCCTGCAGACGGGCGAATTCAACGGCCATACCGTTTTGATGGCCACGCAGGACTTCGCGACGACCGAAGGAGAGGTCGTGCGCGACGTGACCTCGGACATCAACATCGCGGATGCCGATGCGCCGGGAATGTATGTGGCCTGGATGAACCGCGACGACTGGGAAGACGCGCAGCCCGCGGCCTCGGCCGGGGTTTCGGGGGCGGCAGACGATCTGCGGCTGAACGCGAACGACAACAGCATCAGCGGGCAGGGCGGGAACGACTGGATCGCCGGATATGCGGGCGACGACTGGCTTGCGGGCAATGCGGGCAACGACTGGATCGCCGGGGGCGGGGGCTTCGACAGCATCTTCGGCGGGCAGGGCCACGACCGGCTGGCCGGGGGCGACAATGCCGACACCATCGCGGGCGGCGCGGGGGCCGATGCGCTGCATGGCGGGAACGGGCACGACCTGCTCTATGGCGGGAACTGGAACGACCGGCTGGATGGCGATGCCAATGCAGACACGCTGCACGGGCAGGCCGGGAACGACCTTCTGAAGGGCGGGCAGGGCTATGACCGGCTCTATGGCGGCAACGGGGCGGATACCCTGTCGGGCGGGACCGAGGCCGACGTGATGACGGGGGGTGCGGGGGCCGACATCTTCGTCTTCGAACAAGGTGACGGGCGGGACCGGATCACCGATTTCGGCAATGGCTATGACCGGCTCTATGTTGACGAGGCGCTGGTGGGCGACGACATCGCGGCCTTCGTGGCCGACAACATCACCGATACGGGCGACGGCGTGCGGATCGCCTTCGGGGGCGGGGACGTGCTTACCCTGGATGGCGCGGGACTGACGGTCGCGGATGTGGCCGACGACATCTTCCTGATCTGACCCGCCTCAACCGCCGATGGACCCGCCCAGATACTCGCGCAGTGCGGGGGGCGGGTCGCGCAGCAGATCGCCGGTCGCCTGCGGGGGCTGGCAATGGCCGTCCTGCACGACGATGGTCTGACGGGCGAATTCCAACGCATCGCGGGGGTCGTGCGTGACCATCAGCATCAGCGCCCCGGTGTCGCGCCCGATGCGGTCCAGCAGCTCCATCATCTCGGATTTGAGCGCGGGACCGAGGGCCGCGAAGGGTTCGTCCAGCAGCAGGATGGGCCGCGCGCGCAGCAGCACGCGGGCCAGCGCGACGCGGCTCTGCTGGCCGCCCGACAGGTTGGCGGGCAGCCTGTCGCCGAAGCCGCCCAGCCCGACATCCGCGATGGCCTGCGCCACGCGGTCGCGCTGATCGGGCGACAGGCGCAGATCGGGGCGCAGGCCCAGCCCGACATTGCGGGTCACGTCCAGATGCGGGAACAGGTTCTGATCCTGGAACAGCACCGAAACCGGGCGCTTGCCGGGCGCGATGCCGGTCAGGTCCCGCCCCTGCCAGGCGATGCGGCCCGCATCGGGCGCCAGGAACCCCGCGATCAGCGACAGAAGCGTGGTCTTGCCCGCGCCGGAGGGTCCGATCACGGCGATGCGCCCGCCGGGCTGCAGGTCCAGGTCGGCGGTGAATTCCCAGCCCTCGCGGCGCAGGACGATGTCGCGGCATTCAAGCAAGGCGGCCTCCTCGGTCGAAGATCCAGAACAACGCGAAGCTGATCGCCATCAGCAGGACGGCGGCGGCGCTGGCATCCGCCATCCGGTAGCTGGTCATCAGCTGATAGAGTTTCAGCGGCAGCGTCGGCTGGTCGGTGGAAAACAGCGCGATCACCCCCAGATCGCCCATCGCCAAGGCCGCCGCAAGGCCGCCCGCGAAACCGATGGGCCGTGCCAGCCGCGGCAGCACCAGCAGGCGCAGACGCGCGATGCCGGTCATGTCCAGCGACGCGGCCAGCCGCCCGTAATCCTGCTGCATGGTCCGCGCGGCGGGGATCAGCGCCCGCAGCCCGAAGGGCAGGGCCATCATCGCGTTCACCCCGACCGTCACCGGCAGGGCCAGCGCCTGCGCGCCTGCTACGTCGCGCAGCAGGATGAACAGCCCCGTGCCCAGAACCAGGGGCGAGGCGACCAGCGGCAGCATCCCCGCCCCCTCGATCCACCCCGAGGGGCGCCGCGACAGGTGCAGCGCCAGGATCAGCGTGACGGTCAGCGTCAGCAACGCCGAGATGACGGCCATCACCACCGACCGGATCGCGGCGGTCCAGACCTCGGGGGGCAGGTCGGGGATGGCGGGCAGGCCGCGCAGGGTGACCGCCCCGATGGGCCACAGCAGAAAGGCCGAAGCCAGCGCGATGGCCAGCGCGTCGGTGCCGCGCCGCCAGCCCGCAGGTCCCTGCCATGTCACGCGGTCGTCGCGCCCCGCGCCGAAGCTGGCGGGCACCGCGATCCAGCGCGTGGCGATCAGCGCGCCCACGCAGATCGCGATCTGGATCAGCCCCAGAAGCGCGGCCTTGGACAGGTCGAAATCGAAGCGGAACGCCTGGTATATCGCCAGCTCGACCGTGGTGGCGCGCGGTCCCCCGCCAAGCGCCAGCGCGACCGTGAAGCTGGTCAGGCAGACCAGGAACACGGCCAGCCACGCCCCCGGCAGCACCGCCCGCAGCATGGGCCGTTCAAGGTGACGCGCCACGTCGCGGGGCGCGAAGCCCAGGCTCTCGGCCAGGCGGAAACGCTCGGACGGGATGGCCTGCCAGCCCTGCAGGACCAGTCGCACGGACAGTGGCAGGTTGAAGAACACATGCGCCAGGATCACGCCCTGCCAGCCATAGACGCTGATCTCGGGCAGGGACAGCGCGCGCAGGGCGTCGTTGATAGCACCCTGCCGCCCGAACACGGCGACAAGGCCCATGATCGCCACGATCACCGGCAGGATGAAGGGCGCGCCCAGCAGCGTGACCAGCAGCCCGCGACCCCAGAACCGCCGCCGCGCCAGCGCGCGCGCCACCGGCACCGCCAGCAGGGCCGAGATGGTGGCCGACAGCGCCGCCTGCCAGATGGTGAAGCGCACCGCCCGCCAATCCCAGGACGACAGGCCCGACAGCCCCTCGGCCTGCCATGCGACGGCGGCCAGGGTCCCCAGGATCAGCAGGGCCAGCCCCGCCGCGATGGCGGGGCCCGCGCTTACCCGGAGAATGCGCGCAGCCATTCGTCCAGCGCGGGTTCGCGCATCTCCTCGGCCTTGTCCTCGGGCTGGAAGAAGGTCTTGTCGGGGCGCGGCAGGTCGCGCATGACCTGCGGCCAGTCGTCCTGCGGCAGCTTGGCGGGCAGCGACCAGTTGGCCAGCGGGATCGCCCTCTGGAAGTCGGGCGTCAGGATCCAGTCCATGAATTCCTGCGCCAGTTCGGGCTGATCGGTCGATGCGACCTGCGCCGCCAGTTCGGCCATCAGGTAATGACCTTCGGGGAATATCGCGGCCTTCTTGGTCAGGTCGTCCTCGGCCTCGATGTGATAGGCGGGCGAGGTAGTGTAGGACAGGACCATGTCCACCTCTCCCTCGGTGAACAGGCCATAGCTTTCGGACCAGCCGCGCGTCACGGTCAGCACCTTGGGGGCCAGCTTCTCCCATGCCTCGGGGGCACCGTCGCCATAGACCGATTTCACCCACAAAAGCAGCGCCAGCCCCGAGATCGAGCTGCGCGGGTCCTGAATCGCGATCTTCAGATCGTCGGGCGCGTCCAGCAGTTCCTCGAAGCTGGCGGGCGGGTTTTCCAGCCGCGTTTCGTCATAGATGAAGGCGGTTTCCCCCCAGTTGTAGGGCAGGAACACCTCGTCGGTCCATTCGACCGGCAGCGACAGGTCGGACGTGTCCTGACCATGCGGCGCGAACAGGCCCGACGCGCGGGCGCGGGCGGTCACGTCGGTGTTCAGGCCGAAGACGATGTCGGCCTCGGTTCCCTCGCCCTCCAGCAAGATGCGGGGCAGGATGTCGCCGGTCACGAATTGCAGGTCGCATTCGCAGAAGGCCTCGAAGCCCTCCTCGATCCTGGGGCCGGGGCCCCATTCGCTGGCGATGTAATCGCCGGCATAGACGGTCAGGACGGGCTTGTCCTGCGCGATGGCGGGTCCGGCGGCCAGCAGCACGCTCAGGATCAGGGGGGTTCTCATGGCTCTCCTCCTTTGGACGGGTTCACGAAAGGAAAGAGGTGCGGCACCTTCCCTCCGCCGGTCTTAGCCGGATCAGGTTCTGCGGGTCCGCGTCGCGCGTCTCAGCCCATCTGCAGGGCACCCCGAGGTCGGACCGAATGTAGTGGTTTCGCAGGGCTGCGCAAGCGGCTAGAAACGGGCGCGACAAGGCGCAAGGACCCGACATGAGCGATCAGCCCACCCCGATGATGGCGCAGTACCTGGCGATCCGCGAGGCGAACCCGGGTGCGCTGCTGTTCTATCGCATGGGCGACTTCTACGAGATGTTCTTCGAGGACGCCGTCGCCGCCGCCGCCGCGCTGGACATCGCGCTGACGAAACGCGGCACGCATCTGGGCGAACCGATCCCGATGTGCGGCGTGCCGGTCCATGCAGCCGAAAGCTATCTTCTGACGCTGATCCGCAAGGGGTTCCGCGTGGCCATCGCCGAACAGATGGAGGACCCCGCCGAGGCCAAGAAGCGCGGCAGCAAGTCGGTCGTGGCCCGCGACGTGGTGCGGCTGGTCACGCCAGGCACCCTGACCGAGGAAACGCTGCTGGAGGCCCGGCGCCACAACTTCCTTGCCGCCTTTGCGCAGGTCCGGGACGAAGGCGCGCTGGCCTGGGTCGACATCTCGACCGGGTCGTTCCAGGTCATGGAATGCCCGCTGCCGCGCCTTGCGCCCGAACTGGCACGCCTGTCCCCGCGCGAGGTGCTGGCCGCCGAAGGCGCGGGACTGGACGACCTGATCGAGGATGCGGGCGCGGCGCTGACCGACCTGCCCGCATCCTGTTTCGACAGCGCAGCCGGGTCGCGGCGGCTGGCCGCGCTCTATGGGGTGGAGACGCTGGACGGGTTCGGCAGCTTCTCGCGGTCCGAGCTGGCGGCGATGGGCGCCATCGTTGAATACCTGGACCTGACGCAGAAGGGCCGCCTGCCGCTGATGCGCCCGCCCATGCGCGAACGCGCGGGCGGCGCGGTGCAGATCGACGCCTCGACGCGGCGCAACCTGGAACTGACGCAGGCCCTGTCCGGCGGGCGCGAAGGGTCGCTGCTGGCGGCCATCGACCGGACCGTGACGGCGGGCGGCGCGCGGCTGCTGGAACGCCGCGTCAGTGCCCCTTCGCGCGATCTGGCGGTGATCCATGCGCGCCACGATGCGGTGGAATCGCTGGCGGAGGACGCGCGTCTGACGGCGGATCTGCGCAGCGCCCTGTCGCGCGCGCCCGACATGGACCGCGCCCTGTCGCGGCTGGCGCTGGAACGCGGCGGGCCGCGCGACCTGGCCGCGATCCGCGCGGGCCTGACGCAGGCCGCGGCCATCGCGGACCGCCTGCCGGACGATGCGCCGCCGCTGCTGCTGGATGCCGCGGCCGACCTGCGCGGCCATGACGATCTGATCGACCTGCTGGACCAGGCGCTGGTGGCCGAGCCGCCGCTTCTGGCCCGCGATGGCGGCTTCGTCGCGACCGGCCACGATGCCGACCTGGACGAAACCCGCCGCCTGCGCGACGAGGGGCGCGGCGTCATCGCGGGGATGCAGGCCGATTACGCCGCGCTGGCGGGCATCGGCAGCCTGAAGATCAAGCACAACAACGTGCTGGGATATTTCATCGAGACGACGACCACCCATGCCGACCGGATGCGGACGCCGCCCCTGTCGGAAACCTTCATCCACCGCCAGACGACCGCGAACCAGATCCGCTTCACCACGGTCGAGCTGTCGGAGCTGGAGACCCGCATCCTGAACGCCCGCGACCGCGCGCTGGAGATCGAGCGCGGCATCTTCGACATGCTGCGCAGGGCCGTGCTGGATGCCGCCCCCCGGATCGGGCAGGCCGCCCGCGCCCTGGCCGAGATCGACCTGGCCGCAGCCTTTGCCGACATCGCCACGGGCGAGGGCTGGGTCCGCCCGCGCGTGGACGAAAGCCGTGCCTTCGTCATCGAAGGGGGCCGCCACCCGGTCGTGGAACGCGCGCTGAAGCGCAGATCCGAAAGCTTCGTCGCCAATGATTGCGACCTGACCACAGGCGGCACGCCCGCGATCTGGCTGCTGACCGGCCCGAACATGGCGGGCAAATCGACATTCCTGCGCCAGAACGCCCTGATCGCGGTCCTTGCGCAGGCCGGGGCCTTCGTGCCCGCGCGGTCCGCCCATATCGGCATGGTCAGCCAGCTGTTCAGCCGCGTGGGCGCCGCCGACGACCTGGCGCGGGGCCGGTCGACCTTCATGGTCGAGATGGTGGAAACCGCCGCCATCCTGAACCAGGCCGATGACCGCGCGCTGGTGATCCTGGACGAGATCGGTCGCGGCACCGCGACCTGGGACGGGCTGTCCATCGCCTGGGCCGTGATGGAGCATCTGCACGCCGCCAACCGCTGCCGCGCGCTGTTCGCGACCCATTACCACGAGATGACGGCCCTCAGCGCCAAGCTGGACGGGGTCGAGAACGCCACCGTCACCGTCCGCGAATGGGAGGGAGAGGTGATCTTCCTGCACGAGGTGCGCAAGGGGGCCGCCGATCGCAGCTATGGCGTGCAGGTCGCGCGGCTGGCGGGGCTGCCTGCCAGCGTCGTCGAACGCGCGCGCCACGTGCTGGACACGCTGGAGACCGGCGCCCGCGAAGGCGGCGCCCGCCCCGCCGCCCTGATCGACGAGCTGCCGCTGTTCCGCGCCGCGCCCCCGCCACCCCCCGCGCCGCGCGTCTCGGCACTGGACGGACGCCTGAAGAAGGTGCATCCCGACAGCCTGTCCCCGCGCGAGGCGCTGGACCTGATCTATGAACTCAAGGCCCTGACCGAGGAGACCGCCCCGTGAGCATCAATACCTTCGGCCGTGAATTCCGCTTCACCACCTGGGGCGAAAGCCACGGGCCCGCACTGGGCGCGACCGTGGACGGCGTGCCGCCGGGCGTCCCCCTGGACGAGGGCTTCATCCAGACCTTCATGGATCGCCGCCGCCCCGGCACCAGCAAGCACACCACGCAGCGCCGCGAGGCCGACCAGGTGCGCATCCTGTCGGGCGTCTTCGAGGGGCTGACCACCGGCACGCCCATCCAGCTGATGATCGAGAATACCGACCAGCGGTCCAAGGATTACGGCGATATCGCGACCAGCTTCCGGCCCGGTCATGCCGACATCACCTATCACCTGAAATACGGGCATCGCGATTATCGCGGCGGGGGTCGCTCCAGCGCGCGGGAAACCGCGGCGCGGGTCGCGGCGGGGGCGGTCGCGCAGGCCGTGCTGCGCCACCTGCTGCCGGATCTGAAGATCATCGGCTACATGGTCCAGATGGGCGAGATGCGCCTGGACCCCGCGCGTTTCGATGCGGGCGCGATCGACGGCAACCCGTTCTTCCTGCCCGACGCGGAAGGTGCGCTGGCCTGGTCGGATTACCTGGACGGGATCCGCAAGGCGCAGGACAGCGTCGGCGCCGCGATCGAGGTGATGGTGCAGGGCTGCCCGCCGGGGCTGGGCGCGCCGGTCTATGCCAAGCTGGACACCGATCTGGCCGCTGCGATGATGTCGATCAACGCCGTGAAGGGCGTCGAGATCGGCGAGGGGATGGCCGCCGCCGCCCTGCGCGGCACCGACAATGCCGACGAGATCCGCATGACCGATGACGGCCCCGAATTCCTGTCGAACCATGCGGGGGGCATCCTCGGCGGGATCTCGACCGGACAGGACATCGTGGTGCGTTTCTCGATCAAGCCGACCAGCTCGATCACGACGCCGCGCCGTTCGATCAATTCGCGCGGGGAACAGATCGACCTGATCACCAAGGGCCGCCACGATCCCTGCGTGGGCATCCGCGCCGTGCCGGTGGCCGAGGCGATGGCCGCCTGCGTCATCCTCGACCACCTGCTGCTGGACCGCGCGCAGACCGGCGGTCGGCGCGGCACCATCGGCTAGGGGTTCAAAAAGGCATCGACCTCGGCGCGGGTGGGGATCGCATCGCCCGCGCCGGGCCGCGTGACCTGCAGCGCGGATGCGGCGGCCGCCAGCCGCAAGGCCGCCGGGATATCGTCGCCCTGATCCAGCGCCGCCGCGAAGAAGCCCGCGAAGGTGTCGCCCGCCCCCGTCGTGTCCACCGGCGTGACCGGGAACGAGGGCTGCGCATGGATCTGCCCGGTCCTCAGGTCGCGATATTCCGCACCCGCCGCACCCTTGGTGATCAGCAGCCCCGCGACCGGCAGATCGCCGGGTTCGGCTGCGAACAGCTGCGCGGCCTCGTGTTCGTTCATCGCAAGGATGTCTGCATGGGGCAGGATGGCACGCACGGCCCCGATGTCGAAGGGGGCGGCGGAATAGATCACGCGCGCGCCGTTCTCGCGGGCCTTGCGGGCAGCTGCGACCTGGGCGTTCGTCTCGTTCTGCAGAAGCAGAGTATCGCCGTCACCCATCGCATCCAGCGCAGAGGCGATGTCGTCTTCGGGGATGGCCCAGTTCGCGCCGGGATGGATCACGATGGCATTTTCGGCCTGGGCGTCCAGCAGGATGATCGCGTGGCCGGTGGCCTCGTCCGGCAGATGCGCCACGCTCGCGACATCGACCCCGGCATCGCACAGCCGGTCCAGCGCCCATTCGCCGCCCGTGCCCATCGCCCCCAGGTGATGCGTCGCGGACCCCGCCCGCGCGGCGGCGACCGACTGGTTCGCGCCCTTGCCGCCTAGGCCTTCGGCATAGCTGCGCGAGGCCAGCGTCTCGCCCGGCTTGGGCAGGCTGTCCAGCCTGTAGACATGGTCGATATTGATCGAACCCAGATTCCAGATGGCCATGAGATCCTCCGCTTGTCGGTATCGGTTTTGCGGATCGCGGGCGGGGCTGTCCAGCCATGAAAAAACGCGCCCTGGATGCCGGGGCGCGTCCTGTCCGTCAGGCAAGGGGCCGGATCAGCCTTTCAGCTTGTCCTTGTGCGGTGCCCAGATGCGCTTGTTGGTCAGATACAGAAGGCCCGACAGCACCATCAGGAACAGCACGGCCACAAGGCCCACCATCTTGCGGTCCATCATCTTCGGCTCGGCCGTCCACATCAGGAAGGCCGCGACATCGGTGGCCATCTGGTCGACCGTGGCCGGGGTGCCGTCCTCGTAGGTGACGCGGTCATCCGACAGGGGCGGGGCCATGCTGATCCAGCCGCCGGCAAATGCCGCGTTGCCATAGAGCAGCGTGCCCGCCTGTTCCTGCTGTTCGCCGGTATAGCCGGTCAGCACGGCGTGGATGTATTCCGGACCGCCGATACCGCGGAAGAACTGGTTCAGGCCGGTGCCGTAGGGGCCGTGGAAACCCGCGCGCGCCTTGGCCATCAGCGACAGGTCCGGACCCATGCCCTGGCCGGTGACAGCCGGGAAGTGGTCGGTCGGCAGGCGGTCGCGTTCTTCCTGCGTGTCCTCGTCGAAGATCGGCAGCAGGTTCTGCGCATAGGCGCGGACCTGATCCTCGGGCAGGCCGGGGCCGCCATCGTCCGAGAGCGTGCGGATCGGCACGAATTTCAGGCCGTGGCAGGCCGAGCAGACCTCGGTATAGATCTGCAGGCCGCGCTGAACCTGGAACTGGTCGAAGCTGCCGAACGGGCCTTCGAAGCTGTAATCGATATCCTCGATATGGCCCGCGCCGTGATCGCCGCCGCTGTCGTCCGCCCCGTGGCCTTCGCCCTGGGCTTCGTGCGATTCCTCGGCATGTGCCGCTTCTTCGCCCTCGACCTCGTCATGGGCGGCGGCTTCGGCAGTGTCCTCGGTCGCCTCGGTCTGGGCCGGGTCGGCCGCGACGTCTGCATCCTCCGGGGTGGCTTCACCCTCGGCCGCGGGGGCCTCGGCATCTTCGGGGGCTTCGGCTGCGGCTTCCTCGTTCGCGGATGCGCCGCCTTCGGCCGGGGTTGCGTCGGGCTGGGCAGCCGGTTCAGCCTCAGCCTCAGCCTCAGCCTCAGCCTCAGCCTCAGCCTCTGGTTCGGCTTCGGGTTCCGCGACTGCTTCGGCCTCGCCCTCGGGCTCGGCATCGGCGGTCGCCTCGGCTTCCGGCTCCTCCTCGGCCTCGGGGGCCGTGGGGGCCTCCTCGGCGGGGGCGGGGGCTGCGTCCGAAGTGGTCGCTTCGGTCGCCTCGACGGCATCGTTCGCCGGGGCGTCGGTGGTGGGCTGGGCGTCCTGCGCCCAGGCCATGCCGCCCGCATGGATCATCAGGGCCAGAGCGGCCGTGAGGGTCTTGGTTCTCAAGGTCATTCCGGTTCTCCTCACTCGGCCTGTGTCGCCTTGGCGCCGTAATGCGCGTTGAAGTCTTCCTCGATCGTGTCCGGCATGGGGACCGGCTTCTCGATCACGCCCAGAAGCGGCAGGATCACGAGGAAATAGGCGAACCAGTAGGCGGCACCCGCCAGAGCGATATAGGGATAGATCCCCTCGGCCGGCATGGCGCCCGCCCACATGAGGATCATGAAGTCCGCGGCCAGCATCCAGAACCACCACTTGAACTGCGGGCGATAGCGACCCGAGCGCACGCGAGAGGTGTCGAGCCAGGGGGCCAGCGCCATCACGAGGATCGCGCCGAACATCGCCAGCACGCCGAAGAACTTCGCATCGACGATGCCGAAGGACAGGAAGCTGACCAGCTGCACCAGCCAGACATCGCCGTCGAAGGCGCGCAGGATGGCGTAGAAGGGCAGGAAGTACCATTCGGGCACGATGTGGGCGGGCGTCTGCAGGGCGTTCGCCTCGACATAGTTGTCGGGGTGGCCGAGATAGTTCGGCATGAAGCCGACCACCGCGAAGAACACCAGCAGCACGACGGCCAGCGCGAACAGGTCCTTGATCACGAAATAGGGCCAGAAGGGCAGGGTGTCCTTCTCGGCCTCGGCCTTGCTGCCGCGGCGCACCTCGACCCCGGTGGGGTTGTTGTTGCCGGTGGTGTGGAAGGCCCAGATATGGACGATCACCAGCCCCGCGATGATGAAGGGCAGCAGATAATGCAGCGAGAAGAAGCGGTTCAGCGTCGCGTTGCCGACGGCGGGTCCGCCCAGAAGCCAGGTCTGGATCGTCTCGCCCACGCCGGGGATCGCGCCGAAGAGGCCGGTGATCACGGTTGCGCCCCAGAAGGACATCTGACCCCAAGGCAGCACATAGCCCATGAAGGCCGTGGCCATCATCAGCAGATAGATCAGCATGCCGATGATCCAGGTCACCTCTCGCGGGGCCTTGTAGCTGCCGTAATAGAGGTTGCGGAAGATGTGCATGTAGACCGCCACGAAGAACAGCGAGGCGCCGTTCGCGTGCAGGTATCGCAGCATGTAGCCGCCGTTCACGTTGCGCATGATATGTTCGACGCTGGCGAAGGCCAGGTCCACATGCGGCGTGTAATGCATGACCAGCACGATGCCGGTGATGATCTGCAGACCCAGGCAGAAGGTCAGCACGATGCCCCAGATCCACATCCAGTTCAGGTTCTTGGGCGTGGGGATCATCAATGTGTCGTAGAGGATGCCCGCCACCGGAAGACGGCGGTGCAGCCAGCGCTCGAAGCCCGATTTGGGCTCGTAATGGTCGTGCGGAATTCCGGCCATGAGAACCCTCCTCAGCCCAGCTGGATGGTGGTGTCGTCGATGAACGACGCCACGGGAATATGCATGTTCTGCGGCGCGGGGCCGCGACGGATGCGGCCCGCCGTGTCGTAATGGCTGCCGTGGCAGGGGCAGAACCAGCCGCCGAAATCGCCCGCGCCGTCACCGATGGGCACGCAGCCCAGATGGGTGCAGACGCCGATCTGGACCAGCCATTCGCCGGCCTCGTCCAGCGTGCGGTTCTCGTCGGTCGCGGCCTCGCCCGAGGCGATGTTGGGGTTCTGCGAATTCTGATCGACCAGCTGGTTCAGTTCGACCGCGCGGCCGGCCTCGATCTCCTCGGGGGTGCGGCGGCGGATGAAGACCGGCTTGCCAAGGAACAGCACCGTGATCTGCGATCCCGCCGAGACGCCGCTGACATCGACCTGGATCGAGGCCAGGGCCTGCACGTCGGCCGAGGGGTTCATCTGGTTCACGAGGGTCCAGGCGGCGGCACCTGCCGCCACGGTGCCTGCACCTGCGGTGGCGTAATAGAGGAAGTCCCTCCGGGTGCCTACGTGATCATCTGCGTGGGACACGGGTTATTCTCCAATTCGGGCCGAAGGGCCGGCCATACGAGGTTCCGGGCCGCGGATCGCGCAGCCTTCGCGCAGGCTTTTCTACCGATCAAATCCTTGTCAGTCCAGATGATAAGCCCGTGTGCACGCCGTCGGTGCGGCAGGACGGCCATAGCCGTCAGAGCAGACCTTCCGAACGGAAGCTGAGTTCGCGCGACTTGCCGATGATCAGGTGGTCGTGGATCGTGATGCCCATGCTGTCGGCGGCCTGCGCGATCTTCGCGGTCATCGTGATGTCCTGGTCCGAGGGCGTGGGATCGCCCGAGGGGTGGTTGTGGACCAGGATCAGCGCCGAGGCGTTCAGCTCGAGCGCGCGGCGGATGATCTCGCGCGGGTAGACGGGGACGTGATCGACCGTGCCCCGCGCCTGCTCCTCGTCGGCCACGAGGACGTTCTTGCGGTCGAGATAGAGGACGCGGAACTGCTCGACCTCGCGATGGGCCATCGCGGTGTGGCAGTAGTCCAGAAGCGCCTCCCAGCTGGACAGAAGGGGGCGGTTGATCACCTTGGCGCGGGCAAGGCGTTGGGCCGCGGCCTCGACGATCTTCAGTTCGGTGACCACGGCGGGGCCCACCCCGTTCAGCGCCGTCAGCCGCGCGGGCGGGGCCGAGAGGACGCGGTTGAAATCGCCGAAGGTCTCGATCAGGCGGCGGGCCAGCGGCTTGACGTCCTGGCGCGGAATGGCGCGGAACAGGACCAGCTCCAGCAGCTCGTAATCGGGCATGGCCTGTGCGCCGCCCTGCATGAAGCGGTCGCGCAGCCGGGCGCGGTGATCTGCAAGATAGCTGGGCGTGCCCTTCGCGGGTCTGACCCCCGCCACGTCGTCCGCGGCAGGGCTGAAAAGCGGCATGGGCATTTCGCCAAAGGCACGATTCGGGTCCATGCGTCGAACATGGACCCGTCGTGCTTAAGGAAGGGTTAACCCGCTAGCGGGTCATCCCCTCCCAGAAGGTCTTCACCTTGTCGAAGAAGCTGTCGGATTGCGGGCTGTTGTCGGCCTTCTCGGCCTCGAACTCGCGCAGCAATTCGCGCTGACGGGTGGTCAGGTTCACGGGCGTCTCGACCGACAGCTCGATCAGCATGTCGCCCAGATCGCCGCCGGCGCCGGGACCGTGCCGCAGGGGCGGCATGCCCTTGCCGCGCAGGCGCATCTGGCGGCCCGTCTGGCTTCCGGCCGGAACCTTGACCCGCGCACGACCGCCGTCGATCGTCGGCACCTCGACCTCGCCGCCCAGCGCCGCGGTCGCCATGCTGACAGGAACCTGGCAGGCCAGCATCCGTCCGTCACGGATGAAGATCGCGTGTTCGGCCACCTCGATGAAGATGTAGAGATCGCCCGTCGGACCGCCGCGCAGCCCGGCCTCGCCCTCGCCTGCAAGGCGGATGCGGGTGCCGGTCTCGACGCCTGCCGGGATGTTGACTGACAGCGTGCGGTCGCGTTCGACCCGGCCTGCACCATGGCAGGATTTGCAGGGATTCTTGACGATCTGGCCCTGTCCGCCGCAGGTGGGGCAGGTGCGCTCGATGGTGAAGAAGCCCTGCTGCGCACGGACCTTGCCCATGCCTGCACAGGTCGGACAGCCGGTCGGCTCGGTCGAGCCCTCGGCGCCGGTGCCGTCGCATTCCTCGCAGGCGACCGAGCTGCGGACCGTGATGGTCTTCTGGATGCCCTCGTAGGCTTCCTCCAGCGTCACGCTGAGATTGTAGCGCAGATCCTGTCCGCGCTGCGCGCGCGAACGCCCGCCACCGCCGCCGCGACGGCCCATCATGTCCCCGAAGAGGTCCTCGAACACGTCCGAGAATGCCGCACCGAAATCGCCCGGATGGCCGCCTGCACGTCCGCCGCCGAAACCGCCGCCGCCGCCTTCGAAGGCCGCGTGGCCGAAGCGGTCATAGGCCGATTTCTTCTGGTCGTCCTTGAGGCATTCATAGGCCTCGTTGACTTCCTTGAACCGCGATTCGGCCGTCGCATCGTCCTTGTTGCGATCCGGGTGCAGTTCCTTAGCCTTGCCGCGATAGGCCTTCTTGATTTCGTCGGCCGAGGCCCCGCGGCTGACCCCGAGCACCTCGTAATAGCAACGCTTGCTCATGTGTCGTCCTGTTCTGGTTGACCCAAAGAAGTGGGCCGGCCCGGCTGGCTGCGCGGACCGGCCCGTTTCGGGTGGCGGCCGCTATCAGCCGCGCTTCTGATCGTCTTCGCCCAGATCCTCGAAATCGGCGTCGACGATGTCGTCATCGGCCGAACGGGGCCCGTCCTCGGCATCGCCGCCCGCGGTCTCGCCTTCGGACTGCTGCGACTTGTAGATCGCCTCGCCCAGCTTCATGGACGCGTCCATGACGTTCTGGATGCCGGCGCGGATCTTGCCCGCATCTTCCGACTTCAGCGATTCCTCCAGCGCGCCGACGGCCAGCTCGATCGCCTCGATGGTCGAGCTGTCGACCTTGTCGCCATGCTCTTCCAGCGACTTGCGCGTGCTGTGGATGAGGCTCTCGGCCTGGTTGGTGGCCTCGACCAGATCGCGACGGTTCTTGTCGGCCTCGGCATTCGCCTCGGCGTCGGAAACCATGCGCTGGATCTCCTCGTCGGTCAGACCGCCCGAAGCCTGGATCGTGATCTTCTGCTCCTTGCCGGTGCCCTTGTCCTTGGCGGAAACCGACACGATGCCGTTGGCATCGATGTCGAAGGTCACCTCGATCTGGGGCATGCCGCGCGGTGCGGGCGGGATGTTCTCCAGGTTGAACTGGCCCAGCATCTTGTTGTCGGCAGCCATCTCGCGCTCACCCTGGAAGACCCGGATGGTGACGGCGTTCTGGTTGTCCTCGGCGGTCGAGAAGATCTGCGACTTCTTGGTCGGGATCGTCGTGTTGCGGTCGATCAGGCGGGTGAACACGCCACCCAGGGTCTCGATGCCCAGGGACAGCGGGGTCACGTCCAGAAGAACCACGTCCTTGACGTCGCCCTGCAGGACGCCTGCCTGGATGGCTGCGCCCAGTGCCACGACCTCGTCGGGGTTCACGCCCTTGTGGGGTTCCTTGCCGAAGAACTCGGTCACTTCGGCCACGACCTTGGGCATGCGGGTCATGCCGCCGACCAGAACGACCTCGTCGATGTCGCCCTTGGCGCAGCCGGCATCCTTCAGGGCGTCCTGAACCGGCTTCATGGTGCGCTTGATCAGGTCGGCCACGATGCTTTCCAGCTTCGCCCGGGTCAGCTTCATGACCATGTGCAGCGGCTGACCGTTCGAGCCCATGCTGATAAAGGGCTGGTTGATCTCGGTCTGGCTGCTGCTGGACAGTTCGATCTTGGCCTTCTCGGCGGCTTCCTTCAGGCGCTGAAGGGCCATCTTGTCCGAGGTCAGATCGACGCCATGCTCTTTCTTGAACTCTTCCGCGAGGTAGTTGACGATGCGCATGTCGAAGTCCTCGCCGCCGAGGAACGTGTCCCCGTTGGTCGATTTCACTTCGAACAGACCGTCGTCGATCTCGAGGATGGTGATGTCGAAGGTCCCGCCGCCGAGGTCGTAGACCGCGATCGTCTTGGTGTCCTTCTTGTCCAGACCGTAGGCCAGCGCGGCTGCGGTCGGCTCGTTGATGATGCGCAGGACTTCGAGGCCCGCGATCTTGCCCGCATCCTTGGTGGCCTGGCGCTGTGCGTCGTTGAAATAGGCGGGGACGGTGATGACGGCCTGCGTCACTTCCTCACCCAGGTAGGATTCGGCGGTTTCCTTCATCTTCTGAAGGATCATCGCGCTGACCTGAGCGGGGGAATAGTTCTCTTCGCGGACCTGGACCCATGCGTCGCCATTGCCGCCGTCGACAATGGAATAGGGAACCAGCTTCTTGTCCTTCTCGACGGCCTCGTCGCCGATGCGACGGCCGATCAGGCGCTTGACCGCGAAAACGGTATTGGTGGGGTTGGTGACAGCCTGGCGCTTGGCGGGCTGACCGACCAGACGCTCGTTTTCCGCGAAGCCCACGATCGAGGGCGTCGTGCGTGCGCCTTCGCTGTTCTCGATGACCTTCGGCTGGCTGCCATCCATGATCGCAACACAGCTGTTGGTGGTGCCGAGGTCGATGCCGATGACTTTGGACATGTTTCGTCTAACCTTTCTTGCGGCGATTTCGGGGGCTCCGGGTCCGTTTTGGCCCCCGCAGCCCGATCCCATGCTCGAAAATTCGCCCGGAACCTCCGGACGGCTTCGGGGGTGTATATAGGGATGCAATTCGGCCCCGCAAGCACTCCGATGGGGCAAAAAACGCCGATATCGGGGCGTTTTTCGCCGATATCCTCAGCGTGCGGCGCCCCAGCTGAGCGATTCGTACTTGCGGGTGGCGAAGTTGATCAGCAGCCCGACCATGAAGACGGCGATGCAGACATAGACCGGATAGATCAGGCTGGTGCGCAACGGGGTATAGTTGATGAACATGAACCCCCGCGTCTGGTCGATCAGGTGGAACAGCGGGTTCCACGAGAACCACGGAAGCAGGAATCCCGGCATGGCGTTCGCCAGGAACATCTTGCCCGAAGCCATCATGTTCACCCGCATGTAAAGCGCGCTGACCGTGGTCGCCGCGCCGGGCGCCCAGGGGCGGATGCCCAGCAGCACGAGGCCCACGGCGCATCCGCAGGCCCAGGAAAGACCGAACATCGCGAAGAGAGGGACGGGCTGATGGATCGTATAGGGCTGAAAGAAGATGTAGTAGCAGACGAGGATGACCACGAGGCTGAACACCTGCTGATAGAGGCAGGAAAGCGCCGCGCCCGCGATCAGGACGGCGGCGTTCAGCGGCTCGTGCTTGGTCAGGGCCGAGGATATCGAATGGCTGCCGGATATCGCCCCGACCGCCTTGATGTGGACGAGATACACGAAGATGCCCGACATGATGTAAAGCAGGAAATCGCCGCGCACGGGCGAAGTCTTGATCCCGATCAGCGTGAAGATCGTCAGGAATACCACGACGAAGAGCGATGCCTGGACCACCTCCATCAACAGCCCGATGATCGGATTCCGATGCGCACTGCGGATGTTGTAGACCGTCTGGTGATAGATCAGCGCAAGGGTCGCGGCGGTGGCCTCGAACATGTTCCGTGTCCGGCGCTGCTGGAACATGGTCTTCTCCTCCGCTCGGCGTCGGGCAACTGCAACACCCGGGCCCGCTTCGCAAGCGCGACGCTTGCCGTCGTCCCCTATGGGCATCATAAGTTTCCGCAACGCATCGCACAATGCGGCCTGCAGGCATGACGGGAAAGGATAATACATGCAATTCGATCGACTGACGTCCGAAATGCGCCGATTGGCCCTCCGGGCGGGCGAAAGGATCATGGAGATCTACGAGGCCGACGATTTCGAGACCCGTTCGAAATCCGACGATTCGCCCGTGACCGCCGCGGACGAGGCCGCCGACGCGCTGATCTCGGAAGGGTTGCGCGCGGCGTTTCCCGACATCCCGCTGGTGACCGAGGAGCAGGCCGAGACGCATGCCCAGACGCTGGACACCTTCCTGATCGTCGATCCGCTGGACGGCACCAAGGAGTTCATCAAGCGCCGCGGCGATTTCACCGTCAACATCGCCTATGTCGAGAAGGGCGTGCCGGTTCGGGGCGTCGTCTATGCCCCTGCCAAGGGAAGGCTGTTCTACACCACGGCGGATGGCCGCTCGGTCGAGGAGACGGGCCCCTTCGGCGATCAGCCCGGTGCGACCAGGTCCATCGGCGTCCATGCCACGCCCGACAATCGCGCGCTGATGGTCGTGGCCTCGAAATCGCATCGCGACGAGGCGACCGACGCCTATATCGCGAAATACGGCGTCAAGGACATGACCAGCGCGGGCAGCTCGCTCAAGTTCTGCCTGGTGGCCACCGGCGAGGCCGATCTCTATCCGCGGCTGGGCCGGACGATGGAATGGGACACGGCGGCAGGTGATGCGGTGCTGCGCGGTGCCGGCGGCGAGGTCGTGCGCTTCGACGACCACACCTCGCTGAGCTATGGCAAGGACGGTTTCGAGAACCCGTTCTTCATCGCCTATGCGCCGGGCGTCCTGCTGGTGAAGGCGTAAGCCATGTCGGTCGTCATCGTCATCCCCGCCCGCTTCGCCTCGACCCGCTATCCGGGCAAGCCCCTCGTGGAACTGCGCGGGGCCGATGGCCGGCCGCGCAGCCTGATCCGCCGCAGCTGGGATGCGGCCCGGCAGGCGGGCGGGGTGGACCGCGTGGTCGTCGCGACCGATGACGACCGCATCCGCGACCATGCCGAAGGGTTCGGGGCCGAGGTCGTGATGACCAGCCCCGACTGCCGCAACGGAACCGAACGCTGCGCCGAGGCCGTCGCGAACATGGGCATCCGCCCCGAGATCGTCGTGAACCTGCAGGGCGATGCGCCGCTGACCCCCGCCTGGTTCGTCGAGGATCTGGTGGCGGGCCTGCGCGCGGCCCCCGGGGCCGAGGTCGCGACCCCGGTGCTGCGTTGCACCGGCCGGATGCGCGCCGACCTGATCGCGGATCGCCATGCCGGGCGCGTGGGCGGCACCACGGCGGTCTTCGGCCATGACGGGCACGCGCTCTACTTCTCGAAGGAGGTCATTCCCTTCGCCGCGGGCGAATTCGCGGATGATGCGCCCAGCCCGGTCTTTCACCATGTGGGGGTCTATGCCTATCGCCCCGAGGCGCTGGACGCCTATGCGGGCTGGGGCGAAGGCATCCTCGAACGGCTGGAGGGGCTGGAGCAGCTGCGCTTCCTCGAGCGGGGGCGGAGCCTGTTCTGCGTCGAGGTGGAGGCGCGCGGCCGACAATTCTGGGAACTAAACAACCCCGAAGACGTTTCGCGGCTCGAGCGGATGATGCGGGAAATGGATATTGCCTGAGGCGAATGCCGAAAGGGATTGCCAATAAAATCGCGCGTGTTTGGGGCAGTTTATGAATAATTTATTAACGCTGCCGGATTTCCTTGGCGGCACCATGCCTATCAAATAATCTGCTCATTGAAAATTGTGGCCGCGCGTGCTTATTCGCGATGGCCAATTCCGGCGGATGACATTCGCCACTTGTTAAGAAAGTAGGGACGATATGGGTCGCAAGGTTACGAAAGCCATCTTTCCGGTTGCAGGTCTGGGAACCCGGTTCCTGCCGGCCACCAAGAGCATCCCGAAAGAGATCCTGTCGCTGGTGGACAAGCCGCTGATCCAATACGCGATCGACGAGGCCCGCGCGGCAGGCATCGAGGAGTTCATTTTCGTGACCTCGCGCGGCAAGGGTGCGCTCGAGGACTATTTCGACCACGCCCACGAGCTGGAATCGAGCCTGCGCAAGTCCGGCAAGGACAAGCTGCTGGAAACCCTGCGTGCCACGAACATGGATTCGGGCGCCATCGCCTATATCCGCCAGCACAAGGCCCTGGGCCTGGGCCATGCCGTCTGGTGCGCGCGTCGCCTGCTGCAGGAGGACGAGCCCTTCGCCGTCGTCCTGACCGATGACGTGATCCAGGGCGAGCCGCCCTGCCTGCAGCAGATGATCGAGGCCTACGAGGAGACCGGCGGCAGCATGGTCGCCACGATGGAGGTCCCGACCGAGAAGGTGTCCTCCTATGGGGTGCTGGACGTGGCCGAGGACATGGGCGCGATCGTCCGTGCCAAGGGCATGGTCGAGAAGCCCGCCGCCGGCACGCAGCCCTCGAACCTGGCGGTGATCGGTCGCTACATCCTTGCGCCGACCGTGATGCAGAACCTCAACAAGCTGAAGCAGGGCGCCGGTGGCGAGATCCAGCTGACCGATGCCATCGCCGACGAGATCGCGGAAGGTCGCGACGTCTTCGGCCTGCGCTTCCGTGGCCAGCGCTTCGATTGCGGCTCGAAGGCGGGCTTCCTGCAGGCGACCGTGGCCTTCGGCCTGGAGCGCGACGACCTGAAGGACGAATTCGCCGAATATCTCAGCGACGTCATGGCGATGCGCCGCGCGGCCGAGTAATTCCATGGCGGACAAGGTACTGGTGACCGGGGGTGCGGGCTATATCGGCTCGCATGCCTGCAAGGCGCTGGCGAAGGCGGGTTTCGTCCCCGTCACGCTGGACAATTTCTCGACCGGCTGGCGCGATGCGGTGAAATTCGGTCCGGTGGTCGAAGCCGACCTGATGGACCGCGCCGCGCTGGATGCGGCCTTTGCCGAACATCGGCCCGTGGCCGTCCTGCATTTCGCGGCGCTGAGCCAGGTGGGCGAGGCGATGGCCGAGCCGGGCAAGTACTGGCGCAACAATGTCGCGGGATCGCTGAACCTGATCGAGGCGACCATCGCCGCGGGCGTGAAGCATTTCGTGTTCAGTTCCACCTGCGCGACCTATGGCGACCGCGACGGCGAGGTTCTGGACGAGGATACCCCGCAGGCGCCCCTGAACGCCTATGGTGCAAGCAAGCGCGCGATCGAGGACATGCTCGTCGATTTCGAGGCCTCGCACGGGCTGCAGCATGTCATCTTCCGCTACTTCAACGTCGCGGGCGCGGACCCGGATGCCGAGGTCGGTGAATTCCACCGCCCCGAGACGCATCTGATCCCGCTGATCCTGGATGCGGTGGACGGCAAGCGCGCGGCGCTGACCATCCACGGCACGGATTATCCGACGGCGGACGGCACCTGCATCCGCGACTATGTCCATGTGATGGACCTGGTCGATGCGCATGTGAAGGGTCTCGAATGGCTGCGCGCCGACAAGGGCAGCCAGGTGTTCTGCCTTGGCACCGGCGACGGCTTCTCGGTCCGAGAGGTTGTCGATGCGACCCGCCACGTCACCAATCGCGAGGTGCCGATGGTCGATGGTCCGCGTCGTGGCGGCGATGCAGTCAAGCTGGTCTGCGGCAGCCAGCGCGCCAAGACCGATCTGGGCTGGACGCCCGACCGGTCGACGATGAAGCAGATGATCACCGACGCGTGGCGCTGGCACCAGTCGGGCAACTATCAGGCGTGAATCCTCGGCCGGGCCCTTTATGGGGGGCCTGGCTGGCCTATCGCTTGCGCTGGAAGCGGCGCGAGCTGATCTGGCGGGCGATCCGGGCGCGGCGCGCGCTGCGGCCCATCGCGGACCGCACCGGCGGGCTGGCGCCCGACGCGATCATCGCCGTCGCCACATTGCGCAACGAGATGGCGCATCTTCGCGAATTCCTTGCACATCACCGCGGGTTGGGCGTCGATCATTTTCTGGTCGTGGACAATGGCAGCACCGACGGATCGCGCGCCTTTCTGGCAGCCCAGCCCGACGTGTCGCTTTGGCATTGCAGGGCGGGTTATCGCGACGCGCGTTTCGGGCTGGACTGGGCGAATGCGCTGCTGATGCGTCACGGGGCAGGGCGTTGGTGCCTGACGCTGGATGCGGATGAACTGCTGATCTATCCCGATCACGACCGGCGGGGCCTGCGAGAGCTGACGGCGCATCTGGACCGCCGGGGGATCCGGGGCATGGGTGCGGTGATGCTGGATCTCTATCCGGGGGGACGGCTGGGAACCGAGGATGCGGCCCCCAATGCGCCCCTGACCGAACGCCTGCCCTGGTTCGATCCGGGGCCATGGCGCCGCCGACGCATGATGCCGCGCCGGAACCTGTGGTTGCAGGGCGGGGTGCGGGACCGGGTCTTCTTCGCGGACGACCCCGCCCGGGCGCCCACGATGAACAAGCTGCCGCTGATGCGCTGGACCTGGCGGCAGGTCTATGTGAACTCGACCCACAGCATGCTGCCGCCGCATCTCAACCAGCTTTATGACGGGCCGGGGGATGCGCGGCTCTCGGGGGTGTTGCTGCATGCGAAATTCGCCGCGGGCATCGTCGATCGGTCACAAGAGGAACTGACCCGCCGACAGCATTTCGCCGATCCCGACCGCTATGCGGCCTATCACCGGGCGATCCTGCAACGACCCGTCCTGCGCGGCCCCGCATCCGTCCGCCATGAGGGATGGAGGCAGCTGGTGGATCTGGGCATCATGGGCACGGGTGACTGGCTGCGGCCCGACGACCACTGATTCCCCTTGCCAATTCCGGTGCCGCCGCACATTCCTAGGGTCATGACGTCCTTGAGCAACCTTGGAAACCGGGGCCGGATGCCATGACGCGCGTGGCCCGGCTTCCCCTGCCCGAACGCATCCGCCGCCGGGCAGAGCGGCAGTACCTGATCGCCCGCGCCTACAACCGCCGCCGGGCGCTGAAATCCATGGTCGACCGCACCGCGCAGATCCGCAGGGGCGACATCCTGGCCTTCGTCACCTTGCGCAACGAACGTATCAGGCTGCCCTATTTCCTCGAATATTACCGGGCGATGGGGGTGAACCATTTCCTGTTCGTGAACAACGACAGCACCGATGGCAGCGGGAACTACCTGGCGGAACAGCCGGACGTGTCGCTGTGGTGGACCGATGCCGGCTACAAGAAATCCCGCTTCGGGATGGACTGGATGAACCGCCTGCTGGCCAGATACGGGCATGGCCACTGGTGCCTGACGGTCGACCCGGACGAATTCCTGGTTTACCCGCATTGCGATACCCGGCCGCTCTCGGCGCTGACGGGGTGGCTGGAGGCGTCCGACAGGCGGTCCTTTCCGGCGATGCTTCTGGACATGTATCCCAAGGGCGCGATCGAGGATCAGCCCTATGCCGAGGGGCAGGACCCGTTCGAGATCGCGCGCTGGTTCGATCCAGTCAACTACTCGATCAGCAAGAACTGGTTCTATGGCAACCTGTGGATCCAGGGGGGGCCGCGGACGCGAAACTTCTTTCGGGCCGATCCGCTGTCGGGGCCCGCGCTGAACAAGATCCCGCTGATCAAGTGGCACTGGCGCTATGCCTATGTCAGTTCGACCCACATGGCCCTGCCACGCCATCTGAACCATGTCTATGACGAGGATGGCGGCGAACAGGCCTCGGGCAGCCTGCTGCATGCCAAGTTCCTGTCGACCTTCGCGGAAAAATCCGCCGAGGAACTGGACCGGCGCCAGCATTACGCCAACAGCAAGGAATACCGCGCCTATCACGCGGGGCTGACGCGCGGCACCGATCTGTGGTGCAGCGAATCGCGCGAATATGTCGATTGGCAGCAGCTCGAGGATATCGGCCTGATCTCTCGGGGGAACTGGGCATGACGCAGGCGGCAAGGCTGGGGGTGGTGCTGCTGTGCCATGCGCAGCTGGACATCGCGGCGCGGATGGCGCGGATCTGGGTCGAGGGCGGGGCCAGGGTCGCCGTCCATGTCG
The DNA here is from genome assembly GCF_018860625.1 of Paracoccus sp. C2R09. Classification (GTDB taxonomy): domain Bacteria; phylum Pseudomonadota; class Alphaproteobacteria; order Rhodobacterales; family Rhodobacteraceae; genus Paracoccus. Next base: position 148,598 of record NZ_JAHKQB010000017.1, read on the forward strand.
ATGCCAAGGCGCCCCGATCGGCGTTTGCCCGGATGAAGGCCGATCTGGCCGACCTGCCCGAGGTGGTCTTTTCCCGCAGGCGGCAATGCGACTGGGGGCGGTTCAACCTGGTCGCGGCCACGCAGGACGCGGCCGAGCTGCTGCTGGAACGTTTCCCCGACCGGACGCATGTCTTCCTGGCCTCGGGGTCCTGCCTGCCGCTGCGGCCCGTCCGCGACCTTGCGGCCTATCTGGGTGCGCATCACGACCGCGATCATATCGAGAGCGTGACCGCATTCGATGTCGGATGGACGGTGGGCGGGCTGAACGAGGAACGCTTCACGCTGTTCTATCCGCTGGACTGGCGCAGGCATCGCTGGGCCTTCGACCGGCTGGTCGAACTGCAGCGCAGGCTGAAGGTCCGGCGGACCCTGCCGAAGGGGGTGATCCCGCATCTGGGGTCGCAATGGTGGTGCCTGACGGCCTCCACGCTGCGCGCCATCCTGTCCGACCCGAAGCGTCCGGTCTTCGACCGCTACTTCCGGCTCAGCTGGATCCCGGACGAGAGCTATTTCCAGACGCTGGCCCGCCGCCATTCCCTGCAGATCGAGAGCCGGTCGCTGACCCTTGCCAAGTTCGACCACGAGGGGCGGCCCTATCAGCTGTATGACGATCATGCGCGGATGCTGGAGGAATCGCACTGCTTCGTCGCGCGCAAGGTCTGGCCGGGGGCCAAGGGGCTGCTGGCGCATTTCCCGCGCCCGGCTGCAGGCATGCCCGATACCAGCCCCCCGCGTCCCGAGCGGTTCGAGCGGGTGATCAACCGCACCGTTCGCAGGCGTCTTCTGGGGCGGCCCGGACTCTACATGCAGTCGCGCTTTCCGCGCAAGGATGCCGAGAACGGCAAGACTTCGGCCGAATACGCGGTGTTCCACGGGTTCAGCGACATCTTTCCGGGGTTCGAGCCGTGGCTGGCCAGGGCCATCGACGCCGATGTGCATGGCCACCTCATGGGTCCCGAAATGGCCGAATTCGCGGGCAGGCCCGAGATCGGCCCCGGCGCGATATCGTCGAGCACCCTGATCCGCGACCGCGACCCGCAGGGATTCCTGACCTCGTTGATCCGGGTGACACCGCGGATGCAGGCATTCCAGTTCAGTCCGCGCGACAACCAGGCGCTGAACTGGTTCATGGCGACCGACAGCAATGCCACGATCAACGTGGTGACCGGGGCATGGTTGCTGCCGCTTCTGGATTGCGACATGCCCTTCGACGACATCCGGCGCGTGACCGCCATCCTGCAGCGGGCCGAGCTGGAGAACCTGAACGTGCTGAATTCGGTCTGGGTCAAGGCGCGGGTCCAGATCCACGAGCTGACGGATTTCCTGGCGCGTCCGCAGGCGGTGATGATGCAGGCCCTTCAGCATCTGCCGCAGAAGGGGCCCGCACCGACCGATCTGCCCGCGATGCGCGACATGACCGGGCTGTCCGAATTGCTGCGCCGGTTGCGCAATTCCGGGCTGCAGCCCCGCATGTCGGGCGACGGTCTGCCCGTCCACGACATTCCATCATCCGAAAGGACCGCCGCCGAATGACCTCATCGTTTCGCAGCTTCGTCGTCCTTGCCGAAATGCGTACGGGCTCCAACCTGCTGGAGGCCACGCTGAACGGCATTCGGGGCGTCACCTGCCATGGCGAGGCGTTCAACCCCTACATGATGGGCTGGCCCGACAAGGACGAACTGGCAGGCATCACCCGCGCCGAACGCGAGGCCGACCCGCTGCCCCTGCTGGAACGCCTGACCGACCGGCCGGGGCATCTGCCGGGGTTCCGGTATTTCCACGACCACGATCCGCGGGTCTTCGACGCGATCATGCAGGATCGCCGCTGCGCCAAAATCGTGCTGACGCGCAACCCGCTGGACAGCTATGTCTCGACCCGGCTGGCATGGGAAACCAACCAGTGGAAGCTGAACGAGAACGAGACCCCGATCCCCGCCGCCATCACCTATGACGGGGCCGAGTTCCGCGAGAACCTGACCGCGATCGAGCGTTTCCAGTCGAAGGTCATGCATTGGCTGCAGGTCACCGGCCAGACGGGGTTCTGGCTGGGATACGAGGATCTGCGCGATGCGGATGTGATGACCGGGCTGGTCCACTGGCTGGGCCGGACCGACATCCCGCGCGTCGAACCCGCCAGCGACCAGGTGCCCCAGAACCCAAGGGAGCTGTCCGAGAAGGTCACCAATTTCCATGAGATGCAGGCCGATCTGCAGACGCTCGATCCGTTCATGCTGCGCCGCATTCCGAATTTCGAACCACGGCGGGGGCCGTCGGTCCCCAGCTTCAGCGCGGTCGATGCGGGGCGGGGGTTGCTGTTCATGCCCGTCCGCGGCGGGGCGGGGGTGGCCCTGCGCGACTGGATGGCCGGGCTGGGGCAGGTCTCGGGGGATTTCACGCAAACAAGCCTGCGCCAGTGGAAGCGCGGGCATCCGGGGCATCGCAGCTTCTCGGTGCTGCGTCACCCGCTGGACCGGGCCTGGGCCGCCTTCGGACAGGTGCTGACGGACGCGCCCACGGATCTGCGCGCGACATTGCGCGACCTGCACAGGGTCGATCTGCCCGATCCGGTCGCCCCCGATGCGCTGGACCCCGATGAACAGATCCGCATCTTCGGGCAGTTCCTTGCCTTCCTGAAGCGCAACCTGAACGGCCAGACGACCCTGCCGACCCATCCGGGTTGGGCCAGCCAGTCCGAGGTGATCGCGGGCTTCGCGCGCTTCGCATCCCCCGACATGCTGATCCGAGAGGAGCGCCTGTCCGAGGAGATGGAGATGCTGGCGCGCGCGGTGGGGCTGCCGGATATCGATACATCGGCATTGCAGATGGCATCCTTGCCCGATCATCTGCGGGACCGGGCGCTGATCAAGGCCGCGAAGGCCGCCTATATCCGCGATTACGTGGCCTTCGGGTTCGAGGACCCCGAATCGTCATAAGTGTTTCACGTGAAGCCGAAAAATTCGGCTGAACAGGAAAAGGGCCGCGCATTCCCGCGCGGCCCCTTCCAATTTTCGGCCTGTGGATCAGGCCTTCAGCAACGCCGCCAGTTCCGCCTGCTTTTCGCGGACCAGATCAGCATCGCCATCAGCCTCGAGGTTCAGGCGCACGACCGGTTCGGTATTCGACTTGCGCAGGTTGAACCGCCAATTGCCGAAATTCAGCGAAACGCCGTCCAGATCGTCGCGGCTTTCGGCCTTGGGTTCATAGGTCTCGATCAGGCGCGCGATGGCCGCGTCCGGGTCCTCGATGTGATAGTTCGTCTCGCCCGAGGACGGGTAGAGGCGCATCCGTTCTTCGAGCAGCTCGGCCAGGGTCTGACCCTTGCGCGACAGAAGCTCGATCATCAGCAGCCACGGGATCATCCCGCTGTCGCAGAAGTAGAAGTCGCGGAAATAATGGTGGGCCGACATCTCGCCGCCATAGACGGCGCCGACATCGCGCATCTTGCGCTTGATGAAGGCATGGCCGGTCTTGCTGACCACGGCCTCGCCGCCGGCTTCCTCGATCATGGCACGGGTGTTCATGATGACGCGGGGGTCGTGGACGATCTTTTCGCCCGGCGATTTTTCCAGGAAGGCCGCGCCCAGAAGGCCCACGATATATTCGCCGGGGATGAAGCGACCGTTCTCGTCGAAGAAGAAGCAGCGGTCGAAATCGCCGTCCCATGCGACGCCCAGATCGGCATTCTCGGATTTCACCATCTCGACGGTGGGGGGCTGGTTCTCGGGCAGCAGCGGGTTCGGGATGCCGTTCGGGAAGCTGCTGTCCACATTGTGGTGCATGCGCACGAAGGTCAGGGGCGCGCCGCGACGCTCCAGTTCCTCGGCGATGGCGTCGAAGGTCGGGCCGGCGGTGCCGTTGCCCGCGTTCACAACGATCTTCATCGGCTTGAGTGCCGCGATGTCGACGAAATCGGCCATGCGCTTGGCATATTCGGCGCGGGCATCGCTGAAATCGGTGACGCTGCCCTTGGTGGCCGGGGCGAATTCGCCGCCCGTCGCCAACTCCACGATCGGCGGAAGCTCGGTCGCGGGGTCCAGGGGCGCCGAACCGCGGCCCACGATCTTCATGCCGTTATAGTTGATGGGGTTGTGCGAGGCCGTCACCTCGATCCCGCCATCGGTGTCGTGGAAGCCGGTGTGGAAATAGACCTCCTCGGTGCCGGCAAGGCCCAGGTCCAGCACGTCCGCGCCGCCATCGGTCAGCCCCTCGATCAGGGCCTTCGCCAGTTCGGGCGAGGTTTCGCGGCTGTCGCGACCCACGACCACCCGCTTGGCATCGCGGGCCTGCGCAAAGGCGCGGCCGATGCGGTAGGCCACGTCGGGATCCAGATTCTTGCCCAGTTCACCGCGTACGTCATAGGCCTTGAAGCAGGTGATCTCGCGCCTGCCCAGCTGATCCCGTCCGTCCATCCTGTCCTCCGATAGATATCTTGTTTTTGCGCTAACAGGTTCCTGAATGCCTTCAAGCCCGCAAGCCCCGAATGCGCAAGCGCGCCGGTGTCGCTCAATGCGCGACGCGCCCATATCGTTGCAGGATTTTCTGCCACGGCGTCAATAATTAACCGGAGATTAAGCGGATTGACGTTTGATCGCGGTAGGGATCACCATAAATACTCGTCATGCTATATGTCACCGAAACCATCTCGATCGAGGAATGGGAACTGTCGGAACAGTTCACCCGGGCCCAGGGGCCCGGCGGTCAGAACGTGAACAAGGTCGAAACCGCGGTCGAGCTGCGCTTCGAGGCCGCACGGTCCCCGAACCTGCCCGATCCGATCAAGCGGCGTCTGGAACGGCTGGCCGGACGACGCTGGACCCAGGACGGTGCGGTGATCATTCTTGCGCAGGAAACGCGCAGCCAGGCCCGCAACCGAGAGCTTGCGCGCGAACGCCTGGCGGAACTGATCCGCAAGGCAAGCGTTGCGCCAAAGCGCAGGGTCGCCACAAGACCCACCCTCGGCAGCAAGAAACGTCGGCTCAAGGCCAAGACGATCCGGGGCGAAGTCAAGGCGCTCCGAGGCAGAGTGGACGGTCGGGAATGAAGGTTTTCAGAAGCTTATTGGCGTTGATCATGGGTCGCAGGCCCGCGGCCATGCAGGTTGCCGCGATCTGTCGCGACGACACGAGCGGGCGCGTGATGCTGATCACCAGCCGCGGGACCGGCCGTTGGGTCATTCCCAAGGGCTGGCCCATGGCGGGGCGGACATTGGCGGGCGCGGCCGCGCAAGAGGCGTGGGAAGAAGCCGGATTGTGCGGCCGCGTCGACGAGGTCGAGATCGGACGCTTCACCTATGACAAGGTCCAGGATCAGGGCTATGCCATTCCCGTCCAGGTCCGTGTCTTCATGATGCATGTGGCCTCCGTGGCCGAAACCTTCCCCGAGGTCGATCAGCGCGAACGTCACTGGTTCACCCCGACCGAGGCTGCGGGCCTCGTGGCCGAGCCTGGGCTGTCGCGCATCCTGACCTCGCTCAAGGGCCCCGCGTCCGTTCTTGCGGCCGAATGAGCACGCGCGGCAGTTTCCACACCCTCGACAAGGATCTTCGCAGCATCTCGAATGCCGAGGTCGCCCAGCAGCATGCCTTTCAACCCGTCTGGCGGCTTGGACTGGGGGTGCTGATCTTGGTGGTCGGGGTGATCGTGATCATGCATGCGGCAGGTGCGTCGCGCGGGACCGTGTCCATCGGTGCGGGGCTGATCGTCGCGGGCTGGCTGGGTGTCGCGATCGGGTCGAACGATGTCGCCAATTCGCTGGGGCCTGCCGTCGGCGCGGGCGCGATCCGCGTGCTGCCCGGGCTGCTTCTGGCGGCAGGTGCAGGGATCGCGGGGGCGGTCCTTGCGGGCGGTGCGGTGACCGAGCGGCTTGCTGCCGGGATCTACGATCCCTCCGCGCTGGTCGAGGGCGCGCGCGGTCAGCTTGTCATGGTATCGGCCCTGATCGCAGCGGCCAGCTGGATCACCCTGGCCAGCGGCATCGGCCTGCCGGTCAGCACCTCGCATTCCATCGTGGGCGGCATTGCGGGCGGTTCGGCGGCGGCGGCGGGCCTGTCGGGGGTCGCATGGCCGATGCTGGGCGCGATCACGCTGGTCTGGATGCTGACCCCGGTTCTTGCGGGGCTTCTGGCGGGTCTGCTGCTGGTTGCCATGCGCCGCCATGTCGTCGACGTGGCCGACCGGGCGCGGGCGGCGCGCAGGGTCGTCCCCGCGATGGTCGGACTGATGAGCGCGCTTTTCGCGGCCTTCGTCACGCGGCTTGCCTGGCAGGGCGACGCCCTGGTCCCGGTCGAAATCGCGGCGGCAACGATCACGGGCGCCGTGGCCTTCGCCCTGACCCGTCGCAGCGTCCGCGCCGAGATCCGTCGCAATCCCGACAAGCCCAGCGTGAAGCGTCTGCTGCGTCCCGCGCTGGTTCTGGCCGTCGCGATCATGGCCTTCGCGCATGGGGCGAACGATGTGGGCAATATCGCAGGGCCCTTGTCGGTCATCACCGCCTCCAGCGGCTTCGGCATCGGTGCCACGCCGATGGCGGTGCTTCTGGGCGGGGGTTTGGCCATCGCGACCGGGACGCTTCTGTTCGGGCGCAGGCTGGTGACGCTGGTCGGCAGCGGCATCACGCGCCTGAACGCGGGGCGGGCCTTCTGCGTGTCGCTGGCGACGGCGCTGACGGTGCTGACGGCTGCCAGCCTCGGTTTGCCGGTCTCGACGACCCATGTCGCGGTGGGGGGCATCTTCGGTGTGGGCTTTGCCCGCGAATGGGTGGATCGTCGCCGCAGTCGCAAGCGCGAGGCTCTGCCCGAGGAGGAGATCCGCCGCCGCATCCTGATCCGTCGCAGCCATGTGGCGACGATCACCGTGGCATGGCTGGTGACCGTTCCGGTCACCGCCGCGATCTCGGCGCTGGTCAGTTCGCTGCTGCTGTTCGGGATCGGGTCCTAGACCACATCGGGTCCTAGACGACGGGGGCGACGGCCACCTGTTCGCCGGTCCCGAAGACCCGGCGATAGCGGGCGATCTCGGATGCGGGGCCGGTGGCCTTGGCGGGGTTGTCCGACAGCTTGACCGTGGGACGGCCATTCGCGGCAACCGCCTTGCAGACCAGGCTGAAGGGCGCCAGCCCGTCGCCCGGGACCAGCCCGCGGAAATCGTTGGTCAGCAGCGTGCCCCAGCCGAAGCTGACCTTCACCCGCCCGTGGAACTGCCGGTAGAGCGTCTCGATCTTGTCCACGTCCAACCCGTCCGAGAAGATGATCAGCTTCTTCGTCGGATCCTCTCCGCGTTCCTTCCACCAGCGGATCGCGTTTTCCGCACCGGTGGCCGGGTCGCCGCTGTCGATGCGGATGCCGGTCCAGCCCGCCAGCCAGTCGGGCGCGCCTTCCAGGAAGGCGGGCGTGCCATAGGTGTCGGGCAGGATCATGCGCAGATTGCCCTCGTGCTCCTCGTGCCAGTCGGCCAGCACGTCATAGGGTGCGCGGCGCAGGGCGGCGTCATCCTCGGCCAGGGCGGCATAGACCATGGGCAGTTCATGCGCATTGGTGCCGATCGCCTCGATGTCGCGGCGCATGGCCACGAGGCAGTTCGACGTGCCGACGAAACGTTCGCCCAATCCCTCGATCATGGCCTGCACGGCCCAGTCCTGCCACAGGAAGCTGTGGCGCCGCCGCGTGCCGAAATCGGCGATGCGCAGGTCGGGCAGGTCGCGCAGGCGTTCCAGCTTTTCCCACAGGCGCGTCATCGCGCGGGCATAGAGGACCTGCAGCTCGAACCGGCCCATGTCCTTCAGGACCGCCCGCGACCGCAGCTCCATCAGGACGGCCAGGGCGGGGATCTCCCACAGCATGACCTCGGGCCAGCTGCCCTCGAAGGTCAGCTCGTACTGACCGTCGCGCCGTTCCAGGTGATAGGGCGGCAGGCGCAGCCCCTCCAGGAACTCCATGAAGTCGGGGCGGAACATCTGCCGCTTGCCATAGAAGGTGTTGCCGCGCAGCCATGTGCTCTCGCCGCGGGTCAGCGACAGGCTGCGGACGTGGTCCAGCTGTTCGCGCAGCTCGCCCTCGTCCACCAGCTCGGCCAGCTTGATCTCGGTGGACCGGTTGATCAGGCTGAAGGTCACCTGCGTGTCGGCGCGGTTGCGGAAGACCGACTGGCACATCAGCAGCTTGTAGAAATCGGTATCGATCAGCGACCGGACGATCGGGTCGATCTTCCATTTGTGGTTATGGACCCGTGTGGCGATATCGACCATGTCGTCTTCCTCTGGCAAACTGCCCTTAGGTGCCTGCCGCCGGGCAGGGTTGCAAGTGCGTCAGTCGAGCGCGACGCCCGCCTTGCGCATCGCGTCACGTGCGGCCGCCAGGCTGCCATCCAGATCGATGGCCCGGCAGGCGTTCTCGATCACGCGGGCATGGAACCCCAGGCGGGCCGCGTCCATCGCGCTCCAGGCGACGCAGAAATCATGCGCAAGGCCCACGAAGGCCAGCTTCGAGATGCCGCGTTCGCGCAGATATCCCGCAAGGCCGGTCGGCGTCTCGTGATCATTCTCGAAGAAGGCGGAATAGCTGTCGATCCCGCTGCGGAACCCCTTGCGGATCACCAGATCGGCGCGATCCACATGCAGGTCGGGGTGAAAGGCCGCGCCATCCGTGCCGATGACGCAATGCGCGGGCCAGAGAACCTGCGGGCCATAGGGCATGTCCACGGTTCCGAAGGGCTGCGCGCCGGGATGATTGCCCGCGAAGCTGGAGTGATCCGCGGGATGCCAGTCCTGCGTCAGGACCACCGTTTCGAAATCGCCCATCATCGCGTTGATCGGTCCGACCACGGCATCGCCATCGGTGACGGCCAGCGCACCGCCGGGGCAGAAATCCTTCTGGACGTCGATCACGATCAGGGCTTCGGTCATGGCGGGCCTCTTGCGGAATGGTCCGGCCAGTAAGACGTCGCGCCCCGGAAGGGTCAAGTCCGCAAGATTCCGGGTGCAGGATGCGACCCGATGCAGTATCTGCAACGCGCTAACGGAGGAGTGTCCCATGGGCATCAAGGATGAATTGCACCAACCCGTCGGTTACGACGAAAACGAGGTGCCGGTCCGTCCGGCCGCAATGACCTGGGGTCTGCGCGGTCTGGGCCTGGGGCTGGCGCTGCTGGTCTGGCTGCTTCTGGGCGGTCAGGAGGGGCTGTCCGCGGACGCCCGCATCGTCGCCGCCATCGGCACGCTGATGGCCGTCTGGTGGATGACCGAGGCGATCCCGCTTTCGGCCACCGCGCTGCTGCCGATCGTGCTGATCCCGGCGATGACCGAAACCACCGTGGGGCAGGCGACCGCGCCCTATGCCAGCTCGATCGTGTTCCTGTTCCTGGGCGGGTTCCTGATCGCCATCGCGATGGAGAAATGGCACCTGCACACCCGCATCGCGCTGATGACGCTGAACAAGGTGGGGGTCGCGCCCACGCGGATCGTGCTGGGCATGATGCTGGCGACCGGCTTTCTGTCGATGTGGGTGTCCAACACCGCCACCACGCTGATGATGCTGCCCATCGGCATGTCGGTCCTGTCACTGGTGATCGAACGCGGGTCGAACCAGGCCGGCGCCGATGCCGAGGCCGCCCTGCGTGACGGCCAGACGATCAGCCAGACCGTCGATGATCCGAACATCCGCGCCTTCGGCGTCTGCCTGGTCCTGTCGATCGCATGGGCCGCATCGATGGGCGGTCTGGGCACGCTGCTGGGTAGCCCGCCAAACGCCATCGTCGCAGGCTATGCCAGCGACCAGCTGGGCCGCGATATCGGCTTCCTGCAATGGATGATCCTGGGCACGCCTGCCGCGCTGATCTTCATCCTGATCGCCTGGGTGCTGATGACCAAGGTCCTCTATCGCTTCGATCTGCCGGAAATTCCGGGCGGGCGCCAGATGATCGAGGAACAGCTCCACGGGCTCGGGCGGCTGTCCAAGGGCGAACGGATGGTCCTGTGCGTGTTCCTGGGCGCGGCCTTCCTGTGGGTCGTGCCGGGGCTTCTGGCATCCTTCCCGGCCATCGGGGCCGCCGCGCCCTGGCTGGACGCGCTGGACGACACGGCCATCGCCATCGGTGCGGGCCTCGTGATGTTCCTGCTGCCGGGCGACCGGCAGGGCAACATGGTGCTGGAATGGAAGGACGCCGAAACCGGGCTGCCCTGGGGCGTGCTGCTGCTGTTCGGCGGCGGTCTCAGCCTGGCATCGGCGGTCGCGGCCTCGGGGCTGGACGTGTGGTTCGGCGAACAGGTCACGGGCCTGGGCGCGTTGCCGACGGTGCTGCTGGTCGGCGCGGTGGTCACGATCATCCTGTTCCTGACCGAGGTGACGTCGAACACGGCCACCGCCGCGACCTTCATCCCGATCCTGGGCGGTGTCGCCCTGGGCATCGGTGCGGATGCGATGACCCTGCTGATCCCGGCCGCGCTGGCCGCAACCTGCGCCTTCATGCTGCCGGTCGGCACGCCGCCCAATGCCATCGTCTTCGGCACGGGCACCGTCACCATCGGGCAGATGGCGCGCGGCGGCATCGTGCTGAACATCGTGGGCATCCTGCTGATCACCGGCCTGACCTGGCTTCTGGGCGGGCTGGCACTGGGCCTGCAGTTCTGAGAACGCTTGCACGAAGGGGCGGGGGCCGCTATGGCCCCTGCCCATGCTGACAGTCGCCGCACTCTATCATTTCGCCCGTCTTTCCGACCCGGCCGCGATGCGCGGCCCGCTTCTGGACCTGTGCCTGGCGCAGGGCCTGTGCGGTACGCTGCTGCTGGCACCCGAGGGGGTGAACGGCACGATCGCCGGTCCGCGGGACGGGATCGAGGCGGTGATCGCCCATCTGCGGTCCTGGCCCGGCTTCGATGGCCTCGAATGGAAGGCCAGCCACGCCGACCAGCCGCCCTTCGCCCGCATGAAGGTCCGCCTGAAGCAGGAGATCGTGACCATGGGGCAGCCCGACGTGGACCCCACGGCATCGGTCGGCCGCTATGTCGCGCCGCGCGACTGGAACGCCCTGATCTCCGCCCCCGATGTCGCGGTCATCGACACCCGCAACGATTACGAGGTCGCCATCGGCACGTTCGAAGGCGCGGTCGATCCGGGCACGGCCAGCTTCCGCGACTTTCCCGCCTGGTGGGCCGAGAACGCCCACCGCTTCGAAGGCAAGCGCATCGCGATGTTCTGCACCGGCGGCATCCGCTGCGAGAAATCGACGAACTTCCTGATGTCGCAGGGCGTGGATCAGGTCCACCACCTGCAGGGCGGCATCCTGAAATACCTCGAGGAGATCCCCGAGGCCGACAGCAAATGGCAGGGCGAATGCTTCGTCTTCGACCAGCGCGTCAGCCTGAAGCACGGGCTGGAACAGGGCAGCCACGGCATGTGCCATGCCTGCCGGCGGCCGATCTCGGACGCGGACCGCGCGCATCCGGCCTTCGAGCCTGGCGTCAGCTGCCCGCATTGCGCGGATGAATATTCCGATGCCGACCGCGAGAGGTTCCGCGACCGGCAACGTCAGTTCGAACGCGAGGGGCGGGCCTAGCGCCCGCCCAGGCCGCCCGCCGCGATGGCGGCCATGTTCAGGATGTCGCTGACCGTCGAGGTGGTCGAACAGATCTGGATGGGTTTCGGCACCCCGGTCAGGATCGGGCCGATGACGGTGGCGCCCGCCATTTCCTGCAATAGCTTGACCGAGATCGAGGCCGAGTGCCGCGCGGGGACCACCAGCACGTTCGCGGGTCCCGTCAGCCTGCTGAACGGATAGCGCGCGGCCGATTCGGGGTTCAGCGCCACGTCCACCGTCATCTCGCCCTCGTATTCGAAATCGACATGGCGACCGTCCAGAACCTCGGTCGCCTCGGCCATCTTCCGGGCGCGTTCGCTGACCGGATAGCCGAAATTCGAAAACGACAGGAACGCGACCCGCGGATCCAGCCCCAGCCCCCGCGCCACGTTCGCGCCGCTGACGGCGATATCGGCCAGGTCCTCGGCCTCGGGCCATTCATGGACCAGCGTATCGCCCATCAGCACGATGCGGCCCCGGTTCAGCACGGCGGTGATGCCCACGGCCCCGTCCTGCGGGCGCACGTCGAAGACATGACCGATCTGGGCCAGCACGGGGGCGTTCTTGCGCGTGGCCCCCGTGACCAGCCCGTCGCCATGACCATGCGCCAGCATCAGCGCGGCAAAGATGTGGCGGTCGCGATTGGCCAGCTTGGTCGCATCCTCGCGGTCCACGCCCTTGCGCTGCAGCCGGGCATAGAGAAATTCGTGATAGGCCTCGAGATGGCGGGTATTGGCGGCATTGACCACCGTCAGCTCCCGCATGGCATCGCCAAGCCCCAGGGATTGCAGCTCGGACTTCACCTCGGCCTCTCGGCCGACGACAAGGGCCTGGCCCATGCCGTTGCGTGTCCATGACACCGCCGCGCGCAACACGCGGGGATCGTCCCCTTCGGCAAAGATCATGCGGGCCTGCTTGGACCGGGCGCGCGCATGGATGCCCTGCAGGATCGCGGCGGTCGGGTCCATGCGGGCCTGAAGCGACTGGACATAGCCGTCCATGTCGATGATCGGGCGCCGCGCGACGCCGGTATCCATGCCCGCACGCGCGACGGCGGGCGGGATCACGTGGATCAGGCGCGGATCGAAGGGCGTCGGGATGATGTAGTCGCGCCCGAATTGCAGCTTGCGGCCATAGGCGACGGCCACCTCGTCGGGGACATCCTCGCGGGCAAGGCGGGCCAGGGCCTCGGCGCAGGCGATCTTCATCTCGTCGTTGATGGCGCGGGCATGGATGTCCAGCGCCCCCCGGAACAGGTAGGGAAAGCCTAGGACGTTGTTCACCTGGTTCGGATAATCGCTGCGCCCCGTGGCCACGATGGCGTCGGGGCGGACGGCATGGGCATCCTCGGGGGTGATCTCGGGGTCGGGATTGGCCATGGCGAAGATGACCGGGTTCTCGGCCATGGACTGCACCATCGCCTGGGTCACGGCCCCCTTGGCGCTGACGCCTAGGAACACGTCGGCACCCTTCATCGCGTCCTCCAGCGTGCGGGCCTCGGTCCGGGCGGCATGGGCCGATTTCCACTGGTTCATGCCCTCGGTCCGGCCCGAATGAATGACGCCCTTGGTGTCGCACATGATGCAGTTGTCATGCCCCGCGCCCATCGCCTTGAGCAGTTCGAGGCAGGCGATCCCCGCCGCGCCCGCGCCGTTCAGCACGATGCGCACGTCCTCGATCCGCTTGCCCGACAGTTCCAGCGCGTTCAGAAGCCCCGCCGCGCAGATCACCGCCGTGCCGTGCTGATCGTCATGAAAGACGGGGATGTCCATCATCTCTTTCAAGCGGCTTTCGATGATGAAGCATTCGGGCGCCTTGATGTCCTCCAGGTTGATGCCCCCGAAGGTCGGGCCCATCAGGCGGACGGCGTTGACGATCTCGTCGGGGTCCTCGGTGTCCAGCTCGATGTCGATGGCGTTCACGTCGGCAAAGCGCTTGAACAGCACCGCCTTGCCCTCCATCACCGGCTTCGAGGCCAGCGCGCCCAGGTTCCCCAGCCCCAGGATCGCGGTGCCGTTGCTGATGACCGCGACCATGTTGCCCTTGGTGGTATAGTCGTAGGCCGTTTCGGGCCGTTCCGCGATCGCCTGCACGGGAACGGCCACGCCGGGGCTGTAGGCCAGCGACAGGTCGCGCTGCGTGGTCATGGGCGTGGATGCCACCACGTCGTATTTTCCGGGGCGCGGCTCCATGTGATAGGCCAGCGCCTCTTCGGGCGTGATGCGCGTCTTGCGGCCGGTCTTTTCGGTCATGCTGTCCCCCCGTTGCATGGGCCGATATTGATCGGGCCCCTGCAACGGGTCAACATGGCCGTCAGAGAGTGACCTTGGTGAAGCTGTCGCGCAGCGCGGCCGACCAGGTCGCGCTCATCTCGGCGAAATCGGGGTCGCCGTCCTGGATGCGGCGCTGGCTGCTTACGCGGCAATCGTCGTTTCGGATCACCGCCAGATCCAGCGGCATCCCGACCGACAGGTTCGACCGCAGCGTCGAATCCATCGACAGCAGCACCGCCTTCTGCGCATCGGCCAGGCTGGTCTCGGGCGTCACGACCCGGTCGAGGATCGGCTTGCCGTATTTGTGCTCGCCGATCTGCAGGAAGGGCGTGTCCTCGGTCGCCTCGATGAAGTTGCCCTCGGGATAGATCAGGAACAACCGCATGTCGCCGCCCTTGCGCTGACCCGCCACGATCATGCTGGCCGAGGCCTGCTGCTTCAGGTCGCGGCACTGGTCCGAGATCTCTCGCCGGGTGCGGCACAGCGTATCGCCGATGATCGTCGCCACCCGAAGCATGTTCGGCGCGCGCATGATGGAGGTCGTCTCGTCGGCATATTCGTCGTCGATCGCCTCGTCCAGGCGCGCGATCGTGGTCTGGGTGACCGACAGCGACCCCGCGGTCATGATCGCGATCACGCGTTCGCCGGGTTCTTCCCACAGGAACATCTTGCGATAGCACGAGATGTTGTCGAGCCCCGCATTCGTGCGGGTATCGGACAGGAGGACCAACCCCTCGTTGAGCTTCAGTCCGACGCAATAGGTCATCGGTAGTTCTTCCGTTTGATCAGGATTGCCAAGCTAGGCATCGGGGTGGGACTATTCAATCTGTCGTTCCCCGGAAAGTTCCCATGCCGCCGAGTTGGGCAAATGTCACGGGGCTGTCGGATAATTCTGGCACGCGAATTGCGCATGCTGCAATCCTGTCGGCATTCAAAGCGACGGAGACGACCGATGACCAGCCGACCACGTCCTGCCATCACCCGCCGGGGCTTCCTCGGGACCGGCGCCGCCGGGCTGGGGCTGGCGATCATGCATCCCTATGCCGCCCGTGCATCCGAAGGACAGGCCCATCTGCGGATCATGGAAACGACGGACCTGCATGTTCATGTCTGGCCCTACGACTACTATGCCGACAAGGCGGTCGATACTGTGGGCCTTGCCCGCACCGCGGCTTTGGTGCGCCAGGTCCGGTCCGAGGCCGGAAACTCGATCCTGCTGGACAATGGCGATTTCCTGCAGGGCAACCCCTTGGGCGATTACATCGCCTATGAACGCGGCATGGCCGAGGGGCAGCAGCATCCCGTCATCACCGCGATGAACACCGTGGGGATCGAGGGCAGCACGCTTGGCAATCACGAATTCAACTATGGGTTGGAGTTCCTTGACCATGCGCTGGCGGGGGCCGAATTCCCGGTGGTCTGCGCGAATATCGACAAGACCTCGGGCGAGGGCACGCTGCGCCCGCCCTATGCCATCCTGGAACGCCAGCTGACGGACGGGGCGGGGAACACCCATCCGATCCGGCTGGGCATCATCGGCTTCGTGCCGCCGCAGGTCATGCAATGGGACCGCAAGCATCTGGAGGGGCGGGTCGAGGCCCGCGACATCGTCGCCGCTGCCGAGACCTGGGTGCCCAGGCTGCGCGACGAAGGTGTGGATCTGGTCGTCGCGCTTTGTCATTCCGGGATCGGTGCGGCCACCCACGCGGAAGGGATGGAGAACGCAGCCATCCCGCTGGCCGGGGTCGAGGGGATCGACGTGGTGCTGACCGGCCATTCGCACCTTGTCTTCCCCGGCCCCGATTTCGAGGACCGCGAGGGTGTGGACAACGAACGCGGCACGATCAACGGCAAGCCGGGCGTGATGGCCGGGTTCTGGGGGTCGCATATGGGCCTGGTGGATCTGCTGCTGGAACGCGACGGCGACGGCTGGCGCGTGGTCGATCACACGGCCGAGGCGCGCCCGATCTATGACCGCGCCGAGGATCGCAGCGTCACCCCCCTGGTCGAGAGCGTGGACGAGGTCGAACAGTCGATCGCTACCGAACACCAGGCCACGCTGGATTACGTCCGCCGCGCGGTGGGGCGCAGCTCGGCGCCGCTCTACAGCTATTTCGCGCTGGTGGCGGATGATCCGTCGGTGCAGATCGTGTCGAACGCGCAGCAATGGTACCTGCGCCAGATGATGGCCGGGACCGAGCACGAGGGCCTGCCGGTCCTGTCGGCCGCGGCCCCCTTCAAGGCGGGCGGGCGCGGCGGTCCCGAATATTACACCGACGTGCCGGCGGGCGACATCGCGATCAAGCATGTGGCCGATCTCTATCTCTATCCCAACACGATCCGCGGGGTGCGGGTGACCGGGCAGCAGGTCAGGGACTGGCTGGAACGCAGCGCCGGCGCCTTCAACCGGATCGAGCCGGGCAAGCCCGATCAGATGCTGCTGGACACGTCCTTCCCCAGCTACAACTTCGATGTGATCGACGGGGTGGAATACCGCATCGACCTGTCCCGGCCCTCGCGCTTCGACAGCGAGGGCAACCTGGCCGATCCCGATGCGAACCGCATCGTCGACCTGACCTTCGAGGGCCGGCCGCTGGACATGGAGGCCGAATTCATCGTGGCCACCAACAACTATCGTGCCAGCGGCGGCGGGAATTTCCCCGGCAACGACGGCAGCACCGTGGTCTTCGAGGGGCCGGACACGAACCGCGACATCATCGTGCGCTATATCGTGGATCAGGGGACCATCGACCCCGAGGCGGATGGCAACTGGAGCTTCGTCCCGCTGGATGGTGCGACCGCGCTGTTCGACAGCGGCCCAGCAGGCGCGGAATATGTGGACGACATCGTGGGTGCCACGATCGAGCCCGCGGGCGATGGCGCGGACGGCTTCGCCCGGTATCGCCTGGTCCTGTGACGGCATGCGGGCGGGGAATGCCCCCGCCCGTCATCCGCCTATTGGGACATTTCCTCGACCTGAACGCGCACGTCCAGCTCCTCGCCGCCGCTGCCGGTGGCCACGCCCCGGATCGGGGCCGCATCGGATGCGTTCAGGCCCGATCCCAGCCGGACATAGCGTTCGTCGGGGCAGCAGCGGTTCGCCGCATCGAAGCCGACCCAGCCCAGGCCCTGGACATGCAGCTCGGCCCAGGCATGGGCCGCGTCATGCGGTTCGCCGTCGATCGTCGAATGAAGATAGCCCGAGACATAGCGCGCGGGGATGCCGCGTTCGCGCGCCACGGCGATCAGCGCGTGGGTATGGTCCTGGCAGACGCCTTCGCCCAAGGCCAGCGCCTCGGCGGCGGTGGTGTGGGATTCCGTGACACCGGGGCGGAAGGCGATGGCATCGTTCACCGCCCGCGACAGCCCGTGCGACAGGTCCAGAAGGTCCGGCCCCGCCTGAACGGAGGCCGCCAGATCGCGAAGCCCCGGATCAGCGCGCGTCACCGAGGTCGCGCGCATGTAGGCCAGCGGGTGGATCACCTCTCGGTGGCCGCGCAGGACGCCCGCTGTGTCGCGGGTATCGACGCGCCCCTCGATCCGCACGGTGATCTCGGCCGCGGGACCGCGCAGGGTCCAGCCCTCGATCCAGTCGCCCGCCCCGTCGCGGAAACCGGGCCCGCGCAGCCCCCCCGGCAGGTCGATCTGCCATTGCAGCACCTTCTGCCCCTCGTAGATGGAGGGGGTCAGGCGCAGGCTCTGGATCAGGTTCCTGATTGGCCTGTCATAGCGATATGTCGTCTCGTGAGAGATGCGCAGCTTCATGGCCTTCAGGCCCCCCCAAGCAGGAAGTCCTGGTGCACCAGCGCCGAAACCGACGCCAGTTCACCGATGAACCAACTGAGAAATTCGTGCAGACCCTCGTCGAAGATCATTTCGATGTCGCGTTCCTGCAAGGCGTCCAGAACCTCGCGCGCCTTGTCGCGGGCCGATGCGGGCACGTCGGGCCCATAGCGGCGGGCCAGCCCTTCCAGGTGCCACACCGCCTCGTAGAGCGAGGTGATGAGCGATCGCGGGCTTTCGCCGTTCAGGATCAGGAAATCGGCCACGCGCCCGGCAGTGATGTCGCCGCCATAGGCCCAGTGATAGGCCCGATGCGCCGACAGCGCCCGCAGGATCACCTGCCACTGATAGCTGTCCAGCCCCGAGCCCACGAACTCGATCCGGGGCAGCAGCACGAAATACTTCACGTCCAGCAGCCGCGCCGTCGCATCCGCGCGTTCCAGGCTGTAGCCCAGGTTCATGAAATGCCAGCCGTCGTTGCGCAGCTGCGTCGCATTGATCGCGCCGCGCACGGTCGAGGTATGGCCGGTGGTGAAATCGGTCAGCGATGCCGTGTCCAGCTGTTCGCGCGGCGTGCGTTCGATCCGGCGCAGTTCCTGGTAGGTGACGTTCAACGCGTCCCAGACCTGGCTGGTCAGCGCGGTGCGCACGATGCGACCCGATTCGCGGGCCTTCTCGATGCAGCTGACCACGGAGGACGGGTTGTCGCGGTCGAAGAAGATGAACTCCTCGATCTTCTCCTGCGTGGCCTCGCCGTATTTGCGCGCGAAGACACCCGCGGTGCCCGATGCCTGCAGAAGCGAGTTCCATTCGTTCTGGTAACCCGCATCCGTGTTCGGAAGCAGCGTGATGCGCTGTCCCACATCCAGGAGCCGGGCGGCGGTTTCGGCGCGTTCGAGATGGCGGCCCATCCAGAACAGGTTCGATGCGGTGCGGCTGAGCATGGTCGATCTTCCCCTCATTCCGACAGCACCCATGTATCCTTGACGCCACCGCCCTGCGACGAATTCACGACAAGGCTCCCCTCGCGCAGGGCCACCCGGGTCAGCCCGCCCGGCACCAGCTCGATCCGGTCGCCGCACAGGCAATAGGGGCGCAGGTCCACATGGCGCGGCGCGATGCCTTCCTCGACGAAGGTGGGGCAGGTGGACAGCGACAGGGTCGGCTGCGCGATATAGTTCGAGGGGTTGGCCTCGATCTTGCGGCGGAAGAGCTCGATCTCCTCCTTGGTGGATTTCGGCCCGACCAGCATGCCGTAGCCGCCCGATCCGTGGACCTCCTTGACCACGAGGTCGGGCAGGTTCTCCATCACGTATTTGTAGTCGTCGTCCTTCCACAGCGTCCATGTCTGCACGTTGTTCAGGATCGGCTCCTCGCCCAGGTAGAAGCGGATCATCTCGGGCACGAAGGTATAGATGGCCTTGTCGTCCGCCACGCCCGCGCCCGGTGCCGAACAGATCGACACCCCGCCCGAGCGATAGACGTCCATGAGGCCCGGAACCCCCAGCATCGAATCGGACCTGAAGCAGAGCGGGTCGAGGAAGGGATCGTCGATCCTGCGATAGATCACGTCCACCCGGCGCGGGCCGGTCGTGGTGCGCATGTAGACGAATTCGCCGTCCACGAAGAGATCCTGCCCCTCGACCAGTTCGACCCCCATCAGGTTCGCAAGGAAGCTGTGTTCGTAATAGGCGCTGTTGAAATGGCCGGGCGTCAGGATCACGCAGGTCGGCCTGTCGGTGCATTTGGGCGGCGCGACCGATTCCAGCGTGCGCCGCAGCAGGGCCGGATACTGGTCCACCGGCTCGATCCGGTTGTTGCGGAACAGCTGCGGGAACATGCGCATCATGATCTCGCGGTTCTCCAGCATGTAGCTGACGCCCGACGGCGTGCGGCAATTGTCCTCGAGAACGTAGAACTCGTCCTTGCCGGTGCGCACCAGGTCGATGCCGATGATGTGGCTGTAGACGCCGCGGGGGGGCACGATGCCCACCACGGCCTTCTCATAGGCCTCGTTCTGATAGACGAGGCGGGCGGGGATGCGTCCCGCGCGGATGATCTCTCCGCGGCCATAGACGTCGCGCAGGAAGGCGTTCAGCGCACGGGCGCGCTGCTTGATGCCGCGTTCCAGCTTGCGCCATTCGGCCTGTTCGAAGACGCGGGGCATCATGTCGAAGGGGATCAGCCGGTCCGGATCGCCCCCTTCGCCATAGACGGCGAAGGTGATGCCGATCCGGCGGAACAGGGCCTCGGCCTCGGCCTGTTTCATCTGTCGGAAGTCGTCGGGCATGGTTCCGACCCATTGGCTGAGCCGGGCGTAAGGGTCTCGGACGCTCTCGCCCTCGAACATCTCGTTGTAGTGGCCCATCTTTCCCCCAGTCATTCGCGCATTTCCGCCCATGGATGATCGGAAAGCCCCCCGGCGAAGTCCACAGGGGAACCCCGCTTCATGCCTGTCCGTTCCGCAGATTGCCCCCATGCAGCACAGAAACGCAGCGATCATGCAAGGTATCTGCCCGCGAAACGGACAGTGAGAACGCCGGTCGATCGGCATTTGCGTAAAATGCGATGAGGAAGGGACGGCGCGAATTACCGAAGCTTAACCCATGATGGTGCAGGAGGAATGCCGGAACGAAGAAGAAAAGGGTCGCCCATGCAGTTCATCGTCGAGGATGCGGACAGCCATCTGCATATCAGCGTCACCGAGACACGGATCGACGCGGCGATCGCCACGCAGTTCAAGGACAAGCTGCGCGAGATCGTCAACCGCAACCGCAAGCCCGTCCATCTGGACATGGCGCGGGTGGAATTCATGGACAGTTCGGGGCTGGGCGCGATGATCGCCGTCCGCAAGGGCCTGCCCGAGAACCTGCCCCTGGTCCTTCTGGCCCTGACCCCCAATGTGGAACGCGTCTTCAGGCTGACCCGAATGGACAGCGTGTTCGACATCCGCGCGGCCTGAGGGACCGCCCGCCCAGAAGGAGCGACGGCAATGACACCGACCGAACAGAGCGATCCCCGAATGCAGCAGATGCCCGACACGCAGCCGATGTTCGCCCGCGTGCTGCGCGCCAGCCCCGAACTGGTGCGCGACACGTTGCAGGACATCCGCAGCCGCTTCCGCGAGGATGTGGACGAGGATGCGCTGGGGCGGTTGGAACTGGTCCTGGCCGAGGTGATGAACAACGTGGCCGAACATGCACCTTCGGTCGTGATCGGGCGGCTGCCGGTGATCCATCTGTGCGTGGTGCGCCATGTGGGCGGGCTGGCCTGCGCGCTGACCGATGACGGATCGTCATTGCCCGCCGAATGCCTGGCCCCCCGCAACTTGCCACTGGCCACGGACATGCCCGAGGGCGGCTTCGGCTGGTACCTGATCCAGGATCTGACGCAGGCGCTGTGCTACTATCGCGAAGGGGGACGCAACTATCTGGCCTTCAGCGTGCCCTTCGCGACCCGGATGGACGGGCGCCCGCTCAGTTGACCGGCACGCCCAGGTGATAGCGGCCATCGGCGAACTCGTCGAACATCTCGCCCAGTTCGGGATGTTCCAGCGGCTCGCCCGACATGTCCAGTTCCAGGTTCTGCTCGGAGACGTAGGCCACGTAATAGGTCGCCTCGGTTTCGGCATAGAGATGGTAGAAGGGCTGGTCCCTGGCCGGGCGCGCATCCTCGGGGATGGATTCGTACCATTCCTCGGTATTCGCGAATTCGGGGTCCACGTCGAAGATCACGCCGCGGAAGGGGCGGTTGCGGTGACGCACCACCTGTCCCAGGCTGTACTTCGCGAGGCGGCCCTGCAGAGGCATGTGTTTCGCTTCCATCCCGAATCCCGGCAGCTGAAAAGACAGCGAGCCTTCTAACCGCTGAGGTCGGGACTGTCCACCGCGGCCCCGTTACGGGGCCTTGTCGTCCGGCATCAGCGGAACGGTCGCGATGGCCATCTTGGCCGATCCCTCGGTCAGCTCGGACCCGTGGGCCAGATAGATCAGCACCCGCGCCTCGGCGTCATAGACCCGCCGGACCCGCAGCGACTTGAAGATGAGCGAGCGCCCCTCGCGGAAGACCTCGTCGCCATCCTCGTCCAGTTCCACCCCGGTCAGGTCGATGGGACCGGTGCGCGCGCATTCGATGGCGCTGTTCGACGGGTCCTCGAACCAGTTTCCCTGGCTGAGGCGGTCGATGACCGAACGGCTGAAATAGGCCAGGTGGCAGGTCACGCCCGCGATGTCGGGATCGGTCACGGCCTCGATGACGATGTCGTTGCCGACCCAGTCCACGCCGACCTCGGCCACTTCGCGGGCCATCAGGGTCTGGGGCAGCAGGGCGGCGATCAGGATCAGGGGGCGGATCATTCGATCTCCATGGGTTGGCGACCGTCTTCGGTCAGCAGGTCGACGGTGCCGGGTTCGATCACCACGGCGGCCAACGGGCGGCCATAGGCGGCGCCGCCATCGATGTTCAGCCGGTTGCGATGCCGCATGGGCCGGTCCAGCGCGGTATGGCCATGCACGACCAGCGGTCCAAAATCGGCCTCGCTTTCCAGGAACCCCTTGCGGATCCAGACCAGGTCCTGTTCGTCCTGCTGCGCCAGATCGACGCCGGGGCGTATCCCCGCATGGACGACCAGCGCCAGGGGGTGAAGATACCACAGGGGCAGGGTCCCCAGGAAATCGGAATGCGCCTGCGGGACGGCGCGGCGGGCATCGACCAGGACGGCCTCGTGCGGCTGGTCGATATCGACGCCATAGGAATCCAGCGTGGCCCGCGCGCCCAGCCCCTCGTGGTCCAGCCAGTGCCGGCCCGAGGCCAGGCCCGGATCGATCCAGTCGGGGGTGTTCAGGAATGCCGGCAGAAAACGATCGTGGTTGCCGCGCGTCACGATCCAGTTGCGGCCCGCGCGACGGCCCTGCAGCAGGTGTTCGACCACCCCGCGCGAATCCGGCCCGCGGTCGATCAGGTCGCCCACATGCACGATCAGCGCATCATGTCCGCCATCGCGGAAGATGCGTTCATGCGCATCCTTCAGCAGGTCGATCTGTCCGTGAATGTCGCCAATCGCGTAAAGTCGCATCGCATGTCCCGCCCTTGGCGCGGCGGGCAGTGCCGCGCCCCCCTTGGGTAGGGGGGCACGGCAGCGAGGTCAAACCTCGAATTGCAGGGCGCGGGCCTGCAGGAACTTGCCGGTGGCTTCCAGCGCGGCCAGAACCTCGGGGCTGACGGCCTCGTCCAGGTACAGGATCGCGATCGCGTCGCCACCGTTGGCCGCACGGCCCAGGGTGAAGTTCGCGATGTTGACGCCCAGCCCGCCCAGGGTCGAACCCAGGGCACCGATCACGCCCGGAACGTCCTTGTTGCGGGTGTAGAGCATATGCGCGCCGACCTCGGCATCGACATTGATGCCGCGGATCTGGATGAAGCGCGGCTTGCCGTCGCTGAAGACCGCGCCCGCGATCGAACGTTCGCGCGTGGCGGTGACGCAGGTCACCTTGATGTAGCCTTCGTAGACGCCCGCCTTGTCCTGCGTGGTGGTGGTCACCTGCACGCCGCGTTCCTTGGCCATGACCGGGGCCGAGACCATGTTCACGTCCGGGTTCGTGGCCTGCATGACGCCCGACAGCACGGCCGCGTTCAGCGCGTTCAGGTTCATCTCCGAGACGACGCCGTCATAGAGGATGTTGACGGCCTTGATCGGCTCGTCGGTCATCTGGCCCACGAAGGCACCCAGATGGCCTGCCAGCTTGATCCAGGGACCCATGACGGCGGCTTCCTCGGCGGTGACCGAGGGCATGTTCAGCGCGTTCTGCACGGCGCCCGTCAGCAGATAGTCGGACATCTGCTCGGCCACCTGCAGGGCCACGTTTTCCTGCGCCTCGGTGGTGGCGGCACCCAGATGCGGGGTGACGACGACGTTGGGCAGGTTGAACAGCGGGCTGTCGGTCGCGGGTTCGACCGCGAAGACGTCGAAGGCGGCGCCGGCGACGCGGCCTTCCTTGAGTGCCTCGGCCAGGGCTTCCTCGTCCACCAGGCCGCCGCGTGCGCAGTTGATGATGCGGACGCCCTTCTTCAGCTTGGCGATGTTCTCGCGCGAGAGGATGTTCTTCGTCTTCTCGGTCAGCGGCACGTGGAAGGTGATGAAATCCGCCTTGCCCAGCAGCTCGTCCAGTTCGACCTTGGTGACGCCCAGTTCCTTGGCGCGTTCCTCGGACAGGAAGGGATCGAAGGCCAGGACCTTCATGTGCAGGCCGAGCGCGCGGTCGATGACGATCGAGCCGATATTGCCCGCGCCGATCACGCCGAGCGTCTTGTTGAACAGCTCGACGCCCATGAAGCGGCTCTTTTCCCACTTGCCGGCATGGGTGCTGACGCTGGCCTCGGGCAGCTGGCGGGCGACCGCGAACATCATCGCGATGGCATGTTCCGCCGTGGTGATCGAGTTGCCGAAGGGCGTGTTCATGACGATCACGCCCTTCTTGCTGGCGGCCGGGATCTCGACATTGTCGACCCCGATGCCGGCGCGGCCGATGACCTTCAGGTTGGTCGCCTGCTCCAGCAGCTTCTCGGTGACCTTGGTGGCCGAGCGGATGGCAAGGCCGTCATACTGGCCGATCACCTCGGCCAGCTTGTCCTTGTCCTTGCCCAGTTCGGGCATGTAGTCGACCTCGACCCCGCGATCGCGGAAGATCTGGACGGCGGTTTCCGACAGCTTGTCGGACACGAGAACCTTCGGCATGACGTTCATCCTTTGCATGCGGCATCCGGGCAGCTGCCTCGCGGATGCTGTGTTCGTTCGGGAAAGGTGGGATGCGGGGGCGCGTGGCCCCCAGCAAGGCGCTTACTGGGCGGCCAGTTCGGCGCGATAGGCCCATTCGACCCAGGGCATCAGGGCCGCGACATCGGCGGTTTCCACCGTCGATCCGCACCAGATGCGCAGGCCCGCGGGCGCGTCGCGATAGGCGCCGGCGTCCAGCGCCACGCCTTCCTTCTCCAGCCGCTTGGCGACGGCCTTGGCGAAGGCCGCACCGTCCTTGATGGCCGGGTCGGTGAATTTCAGGCAGACGCTGGTGGTCGACGCGGTGGCCGGATCGGCCGCAAGGTTCGCGATCCAGTCCTTGTCGGCGATGAAATCGGCGACCGCCTTGGCATTCGCATCGGCACGCGCCACGAGGCCCTTCAGACCGCCCAGCCCTTCGGCCCATTTCAGCGCCACGAGGTAATCCTCGACCGCAAGCATGGACGGGGTGTTGATCGTTTCGCCCTTGAAGATGCCCTCGATCAGCTTGCCGCCCTTGGTCATGCGGAAGATCTTGGGCAGGGGACGGTCGGGGGTGAAGGTTTCAAGGCGCTCGACGGCGCGGGGCGACAGGATCAGCACGCCATGCGCGCCTTCGCCGCCCAGGACCTTCTGCCAGCTGAAGGTGGTCACGTCCAGCTTGTCCCAGGGCAGTTCCATCGCGAAGGCCGCGCTGGTGGCGTCGCAGATGGTCAGGCCCGCGCGGTCGGCGGGGATCGCATCGCCGTTCGGGACGCGCACGCCGCTGGTGGTGCCGTTCCAGGTAAAGACGACGTCGCGGTCGAAATCGACTTCTGCCAGATCGACGATATGGCCATAATCGGCCTTGCGGACGGTGGCGTCCAGCTTCAGCTGCTTGACCGCGTCGGTGACCCAGCCTTCGCCGAAGCTTTCCCAGGCCAGCATTTCCACGGGGCGTTCGCCCAGCATGGTCCACATCGCCATCTCGACGGCGCCGGTGTCGGAACCCGGCACGATGCCGATGCGGTAATCGTCCGGAACGCCCAGGACCTTGCGCGTCAGGTCGATCGCCTCGGCCAGCTTGGACTTGCCGACGGCCGAACGATGCGAACGGCCAAGCGGCGCGTCCGACAGCATGTTCAGGTCATATTGGGGGATCTTGGCACAGGGGCCAGAGGAGAAACGCGGGTTTGCCGGCCGCGTGGCCGGGATCGCATGATCGGTCATGTGCTTAGCCTTCCAGCTAGAAGCCCTTCGTTGGGGAAGGGTGTCCCGCGGATGGAGATAGGGCCACGGCATCACTGGCGCAAGGAAAAACTTTGGCCTAGACGATGGGGCAGTCAGGAAAGGATCGCCCGAATGTTCACCGTTTCGCTGATCGCCGCGCCCAGTGCCGCCAACCTGGATCAGGATCTTCCCGGCGGCCTTGCGGCCCAGTGGCAGGGCAGCGATCCGCGCTGGCTGTCGCCGGGCATCGCTGCCGAATTCGACGTGGCGACCCAGCCCTCGGATTTCGAGCAGGTCTGGTCGGACCTGCAGCAGATCGGCATCGACCTTGCCGTCCAGCCCACGCAGGGCCGTCGCAAGCGGATCCTTCTGGCGGACATGGATTCGACCATGATCCAGCAGGAATGCATCGACGAACTGGCCGATGTCGCGGGCGTGGGGCCGCGCGTGGCCGACATCACCGCCCGCGCCATGAACGGAGAGCTGAACTTCCACGAGGCGCTGGTCGAACGCGTCGGGCTGCTGGCGGGTCTGCCCGAGGGCACGATCCACGACGTGCTGGCCAGCCGCATCACCATGGCGCCCGGCGGACAGGTGCTGGTGGCCACCATGCGCGCGCACGGGACCTATGCGGCGCTGGTGTCGGGCGGTTTCACCGCCTTCACCGAATCGGTCGCCGCGCAGCTTGGCTTCGACGAGAATCGCGCCAACACGCTTCTGGCCGAGGATGGCGTGCTGACGGGCCATGTCGCGCTGCCGGTTCTCGGGCGCGAGGCCAAGGTCGAGGCGCTGGAGGAGATCGCGGCAAGGCTGGGCCTGACCCCCGCCGACGTGATGGCCGTGGGCGACGGGGCGAACGATCTGGGGATGATCCAGCTTGCGGGCGCGGGCGTCGCGCTGCATGCCAAGCCCGCAGTGGCCGCGCAGGCGCAGCTGCGCATCAACCACGGCGATCTGACCGCGCTTCTCTATCTGCAAGGCTATGCCGCCGCCGATTTCGTGACGGCCTGACCCCATGCTGGACCTGACGCTGGATCTGTTCCTGCTGCTGGTCGCGGCGGGTTTCGCCGCGGGCTTCATCGACAGCATCGCGGGTGGCGGCGGGCTGATCACCGTGCCGGCGCTGATGCTGGCGGGCATTCCGCCCGCGCAGGCACTGGCCACGAACAAGGTGCAGGGCCTGTTCGGGGCGGGGACGGCTGCCATCAGCTATGCCCGCCGCGGGCTGGTCGATCTGCGCAGCCAGTGGCGGCAGGCGGCGATCGCGGGCGTGGCAGGGGCCGTGGGCGCGGCGCTGATCTCGTCGGTGCCGACGGACGGGCTGCGCCTGCTGCTGCCGGTGATCCTGATCGGGATCGCGCTGTTCTTCGCGTTGAAGCCCGGCCTGAACGACCTGGATCGCATCCGCCGCATGGGGGCGGGGATGTTCGCCGCGACCATCGTGCCGCTGGTGGGCTTCTATGACGGGCTGATCGGGCCGGGGGCGGGCGCGTTCTACATGATCGGTTTCGTGACCTTGGCGGGTTACGGCGTGCTGAAGGCCACCGCGCATACGAAGCTGCTGAACTTCGCGTCGAACCTGGGCGGGCTTGCGGCCTTCGCGCTGGTCGGCAAACCGCTTTGGACCTTGGGCCTTGCGATGGGGGCGGCCCAGATCGCGGGGGCGATGCTGGGCGCAAGGCTTGCATCGCGGATCGGCGCGCGGCTGATCAAGCCGCTGCTGGTCGCGACATCGTCGATCCTGGCGGTCAGGCTGATCTGGCAGATGCTCTGAAGCGCTGCCGACGCCCGCTCTGCCAAGGGGCGCCGGCCTGATGCATCGCGGGTCGCGGGGGACGATCCCGCAGGGCCCATATTAGCGTGGGAATGCCAAGCTTTCGTGACGCCGGGCGTCTCAGCCGGGAAAGCCCGGCGCAAGGCGCATCTGCCCGGTCTCGATCCCGCGCCAGTTCCGGATGGGATCGGTCAGCACGCGACCGATGACCGGGGCGTTGCGGTCGATCACCCCCAGATAGAGCAGCAGCGCCGTGATCGCGGCCTCGGCCGCGCGGGTCGCGCCATCGGTGATCTTCAGCGCGACGCCCATCCCCTCGTCGGGCAGGATGGCCACGAAGACGGCCTCGGCCCCGGTCTTGGCCGCGATCCGCCCACGTCCGGCCCGCATCAGATCGGTGCAGACGCGGCCCTCGCCGGCGACCATCTCGGGGTGGGTGCGCATCGCATCGACCAGCCGCCGCATCGCCCGACCGCGCAGATCGTCGCGCGGCTGGGCGAAGCGCGCCATCGCGCGGGCCAGTCCGGTCAGCGAACAGGCCCAGTTCGGGGCCGAGCATCCGTCGATGCCGAAGCCGGGGCTCTCCTCGCCCGTCACCTCCTCGAAGGCCGCGCGGACGGCCTGCTGGACGGGGTGATCGACCTCGACATATTCGGAGCCGCCGCCCAGATGGCGGTTCAGCGTCAGAAAGCCCGCATGCTTGCCCGAACAGTTGTTGTGCAGCTGCGTGGGGCGATGGGTGCCGCAGGTCAGGCGGTGCCGTTCGTCCGGGTCGCGCGGCATGTGGCAGCCGCAGCGCAGATCGCCCTCGGTCATCCCGAGACCCGTCAGCCACCGGTCCACCGCGTCCACATGCATGGATGCGCCCGAATGGCTGGCGCAGGCCAGGGCCAGCTGCCGGTCGGTCAGGCCCGCCGCGTCGGCGGCCCCGCTCTCGATCAGGGGAAGTGCCTGGATCATCTTGCAGGACGACCGCGGCAGGATGATTTCCGAAGGGCTGCCCCAGGCCTCGACCACGCCATGCCGGTCGCAGATGACCGCGTGGCCGCGATGCAGGCTCTCGCACAGATCGCCCCGCCACAATTCGATCATTTCCGCTGGTTGCATGGCCCGACCCCCCTGACAATTGCGCGATATTCCGAAGCATGGCCTTTATCGGCACATGATTTTCGCTATCCTGATCGGAGATGGTTGAAAAGACCACTGCAATCGGGAACAACGCCCCTGAAGCGGCGAAACGAATGGCAGGAGGCCAGAGCATGATTACCACCACGCTGCGCGGCATCGGCGCCAGCTTGATCCTGATCGCCGGGATGGGCACGGCGATGGCGCAGGAATCGACGAATGTCGTCGCCACGGAAGGCGACTGGACGGTTTTCGCGGCGGACAACCCGCGCGAGTGCTGGGCCGTCTCGCCTCCGAAATCCACGCTGAACACCAAGGACGGCCAGTCCGTCGAAGTGACGCGCGGTGATATCCGGCTCTATGTCGCGTATCGGCCCGGCCAGAAGGGCGAAGTGTCCTTTACCGGCGGCTATCCCTTCGCACCCGATTCCACGGTCGAGGTCGATGTCGGCGGGCGCAAGTTCAACCTCTTCACCGAGGGCGAGAGCGCATGGACCGGCAGCCCCTCGGATGACGAGGCGCTGGTCGGCGCGCTGCGCGCAGGCGCATCCGCGGTCGTGACCGGGCGTTCGTCGCGCGGGACCACGACCAAGGACACGTTCAGCCTGTCGGGCATCACCGCGGCCACGAACACCGCGCAGGAACGCTGCAAGTAAGACCCGCGGCCATTCGGCCACGCCAAGGCAGCCATGCATCCCGGATGGGGCGGATCTGTTGATTTCCGCCCCTCTTTGGCTTATGTGCCAGTCTTCGCCCCATCCACATGCCAACTTACCGGTGATCCCATGAACGCTCCGATCACGCAGGACGTGCTGACCATTCCCCGCAAGCTGCCCGAAGGCGGCCTGACGAATATCGTCGGACTGACCCGCGACCAGCTGCGCGACGCGCTGATCGAGGCGGGCACGCCCGAGAAGCAGGCCAAGATGCGCGTGGGGCAGGTCTGGCAATGGGTCTATTACTGGGGCGTGCGCGATTTCGCCCAGATGACGAACCTTGCCAAGGATTACCGCGCCATGCTGGCCGAGCGGTTCGAGATCTCGCTGCCCGAGATCGTGACGCGCCAGATCAGCACCGACGGCACGCGCAAGTACCTGCTGCGCATCGCGGGCGGCCACGAGGTCGAGGCCGTCTACATCCCCGAGGAAGGCCGCGGCACCCTCTGCGTCAGCAGCCAGGTCGGCTGCACGCTGACCTGTTCCTTCTGCCATACCGGCACCCAGAAGCTGGTGCGCAACCTGACCGCGGGCGAAATCGTGGGTCAGCTGATGCTGGTGCGCGACGATCTGGGCGAATGGCCCGAACAGGGCAAGCCCAAGGACGAGACGCGTCTGGTCAGCAATGTCGTGCTGATGGGCATGGGCGAGCCGCTCTACAATTTCGAGAATGTCCGCGACGCGATGAAGGTGGTCATGGATGGCGAGGGGCTGTCGCTCTCGCGTCGTCGCATCACCCTGTCGACCAGCGGCGTGGTGCCGGAAATTGCCCGCACCGCCGAAGAGATCGGCTGCCTGCTGGCCGTCAGCTTCCACGCGACCACCGACGAGGTTCGCAACAAGCTGGTCCCGATCAACAAGCGCTGGAACATCGAGACCCTGCTGGAGGCGCTGCGCGAATATCCGCGCCTGACCAACAGCGAACGCATCACGTTCGAATACGTCATGCTGGACGGCGTGAACGACAGCGACGAGGATGCGCGCCGCCTGGTCAAGCTGATCCGCGGCATTCCGGCCAAGATCAACCTGATCCCGTTCAACCCCTGGCCGGGCGCGCCCTATGACCGGTCCAGCTGGGACCGGATCGAGGCATTCGCGGATATCGTCTACAAGGCCGGTTACGCCAGCCCGATCCGCACACCCCGGGGCGAAGATATCATGGCCGCCTGCGGGCAGCTGAAATCCGCGACCGAACGCGGCCGCAAGTCCCGCGCCCAGATCGACGCCGAGGCCGCGGGCTGAAGGACGACGGACCATCGGCCCGGACGGACAAGGGGGCGCCCATCGGGCGCCCCTTTCGATTCGCGTATCAGCAGGGTTTCGGCCAGCCGTCGATGATCTCGATCGCCTCGTCGGCGGTCTCGACATAGCGGATCAGGTCCAGATCGTCCTCGGAGATGGTGCCCGCCCTGGCCAGCGCCTTCCAGTTGATGATCTCTTCCCAGAACTCCTTGCCGAACAGCAGGATGGGCACGCGGGCCATGCGCTTGGTCTGGACCAGGGTCAGCGTCTCGAACAGCTCGTCCATGGTGCCGAAGCCGCCCGGGAAGACCGTGACCGCACGGGCGCGCATCAGGAAATGCATCTTCCGGATCGCGAAGTAGTGGAAGTTGAAGCACAGATCGGGCGTGACGTATCTGTTCGGGGCCTGCTCGTGTGGCAGCACGATCCCCAGGCCGATGGACTGGCCGCCGGCCTCGTCCGCGCCCATGTTCCCGGCCTCCATCACTCCGGGACCGCCGCCCGTGCAGACGACGTATTCCCGCCCGTAATTGTCCAGGCTGCGCTCGGTCATCTTGCGGGCGAAGACGCGGGCCTCCTCGTAATATTTCGACAGCGCGCCCAGGGTGGGGGTGCGGGCCTGATCCGCGGCGTCGGGGGCGGGGATGCGTGCGCCCCCGAAGATCACCACGGTGGATTCGATGCCGCGTTCGTCCAGGATCATCTGCGGTTTCAGCAGCTCCAGCTGCAGGCGCACGGGGCGCAGCTCTTCGCGCAGCAGGAAATCCTCGTCGGTGAAGGCCAGCCGGTAGGCGGGGGCGCGGGTCTGTGCGGTCTGCGGCGTGCGTCTGGCGCGGACCGCATCCTCGTCGCTATGGGTGAAGCTGTGCGCGCGTTCTTCTTCGGCCATGTCGTTCATCTCTGCCTCGGTTCTTTTTGGCGCGTGCCCTGCGCATTGCGCGGGCCATGCGTGACCCTTATAGCCCAGTGGTGACAGTTTCCGTCCCAACCGACAAGAGAGAGCCGCGATGACCGAAGCCTTGGAAAACGCCATCGAAGCCGCGTGGGAAGCCCGCGCCGAGATCACCAGCGCCACCACCGGAGAGGTCCGCGAGGCCGTGGCCGAGACCCTTTCGCAGCTGGATGACGGCAGCCTGCGCGTGGCCGAGAAGCGCGGCGCCGACTGGCATGTGAACCAGTGGGCCAAGAAGGCGGTGCTGCTGTCCTTCCGCCTGAACGACATGGAAGAGATGTCGGGCGGTCCGCAGGGCAGCAACTGGTGGGACAAGGTCCCGTCGAAATTCGCGGGTTGGGGCGACAACCAGTGGAAGGCGGCCGGCTTCCGCGCGGTTCCGGGCGCCATCGTGCGTCGCAGCGCCTTCATCGGCAAGGGTGCCGTGCTGATGCCGTCCTTCGTCAACCTGGGCGCCCATGTGGGCGAGGGAACGATGGTCGATACCTGGGCCACGGTCGGCAGCTGTGCGCAGATCGGCCGGGATGTCCACCTGTCGGGCGGCGTGGGCATCGGCGGCGTGCTGGAGCCGCTGCAGGCCGGCCCCACCATCATCGAGGATGGCTGCTTCATCGGGGCGCGCTCGGAGGTCGTCGAAGGCGTGATCGTCCGCGAAGGCGCGGTGCTGGGCATGGGCGTCTATATCGGCCAGTCCACCAAGATCGTCGACCGCGAGACGGGCGAGGTCATGTATGGCGAGGTCCCCGCGGGATCGGTCGTCGTTTCGGGCTCGATGCCCTCGAAGAACGGCGTGCACCTGTATTGCGCGGTGATCGTCAAGCGCGTCGATGCGAAGACGCGGTCCAAGACCTCGGTCAACGAGCTGCTGCGCGACTGACATCGCGCCGAACCGTCGGCCCGTCCCATGCGTTGCACGGGCTGACGGAATGCGAGGGGCGATGGACCGGCAGGACGGTATCGAGGATCTGATCGAACGGGTCGGACAGGCAGCCACGGGCGAGAAGACGAGCCTGCGCGAGGTGGTCGAGGCCCTGGGCCAGCGATCCCTGTCTGCATATCTGCTGGTGCCCTCGCTGGCGGTCCTGTCGCCCTTGTCGGGCGTGCCCCTCTTTTCGACCGTCTGCGGGGTCGCGATTTTCCTGATATCCGCGCAGATGCTGATGCGGCGCGATCACCTGTGGTTGCCCGACATGCTGATGCGCCGCAAGGTGCCCTCGAAGCGCCTCGAGGCGGCGGTGCGATGGATGCGCGGCCCGGCACGGTTTCTCGATCGGATCACTGCGCGCAGGCTGGAGTTCCTGGTACGCAGGCCCTTTGTCTGGGTGACGCAGGCGGTCTGCCTGATCGGCGGGTTGGTGATGCCGGTGCTGGAGCTGGTGCCCTTCACATCGTCGATCCTGGGCGGCATGGTCAGCCTGCTGGCGCTTGGGATGCTGGCGCGGGACGGGCTGTTCGCGATTCTGGGTTTCCTGATGATCGGCGGTCTTTATTCCGGGCTGACGACGCTTCTGCACTGAACCGGAACCGGCGGGGCAGGGTGCGCGCGGACCGGCCATCGAGGCCGGACCGCGCGCCGCCGCGGCGTCGGCCTCGATGGCCGACACCGTGGCGTGCCCCTCCCTCAGCCCTCGGGGCGGACCTTGGCGGCGGTGCCACCGGCGAAGGCCGCCAGCCGCTCGCGCGCCGCGTCCTGCGTGTTCACCACCCCCGCGACGACCGCCTCGGCATAGGCCGCGTCCAGCGCGCTCATGTTCTGCATATGGCTGATGGCCGAGCAGATCGCGAAGTTCGACAGGGCTGGGTTCTGTGCTGCCCGTTCCGCCAGCTCCCGGGCCTTGGCCTCGGGGTCCTGCACCAGATACTGGCACAGGCCGACCGCGGCCGCCTCTTCGCCTGCATAGAGCCTGCCTGTCAGCATCATGTCGATCATCCGCGCCTTGCCGATCAGGTCGGCGACGCGGATCGTCGCGCCGCCGCCGGTGAACAGGCCGCGCTGTCCCTCGGGCAGGCCGAAATAGCAATCCGGCCCCGCGACGCGGATATGGGCCGCCGATGCCAGTTCCAGCCCGCCGCCGACGACCGCACCCTTCAGGGCCGCGATGATCGGGACGCCGCCATATTCCATCTTGTTGAACGCCTCGTGCCACCGCATGCAGACGCGCATGAAATCCGCGGCCGACCGTTCCTCGCGGTGATGTTCCACCAGATCCAGCCCCGCGCAGAAATGCGGCCCCTCGGCGCGCAGGATCGCGGCGCGGATGCCTTCGTGGGGCAGGGCCGCGAAGATGTCGATCAGTTCCTCGATGGTGGCGATGTCCAGCGCATTGCGCTTGGCCGGACGGTTCAGCGTCACCGTGGCGATGCCCGCGCTGTCCACCTCCAGCGCGATGTTGCGCAGTTCCAGATCCGCAAGCTTGCGCATCCCGTTCCTCCTCTTCCCTCGTCCCGAAGGCTTAGCCGCCGATCAGGGTCATGACCAGCGGGATGGTCGCGATGCTGATCGCGGTCGAGATCAGGATCGCGGCCGATGTGCGCTGTTCGGCCAGCCCGAAATGCTGCGCCAGGATATAGACGTTGCCTGCCACCGGCAGGGCGGCCGCCGCGACCATGACCCCCGCCGCGAAGGGATCGACCCCGAAGGCCCGCGCCGCGATCCAGACCGCCAGCGGGTGCAGGACCAGCTTGGCCGCGCCCAGCCAGCCCGACACCGCGACCCGCCCCAGCCGCAGTCCTGCAAGGCTGGCGCCGATGGCGAACAAGGCGCCCGGCGTGGCGGCGGCACCCAGGATCGACAGGAATTCGTCCAGCGGGCGCGGCATGGGCAGTTCCGCCCCCGCCCAAGCCAGCCCCGCGGCCATGGACAGGATCATCGGGTTCGATGCGATCCCGCGCAGGATGGGGCGCAGGGTGCGCGGCCTGACGCCCCCGCTGCGTGCGGCATGGACGATCAGCGTGATCAGCGTGGCAAAGACGATGGTGTCGATGATCAGGACCATGAGCACCGGACCCACGGCATCCGGGCCCAGCAGGACGACCAGCATTGGCACGCCCAGAAAGCCGGTATTCCCGATCATGCAGCATTGGGCCTCCATCGCGGCCTCGGGGACGGACAGGCCGCGCCACCGGCCGGCGGCCATGGCGACGGCCCAGACCGCCAGCGATCCGGTCAGATAGGCCATGACGAAGCGCCCGTCGAAGATCGCGCCCAGATCCAGCCCCGCGGCAAAGCGGAACAGCATCGCCGACAGCGCGAACCAGAAGACGAAGCGGGTCAGCCATGCCGCGCCCTCGGGCGGGAAGAACCGGATGCGCGATGACAGCCAGCCAAGGCCTATCAGCCCGAAGAAGGGCAGCGTCTTCAGAAAGACCTCGAACATGGGACCCCCCGGTCGGGCCGGGGGTCAGCCCTGTCCGATCAGCACCCCCACCGCCAGCACCAGACCACCGCCCAGCACCACTTGCAAGGTCGCCCGCCAGAAGGGGGTGGCCATCCAGCGGCTCTGGATCCAGGCGATGGCCCACAGCTCGATCGCGACGAACAGGATCGCGATGGTCGTGGCCAGCGTGAAATCCGGGATCAGGTAGGGCAGCGCATGGCCGAGGCCCCCCACCATGGTCATCACCCCCGACGCGATGCCGCGCTTGATCGGCGATCCGCGCCCCGAGATGACGCCGTCGTCGGAGGCGGCCTCGGTGAAGCCCATGCTGATCCCCGCACCGATGCTGGCGGCCAGCCCCACGAGGAAGGTCGTCCACGGGTCCTGCGTCGCGAAGGCGGTGGCAAAGATCGGCGCCAAGGTCGAGACGCTGCCATCCATCAGCCCCGCAAGCCCCGGCTGGATCCAGGTCAGGACGAAGTCGCGATGGGCGACGGCATCCTCCTCGGCGCGGGCATCGGGGGTCAGGTGGGCTTCGGACAGCTCGCCCGCGCGGTCCTCGTGGCCGCGTTCGGCGGCGGCCAGGTCGCCCAGCAGCTTGCGCGTGCCGGCATCCTGGCAGCGCTGCGCCGCATGGGCATAGAATTCGGCCGCATCGCGTTCCATGCCCGCCGCCTCGGCGCGGATCGCGTCCAGCGACAGGTTTTGCATCATCCATGCGGGCCTGCGCGACAGGTAGCCCGCGACATGTTCGCGCCGGATCACCGGGATCGCGTCGCCGAAGCGGTCGGTGAAGCGGTCGATCAGCAGGCGGCGATGCCCGTCCTCCTCGGCGGCCATGCCTTCGAACACGGCGGCGGTCGCGGGGAAATCGTCGCGCAGCTCGACCGCCCAGTTGCGATAGATGCGGGCGTCGTCCTCTTCCGACGCGATGGCAAGCGCCAGGATTTCTCGTTCCGACAAGTCGGACAGGCGTTTGCGGCTGGACAGGAAGGGCAGGGTCATGGCGCGGCCTTGGCAGGGTTGCGGACCGACCTTGCGACGGTGAACTCGGTCACGCCGCTGGGCAGGTCCCGTTGCGCGATCATGGCATGACCGGCCTCGTGGCAGAAATGCGGCAGATCGACCAAGGCCATGCGGTCGGTCGTGCGGATGCGGATCATCGCGCCGGGATCGGCGGCCTCCAGCGCCTTGCGCAGACGCAGCACCGGCAGGGGGCACAGCAGATCGCGCGCATCCAGCGGCGGTGTCAGCTGCGCCAGCGCCCAGGCGCGGGCCTGCGCCGGTTCGATGCGTCGGGCCAGATCGCCCGCGAATTCCGTGAAGGCATCGGCCTGCTGGCGCGGCACATACAGGATGACGGGCAGGTCGCGATCCATCGCATCCGCGATCAGGGCCACGAAGCCGCGGCCCGCGACCTCTTGCCGGGCAAATTTCGGCACGATCACCAGTTCCGCGCCCGCAAGCCCCGGCAGGGCCATTCCCGCCGCCTGTTCCAGCGCGCCCGCATCCAGCCGGCACCCCTGCGCCCCCGGCCCCAGCGATTGCGAGATGCGGAATCGCGGCGCCTCGATGCCCAGGGCCTCGACCTCCATGTCGCAGGGACGATCCGGCCCAAGGTCGTGGTTGTGCTGGATCGCGCCGCCCAGGGACGCGCCCATGCGCTGCAATTCGCGCGCCAGATCGACCAACAGCCGGTCGGCCGCGCCGGGTGCGTCTTCGGCGGCAGAGGTGAACCAGGCCAGCATTCGATCATCCCCCATGATGCAGCGGCCCCAAGCATTATCCGATCATGGCGCGCTTGGCGACATTGCGCGACGGCATGTGACGGGACGGCTTTTCGTCGCCGTTCCGCGCGCGTATGACTTGCGCCATGAGCATCGATAACGACGTGATCGCCCGCATCCGGGCCCTGTGTGACGGCGAGACCGACGAGGTCGCGCTGATGGCAACCATCGCCTGCGAATTGCACCAGTCCGACGACCGGTTCGACTGGACCGGCTTCTACCGCGTGACGGGGCCGGAACTGCTGAAGATCGGCCCCTATCAGGGCGGTCACGGCTGCCTGGTGATTCCCTTCGCCCGCGGCGTCTGCGGCGCGGCCGCGCGGGAAAGGCGGACCCAGATCGTGGCCGATGTCGAGGAATTCCCCGGCCATATCGCCTGTTCCAGCAGCACGCGGTCGGAAATCGTCCTGCCGGTGATCGGGCGCGACGACCGCCTGATCGGCGTGCTGGACATCGACAGCGACAGGCCCGATGCCTTCGACCAGACCGACGCCGATCGTCTGGAAGCCATCCTGGCCGAGGTCTTCGGCGACCTCTGATTCCCCGATGCGGAGCGTGACATGATCTGGGACACCATCGCCAACATCCCCGCCAGCCAGATGCTGCCCTTCATCCTGGGCGGGCTGGTGCTGAACTTCGCCCCCGGGCAGGACGTGTTCTTCGCCAGCGCCTGCGGCATCCAGGGCGGCCCGCGTGCGGGCGCCTGGGCGGGCTTCGGCGTGGGCTTGGGCGTGCTGATGCACGTGACGCTGGCGACGGTGGGCCTGGGCGCGGTCGTGGCCGCCCACCCCGAGGCGCTGCGCGCGATCAAGTATGCGGGCGCGGCCTATCTTCTGTGGCTGGCCTGGAAAAGCTGGCACGCAGGAGAGATCGACCCGAGCGCGCGCGGCAGCGTGCGCGTCTGGAACATCATCCGCCGCGGGTTCCTGTCCAACGCGCTGAACCCCAAGCCGGTGCTGTTCATGCTGGCCTTCCTGCCGCAGTTCACCAATGTCGCCTGGGGCCCGATCTGGCAGCAGATCCTGGGGCTGGGCCTGATCTTCGCCTTTACCGGCACGCTGGTCACCATCGGCTATGGCGTGGTCGGCGGGGTTGCGGGGCAGGTCATCGGCAAGCGGCTTGGCCTCGTGAACCGGATCGCTGCGGTGATGTTTGCGGGGCTGGCCATCCGGCTGGTGGCCAAGTAACCCCCACGGCATGAGCGATTTCGTCTATGATCCGCCCCCCGGCGCCCCGCGCGTGATCCATGCCGATCACGAGGTGCTGGTGGTCGAGAAACCCTCGGGGCTGCTGTCGGTGCCGGGCCGGGGCGAGGATCGGGCCGATTGCCTGATCGCCCGCCTGCGAGAGGCATTCCCGACCGTGCTGCTGGTCCATCGGCTGGACCTGGATACCTCAGGGGTGATGGTCTTCGGCCTGACGCCCCATGCGCAGCGCCACCTGTCCAAGCAGTTCGAGGAACGCCGCACCAAGAAGGTTTATGTCGCGCGTCTGCATGGGCGGCTGGAGCCGCGCACGGGCCGTGTCGATCTGCCGCTGATCGTGGATTGGCCGAACAGGCCGCGCCAGAAGGTCGATCACGACGAAGGCCGCCCCGCCCAGACCGACTGGCGCGTGGTGCGCGCGGATGATGCGGAAACGCGGGTCCGGCTGATGCCCGTCACGGGTCGCAGCCACCAGCTGCGCGTCCACATGGCGGAAACGGGGCACGCGATCCTGGGCGATCCGCTCTATGCCACAGGCGAGGCACGTGACCATCCGCGCCTGATGCTGCATGCCGAGAGTCTGCGCTTCGCCCATCCCGATGGCGGCGTGCAGCAGGGCTTCACCTCTCCCGCGCCGTTCTAGCGGCGCAGCCTGCGCGCGGCCCATCGCGCGACCCACGGAAAGACTGCCAGCAGCGCCACGATGGCGATGATGCGCGGGCCCACGATGTCGCGCACGCGCTCGATCTCGGCGATCTGGGTGCCTGCGCCGACAAGGATGGCGGTATTCGGCAGCACGCCCAAGGCGGTGACGGCGGCATAGCCGCGCATCGTCATGCGCGACAGGCCCGACAGCAGGTTCAGCACGAAGAAGGGCAGCCCCGGCGTCAGCCGCAGGCTGAGCAGCGCCAGAAGACCGTTTTCGGCCACGCGGGCATCCAGCCTGTCGGCCCGGCTGCCCATGACCCGCCGGACGGGACCGTTCAGCCAGTAGCGGCCCGACAGGAAGGTCAGGATCGCGGCCATCATCGTGCCGGCAAGAACCAGCACCAGGGCCAGCCAGAATCCGAAGACCGCGCCGCCGATCAACGACATGGGCACGATCACGGGGATGGGCAGCGATGCCCCCAGCCCGATGATCAGGACGAATGACAGAAGGGACAGCGTGGGGTTCGCATCGCGCCAGATCTCGGCGCGGATCAGCAGGGTGCGAAGTTCGTCCAGATCGGCCTGAAGCGCCGACAGAGACGGCCAGAGAAGCGGCGCCCCGGCGATGACGACCGCGACGGCCGCCAGCACCAGAACGCCCTTGAAGGCTGGGTTCACTCTTCGCCGTTCGGATACCAATTGGCAATCACCACTTCCGCGCCCGAGCCGCCAGCCTCCACCGCCTTGGTGAATGCGTCAAGGTCGCTGCCGCGATGGTGATAGGGGTAGACGACGCCCGGCGCGAAGGCCGTGACGGCATCGGCCGCCTGTTCCACCGTCATGGTATAGGGCAGGTTCATCGGCAGGAACGCCACGTCGATATCGGTCAGCGCGCGCAGTTCCGGCGTATCCTCGGTGTCGCCCGCGATCAGGAACCGCTTGTCGCCGATGGTCAGGATATAGCCGTTGTCGCGGCCCTCGGGGTGATACTGCAGGCGGTCCTCGGTGATGTTGTAGGCGGGGATCGCCTCGATCGGCAGGTCCAGCGCGGTGCCGGTATCGCCATTGGCCATGACGGTCGCGCGGTCCTGCATCGCCTCGGGCAGCTTGTCGAAGACCGACTGGTTCACGATCATCGGCACCTCGGCCAGGGCGTCCAGCGTCGGTTGATCGTAATGGTCGCCATGTTCATGCGTGATCAGGATCAGATCGGGGGCGGGCATGTCGGCATAAGCCTCGGCGCCGCCGACCGGATCGACATAGATCACCCCCGAGGGCGTTTCCCAAACCATGCTGGCATGATCGACCGCGTGGATCACGACGTCGCCGGCCTCGGTCGCGTGGGTGAAGGGCCCGGCCTCCTGTGCGGCGGCAAATCTGGGCAGCATGGCGGCGCCCAGGGTGGCGACGGCGATCTGAAGGCTGTGGCGACGGGTGAAACGCATGGCATCCTCGGGGTTGTTTGCGGAATTTCAGCAGACGCCAAACCGCGACGGGGGGGACCGGGTTCCGTGCCTTGCCCCGTTTCCGGGTGTAACCTGCGATTCGTGACAGGATTGCGGCAAGGAGGGGCAGGATGACGCATTTGTGGGTCAGGGCGGAAAGCCGTCCGCACGAGGATCGCGTGGGGATCACCCCGGACGGCGTGCGCCACCTGTCGGCGCGGGGTTTCCGGATCACGGTCGAGGACAGCGCCCGCCGCGTCATCGCGACCGAGGAATACCGCAAGGCGGGGGCCATCATCGCCCCCAAGGGCAGCTGGCCCGACGCCCCCCGCGATGCCATCGTCTTCGGCCTCAAGGAGCTGCCGGATGACGGAACGCCCCTGGTCCACCGGCACATCATGTTCGGCCATGCCTACAAGGGCCAATCCGCCGGGCAGCGGCTGCTGCGGCGCTTTCGCGATGGCGGCGGGCGGCTTCTGGACCTGGAATACCTGACGGACGAGGATGGCCGCAGGCTGGCGGCCTTCGGATACTGGGCGGGATATGCCGGGGCGGCGGTGTCGCTGATGGCATGGATCGCGCAGATGCGCGGCGGGATCTGCGACCCGGTCCATGCCTGGCCCGACAAGGATGCGCTGCAGGGATCGCTGCGCGCGTGGCTGGACGCGCTGGGCAGGCCGCGCCCGCGTGCCATCGTCATCGGCGCGAAGGGGCGCGTGGGGCGCGGGGCGCGCGACCTGATGACCGCGATGGGGCTGCGCGTCACCGAATGGGACCTGGCCGAGACCGCGCATGGCGGCCCCTTTCCCGAAGTGCTGGCGCACCAGATCTTCGTCAACGCGATCCTGGCCCGCCCGGGTGCGCCGGTCTTCGTGCCCGCGGATGCGACAGGCCCGGCCCGCGCGCTGCGCGTCATCGGTGATGTGGCCTGCGACCCCGACAGCGACTTCTCACCGATCAAGGTCTATGACCGGGCAACGGATTGGGACGCGCCCGTGCGGCGGGTGGCCGACAATCCGCCCTTGGACGTGATGGCCATCGACAACCTGCCCTCGATGCTGCCGCGCGAAAGCTCGGAGGATTACGCGGCGCAGCTTCTGCCGGTGCTGGAGGGGCTGGACGATCCGCAGGGCGGGGCCTGGGGGCGGGCCTCGCG
This sequence comes from Paracoccus sp. C2R09, assembly GCF_018860625.1. Lineage (GTDB taxonomy): Bacteria > Pseudomonadota > Alphaproteobacteria > Rhodobacterales > Rhodobacteraceae > Paracoccus. Next base: position 189,670 of record NZ_JAHKQB010000017.1, read on the forward strand.
GTTGTTCGACGAACATGCGCCCGGCTGAATGCCGGGAACGTTTCCGGGGCGGAAGGGTTCCATCCCCAAGCATCCGACCGGAGGAGATACGATGCCTGTCCCCAGATCACTGCCCCTGACCCTTGCCGCCGCGACGCTTCTGGCCACGGCCGCCTGCGCGCAGGATTATTTCGACGGTGCGCCGAACGGGCGTGCTTATGACCAGTCGCCCGCCTTTGCGGCCCAGACGCGCGCGCCCGCATTGCCCCCCGGACCCGAATTGCGGATGCAGGTGGTGGCACGGGGCTTGGAACATCCCTGGGGGCTGGCCGAACTGCCCGAGGGGCGCTGGCTGGTCACCGAACGACCGGGCCGGATGCGGATCGTGGGCGCGGATGGCAGCCTGTCCCAGCCCATCGCGGGCCTGCCGCAGGTCGATGCGCGCGATCAGGGCGGTCTGCACGACGTGTCGGTGGCGGATGATTTCGCGCAGACCCGCCGCGTCTGGTGGACCTATGCCGAGCCGCGCGACGGCGGCAGGAATGCCACCGCCGTGGCCACCGGCATCCTGTCGGGGGACGGCACCCGGATGGAGCAGGTGCAGCGGATCTGGCAGCAGCAGCCCGCCTGGGCCTCCACCAAGCATTTCGGCGCGCGGATCGTTCATGACGGGCAGGGGCACATTCTGGTCGGGCTGGGCGAGCGGTCGAACCCCGAACCGCGCGAACTGGCGCAGGACCCGCAGACGACCCTGGGCAAGGTCATCCGGATCCGTGCCTCGGACGGCGCACCCGCGGGTGCCGGCATCGAGGGCTGGCTGCCCGAGATCTGGACCATCGGGCATCGCAACATCCAGGGCGCGGCGATCGGCCCCGACGGGCGCATCTGGACGACCGAGCATGGCCCGAAGGGCGGGGACGAGCTGAACCTCATCGAGCAGGGCGAAAATCACGGCTGGCCGCTGGCCACCTATGGCACGAATTACGACGGCGCGCGGATGGGGGCCACGCAGGTCGATGGGACGGATCAGCCGATCTATTACTGGGACCCGTCGCCCGCTCTCAGCGGGATGGCGTTCTATGACGGGGCGATGTTCCCTGAATGGCAGGGGCAGGCGCTGCTGGGCGGGTTGCAGTCGCAATCGATCATCCGCCTGCGGATCGAGGGCGACGAGGTCACCGGCGAGGCCCGCCACCTGCAGGGCGTCGGCCGCGTCCGAGAGGTCGAGGTCGCGTCCGACGGGGCGATCATGCTGATCACCGACCAGGACGACGGCCGCCTGATCCGGGTGACGCCCGAGGGTTAACCGCTGCGGCCGAACAGCCGCTCGATATCGGTCAGGCGCAGCTTCACCCATGTCGGGCGGCCGTGATTGCACTGGCCCGACCGGGGCGTGCGCTCCATCTCGCGCAGCAGGGCGTTCATCTCGTCGGCGCTCATCCGGCGGCCCGACCGGACCGAACCGTGGCACGCCATCGAGGACAGCACCGCGTCGATCCGCCCGCGCAACCGGTCAGAGCTGCCCTGATCGGCCAGATCGTCCAGGATGTCGCGGATCAGCGCCTTGGCATCCAGCCGCGTCAGCATGGCGGGCTGTTCACGCAATGCGACCGCGCCATTGCCGAAGGGTTCCAGCACCAGCCCCAGTTCGGCCAATTCATCGGCGATGGACATGATGCGCTGCGCATCGCCCTCGGACAGCTCGATCACCTCGGGGATCAGCAGGGCCTGGGTTCGGATGCCGTGTTCGGCGGCCTGCGCCTTCAGCCGTTCATAGACGAGGCGTTCATGCGCGGCGTGCTGATCGACGACGATCATGCCGTCCTCGGTCTGGGCGATGATGTAATTCTCGTGGATCTGGGCCCGCGCCGCGCCCAGGGGGGCGTCGGTCACCTGTTCGGGCGGTTCCTCGTATCTGGCGGACGGCGCCTCGGCAAAGCCCGGATCGGCATGTTCGACCGAAGCGGTCGGGGCTTGCAGATCCAGCGCGGCGCGCAGCGTGGAAGGCGATGGCGGATCGGGCCGCCAGCCCGGTTGCGCTGCCGGTTCGGGACGGAACGCGGCCACCGTCGCATCCCCCACGGTCGAGGACGCCCTGTGACCGGCCCCCGCCAGCGCGTGACGCAGCGCCGACACGATCAGGCCGCGCGCGGATTGGCTGTCGCGGAACCGCACCTCGGCCTTGGCGGGGTGGACGTTCACATCGACCAGCTGCGGGTCGCAGTTCATGAACAGCACCGCCGCCGGATAGCGCCCCGAGGCCAGCACATCCATGTAGCCCGCCCGCAGCGCCCCCGTCAGCATCTTGTCGCGCACGGGCCGCCCGTTCACATAGAGATGCTGCGCCACCGCCGCGCCCCGCGAATAGGTCGGCAGCGCCGCCAGCCCCGTCAGCGCGATCCCGTCGCGTTCGGCATCGATCGACAATGCGTTCTCGGTGAACTCGGGGCCCATGATCCGGGTCAGGCGCATGGTCAGCGCGCCGAACAATTCGCCCTGTTCGGCATCGGTGCGGAAGATCTCTCGGCCATCGGCGGTCAGGCGGAAGCCGACATAGGGTTCGGCCATGGCAAGGCGGCGCATCACGTCGGCCACGGCCTGGGTTTCGGCGCGGTCGGTGCGCATGAATTTCAGTCGTGCGGGCGTGGCGAAGAACAGGTCGCGCAGTTCCACCACGGTGCCGCAATTGGCGCCCGCCGGACGCACGGGGGCGATGCGCCCGCCCTCGACCCGGATCTGCGCCCCATCGCCGCCCTGGACCCGCGATGTGATCGTCAGCCGACCCACCGCCCCGAGCGAGGGCAGAGCCTCGCCCCGAAAGCCGAAGCTGCGGATCGCCAGAAGGTCGGTGCCGTCGATCTTGCTGGTGGCATGGCGCGACAGGGCCAGCGGCAGGTCGTCGCCCGTCATGCCGCAGCCGTCGTCTGTGACGCGGATCAGGCGCTTGCCGCCTTCCTCGATCGCGACGTCGATGCGGGATGCGCCCGCATCCAGCGCGTTCTCGACCAGTTCCTTGACGGCGGATGCGGGACGTTCGACCACCTCGCCCGCCGCGATGCGGTTGGCGGTGGTCTCGTCCAGCTGTCGGATGACGGGGCGCGTCTGTGGGCCGTCTTGGGGGGCATTTTCGTTCATGGCCCCCGAAACCTAATGCCCGCGGCGCGAATCTGCCAGAGCTTCGCGCCGCGGGGCCTGTTATTCCGCGATGCCCTCGGGGCGGCCCACCAGCACGAAGCGCAGCGCATCGGGGTCCAGCATCCGGGCCGCCACGCGGGCGACGTCATCGGCGGTCACGGCCTCGACCCGGTCGTTGCGGGTCTCGATATAGTCGGGCGGAAAGCCCATCAGCTGCATCCCCGCCATGATGGAGGCGATCCGCGCGTTCCCGTCGAAGCGCAGCGGGTATTCCCCCGTCAGATAGGTCTTGGCGTCGTTCAGTTCGGCATCGGTGACGCCGCCTTCGGCCATGCGGGCATATTCGGCGCGGATCAGGTCGATCGCCTGCGCTGTGGTGGCGTTCGATCCCGCCATGCCGCCGCGCCAGGTATCGCCGAACAGCCCCGGGGCCAGCGCGGTGCCCACGCCATAGGTCAGGCCGCGCTTTTCGCGGACTTCCGTCATCAGCCGCGAACTGAAGCCCCCGCCGCCCAGGATGTGGTTCGCGACATAGGCCGCGAAATAGTCAGGATCGTCGATGGCAAGGCCCGGCCCCGCGAAGGACACGACCGTCTGCGGGCTGTCCCAGTCGATGACGGTCGTGCCGCCGGTCAGCTGCAGTTCGGCCTTGTCGGGCAGGGGCGCGGTCGCCTTTTCGGGCAGCCCGCCCAGGATGCGGTCCAGCAGCGGGCCCAGTTCCTCGGGGGTGATGTCGCCCGCGGCGCCCACGACCACGCGGTCGCGCGCCAGAACGCGGTTCTTGGCCTGCACCAGGTCCTGCCGGGTCAGGGCCGCCACGCTTTCGGCCGTCCCGTTGATCGAGGTGCCGTAGGGGTGGTCGCCCCAGGCCTGCGCGGCCATTTCCTTGGCGGCGATGCTGTTGGGATCGGTCGCCTCGGACCGGATGATCGCCTGCACCTGCGACCGCACGCGTTCCACGGCGGTGTCGTCGAAGCGGGGTTCGCGCAGCGCCTGCGCCAGCAGGTCGGCGGCCTGATCGCGGTTTTCCGACAGCGCCTGGAAGCCGATGGACAGCGTGTCGTCGCCCGCATCGAAGGACAGGCGCGCGCCCAGATCCTCGACCGCCTGGGCGAAGGCCGTGGCATCGCGCTGGCCTGCGCCTTCCTCCAGCAGCCCCGTCATCAGGTTGACGGACCCGCGTTTGCCGGGCGCGTCCATGCTGGCGCCACCCTTGAACTGGATGTCTAGCGCGACAAAGGGGATGCTGTCGTCCTGGACCAGCCATGCCTCGATCCCGCCGGGCGAGGTGACCTGCTCGATCTGGGTCGCGGCATGGGCGGGCAGGGCCATCAGCGCCAGAAGCGCGGCGAATGCGGCGCGGATCATTTCTGCACCTCCGGTTCTTCGGGTTTCTCGGGCAGCAGCCAGCCCGTCACATGGCCGGGGCCTTCCAGCACCAGCCGGGCAGCTCCCATCACCTCTTCCTCGGTGACGGAACCCAGGATGTCGGGCCATTCGGACACGTCATCGACGCCCAGGCCCACCGACAGGCCCTGCCCGTAATCGTAGGCGCGCCCATGCGCGCTGTCGCGGGCATAGACCTGCGCCGCGCGGATGCGGGTCTTCACCCGGTCCAGATCGGCGGGATCGATGCCGTCCTTCAGGAACCTGGCCAGCGCTGCGTCCAGATCGGCCTCGGCCTTCTGGGGGTCCTGGCCGTCCGCGGGCACCATCGAGATGGTGAACTCCGTGTCGTCCAGCGACAGCCCGTCGTAATTCGCGCCCACCCACAGCGCCTTGCCCGACAACATCAGCTCGCGCGCCAGGAACGAGGTCTGGGTCGAGCCGCCCAGCAGTTCCGACAGCACGGTCAGGGCCGCTGCCTGACGCTGATCGCCGGGATCGCGTTCGGGCGCCAGGATCGCACGGCTGAAGCGCGGCTGGGCCACGCGCGGGTCCGACATGGTCACGCGGCGGTCGGTCAGCTTCTGCGGTTCCTGCGGACGCAGCCGGGGCGCGTCTTCCGCCGAGGCGGGCACCGGCCCGTAATATTCCTCGGCCAGTTCGCGGGCGCGTTCGGGGGTGACGTCGCCCGCGATGACCAGCACGGCCTCGTTCGGGGCGTAATGGTCGTCATACCAGGCATTGGCGTCGTCCAGGGTCAGGGCCGACACCTCGTCCCGCCAGCCGATGATGGGGCGGCCATAGGGGTGGTTGTCGTAGACGACCGCGTTCATCTGTTCGCGGAACAGCGCCTCGGGGTCGCTGTCCACGCGTTGCGCGCGTTCCTCCAGCACGACCTGGCGTTCCGCCTTCCAGTCGTCGTCCGAAATCGACAGGTTCTGCATCCTGTCCGATTCCATCTCCATGATCAGGGGCAGGCGGTCGCTGGCGATACGCTGGAAATAGGCGGTGAAATCCCACGAGGTGAAGGCGTTGTCGCTGCCTCCGTTCGCGGTGACGGTCTTGGACAATTCGCCGGGGGCCAGCTTGTCGGTGCCCTTGAACATCAGATGTTCAAGATAATGGGCGATGCCCGACTTGCCCGGCATCTCGTCGGCGGCGCCGATCTTGTACCAGACCATCTGGACGACGACCGGGGCGCGATCATCGGGGATGACCACGGTTTCCAACCCGTTCGGAAGGGTGAAATGGGTGATGTCATCGGGCTCTGCCACGGGGGCGGCGACCTGGGCCTGCGGCTGATCGGGGGCCTGCGGCCGATCGGGCGCGGGATCCTGCGCGGCGGCGATGACGGGGGACAGCGTCAGCGCGGCCAGCAGGGCTGCGATGACGGGTCGGGGGCTGTGTGCCAAGCAACGCATCGGTGGTGCGACCTCCTCTTGCTGCGGGGAACTTGGCCCGCCGAAGGTCGGTCGCGCAAGCCACCCTCGCGCGAATGTGCGAGGGGGCGTCGCGTCAGGGCGCGGTCGAGGTGATCGCGCCTGCCCGCTGCCAGCGGAGCTGTTCGGCCTCGGCATCCAGCGAAACGTCGTCATAGGCGCGCTGATAGACCGAGGAACCCAGCATCCGTTCGAAGAAGCTGCGGCCGTTGCGTTCACGCCAGCGCGCGTCCTTTTGGGCCAGATCCTCGCGGATGGCGGGGTCGCTGCCCTGGCGCGCGGCATGGGCGACCAATGCCTGATCGCTTGCGGCGATGCCCTGATCGGCCAGCCGCGACGGATCGCCGCCCAGCACCGCGACGGCGTCGCCCCTGGGGGTGGGGTCGGTGATGTTGGCACCGCCCGGCGTCGGCTGGGGCAGGACGGCCAGATCGGGGGGCATCGACAGCGACTTGGTCGGCAGGATGCCGAATTCGTCCGGGCCGGACTGCACCTTGCGGAAGTTGTTCAGCTGCGATCCGCCCGCGCAGGCGGTCAGCGCCGTCATCGCGGCAAGTCCCAAGATCAGCGACGCCTTGCGCATCTGGTGCATCCTTCTGGCCGTTTGGCCCGTTCTAGCGGGATTTCCCGCTGCCGTCACGCGTCGGTTTCGCAGGCTTTTTCGCCGCGCTGCGGAACAGGTCGCCCTGCCGCGGTTCGGGACGGAAATCGTCCACAGCGGTCATGGGGGCCGGCTTGGCAGCGGGCTTGGCGGGGGCTTTGATGGCGGCCTTGGCGGGGCGCGCGGGCTTCGGCTTGGGCTTGGGGGCGTCCTGCGCAGGTTTCTGCGGCAGCAGGACCAGCCCGATCGCACCCGCGAAGATCGCGATGTCGGCCACGTTGAAGCTGTAGGGGTTCTGCCAGCCGGGCAGCGACATGTTCAGAAAATCGGCCACCGCGCCATAGGCGATGCGGTCGATCACGTTCCCGAGCGCGCCGCCGATCAGCAGGCCCGCAGACACCTGGGCCAGCCGCCCCAACCGCGCGCGCCAGACCCAGATCCACACCCACAGGCAGATCGCGACGGCCACGCCCACCAGGACCCACCGCATGGTGGACTGGCTGGAGGCGAACAGCCCGAAATTCACCCCCTGGTTCCATGCCATGCGCAGGTTCAGCCATGGCGGCAGCAGGTCGTATTCGCGGATGCGGTCCAGGTTCAGGACATGGACCACCCAGTATTTCAGCGCCTGATCGATCAGGAAGATGGCCGAGGCGACCCATACGACAAGGCGCATGGGCCGATCCGGATTGCCGCCCGAACCGGCGGCCCCCTGACGCGGCGCGGCCATCAGTGGCGGAAATGCCGCTGGCCGGTGAAGACCATGGCAAGGCCACGACGGTTTGCAGCCTCGATCACCTCGGCGTCGCGCATGGACCCGCCGGGCTGGATGACCGCGCGGGCGCCCGCCTCGGCCAGGGCCTCGATGCCGTCGGCGAAGGGGAAGAACGCGTCCGATGCGACGGCCGCGCCATTGGTCAGCGGCTGCGACAGGCCCAGCACCTCGGCCATGTCCTCGGATTTGCGGCGACCGATGCGGGTGCTGTCCACGCGGCTCATCTGGCCTGCGCCGACGCCCACGGTGGCGCGGTCCTTGGCATAGACGATGGCGTTCGATTTCACGTGCTTGGCGACGGTCCAGGCAAACAGCAGGTCGGCCAGTTCCGCCTCGGAGGGCTGACGCTCGGTCACGATCTTCAGGTCGGACATGGTGACGTGACCGTTGTCGCGGCCCTGGACCAGGAAGCCGCCCGCGACCTGGCGGAAGGCGGTGCCGGCCGCGCGGATGTCGGGCAGGCCGCCCGTGGTCAGCAGGCGCAGGTTCTTCTTGGCGGCGAAGATGCGCTTGGCGTCCTCGTCGGCATCGGGTGCGATGACGACCTCGGTGAAGATGCCCGCGATCTCTTCGGCCGTGGCGCCGTCCAGCGTGCCGTTCAACGCGATGATGCCGCCGAAGGCCGAAGTGCGGTCGCAGTCGAAGGCCCGCTTGTAGGCTTCGAGCGCGGTCGCCCCGCGGGCCACGCCGCAGGGGTTGGCGTGCTTGATGATCGCGCAGGCCGGACCCTCGGCGGGATCGAACTCGGCCACCAGCTCGAACGCGGCATCGGTGTCGTTGATGTTGTTGTAGGACAGCTCCTTGCCCTGCCACTGCTTCGCGGTGGCCACGCCCGGACGTTCCTCGCCGGTGACGTAGAAGGCGGCGGACTGGTGCGGGTTCTCGCCATAGCGGAGCCCCTGGGCCAGCGTGCCCGCGAAGGCGCGGCGGCGGGGCTGTTCCTCGCCGATGGCGCCGGCCATCCAGGTGCTGACGGCGGCATCGTAGGCCGCGGTGCGGGCATAGGCGATCTGGGCCTGGCGCTGGCGGAAGGGCAGGGTGGTCGCGCCGTCATTCGCGTCCAGCTCGGCCAGCAGCGCGTCATAGTCCTGCACGTCCACGATGGTCGTGACGAAGCCGTGGTTCTTGGCGGCGGCGCGGATCATCGCGGGGCCGCCGATATCGATGTTCTCGATGCAGTCGTCGTATTCCGCGCCCTTCGCGACCGTCTCCTCGAACGGATAGAGGTTCACGACCAGCAGGTCGATGCCGCCGATGCCGTGTTCCTCCATCGCCGCAACGTGGTCGGCATTGTCGCGCAGCGCCAGCAGGCCGCCATGGACCTTGGGGTGCAGCGTCTTGACGCGGCCGTCCATCATCTCCGGGAAACCGGTGACATCGGCCACGTCGGTCACGGTGACGCCCGCCTCGCGGATCGCCTTGGCGCTGCCGCCGGTGGACAGGATCTGGACCCCCCGTGCCTCCAACGCCTTGGCGAAATCGATCAGCCCGGTCTTGTCGGAGACCGAGATAAGCGCGCGTTTCAGGGCCTGACGGGATTCGGCGGGACGGGTCATGGCAGCCTCATGTCTGGATGTGCCGCCCAGTTACCGAAGCCCGCGCCGAAGGTCCAGCATCCTGACCGCCTCAGGCAGGCTTTCGCAGAAGCGCCATGTAGAAACCGTCCATTCCGCCGCGATCCGCCCAGTGATCGGGCCGCAGGCGCAGGCCGCCCTCGTCCGTGATCCAGGCGGGATCGATGCCCGGCAGGTCCGGGCGTTCGACGGTCAGGCCGGGATGGCGGGCCAGCGCCTCGTCGACCTGGACCTCGCCCTCGTCGGGGATCAGCGAACAGGTCGCGAAGACCAGCCGCCCGCCGGGACGCAGGATGGACAGCGCATGGTCGATCATCGCGGCCTGCAGCTCGATCAGTTCGGCGATGCCGTGGCCGTCGCGGATGAAGGGCATGTCGGGATGGCGCCGGATCGTGCCCGTCGCGCTGCAGGGCGCATCCAGCAGCACCGCGTCCAGGGGCGCATCGGGGCGCCATTCCAGCGCATCGGCGGTGACGACCGTGGCCGTCAGCCCGCAGCGTTCCAGGTTCTGATGCAGACGCTTCAGGCGGTATTCGTTCACGTCCACCGCGACAACCTGCGCCCCGCTGGCCGCGATCTGCATGGTCTTGCCGCCCGGTGCCGCGCAGAGATCCGCGACTGTTTCGCCCTGTTGCGGCGCCAGAAGACGCACCGGCAGGGCTGCGGCCGCATCCTGCACCCACCACTCGCCCGCATCGAAGCCCGGCAGGGTGGACACCTGCGCCGGACCCGCCACGCGCCACGATCCGGTGGGCAGGGGTTCCGCGCCCTCGAAGGGCTGGGCGCCGGGTTTCGGCGTGATGTCCAAGGGTGCGCCCGCTTGGTGCGCGGCCTCGATCGCGGTCAGCGTGTCCGCGTCATAGGCCATCGACAGCGGCTCGCGCAGCCATTCCGGCAGTTCCTGCGGCGGCAGGTCGGTCCAGCCCTGGTATGCACCCGCCTTGCGCAGCACGGCATTGACCATGCCCGCGGCGGATTGGCCGCGCTTGCCCAGGGTGCGGGTCAGATCGACCGCGGCGCCGACGACGCCATGCGCGGGTGCGCCCAGTTCCAGCATTTCCACCACGGCCAGGCGCAGCACGTCCATGACCTGGGGGGCGGGCTTGCGCGCGACCAGCCCGGCGATCACGCGATCGGCCCGGCCCTGGTGGCGCAGCGTCTCGGCCGCAAGCCTTGCGGCGCGGGCCTGTTCGGCCACCGGCAGCTTCGACAGCCTGCCCTGTTGGTCGGCAAGGCTGCGCCCGTCGCGCACGCCCTGGATCAATTGCAATGCGCCCTTCCGCGCCATGTCGCCGCCCGGCTTTGCCAAAACGCTTCCCTTCGCCTAGATATTCCTGAAGACTGAAACAGGACACATACGCCCATTCGGGGGATCTTTCCATGAGCGATGAACGCAGCATCACCGATAGGCATGCCGACCTGCCGCCCGCCGCGCAGCGCGCCCTGGCCGAGGCCGAGGAACGCCGCAAGGCGCGGGGCGAACTGGAGCTGCCGGTCGAATATGGCGGTCGCGACGGCCCCGAGGCCGTGCGCTTCGGCGATTACGAGAAGAACGGCCTGGCGGTGGATTTCTGAATGGATTGGCTGAAGGCCTCGGCGGTTCGGCAGGGCCGCGCGATCATGGCGGGTCTTCTGGACCCGATCGACCAGACCGAGGCCTATCTGGCCGCCGCGAAATCGCATCCCGATTGCGACCGGATCTATGCCCGGCTGACCGCGGCCCGCGCCCGGTCCGAGGCCGTCGCCGCCCATGACCGTGCCAAGCAGGAACGCCGCCACAGCCTGCTGGACGGGGTGGCGATCAGCTGGAAGGACAATATCGACAGCGGCGGCACCAGGACCGAGGCCGGATCGAAGCTGCTGGACGGTCGCGTTCCGCGCAAGGACGCCAACATCCTGGCCCGCGCGTCGCGTCGCGGCACGGTGTGCCTGGGCAAGACCCACATGACCGAACTGGCCTTCAGCGGGCTGGGCCTGAACCCGATCACCGCCACCCCTCCCAATGCGCTGGATCCGGCGCTGGCACCGGGCGGGTCGTCATCGGGGGCGGCGGTGTCCGTCGCGCTGGGTCTGGCCGCGGCGGCCATCGGAACGGACACGGGCGGCTCGATTCGCGTGCCCGCCGCGTGGAACGGGCTGGTGGGGTTCAAGCCGACGCATGGCGCGCTGCCCGAAAAGGGGGTCGTTCCGCTGTGCCGCCGCTTCGACATCGCGGGCCCCATCGCCCGCACGGTCGAGGATTGCGCCGAGATCTTCGCGCTGCTGGCCGATCAGCCCGCCGCCGACCTGAACGAATCGTCGGTCGCGGGGCTGCGTTTCCTCGTGCTGGAAGGGCTGCCCTTCGACGATATCGAGACCGGGCCCGAAACGGCTTTCCAGCAGGCGGTGGACCGGCTGGGCCGCGCGGGGGCCTGCATCGCCCATGCCTCCAGCGATTGGGTGGATCGCGCGATGGCGCTGTCCCCGCAGGTCTTCGCCCCCGAGGGCTATGGCATCTGGCACGCCCAGATCGAGGATGCGCCCGAACTCATGTGGAAGCCCATCCTCGATCGCTTCCGCGGCGGCAAGGAGACCAGCGGCCCCGAATATGTCGCCGCATGGGAGGCCCTGACCCGCATTCGCCGCAAGTGGATCAAGGAGGTCGTGGGCGGATACGACGCGGTGCTGGTGCCGACGGTCCCGATTCTGCCCCCCGATGCGGATCGCCTGATGAAGGACGAGGCCGAGTTCGTGCGCGCCAACCTTCTGACGCTGCGCAACACCCGGATCGCGAACCTTCTGGGCCTGCCCGCGGTGACCCTGCCCGCCGGTCTGCCCGGCTGCGGGATTTCGCTGCTGGGCCATGCGGGCCGCGACCGGCACCTGCTGCGCGTTGCGGCGGCAGCGGAAGCGGCGCTTGCCGGCTGAGAATGGGGTCCGTGCTGGACGCAAGACCCATCTCACGCTAATGTTTGTGCCAAGGTAACGGGGCGGAGACCCCGGAAAGCGAGGCACAGATGGCATTCCCCGAGCGGTTCTCGAACCTGCCGGAATACGCGTTTCCGCGCCTGCGGGCGCTGCTTTCGGATGTCGCACCGGGGCTTGCCCCGGGCGAATCCCCGCAGATTCTGACCATTGGCGAACCCCGCCATCCCATGCCGCCCTTCCTGGCCGACGTGCTGTCGGCCAATCTGCAGGGCTTTGCGAAATATCCCGTGAACGAAGGTTCGGCCGATCTGCTGGGCGCGATCTCGGGGTGGCTGGGGCGCAGGCACGATCTGGATGTCGCCCCCGACCGCATCATGGCGCTGAGCGGCACGCGCGAGGGGCTGTTCAACGCAGCCCTGGCACTGTGTCCCGAGACGAAGAACGGGCAGCGTCCGGCGGTCCTGATCCCGAACCCGTTCTATCAGGTCTATGCGGTGGCGGCGGCGGCGGTGAATGCCGAACCGGTCTTCGTGGCGGCCACGCTCGAAACCGGGAACCTGCCCGATTACGCGGGGCTGGACGCGGCGCTTCTGGACCGCACGGCCATCGCCTATCTGTGTTCGCCGGCGAACCCGCAGGGGGCCGTCGCGGATGTCGAATATCTGCAGACCGTGATCGCGCTGGCCGAAAAGCACGATTTCCTGGTCTTCGCCGACGAATGCTATTCCGAGATCTGGCGCGATGCGCCCCCGCCGGGCGCGCTGAAGGTTGCGACCGAGATGGGGCTGGCCGACCGGGTCGTCATGTTCAATTCGCTGTCCAAGCGGTCGAACCTGCCGGGGCTGCGTTCGGGCTTTGCCGCCGGCGGCCCCGAACAACTGCGCCAGATGCGCAGGCTTCGCAGCTATGCCGGTGCGCCGCTGCCGCTGCCGCTGCAGGCCGTCAGCGTCGCGGCCTGGTCGGACGAGGGGCACGTGCAGGACAGCCTGCGCATGTACCAGGCCAAATACGCCATCGCCGACCGCGTGCTGGGCCATGTGCCGGGCTATGCCTCGCCCCAGGGCGGGTTCTTCCTGTGGCTGCCGGTCGATGACGGAGAGGCCGCCGCGCGGCTCTTGTGGGAACAGGCGGGGATCCAGGTGCTTCCGGGCGCCTATCTTGCGCGCGAGGTCGATGGGTTCAATCCGGGGCGGGGCTTCGTGCGCGTGGCGCTGGTCGCCCCCGAGGCCGAGACCGAGGCCGCGTTGGGGCGACTGGCATCGGTTCTCTATGACAAGACGACGGGGAGGGGCTGAGGACATGGCAAGCTGGCAGGCAGGAAAACGGGACCCCCTGTTCGATCAATCCACGCAGGCGGCACTGGAACGCCGGGGCAAGGAATTGCTGGGGGGCGTGCTGATCATCCTCGGGATCGTGATCTCGATGATGCTGGGCAGCTGGTCGGCCGACGATCCCAGCTTCCTGTCGGCGACCGATGCGCCCGCGCAGAACATGCTGGGCAGCTTCGGCGCCTATGTCGCGTCGCCGCTGATGATGATCGCCGGCAAGGGCGCATGGGTGCTGGTCGTCGCGGCCATCGTCTGGGGCCTGCGCCTGATGCTGCACAAGGGCGAGGACCGGGCCATGCGCGCGGTCTTCACGCCCATCGCGGTGGCGCTGGTGTCGATCCATGCCGCCACGCTGGTTCCGGGGCCGGAATGGCAGCAGAATTACGGGCTGGGCGGCCATTTCGGCGACATGGCCATGGGGGCCGTGCTGAACATCCTGCCGATGAAGGCCCAGATCGGCATCCGTTTCGCGGGGCTTCTGATCGCGCTGGGCGTCGTGGCGGTCATGGCCTTCGTGCTGGGCTTCGACCGGGCCGAGCTGCGCGCGATGTGGCAGCGATTCCTGATCGGACTTGCGACGGCGCTGCAGGTGACGCTGCGCGGCATCGATGCAGGCGCGGCACTGATCCGTCGCCTGCGCGAGCGGCGCGCCGCTGCCGCCACAGCGCCCGCGCCGAAGCGTTCCGAACCCGCCCCCGCCCGTCGCGCGGCCCCCGCCTTCGAGCTGGAGGAGGAGATGCCCGAGCCCGAGCTGATCGAGCGCGAGAGCGACTGGGAGGGCGAGGCCCCCGACGACGAGGAGCTGAAGGGCCGCATCAGCGACGCGATCCGCAGCCGCGAATCCAAGCCATCGGTCCTGGCGGCGGTCACCTCGCGATTGGCCCGCGATGGCGTTCCCCCGGTCGATGCGCCGCATGACGAGGTGTTCGACATCGCGCCCGAGCCTGAGCCCGCACCCGCCCCCGCCCCCGCCCCCAGGGCGGCGGCCCCCCGCAAGGCGGCCCCCGCGCCCCTGGTGCTGCAGGGTGGCACGCCGGGTTACGAACGCCCGCCGCTGGCGCTGCTGTCGGCCCCCGTTCCGGGCGAGGAGGAGCAGATCCCCCAGGAACAGTTGATGGAGAATGCCCGCACGCTGGAAGCCGTGCTGGACGATTACGGCGTGAAGGGCCAGATCACCGAGGTGCGTCCGGGTCCGGTCGTGACGCTCTATGAACTGGAACCGGCACCGGGCCTGAAGGCCAGCCGCGTGATCGGCCTGGCCGACGACATCGCGCGGTCGATGTCAGCGCTATCGGCGCGGGTCAGCACCGTTCCCGGCCGCAGCGTGATCGGGATCGAACTGCCCAATGTCCGGCGCGAGAAGGTCCTTCTGCGAGAGATCCTGGCCAGCCGTGCCTTCGGCGACGGCACCCAGCCGCTGCCCCTGGCACTGGGCAAGGATATCGGCGGCGACCCGATCGTGGCCAACCTTGCCAAGATGCCCCACCTGCTGATCGCGGGGACCACGGGTTCGGGCAAGTCCGTGGCGATCAACACCATGATCCTGTCGCTTCTCTACAAGCTGACGCCCGAGGAATGCCGCCTCATCATGATCGACCCCAAGATGCTGGAACTGTCCGTCTATGACGGCATCCCGCATCTGCTGTCCCCGGTCGTCACCGACCCCAAGAAGGCCGTCGTCGCGCTGAAATGGGTCGTGGGCGAGATGGAGGACCGTTACCGCAAGATGTCCAAGATGGGCGTGCGCAACATCGAGGGCTATAACGGCCGCGTCCGCGAGGCGCTGTCCAAGGGCGAGATGTTCAAGCGCACCGTCCAGACCGGCTTTGACGAGGATACGGGCGACGCCATCTGGGAAACCGAGGAATTCCAGCCCGAGACCTTCCCCTATATCGTCGTGATCGTCGACGAGATGGCCGACCTGATGATGGTCGCGGGCAAGGAGATCGAGGCCTGCATCCAGCGCCTGGCGCAGATGGCGCGGGCATCGGGCATCCACCTGATCATGGCCACGCAGCGCCCCTCGGTCGATGTCATCACCGGCACGATCAAGGCGAACTTCCCCACCCGGATCAGTTTCCAGGTGACCTCCAAGATCGACAGCCGCACCATCCTGGGCGAACAGGGGGCCGAGCAGCTGCTGGGCCAGGGCGACATGCTCTACATGGGCAACGGCGCGCGGATCACGCGTATCCACGGCCCCTTCTGCAGCGACGAAGAGGTCGAGGAGGTGGTGACCCACCTGAAATCCTTCGGGCCGCCCGACTACAAGTCCGGCGTGGTCGAGGGACCCGAGGATGACAAGGCCGACAATATCGATGCGGTGCTGGGCCTTGGCGGCGGCGACAACGGCGACGACGCGCTCTATGATCAGGCGGTGGCGATCGTGGCGCGGGATCGCAAATGCTCGACCAGCTACATCCAGCGCAAGCTGGCCATCGGCTACAACAAGGCCGCGCGTCTTGTCGAACAGATGGAGGAGCAGGGCGTCGTCAGCTCGGCCAACCATGTCGGCAAGCGCGAGGTGCTGGTTCCCGAGGCCTGAGCCATGATCTGGCGCGGGCCCGGTGCTGGGGGTATATGGCGGGCATGACGATCTGGCACATCCACATGCTGAACGCGCGAAACGCGCTGACGCCCATCATGGCCGAAACCCGCGCGACCGCCCGAGAGGCCGTCGCCCTGGCCGAGGCCCATATCGACCTGCCGCGATTCGACTTGGTCCTGCGCGCATCCGAGACCCCCATCCCCGATGGCGGGCTTCTGGCGCGCAATTCGCAGCCCGGCGTGATCGACCTGACGCTGACGCCCGACCGGGTGACGGCGCAGGATCTGCGCCGCATCCTGATGCGGGAACTGCACCATGTCGCGCGTTGGGCGGGTCCGGGTTACGGTCGCTCCTTGGGCGAGGTTCTGGTCAGCGAGGGTCTGGCCGGGCATTTCGCGCATCAGGTCCTGGGCGGCCCGGTCGATCCGCGCGATGCGGCCCGTCCTGCCGGCGGATCGCTGCGGCAGGCGGCGAACATCTGGTCGCGTCACGATTTCAGCTTCGACGAATGGTTCCTCGGGCGCGGGAAGATCCGCAAGGGAACGGGCTGGGCCATCGCGCATCGCCTGATCGCCCAGCACCTGTCCGAGGAAGGCCCCGCCGAACACGCCGCGCTGCTGGCGATGCGGGCCGATGCCTTCCGCCCCGCCCTGCGGCGCCTGATGGCCGTCGAGGGCGTCGAGGAGCCGGAGGACCCCGAGGATCAGGCGACGGCCGCGGACGACAAGCCCGCGGATTGAACCCTCAGCGCCGCCGGAAGGCCAGGGCGGCGCCGATCACCGTGCCCATCAGCGCACCGCCCAGATGCGCCTCCCATGCGATCTGGGGCATCAGCAGGGTCAACCCGATGTTCAGCGCAAGGATCATGCCGACGGATCGCAGCAGCGGCGTCATCGACCGCCCCCGCAGACGCAGGTTGATCGCGGCATAGCCGACCAGCGTGCCCGCCAGCCCGAAGACCGCCCCCGAGGCCCCGATCATCGGCCCGCCCGTGGGCAGCATGGCCGCGAATGCCACCCCGCCCGCGATCTGCGACAGCACGTAGGACAGCGCCATCGCTCGTGCGCCGATCATGCGGTTCAGTTCCCGCGCGATGGCCGCAAGCGAGATCATGTTCATCGCCAGGTGCAGCAGCCCCGCATGGAGGAACCCGTAGGTGACGAACATCGCCACGCCCTGCGCCGGATAGATCCCGGTCGCGCCCCACATCAGCGGCGACCAGAAGCCGCCCAGCAGCGACGAGGTCACACGCCCCTGCGCAAAACCCAGGACGGGTGCGGCCATCAGCAGCAGCTCGACCGCGCAGCAGACCAGGATGACCGCCTTGGTCCAGCCGGGCAGATGCGGCGGGGCCAGCCTTGGGGCGGAAACGCGCGGGACGTCAGTCATCGGCGCGGATCTGGCGGGCTTCGTCGATCAGCATGATCGGAATGCCCGAGCGGATGGGAAAGGCCAGCCCCGCCGCGCGGGACACCAGTTCCTGCCGGTCGGCGTCATAGGACAGGGGGCCATGGGTCACGGGGCAGACGAGCGCCTCGAGCATGTGGCGGTCGAAACCTGGGGTCTCGCTCATTGCAGTGGTTCCTCGGTATCGCCGCCATGCAGCGCGAATTCGATGAGGCCGACCAGCAATTCGCGCCGGTCGGCAAGGGTGGGGGATTCCAGCAGCGCCTGCTTGTCGCCATGCCCGAAGGGCAGCATCATCGAGAGCGAGTTGATCAGCATCTCGTCCTCGGCCTTGGCGGCGGCTTCCCAATCGGTGGACAGGCCCTCGGATTCCATGAAGCGCGACAGAAGCGGGAACAGCGCGTCCCGGTCGAGGCCCGGATCGCGTTCGCTGCCCGAACGGTCGCGCCCGAAGCTGGACCAGTCGATGCGGCCGCGAAGATAGGGGGCGAAGCCCTCCTCGGCCTCGGACAGGCGAAAGCGCGACACGGCCTGCAGCGTGATCATCAGCCGCCCGTCGTCGTTCTCCTGGAAGGCGACGACGCGCCCCGCGCAGCCGATGGTGGCCAGGCCGTCGCCCTCGGGCTGGATCATCCCGATCAGGCGGTGCTCGGTCCTGAACGCGTCCTCGATCATCTGAAGATAGCGTGGCTCGAAGATGTGCAGCGGCAGGCGCGCACGCGGCATCAGCACCGCCCCCGGAAGCGGGAACAGCGGCACGCGATCGGGCAAGTCGAAATGCAGGGTCATCGACGGCCCTCCGGGATCACGCGAAGATCAGCGAGGACAGGCGGCGGCGGCCCTTCTGGCCGACGGGATCGCCGGGCTTGAGGCTGTCGAAGATGGTCAGCAGCTGCGCCTTGGCCGCGCCGTCGTTCCATTCGCGGTCGCGGCGGAAGCTGTCCAGAAGCACGTCCACGGCCTCTTCGATCCGGCCCGCGGCATGCAGCGCGCGGGCCAGGTCCAGCCGCGCCTGCTGATCGGCGGGGTCCGCATCGACGCGCGACTGCAGATCGGCCAGCGGGCCTGCATCCTCGGCCTGGCGCGCCAGTTCCAGCTGGGCGCGGGCGGCCTCGACCGGGCCGCTGCCGGCGATGGGCTGGGGCACCTGCGACAGGGTCGCGGATGCGGCGGCGGCGTCGCCCGCGCCAAGCTGCGCGCGGATCAGGCCGCTCCATGCCTCGGGGCTGTCGGGCAGTTCGCCGATGATGGCGGTGAAGGTCTCGGCCGCATCGGCGAATTCGCCGTTCTCCAGCATCTCGTCGGCGGCGGCGATGGCATCGGCCAGCCCGCCGTCATCGCCGCCCATCGCGACGACCTTGTCGATGAACTGCTTGATCTGGCTGGCGGGCAGGGCGCCCTGGAACGCATCGACGGGGCGGCCCTGGAAGAAGGCATAGACGGTCGGCAGCGACTGCACCTGCAGCTGGCCCGCGATCATCTGGTTCTCGTCCACGTTGACCTTGGCCATGCGGACACGGCCCTTGTGCTTGGCCACCTCGGCCTCCAGCGCGGGGCCGAGCGTCTTGCAGGGGCCGCACCAGGGGGCCCAGAAATCCACGATGACGGGGACCTGCATCGAGGCCTCGACGACCTCGGCCATGAAGTCGGCCTCGGTCACGTCCTTGATGAAATCGCCGGTGTTCGGCGCGTCCTGCGGTCCGTCGAAAAGAATGGTCATGGGGTCCCCGGTCTTCGGTGCCTGTTTCTGGCGTCAATATGGGACTTCGAACGCGCGAACGAAAGGGCGGATGCCGCCCTTGCCGGGGTCACAGGTCGAAGGTCGCGAAGACGGGAACGTGATCGCTTGGTTGTTCCCAGCCGCGCACGGGGCGCAGCACGCGGCTGGAATGGGCCGCGTTGGAAATGTCGGGGCTAGCCCAGATGTGATCCAGCCTGCGCCCCTTGTCGGCCGCATCCCAGTCCTTGGCGCGATAGGACCACCAGGAATAGAGCTGCCCCGTCGGGATGTCCTGGCGCGTGATGTCCACCCATTTGCCCGCATCCTGCGCGGCCTGAAGATGCTCGACCTCGATGGGGGTGTGGCTCACGACCTTCAGCAGATGCTTGTGCGACCAGACGTCGTCTTCGCGCGGGGCGATGTTGAAATCGCCGACCATGATCGACTTCGCGGGATTGTCGGCGTGGAACACGTCGCGCATCTCGGTCAGGAAATCCAGCTTCTGGCCGAATTTCACGTTCACCTCGCGGTCGGGGACGTCGCCGCCCGCGGGGATGTACATGTTGTGGATGGTGACGCCGTTCTCCATCCGCGCGGCGACATGGCGGGCATGGCCCATCCCGGCGTAATCGCGGTCGCCCGCATCCTCCAGCGGCAGGCGCGACAGGATCGCCACGCCGTTATAGCCCTTCTGCCCCCGCGCCACGATATGGCGATAGCCCAGTTCCGCAAAGGCGGTCAGGGGGATCTTCTCGACCGGGGACTTGCATTCCTGCAGGCAGAGAACGTCCGGCGCCTCCTCGGACAGAAGGCGTGCGACCAGTCCCTCGCGCAGGCGGACCGAGTTGATGTTCCAGGTGGCGATGGTGAACATGGGGCGTCTCCGTTTTGCGGGCAGACCCTAGCGGCGGCCCGCCCCCCTGTCGAGCGGCTGCCACGGCAAGCTTGCCATATGCCGGGGCTGGTCTATGCATGTCCCAAAAATTGACGTGAACAGCGGAGGGACGCGATGAAACTGACCATCGACGAGGCCCTGGGGCGCGGCGGCATAGGCCCGTTCCAATGGCGGCTTCTGGGAATATTCGGCCTGGTCTGGGCCGCCGATGCGATGCAGGTCATCGCCGTGGGCTTCGCGGCCCCTTCCGTCGCGGCGACCTTCGGGATCGAACGGGTGACCGCATTCCAGATCGGGACGGTGTTCTTCCTGGGCATGTTCGTGGGCGCGTTCCTGTTCGGGCGCGTGGCCGACCGCGTGGGGCGCCGTTGGGTGCTGATCGGCACCGTGGCGATGGATGCGATCTTCGGGCTGGCCTCGGTCATGGCGGGGGATTTCACGCTGCTGCTGGTGCTGCGCTTCCTGACCGGGATCGCCGTGGGCGGCACGCTGCCCGTCGATTACGCGATGATGGCCGAATTCCTGCCGCCCCGGAACCGCGGCCGCTGGCTGGTCTGGCTGGAGGGGTTCTGGGCCATCGGCACGCTGGTCGTGGCCCTGACCGCCTGGCTGGCCGTCACCCTGGGGGCCGAGGCGCCGTGGCGCTGGATCTTCTTGATCGCCGCGCTGCCCGCGCTGATCGGCTTCGTCCTGCGGATGTGGGTGCCGGAATCGCCCATGTACCTGGTTCGCAAGGGGCGCCAGGCCGAGGCGCGCGCCGTCATCGACCGCGTGCTGCGCGTGAACGGCGCCGATCCCCTGCCGGCCGAGGCGCATCTGGTCGCGGCCACCGTGCCTGCCGGGGCCGCGAAATCCATCCTGTCCGAGCCCCTGCGCCGCGCGACCATCGCGGTGCTGGCGGTCTGGTTCCTCGTGTCGCTGTCCTATTACGGGGTCTTCATCTGGGTGCCCGCGCAGCTGGCCGCCGAGGGCTTCGGCTTCATCCGGGGATACGGCTTCATCGTCGCGCTGGCGCTGGCCCAGATCCCGGGATACGCGCTGGCCGCCTGGGGGGTCGAGGCCGTGGGCCGTCGTGCCACGCTGATGGGCTTCCTGCTGCTCAGCGCGGCGGCATGCTTCCTGTTCACCCTGTCCAGCGGGGCGGTGATGGTGGCGCTGTCGCTGCTGATCATGTCCTTCGCGCTGCTGGGCAGCTGGGGCGCGCTCTATGCCTTTACGCCGGAACTGTATCCGACGCATCTGCGCGGAACCGGCATGGGCACCGCCAGCGCGATGGCGCGGGCGGGGGGCATCCTGGCGCCCAGCCTGCTGGCGGTCGTCTTCGCCCAGGGGTTCGGCGTCGCCATCGGGGTCTTCGCGGGCCTTCTGGTGCTGGCAGCCGGCGCGCTGCTGGCGGTCCGCACCGATACGCGCGACAGGGCGATCGGCTGATCGCAGGAACCCGCATCCGCCGTGCCGCGCTGTGAAGGCAGCCGGTCGCGGCGGATGCCCGCGACGTTTCAGCAGAAAGGACGGATCATGGGTCAGCTTGTCGAGGGTGTCTGGAAGGACCAGTGGTACGATACCGACAGCAACGGGGGCGAATTCGTCCGGGACACGTCCCGGTTCCGGTCATGGGTGACGCCCGACGGTGCGCCCGGTCCCACCGGCGAAGGCGGCTTCGCGGCCGAGAGCGGGCGATACCATCTCTATGTCAGCCATGCCTGCCCCTGGGCGCATCGCACGATGATCTTTCGTGCATTGAAGGGTCTGGACGATCACATCGGCGTGTCCGTCGTCCATCCCGAGATGCTGTCCGAGGGGTGGGAATTCCGCACCGATTTCGACGGTGCGACGGGCGATCGCCAATTCGGATACGATTACCTGCGCGAGGTCTATCTGCGTGCCCAGCCCGATGCCTCGGGGCGGGTGACGGTGCCGGTGCTGTGGGACAGCCGGACGAACACCATCGTGTCGAACGAA
The DNA here is from genome assembly GCF_018860625.1 of Paracoccus sp. C2R09. Lineage (GTDB taxonomy): Bacteria > Pseudomonadota > Alphaproteobacteria > Rhodobacterales > Rhodobacteraceae > Paracoccus. The sequence goes on from NZ_JAHKQB010000017.1 coordinate 211,326, forward strand.
AGCGCGGACATCATCCGCATGTTCAACAGCGCCTTCGACCGGATCACCGGCAATCGCGACGATTATCACCCCGAAGACCTGCGCCCCCGCATCGACGATGTGAACGCCCGCATCTACGACACGGTCAACAACGGCGTCTACAAGGCCGGTTTCGCGACCAGCCAGCAGGCCTATGACAAGGCGGTCGGGCCGCTTTTCGAAAGCCTCGACTGGATCGAGGGGCTGCTGGGCGAGGGGCGTTACCTGACCGGCGACCGCATCACCGAGGCGGATTGGCGGCTGTTCACCAGCGTCCTGCGCTTCGATGCGGTCTATCACACGCATTTCAAATGCAACCGCAGGCGGATCGTCGATTATCCGAACCTGTGGGGATGGGCGCGCGAGCTGTATCAGTGGCCGGGGGTGGCGGGGACGGTCCATCGGGACCATTTCATGCACCACTACTACTACAGCCACGACATGATCAATCCGCACCGGATCGTCCCCATCGGGCCGGATGCCGACTGGAACGCGCCCCACGGACGCTGAACGTCCGGGCGCATCAAAGAAAGAAGCCCCGGCGCAAGGCCGGGGCGAGTTCAGAGAGTAGAGGGAGGGTGTGACCGCATCCACCGGCCACTGGGCTTCGTCATCTGAACGTCCCGACATCGCGATGGGTTCCCGGTCAGGTTGTCGTATTGACGCGAGGCAGAAATTAGGTAGAACGGTCTGTCTAATCCCTGGGGGTTTTTCGATGGACAAGCCGCTTTCCGCCCGCGACCGCCTGCTGCATGCGGCGGCTGCGCTGTTCTACAACGATGGCATTGCCGCAACGGGGATCGACACGATCACCCGGCGGGCAGGTGTCGCCAAGCAGAGCCTCTACAACAATTTCGCATCGAAATCGGACCTGATCGCCGCCTATGTCGAGGCGCGCCATGCCGAATGGCTGGCCCTGCATGCGCGGCGACATGCGGCAGCGGCTGGTCCGAAGGCGCGCATCCTGGCGGTCTTCGACGCCTATGCCGACCATGCCGAGGACGCGTACGAGCGCGGCTTTCGCGGTTGCGGGCTGCTGAACGCCGCGGCCGAACTGACCGCCGACGACCCGGCCCGCGCCGCCGTGCGACGCCACAAGGAAGAGGTCGAGGCCATGCTGGCCGACGCCCTGACCGACCTGATCCCGGACGAGGACCGCCGCGCGCGGATGGCCGATCATCTGTCCTATCTGCTGGAAGGATCGATCACCCGCGCGGGTCTCGACGGCAGCAGCCGCCGCGTCCACGAGGCCCGCGCGATGGCCGCCGACATGCTCGGGGCCATCGCGTGACCGGGCATTCGGCAGGCGTCTTCTTCTGCCTGATCGCGGCGACCCTGTGGGGCACCACCGGCACCGTCGCAAGCTTTGCGCCCGACGTTCCGGCCATCGCCATCGGTGCCGCCGCCATGGGTATCGGCGGGTTCCTCCAGGCCGCGATCGCGCTTGGCGCGATGCGGCGGGCGCGCACCGCGCTGCTGGCCAACCCGCTGCTTCTGGCGATCGGGGCCATCGCGGTCGCGGTCTATCCGCTGGCCTTCTATTCCTCGATGCGGATGGCGGGGGTGACGATCGGCACGGTGATCTCGATCGGGTCGGCGCCGCTGATATCCGCCCTGATCGAGAACCGGCTGGACGGGCAGCGCCTGACGATGCGCTGGACCGGCGGCGCGGCGATCGGGCTGGTCGGGATGGCGCTGCTGAGCGTGGCCGAGGGCGGGCATCACCAGCTTGCGCCGAACGTGCCTCTGGGCGTCGGGCTGGGGCTGATCGCGGGCGGGACCTATGCGGCCTACAGCTGGTGCGCGCGCCGGATCATGCGGACGGGCGTCCCCAGCCGTGCCGCGATGGGGGCGATCTTCGGGCTGGGCGGGCTGCTGCTGATGCCCGTGCTGGCCGTGACCGGCGGGCCGTTCCTGGCGTCGGGGGGCAATCTTGCCGTGGGGGCCTACATGGCGCTGGTGCCGATGTTCCTGGGCTATGTCGCCTTCGGGCTGGGGCTGGCCGCGATCTCGACCAGCCTTGCGACGACCATCACCCTGTTCGAGCCGGTCGTGGCGGCGGTGCTGGCCGTCACGCTGGTGGGCGAACGCCTGGCCGCACATGGCTGGGTCGGCGTGGGGCTGATCGTGGCCTGCCTGTTCTGGACGACCGCGCCCATGCCGCGCCTGCGTCGCGCGGGAACGAAAAGGCCCGCCTGAGCGGCGGGCCTTCGAAGGCTTAGGATACCAGGCGATAGCCGCCCGATTCCGTCACCAGCAGCCGTGCATTGCCGGGATCGGGTTCGATCTTCTGGCGCAGACGATAGATATGCGTTTCCAGCGTGTGCGTGGTGACGCCCGCATTGTATCCCCAGACCTCGTGCAGCAGCACGTCGCGCGGCACCACGCCGTCCTGGGCGCGATAGAGGAACTTGAGGATGTTCGTCTCCTTCTCGGTCAGGCGGATCTTGCGGTCCTTCTGATCGATCAGCATCTTCATCGCGGGCTTGAAGGTGTACGGCCCCAGCTGGAAGATCGCGTCCTCGGACTGTTCATGCGTGCGCAGCTGGGCGCGCAGCCGGGCCAGCAGGACCGGGAACTTGAACGGCTTGGTGACGTAATCGTTCGCGCCGGCGTCCAGGCCCAGGATGGTGTCGGCATCGGTGTCATGCCCGGTCAGCATCACGATGGGGCATTTGACGTTCAGCTTGCGCAGCTTCTTGCACAGCTCTCGCCCGTCGGTGTCGGGCAGGCCCACATCCAGCACCACGAGGTCGAAGATGGCGTTCTTCGTGGCCTCGACCGCCTCGGCCCCGCTGCCGCCTTCGGTCACGTCGAATTCGTCGGTGGCAGCCAGCTGCTCGGCCAGGGCCTCGCGCAGGTCTTCCTCGTCGTCGATCAGCAGGATTTTCTTGAGTCCGGCCATGTTGCCTCCTTTGACTTGCTTGGGGCAATCAGTGGGCACGGCCCTGCGCCACGTCCAGCGACATGTCGGGATTCTCACATGGAGTTCAGGGTTTCGCAGGCTTATGTTTCAGTATGTTTCAAAACCGCGTGGCACCATGAGCCTGATTCCGACCCTTGCCGAAACCATCGCCCGCGCCCGCGCCGACCTGCGCATGGGGTTGCCGGTGCGTCTTGGCGATCACCTGGCCGTCGCGGTCGAGACCCTGTCCCCCGAACGCCTGGCCGATCTGCGCGCCCTGGGACCGGCCGTTGTCGCGCTGACCGCACGCAGGGCCGGGACGCTGAAGGCGCGCGCCTATGATGAGGGCCTGGCGCGGGTGCGCCTGCCATCCGATGTCGATCTGCGCTGGCTGCGCGCGCTGGCCGATCCGGCGGGCGATCTGATGTCGCCCCTGAAGGGCCCGCTTGCGACCGAACGCGACGGCGATGTCGCGGCCCATCGCGCGGCGCTTGCGATGGCGAAATCGGCGCAGCTTCTGCCCGCCGCGCTGGTCGTGCCAGTGACGGGCGACATGCCCGGACTGACCGCGCTGAACCCGGCGGCCACGCTGGCGCAGCTGGCCGCGGAAACCGCGATGGCCCCGGTCGCGGGCGCGCGCGTGCCACTGCTGGCGGCGGAACGTTCGCGGCTGCACATCTTTCGCCCCGACGACGGGGCCGAGGAACATTACGCGGTCGAGATCGGCGATCCGCCCCGCGATGCGCCCGTCCTTGCACGGCTGCATTCGGCCTGCTTCACCGGCGACGTGCTGGGCAGCCTCAAATGCGATTGCGGCCCGCAGCTGCAGGCCGCGCTGGCGGCGATGGGGCAGGCGGGTGCGGGCGTGCTGCTGTATCTGAACCAGGAGGGGCGTGGCATCGGGCTGGCCAACAAGATGCGTGCCTACAGCCTGCAGGACCAGGGATTCGACACGGTCGAGGCGAATCACCGCCTGGGATTCGAGGATGACGAGCGCGATTTCCGCATCGGCGCGGCGCTGCTGCGGCGGCTGGGATTCGCATCGGTGCGGCTGATGACCAACAACCCGCGCAAGATCGCCATGATGGAAGGCCAGGGCGTGAAGGTGGCCGAGCGCGTGCCCCTGATCGTGCCGCGCAATCGTCACAACACCGATTACCTAGACGTGAAGGCGGGCAAGTCGGGGCACCTGCTATGAGCGCCGCCGACATGGTGCTGACCCCGCAGGGGCTGCGTTTCCAGGGGCGCATCTATCCCTGCAGCATCGGCAGGACAGGCGTGACGCGCAACAAGCGCGAGGGTGACAAGGCCACGCCCGCGGGCATCCTGCATGTCACCGGCCTGTGGTATCGCCCTGATCGGCTGGTGCCGCCGGCACCCTGGGCGCGGCCCATCGGGCCCGGGGATCTGTGGTGCGACGCGCCGGGGCATCCGGCCTACAACCACCATGCGCGCGCCCCGCTGGAGGTCAGCCATGAAAGACTGCGCCGGGCGGACCCGCTCTATGATCTGATCCTGACGACGGATTGGAACTGGCCCGACGCGGTGCCGGGCTGGGGGTCGGCGATCTTCCTGCACCAGTGGCGACGCCCACGATTCGGGACCGAGGGCTGCATCGCCTTTGCGCGGCGCGACCTGATCGACATCGCCGCCCGTGCCGTTCCCGGCACGCGAATCGTCATTCCCGAAGGGTTGGCCGGTCAGCCGTAATCGCGCGCCCCGAAGATGGCCGAACCGACGCGGACATGGGTCGCGCCTTCGGCCACGGCGATCTCGAAATCGGCGCTCATGCCCATGGACAGCTTGGGCAGCCCGTGATCGGTGGCCAGTTCGCGCAGCAGGCGGAAATGCGGGCGGGGGTCCTGGCCGTCGGGCGGGATGCACATCAGCCCCTGCGGGCGCAGTCCCAGTTCTGCGCAGGACGACAGGAAGGTCGGCAGTTCATCGACCAGGATGCCCGCCTTCTGCGGCTCGTCCCCGGTATTGACCTGCACGAACAGTTCGGGACTGCGGCCCTGTTCGTCGATCTGCTGGGCCAGCTTGCGGGCAAGGGTCATGCGGTCCAGCGTGTGGATCGCATCGAACAGGGCGACGGCGGGCTTGGCCTTGTTCGACTGGACCGGCCCGATCATGTGGACCGAGACATCGGGAAAGCGCGCGCGCCAGTCGGGCCACTTGCCCTGAGCCTCCTGCACGTAATTTTCGCCGAAGACGCGGTGGCCGGCATCCAGCACCGATTCGACCCGGTCGTTCGGTTGCACCTTGCTGACCGCGATCAGCGTCACGCTGCCCGCTTCGCGGCCCGCATCCCGTTCGGCCGCGCGCAGGCGGCGTGTAATGTCATCCAGTCCCATGGGCGCAGAAGACAAAAAGAAAAGAGCGGGCGCAAGGCCCGCTCTCTCGGTCGAAGCGACTTGATCCGTGGATCAGAAGTCGAAGCGGACGCCGAAGTCGCCGCGCAGGTTCTCTTCGTAGTTACGCTCCAGCGAGCCGGCCAGGTAGGCGCCGCCCAGGTCGTAACGTGCGCCGATGCCGAATGCGGTGTCGGTTTCGTTGCCGTCTGCATCGTTGTTGGCGACGTAGGCGCTGACGGTGGTCATCGGTGCGACGACATAGTCACCGTACAGGACGATGGTGGTGCCGTAGTTGTCGGCATCCGAATCTTCGTCGATGTAGTTCAGGCCGATGCCGTTGTCGGTGCCGGGCATGGTGTAGTAGGCGCCGACGAAGTACTTGTCAGCGTCTGCGGTGCCAGCGGCGTTCTTGACTGCGGCAGCCGACAGCGCGATGTCGTTCCACTGGTAGTCAACCGACAGGCCCAGCTCTTCGTTGGTGCTGTCGGTGGTGTTCTGGTCCGGGTCGACATACGAGAAGCGAGCGGTCAGCGCGTCGACCGAGTATTCGACTGCGACGCCGAGGCGGTCACCGTTGTCGTCGCCGTAGCCGGTCGAGCTGTAGGCGTAGAAGTCGCCCTGAGCGTTACCGTACGAACGGCTGATCAGACCGATTTCCGATTCGTAGATCAGGCCGGCGTTGTCGAAGGCGGTACCGACGTTACCGACGGCGACGGTCAGGCCGTTCGAGGTGACGTAGATCTGGCCCGGAGCGACGTTGTCGACACCTGCATCGCCCTGGTTCCACTGGATGCGGTAACGGGCACCGAAGTCGACGCCCTGGTCGGTCGAGGTGGTGCCGTGGATGTTCAGGCGGACGCGCGAGGAGATCTGCGTATCTTCCTGACCGTCACCGCGGTCTTCCTGGTAGTCAACGGCGGTACGGCCATAGCCCGAGATGGTCACGTCTGCAGCGGCGATGCCGGCGGTCAGAACCAGCGCGGTCGAGGCGATAAGAGCCTTTTTCATGGTGGTGTTCCCTCTTGTCTCTCTGATGCCCAGATCGGGGTTCCGCCCTGGGGATGTGCAAGGTTTCGCGCTTTCGAACTTGTGATGCAACGAAATCGCGAGCAGCCGTGAGCCGATCCGGAAACCTGTGATGCACAAGCGCCACACCTTTCCGTGAGTGCGATGTTACCGCCGAATTGCCGTTCCGGGGGGCGTGCCCAAGGGTCAAGGCGCTTGTTTTGTCCGGTTGTTCCGGGCTAATGCTGGGCGCGAATGAAAGACCGGGGGATCGCATGACCAACGCACGCGCCGCGCGCCTGATGATCGTCACGACGCTTTGCGCGGGGCTGGCCGCCTGCGGCAACGATGCCGGGCGCCAGAACGAGACGGCCTCGATCCTGACCAGCGCGGACATGCGTGAATCGCAGCGCTCGACCCGGATCCAGGACGTCTTCGCACGGTCCGAGAATCCGAACCGCACCGTGGGCGTGAACAAGTATCTGTGGAATGCCAGCCTCGAGGTTCTGGACTTTCTGCCGGTGCAGACGATCGATCCCTTCACGGGCGTGATCCAGACCGGATATGGCACGCCGCCGGGCGGGGGGCGCCCCTATCGCGCGACGATCCAGGTGTCGGACCCGGCGCTGGACGCGCGCAGCCTGCGCCTGTCGCTGCAGGGTCCGGGCGGGGCCGCGGTCGCGCCGGGCACCTCGCGCGCGGTCGAGGATGCGATCCTGACCCGCGCCCGCCAGCTGCGCATCCGCGACGGTCGCCTGTAAGGGCCGCGGCGGGCTGGACCCGCTGAACGGGCGCGTATAAACCCTGCGGGCAAGTCATGATGCCCGAGGTCCGATATGCCCTATGATCCGTCCAGCAGCGAAGCCCGTTGGCAGAAGGCCTGGGCAGATGCCGGCAGCTTTGCCGCCATCCGCGACGAACGCCCCAAATATTACGTGCTGGAGATGTTCCCCTATCCCTCGGGGCGCATCCATATGGGCCATGTGCGCAACTACACGATGGGCGACGTGGTGGCGCGGTTCAAGCGCGCGCAGGGCTTCAGCGTGCTGCACCCGATGGGCTGGGACGCCTTCGGCATGCCCGCCGAGAACGCCGCGATGGAACAGGGCGGCCACCCCCGCGACTGGACCTATGCCAATATCGCGACCATGCGCGATCAGCTGAAGCCGCTTGGCCTGTCCATCGACTGGTCCCGCGAATTCGCGACCTGCGACGACGATTACGTCCATCAACAGCAGGCGATGTTCCTCGACATGCTGGATGCGGGCCTGATCACGCGCAAGTCGGCGCAGGTGAACTGGGACCCGGTCGACATGACCGTTCTGGCCAACGAGCAGGTCATCGACGGCAAGGGCTGGCGGTCGGGTGCCACGGTCGAGCGCAAGGAGCTGACCCAGTGGTTCTTCAGGATCAGCGATTACAGCGACGAGCTGCTGTCGGCGCTGGACGGGCTGTCGGGCTGGCCGGAAAAGGTGCGCCTGATGCAGGCCAACTGGATCGGCAAGTCGCGCGGGCTGCAGTTCCGCTTTGCCACAGTCGATGCGCCCGAAGGGTTCGACGCGATCGAGGTCTATACCACGCGGCCCGACACGCTGATGGGCGCAAGCTTTGCCGCGCTGTCGCCGGATCATCCGCTGGTGAAGAAGCTGGCCGAAACCCGCCCCGAGGTCGCCGCCTTCATCGAGGAATGCAAGCGCATCGGCACCACCGAGGAGGCGATCGAGACCGCGCCCAAGCTGGGCTTCGATACCGGCCTGACCGTCACCCATCCGCTGGACCCGAACTGGCAGCTGCCGATCTGGATCGCGAATTTCGTGCTGATGGATTACGGCACGGGCGCGATCTTCGGCAGCCCGGCGCATGACGAACGCGACCACGAATTCGCCACCAAGTACGGCCTGCCCATCCGCGCGACCTTCGGGCAGCCGGGCATGACGCTGGAACAGGCGGACGAGCTGGTCGCCGCCGCGCCCTTCGTGCCGATGAAGTCCGAGTCCGTCACCTATGTCCGCGGTTTCGCGGGCGATGCCGACCAGACCGGAGAGGCCGCGGTGGACGCCGCCATCGCCCATGCCGAGGCGCAGGGCTATGGCGAGGGCGTGACCAAGTTCCGCCTGCGCGACTGGGGCATCTCGCGCCAGCGCTATTGGGGTTGCCCTATCCCGGTGGTGCATTGCGACAGCTGCGGCACCGTCCCCGAGGCGAAGGAGAACCTGCCCGTGCTGCTGCCGCAGGACGTGACCTTCGACGTGCCGGGCAACCCGCTGGACCGTCACGCGACATGGCGGCAGGCCACCTGCCCGAAATGCGGCGCACCCGCCACCCGCGAAACCGACACGATGGACACCTTCGTCGATTCGTCCTGGTATTATGCCCGCTTCACCAGCCCCGGTGCCGACACGCCGACGAACCGCGCCGATGCCGATTACTGGATGAACGTGGACCAGTATATCGGCGGGATCGAGCACGCGATCCTGCACCTGCTGTACTCGCGCTTCTTCGCCCGCGCGATGGTCAAGACCGGCCATCTGCCCGAAAAGGCCAAGGAGCCTTTCGATGCCCTGTTCACGCAGGGCATGGTCACGCATGAAATCTACATGACGCGGGACGACCGCGACCGGCCCGTCTATCACCTGCCCGAGGATGTGACCGACGGCAAGCTGGCCGACGGTCGGGCGGTGACGGTCATCCCCTCGGCCAAGATGTCGAAATCGAAGAAGAACGTCGTCGATCCGGTGAATATCGTGCAGGGCTTCGGCGCCGATACCGCGCGCTGGTTCATGCTGTCCGACAGCCCGCCCGAACGCGACGTCGAATGGACGGCGGCGGGGGCCGAGGCCGCGGCCAAGTTCCTCGGGCGCGTGCATCGCCTGGCAGAGGATGCGCCCGCCGACGGCCCCGAGGATGCCGATCTGGCCCGCGCGGCCCATCGCGCCATCGCGGATGTGACCAAGGCGATCGAGGGCTTCGCCTTCAACAAGGCGGTCGCCAAGCTCTATGAGCTGGCCAATGCCATCGGCAAATCGAAGGCCGGGGGCGAACAGCGCCGCGAGGTGTTGCGCATCACCGCCCAGCTTCTGGCGCCGATGGTCCCGCACCTGGCTGAAGACGTCTGGTCGCTGGCGGGCGGGCAGGGGCTGGTCGTCGATGCGCCCTGGCCCAAGGCCGACCCGGCGCTGCTGCAGGATGACAGCGTGACGATGCCCATCCAGATCAACGGCAAGCGCCGGGCCGAGATCACCGTGCCCAAGGACATGGCCAAGGATCAGATCGAGGCGCTGGTCATGGCCGACGAGACGGTGCAGCGTTTCCTCGAAGGGGCGGCCCCCAGGAAGCTGATCGTCGTGCCGGGACGGATCGTCAATGTGGTCGCGTGAACCGCATCGCCGCGCCGCGCTGCTGGGGCTTCTGGCCCTGGCAGGTTGCGGACTGACCCCGGTCTACGGACCGGATGGCGGGGGCACCAGGCTTCTGGGCAAGATCCGCCTTCGCGACCCCGAAACGCCGATCGACTTCTTCTTCAACAGCCGCCTGTCCGAACGGCTGGGCCCCGAGGATGCGCCGGTCTACGATCTGGATTACCGCATCAGCGTGGGCGTGGTCAGCCAGGCCATCACCCCCGACGAGGTGACGACCCGCTATTCGCTGAACGGCACGGCGGATTTCGTGCTGACCGGACCGGATGGCGCGCAGATCACGCGCGGGCGCGTCAGCAACTTCACCTCCTATTCCACGACGGGGACGACCGTCTCGACCCTGTCGGCCGAAGCCGATGCGCGTCAGCGGCTGGCGATCATGCTGGCCGATCAGGTGGTGACGCGGCTTCTGGCGGCCTCGATGCGATTGCCGGGCTGACATGCTGCTGAAGGGGGCCGAGATCGCGCGCTATCTTTCGCGGCCCGATCCGTCGCGGCCGGGGCTGCTGATCCACGGACAGGACGCGATGCGGGTGGCCCTGAAGCGGGCCGAGGCCGTGAAGGCGCTGGTGGGCGAGAAGGCCGACGAGGAGATGCGCCTGACCCGCATGGCGGGTGCGGGGCTGAACAAGGACCGCGCGCAGCTGGTCGATGCCGTCCGCGAGGTGGGCTTCTTTCCCGGCCCGCGCGTCGTGCTGGTCGACGACGCGCCCGACAGTGCCGCCGACGCCGTGGCCCAGGCGCTGTCGGAATGGCGCGCGGGCGATGCGGTCGTGGTGGTCACTGCGGGCAGCCTCAAGAAATCCTCCGCCCTGCGCAAGCTGTTCGAAACCCATGGCCAGGCCGTCTGCGCCCCCATCTATGACGATCCCCCCGGAGAGGAGGAGATCCGTCGCTGGCTGAGCGATGCGGGCCTGGCCGAGGTGCCGCAGGCCGCCATGCGGGAAATGACCCTTCTGGCCCGTGCGCTGGACCCCGGCGATCTGCGCCAGACGATCGAGAAGATCGGCCTCTACAAGCATGGCGACGCATCGCCCCTGACGGTCGAGGAGATCGCGCTGATGGCCCCCGCGACCATCGAGGCCGATCTGGACGAGCTGATCCATACCGTGGCCGAACGCCGAGAGGTCGATTTCAGCCGCCTGATGCGCCGGATCGAGGGGCAGGGCATCAACCCCGTCACCATCTGCATCGCGGCGCTGCGCCATTTCCGCGCCCTTCACCTGGCTGCGGCCGATCCGCAGGGCGCCGGTCCCGCGCTGGCGCGGGCCAAGCCGCCGATCTTCGGTCCGCGCCGCGACCGCATGGCACGCCAGGCGCAATCCTGGGGCGCAGGCCCGCTGGAGGAAGCCGTGTCCGCGCTGCTGCAGACCGACATGACGCTGCGATCGGCCAGCCGCGCACCCCAGATGCCGCTGGTCGAACGTGCGCTGCTGCGCCTGGCCATGCGTCCGCGGGGGCGGCGGTGACGCCCGAACCCGTCGATGCGCTGATCGTGGGCGCGGGCCCCGCGGGGCTGATGGCGGCCGAGATGCTGGCCGCGCCCGGTCGTCGGATCGTGCTGGCCGACGCCATGCCCTCGCCCGCGCGCAAGTTCCTGATGGCGGGGAAATCGGGGCTGAACCTGACCAAGGCCGAGGATGCCGCCGATTTCGCGCGGCATTTCGCAGGCAGTGTCGATCCGCAGACCGGCGATTTCGACCCCCGCGCGGTCATGGACTGGGCCGAGGGGTTGGGGATCGAGCTGTTCACCGGCAGCACCGGGCGCGTCTTTCCGGTCGGCATGAAGGCCTCGCCGCTGCTGCGGGCATGGCTTGCGCGGCTGGAAGACGTCGATCTGCGCCGCCGTTGGCGCTGGACCGCGATGCAGGGCGGGGTCTTCGGGTTCGACACGCCGGGCGGGCCGCGATGGATCGCGCCGCGCGTCACCGTGCTGGCGCTTGGCGGCGCAAGCTGGCCGCGGCTGGGATCGGATGCCGCATGGGTGCCGATGCTGCGGGATGCCGGTGTGGATGTCGCAAGCTTCCGCCCCGCCAATATGGGGTTCCGCGTGGACTGGTCGGAACCGATGCGCAGGCATCTGGGCGCGGCGGTCAAGGGCGTGGCGATCCATGCGGGCGGGCTGATCGGACGCGGCGAATGGGTGATCGGCGCGCAGGGCGTCGAGGGGGGCGGCATCTACGAGGTGTCGGCCCCCATGCGCGACGGCGCGGATGCGCATGTCGATCTGGCCCCGGATCTGGACCATGCGGCATTGGCGCGGCGCTTTGCCAAGCCGCGCGGCAAGCTGTCGCTCGGGAACTGGCTGCGGCGCGCGATCGGCGATCCGGTCAAGGTGGCGCTGCTGCTGGAATGGGGCCAGCCCCTGCCCAAGGACGCGCAGGCGCTGGCCGCCCTGACCAAGGCGCTGCCGCTGCGCCATGACGGGCCGATGGGTCTGGTCGGTGCCATATCGGCGGCGGGCGGGATCACGGGCGATGCGCTGACGAAGGATCTGGAGCTGCGCGCGCTGCCCGGCACCTTCGCCGCAGGTGAAATGCTGGACTGGGAGGCCCCGACCGGCGGCTATCTTCTGACGGCCTGCCTTGCGACGGGCCGGCGCGCGGGACTGGCTGCCGCCCGCCACCTGGATCAGAGCGCGCAAGCCTGCCGATAGGCCGGTCGTTCGCGCATCCGTTCGAGGTAATCCGACAGCCTGGCCTCGGTGATGGGGAAGCGTGCGGTCAGCGCCCAGTCGAGGCAATGCGTCAGGATCAGGTCGGGGACCGTCATCTCGGACCCCATCAGGAAGGGGCCATCGGCCATGCGATGGGCCATGGTCTTCTGACTGGCCTCGAATTCCCACCGCAGGGTGTTCTTGATCGCGCTGAGGCGCATTTCCTCGGGCAGGATGAAGCTGTGGCGCGCGGCCAGCCACAGGGCGGCGTCGAATTCGTCCAGAAGGAACTGGGTCAGGCTGTCCTGACGGGCGCGGTCCAGCGTGCCCGCCTTGTGCGTCAGCCGCCCGTGCCTGTCGGCCAGATAGGCAAGGATCGCGGTCGAATCAGTGATGGGGGTGCCGTCATCGACCAGCACGGGAACCTTGCCCGCGGGGTTGACCTGGGTGACACCTTCGCTGCGGGGAACGGCGGGCACGTGTTCGTAATCCGCGCCCAGCTCCTCCATCATCCACAGAACGCGGAAGGCCCGCGATTTCGCCGTGCCGATCACCTGATACATGGTCCACCCCCCAATCGAAATACCGGAGGGGAAGTGGGCCCGATCGGGCGCCCGGCGTCAAGCTCAGCGGCAGGAACTCAGCTGCTGGCGATACATCTCGGATCGCTGGCCGACATTCGCGGCGACCCGCATCAGCCAGCCCTTGCTGCGGTGGCTGCCCCGCGCAAATCCCCCGCGCCCTTCGTGATAGGCCAGGTATTGCGAGGTGGCGTCGTATTTCGACAGGCCCAGCTGACGCTGGCTGCCGTTCATGTACCAGCCGATGAAATCGGTCGCATCGCGGATGTCGTCGCGGCGGGCGCGGCGGTTGCCGGTCTCGCGCTGATATTCCTCCCACGTGCCGTCGAGCGCCTGGGAATAGCCGAAGGCGCTGGATTGCCGCCCGATCGGGATCACGCCAAGCGCGAACTTGTGCGGGGTGCGCGCATCGCCGATGAATTTCGATTCCTGGTACATCGTCGCCATCTGCACATGCACCGGAACGCCCCATTTGCGTTCGGTCCGCTTCATCGCGCGCATGTATTGCGGGCGTTCCGAAGCGATCGCGCAGGCGTTTTCCAGGTTGCGCGGCGCGCTGTAGTTTCCGCCGCCGCAGGATGCGACCAGCAAGACGATTCCCAGCTTGAGAAGCCTGTTCATACTGCCCTCGTGCTCTTTTTTCGTTGGCAGCGATACTAGGGGAAATCACGGCCGGGTGAAATCACAAAGCCCTTAGGATATGGCGGATATCCGCGTCAGGCATCCGGTTCTGGGTGCAGCAGCGCGTTCAGCGCCTGCAGGTGATCGGCCCCCGCATCGCGCAGAAGCGTCTCGAGCGCGCGGTAATGCGTCAGCACATCCTTGCCGGTCGGGGTCACGGTCGCGCCCCCGCCGCCCGCCCCGCCGCGGGCGCGGTCGATGACCGGATCGGCAAAGGCCGCGTTCATCTCCTCGACCAGGGTCCAGGCGCGCTTGTAGCTCATGCCCATTTCCCGCGCCGCCGCCGAGATCGAGCCCAGCCGGTCGATGCGCGACAGAAGCTCGGCCTTGCCGGGGCCCAGGATCAGGGGGCTGTCATATTCCAGCCGAAGCTTGATCCGCAGGCGCGGCCCGTTCGCGGTCGGGGGCATTGGGGGCGTCCGTTCATCCGTTATTCCCCGTGAGCATACCGCGAAGATGCCGGATCTGCAAACTCTGCCGTGACGGAACAAGGGCGGGCGGCTTGCGATGCGGCGGGGCGGCCCTATCCTTCCATCCGAGACCTGAGGGAGGAAACCATGTCCGCAGACGATATCGTCATTCTGTCCGGTGCGCGCACTGCCATCGGAACCTTCGGGGGCAGCCTTGCAGGCATTCCCCCGATCGAGCTTGCAGCCACCGTGACCCGCGCCGCGCTGGAGCGTGCGGGTCTTGCGCCCGACCGGATCGGGCAGGTGGTCTTCGGCCATGTCATCAATACCGAACCGCGCGACATGTACCTGTCCCGCGTCGCCATGCTGGAGGCGGGCATTCCCCATACGACGCCCGCGATGAACGTGAACCGCCTGTGCGGATCGGGGGCGCAGGCCATCGTGTCGGCCACGCAGGCGCTGATGCTGGGGGACGCCGATTTCGCCATCGCCGGCGGCGCCGAGAGCATGAGCCGTTCGCCCTATGTCATCCCCTCGGCCCGGTTCGGGGCCAAGATGGGCGACCAGTCCATGCTGGACATGATGACCGGCGCGCTGACCTGCCCGATGGGCACCGGCCATATGGGCGTCACGGCCGAAAACGTCGCCGCCGAACATGACATCACCCGCGAGGAACAGGACGCCTTCGCGATGGAATCGCAGCGCCGCGCGGCCGAGGCCATCGCGGCGGGGCATTTCCGGGACCAGATCGTCCCGGTCGAGATCAAGTCCCGCAAGAGCGTGGTGGTCTTCGATACCGACGAACATCCCAAGGAGACCAGCCCCGAGAAGCTGGCGGGCCTGAAGCCGGTCTTCCAGAAGGGCGGCAGCGTGACGGCGGGCAATGCCAGCGGCATCAATGACGGTGCGGCCGCACTGGTGCTGGCACGCGCGGGCGCGGCCGAGGCTGCGGGCCTGACTCCGCGCGCGCGGATCCTCGGCTATGCCGTGGCGGGCGTCCGCCCCGAGGTGATGGGCGTCGGTCCGATCCCCGCCGTGCAGGCGCTGATGGAGAAGACGGGCCTGAAGCCCGGCGATTTCGACGTGATCGAATCGAACGAGGCCTTCGCCGCGCAGGCGCTTGCGGTGAACAAGGGGCTGGGCCTTGATCCGGCGCGGGTGAACCCGAATGGCGGCGCCATCGCGCTTGGCCATCCGGTGGGTGCGACCGGCGCGATCCTGACGGTGAAGGCGCTGCATGAACTGGAACGGACCGGCGGCACCACGGCGCTGATCACCATGTGCATCGGCGGCGGGCAGGGCATCGCCATTGCGATCCGTCGCGGCTGATCGCGGGGCCGGAAATGTCGAAGGCGGCGGGTGATCCCGCCGCCTTCGAAAAAATGGAACGGGTCGTCTGAAGAAGACGACCCGCGAGATCCAAGGAGATGGTCCGGTTAGGGATGGAAGCGCATCCGGTCCCAACCAGGGTTTACGACCCGAAGGGCTGCCTTCAGGCCACGGCCCCCCTGACTGTTCCGACACCTCTCTCCAATATCACTCTCGACACTGGACCACCTCCTTTCAATGTTGCCGTTGTAAGGTCAGGTTGCCACAGATCGGAGATGTGTCAATCAGGTTTTGGGGGCAGCACCCAACAAATTGCGGACGATCAGGCGGAAGGGCACAAGCGCCAGTAGCGCCAGACCCAGTTTGACCAGCCAGTCGGCAACTGCCAGCGAAACCCACAGCGAAACGCCCGGTCCCTGACCAAGCAGCGGAACAACCTCGTTCGACCAGCCGGTATTGCCGTCGGCGGGCAGCAGGGCGGAAAACGCGATGCCGAAGAACAGCACCGTGTCCAGCGCCGATCCGATCAGGGTGGATGCCAGGGGCGCGCGCCACCAGCGTCCGCCCCGCAGCCGGTCGAAGACGGCGATGTCGGTCAGCTGCGCGATCAGGAAGGCCGCGCCCGACGCGATGGCGATGCGCAGCGTGGTGACCCCGACGCCCGCCGCGATCAGCGAACAGGCGATGCCGGTCACGAAGCCCGCCAGCACGACGCGGCGCGCGGCGCGGGGGCCATGCACGCGGTTCATCACATCCGTCACGAGGAAGGCGAGGGGATAGGTGAATGCACCCCAGGTCAGCCAGTCGCCGACCACGAATTGCACGAGGATGTTGGAGGCCACCACGATGGCGGCCATGGCAATGATGCCGGGCAGGAAGCGTGTCATCGGGAATTCCGTTTTGACAAGGTTGCGGAGAACTCGGCCCGGCCTTGCGGGCAGGGCGCGCATACGTCCGCAGGGCGCGGCTTGTCAATCCGTGACGGTCCCGGGCGTCATTCGTCGCGCAGGCGGTATTCGACGATCTCGGTCCGCTGCAGAAACAGGAAGTTGTCGTCCGAGATCATCGTCAGACGGATGCCGATGCCGTCGTCCCAGACGGCGATGCCTTCCAGGTTGTCGTATTGCAGCGACCGCGTGCGCAGCACGACCTCGTCCTCGGCGACGCCGTCATCGTCCAGCCAGATCCGCCGCACGCGAGAGGAAAACCCGAGGATCCCGCCGAAATCGCGTTCCAGCAGATAGAGCCTGCCGTCCGGCCCCATATCCGCGCCCACCATCAGCCAGCTTCCGTCGCGCCGGATCTGCGCGCGTTGATGCCAGCGGTCGTCCGAATATTCCAGCAGCGTGAAGGGCGTCTCGTCCGAGCCTGACGTCTCGGGGAGGGTATAGAGCTGCCCCTCGGGGCCGATCGCCAATGCCTCGAGGCCGCTGTTCACACCCATGCCGGGGATCTGGGGGGCGCGGCGCAGCTGGGTCGGGCCCTGGTCCAGATCGGGATAGGAGGCGATGCGGTTCAGCCCTTCGAAGCTGACATGGATCGTCCCGTCGGGGCCGATGGCCAGCCCTTCGCTGTCGCCGGTATATCCGGGGGGCAGGGGCCTGCCATGGCTGTCGCGCAGCTGCGCGCGGCCCAAGGTGGTCACCCCGCGCACGATGCCCTGATCGTCGCGTTCGAACCGCCCCCAGTAAAGATGCGCCCGATCCGACAGCGCGTGGAAGGTCGTTCCGTCATCCGACAGTTCCAACCCCGAAAAGCCGCCGAAATCCTCGCGGTCCTCGGACCAGACATAGGTGCCGACATAATCGAGAACCGCGCCTGCATGGACAGGCGCGGTCGATATCGCAATCGAAAGAAGCGTCCCCGTCAGGGTGCGCCGGCAACGGTTCGGCATTGGGCGGGAAGCTCGCTCAGGCGGAAGGTGCGGGGGTGGCGATAATCCGGGTTGGGCGCGGCGGGTTTCGCCAGGGCGGGGTTCTTGCGGATGGCCAGCCATTCCGCGGCCTCGGCGCAGCCGTCGCCTGCCGGGATCGGGTTCTGGCGTTCGCAGATCGACCCCGCGGGGCAGTTCAGGCGCACATGGAAATGATAGTCGTGGTTGTTCAGCGGGCGGATCTTGCGCAGCCAGGCGCGGTTGCCCGTTTCCATCTGGCACATGGCGACCTTGACCACCGGGTCGGTGAAGATGCGTTCCACCCGGCTGTCATTCGCCGCGGCGCGCAGGATCGACATGTGCTGCGGCGTCCAGGCCCCCGACAGGCCCAGCCCGTTCGAGGCCACGGCCGAGACCGAGGAGATGTTCTCGCGCTGCTGGCGCGACAGGCTCAGCGAGCTGGGCGGGCGCATCCAGATATCGGCATCCAGGCCGATCTGGTGGCTGGCATGGCCCGACAGGGCCGGTCCGCCGCGCGGCTGGCCGATATCGCCGATATAGAGCCCCTGCCAGCCCGCCTGGTTCGCGGCGCGCGACAGTCCGATCAGGAAGTCGATCATCACCGGGTGGCCCCAGTTGCGACCGCGCGACAGGCGCATCGCCTGCCACGTCGGCCCGGATTCAGGCAGTTGCACAAGGCCCTGCGCGCAGCCGCGACTGTAATTGCCGATGGATACGGCGGGTCCCTGCGAGGGGCTGCGGAACGCGCCGAACACGTCCTTGGCCAGCGGTTCCGCCGCTGCGGGCAGCGACATGGTCAGCGCGGCGGCTGCGGCGGTCAACGTCTTGCGGATGGTCGTGTTCCAGATCACGGGCGTGCCTCTTCTTCTCCGTCCGGGTCGACCCAACCTAGCAGAACCAGCGCGACAAGAAAGATCAGGATCAGGGGAATGAATCCCACACGCTGATTGCCGCTGAGATCGGTGGTCACCGCGATCAGGAAGGGCGCGAGAAAGGCGGTCGCCTTGCCCGACAGCGCATAGAGACCGAACCCCTCGGTCGCGCGTTCCTCGGTGGTGTGGCGCACCATCATCGTGCGGCTTGCGGCCTGCAGCGCCCCGCCCGCCCCGCCGATCACCGCTCCGCAAAGGAAGAACAGAAGGTCGGGCACGCCCAGCCCCCCGATGACGCCGCTTTCGGCCACGGGGATCCCCATGATCGACGCCCGGTCCATGCCGACCAGCAGCAGGCAGACCGCGGCCAGCGCCGCGATGCAGGCGGCGATCACCGCGCGCGGCCCGAAGGCGCAGTCGGCCCGTCCGCCCAGCCAGCTGATGATCGCGGCCGAGATCGCGCTGATCACCCCGAACACGCCCGCGAGGAACACCGGCCATCCCAGCACCGTCCCCGCGTAGACGCCCCCGAACCCATAAAGCGCGTTCAGCGCATCGCGCGAGAACATCGAGGAGATGAGCCAGTAGCGCAGGCTGCGGCGGTGGCGCAGGCTGGCGATCAGGCCCCCCAGTTCGCGCAGCGCGACGCCCATGCGGATCGGGCGCCGCGGCCCGCGCGGTTCGCGCACCCACAGGAAGAAGGGGATCATGAAGACCGCGTACCAGATCGCGGTGAAGGGGCCGACGAAACGCGTCCCCTCGCGCAGGGCTGGGTCCAGCCCGAACAGCGGCTCGATCCCCGCCAGCGTCCGCCCCGAGGGGGTTTCCGCGAACAGCAGCAGCATGATCGCCAGCGCGCTGACCCCGCCCAGATATCCGAAGGCGTATCCCGAACCGGACAGGCGCCCGATCTCGTGGCGCGGCGCAAGGCCCGGCAGCAGGGCATTGGTGAAGATCGTCGCGAATTCGGTCCCGATCAGGCCGATGCCGAACAGCATGACGGCCTGCACCAGCGCGGGCTGATCGGGCGTCAGCGTCCACAATCCCGCCGCGCCCAGCACATAGAGCCCCGAGAACAGCCAGATCCAGCCCATCCGCCGCCCCGAACTGTCGGCCACCGCCCCCAGCACGGGGGCAAGCAGCGCGATGCACAGGCCCGTGATCGACAGTCCATAGCCCCACAGCGCCTGCGCATGCGCGCCCGCGATCGTGCTGCTGAAGCCCAGGGCGATATAATGGGTCTTCGCGACCTCGGCGAAGTAGATCGAGAAGACGAATGTCAGAAGCAGCGTGTGATAGGGCTGGCTGGCCCAGTCGAAAAACCACCAGCCCCAGATGCGCTTGCGATTCATGGCCGTCCCCCTATGGCGTCGGGGACATAAGGCCCAGCGGATGTCAGGCTTTCAAGGCCTTGCGGGCATCCTCGGGCAGTTCGGGCGGCCAGGGACGCGCGGCATCGGCCTGCGTCCAGGCGGCGACCCATTCGGGCAGGGCCGGGCTGTCGCCCATATGACCCAAGGCCGCCGCGACATCGGCGGGCGCCACGATCCCCCTGGCCGAGGTGACGGCCATGCGGATCAGCACTTGGTTGCAGCATTCCGCGCCCTTCCACATCGACTGGTCGATATAGATGAAGCGGTGATCCCAACCGACCATCCGGGATACCATCGTGAAGCGATCGAAGGCCTTCACCCGGCGGCGATAGCGGGTGGAATTGCCCGCCACGGTCATTCCCCATCCATGCGCGCGCAGGATCGCGACCAGCCCCGTGCGCTGCGCCAGCGGGATGCGGCCCAGGTCGAACAGGGTCAGGGTCCGGCCGTTGTTCAGCTCGATCCACGGGTCCAGGTCCCAGGGCCAGCACATGTGCTGTGATACATGCGCATCGAACGGCCCGAGCCGGGGCGCCTTGCGGAACTTGACCATTTCCTTGGCGAAGCGGAACAGCGGATACATCGGGCCCCCTTTGATCGATCCGCCGCCATGGGTGGCCGCTGTTCACGCGGGCGTCAACCTGCGACGCGGCGGCATCGCGACGCGGCAGGGGCGGGCATGCTTGCGCATGCGGCGCCTTGCCCGCATACAGGGCCGCGATCGCGGGGATCGGGCACCGGCCCGATACGAATGCCGGCACGAACACGAGGAAGAATTATGGGAACGCTCTACGAGGCGCTGCAGCTGATCCTGCAGGTGGTTTGGTTCGTGATGATCGTCCACATCATCATGTCCTGGCTGATCAACTTCCAAGTGCTGAACCTTCGTCAGCCGCTGGTCGCGCAGATCTGGGACGGCCTGAACCGGCTGCTCGAACCGATCTATCGTCCGATCCGCAACGTACTGCCGAATACCGGCGGGCTGGACCTGGCCCCGCTGGTCGTCTTCCTGATCATCATCATCCTGCAGCGCGCGCTGGCGAACAACGCGGGCTTCTTCTACGGCTTCTGATGGCGCGGGATCTGCCAGCGGGCGACCTGCTGCGCGAGGTCTGGGGCTTTGACGGCTTCAGACCGGGCCAGCAGGAGATCGTCGAAGCCGTCGCCGATGGCAGCGACGTGCTTGCGATCATGCCCACGGGCGGGGGCAAGTCGCTGTGCTATCAGCTGCCCGCGCTGATGCGGCAGGGGGTGACGGTCGTCATTTCCCCGCTGATCGCGCTGATGCGGGACCAGGTGCGCGCCCTGCGTGCCGCGGGCGTCGAAGCCGGCGCCCTGACCAGCGGCAATACCGAGGCCGAGACCGAGGCCGTCTTCGCGGGCCTGTCGGATGGCAGCCTGCGCATTCTCTACATGGCGCCCGAGCGGCTGGCATCGGGGGGCACGGTCAACCTGCTGCGGCGCGCGGGCGTCACCGCCATCGCGGTCGACGAGGCGCATTGCGTCAGCCAGTGGGGCCACGATTTCCGCCCCGACTATCTTCGGATCGGTGAACTGAAGCGCACGCTGAACGTGCCGCTTGCGGCCTTCACCGCCACCGCGGATGCCGAAACCCGCGCCGAGATCGTCGAGCGCCTGTTCGCCAAGGTCGAACCCGTCACCTTCCTGCGCGGTTTCGACCGCCCGAACATCCGGCTGGCCTTTCAGCCGAAGGACAGTCCCCGCAAGCAGGTGCTGTCCTTCGTCGCCGCGCGTCGCGGTCAGTCGGGCATCGTCTATTGCGGGGCGCGGGCGCGGACGGAATCGCTGGCCCAGGCGCTGCGCGAGGCGGGGCATCCGGCCATCGCATATCATGCAGGTCTGGAGCCCGATCAGCGCCGCGAGGCCGAGGCGCGTTTCCAGCGCGAGGACGGGCTGATCGTCGTGGCGACGGTGGCCTTCGGCATGGGCATCGACAAGCCCGACATCCGGTGGGTGCTGCATGCGGACCTGCCGAAATCCATCGAGGGATACTATCAGGAGATCGGCCGCGCGGGCCGCGACGGCGACCCGGCCGAGACGCTGACCCTCTATGGTCCCGACGACATCCGCCTGCGCCGCACCCAGATCGACGAGGGGCTGGCCGAGCCTGCCCGCAAGACCGCCGACCATGCCCGCCTGAACGCGCTTCTGGGCTTGGCCGAGGCGACGGGCTGCCGCCGCAGCCGCCTGCTGGCCTATTTCGGAGAGGAGCAGCACGGCGATTGCGGCAATTGCGACCTGTGCCAGACCCCGCCCAAGCTGTTCGACGGCACGATGGCCGTCCGCAAGGCGCTGTCCGCGATGCTGCGCACGGGCGAATGGTTCGGATCGGGTCACCTGATCGACGTGCTGACCGGCAACCAGACCGACAAGGTGCGCGAACGGGGCCACGACCACCTGCCGACCTTCGGGGTGGGGCGCGAACATCCGCGCGGCCAGTGGCAGGCGATCTTCCGGCAGATGATGGGGCTGGACCTGTGCCGCCCCGATCCCGAACGCCACGGCGCGCTGCAGCTGACGGAAGCCGCCCATCCCATCCTGCGCGGGGAGGAGAACGTGACCCTGCGCCAGGACACGACCGCGAATGCCAAATCCGCGACCGTCCTGCGCGCGCAGGTCTCCGAGGAGGACGAGCCGCTTCTGTCCGCGCTGAAGGCCAAGCGCCGGGCGCTGGCCGAGGCCGCGCGCGTCCCCGCCTATGTCATCTTCCCCGACCGCACCCTGATCGAGATGGCGACGGCGCGTCCGCAGGACATGGACCAGATGGCCCGCGTCAGCGGGGTCGGGGCCAAGAAGCTGGAAAGCTATGGCGCGGAGTTCCTGACGGTGATCGCGGGGGAACAGCCTGCGATGCACCCCGCGCGCCGCGCCCTTGCGGGCAGTCCGGCAGGCGCGCTGTTCGACCGTCTGGGCGATCTGCAGCTGCGCCTGCAGCGCGGCGAGGACGGTACCGAGAAGCCGCTGAGCCTGACCACCGCGCAGATCCGCAATATCGCCAAGGCCCGTCCCACCAGCCTGGACGCGCTGTCGCGATATCTGGACGATGCGCGCCTGGAACGCTTCGGCGCCGCCATCCTGCACGAGGTCGAGATCGCCGACTGAGCGATTTCAACGGAATGTGATGCATCATTCGGGCTGCGGCCCGCGTGTCTTGTGCCATGTTGGGGCCAACACGGCCCCGCCAAAGGAGCGAGACATGAAGCTGAAATGGTCCGACGTCACCCCGCAGCGCGACTATCTGAACCGCCGCAAGTTCATCGCGGCGGGCAGTATCGCAATGGCCGCGGGCGCGCTGCCCGGCGGGCCTGCGCTGGCGCTGACCGGCAAGCCCTCGCGCTTCTCGACGGACGAGACCCCGAACAGCTTCGAGGAGATCACGAACTACAACAACTTCTACGAGTTCGGCACCGGCAAGGAGGATCCCGTACGCAATGCGGGCGCCCTGACGACCGCCCCCTGGGCGGTCGAGATCACGGGCCTCGTGGATCGTCCGGGCAATTACTCGGTCGACGACCTTGCCCCCGAAAACGCGCTCGAGGAACGCATCTATCGCCTGCGCTGCGTCGAGGCGTGGTCGATGGTCGTGCCCTGGCTGGGCGTGACGCTGGCCTCGGTGCTGGAAAAGGCGGGCGTGCAGCCTTCGGCCAAGTATGTCGAGTTCGAGACCCTGGTCCGCCCCGAGGAGATGATCGGCCAGCAGCGTGCGCTTCTGGATTGGCCCTATCGCGAGGGGTTGCGTCTTGACGAGGCGATGCACCCGCTGACCATCCTGGCGACGGGGCTGTACGATCAGCCGATGCCCAATCAGAACGGCGCGCCGATCCGGCTGGTCGTGCCGTGGAAATACGGCTTCAAGTCGATCAAGTCGATCGTGCGGATCAACGTGATGGAACAGCAGCCGGTGAACACCTGGAAGCAGCTTCAGGCAAGCGAATACGGATTCTATGCCAATGTGAACCCGAATGTGGACCATCCCCGCTGGAGCCAGGCGACCGAACGGCGCATCGGTGCGGGCCTGTTCGGCGGCCGCCAGGAGACCCTGATGTTCAACGGCTATGGCGACGAGGTCGCATCGCTCTATGCCGGGATGGACCTGCGGGCGAATTACTGATGCGGGCCAGGATCAACGGAGTGCTGCGCCGCGTCCCTGTCTGGGCCGTATGGCTGGTCGGGCTGATCCCGCTGGCGCTGGTGGTGTTCGACCTGCTGATAGGGCGGATGGGCGTGGACCCGATCCGCGAGATCGAGCATCGGCTGGGGCAGACCGCGCTCTATTTCCTGGCGGGCGGGCTGGCAGTCACGCCGCTGCTGCGCATCACCGGGATCAGCCTGATGAAGTTCCGCCGCGCGATCGGCCTTCTGTGCTTTTCCTATGTCGTGCCGCATGTGCTGGCATGGATGGTGCTGGATATGGGGCTGCTGTGGTCGCAGATGCTGGGCGACGTGATCAAGCGCCCCTATCTGCTGGTGGGGATGCTGGCGCTTGCGATCCTGATCCCGCTTTCGGTGACATCGAACAACCTGTCGATCCGGCGCATGGGCGGGCAGGCATGGCGCCGGCTGCACAAGGCTGTCTATGCGGCCGCGATCCTTGCCGGGCTGCATTGGTTGTGGGCGGTGAAGGTGAATGAACTTCAGCCCTGGTT
>NZ_JAHKQB010000014.1 GCF_018860625.1 Paracoccus sp. C2R09
TCCTGCCCCCGCAACCAAAATGTCGCGATATTACAGTGCGTTGTAAGCCTCCCTCGCGGGAGGCTTTTGCGTGTCCGTATACTGGGCAACGTTCAGGGAACGCGGGCGCGGAAAATCGGCGGGCGATAGCATACCGTTCCTCGTATGCTTGCGCTTCGGAATTTCGAATACCTCGACATAAACGAACGCGTCCTGCCTTGCTTCTTCGCGGGTCCGGCAGATTCTGCGGCTGATCCGTTCGCGCTTGAGTGGAGTGAAAAAGCTTTCGGCAACTGCATTGTCACGACAGTTACCACGGCGGCTCATCGAATGCTCGAAATCATAGGCGCGCAAAAACGCAGGCCAGTCCATGCCGGTGAACTAGCTGCCCTGATACGAATGGATTAACGCCTTTTCTTTGGCTTGCGCCGCCAGACGGCCGTGAGCAGAGCCTGCAAGACGACATCTGTCGTCTGAGGGCTTTGCATCAATCAGCCGACCACACGCCGGAAATACAGGTCAATGACTATTGCGAGGTGGGCAAACCCCTCCTTTGCCCGGATGTAGGTGATGTCTGGTACCCGGACTTTGTCTGGGGCTTCGATATCGAACTGCCTGTCGAGCCCTTGCCGGTTCTCTTGAGCCGGTGGCGTTCACCGGCTCGATGTCGACCACGACCGACGGTTGGCTACCATAGCTATCGGGGCGGCGTTTTATTGCTGATCCGTGCCCCGATTCCTGCAAGCCGCGCCAGTCTGGACGCGCGGTTCGGGCAGATGCTTTCGCCCTGATCGATCAGGGCATCGTAAAAATCATGAAGCTTGCAATGGCCATGAACTTCACCGCTCGGGTCCAAGTCTTGGGCAACAGTTTAGTATGTCGCTGATTTTGATGCACCTGTGCACTCAGCGGTGCCGTCAGCCACGCATGAAACCCGCTCGGCTGGACGCGCAGGCAGCGGCACATCGCGCGAACAGAAAACTGTCCCCGATGCTCGGCCACGAACGCCGTCGCCAGCGGGCTCGAACCAGTGGCGCCTCGCTGGCTCCACTCACTTTGCATCCCGAGCGAAATACGCGCTCGCCACTGTCCACGGACTAATGGTGGACAGGACTCGCCTTTTCGGGATGCCACGCTCCTCCGACACCCTGACCAGCTCGCGCTTCAGCCGCCGGATCTCAGCGTCTTTCTCCATCTCGCCCAAGGCTGCCTTCACGAAGTTGCGGTTCCCCGCATAGAGCGAGTGCTTGCCTACCCCGAGCGGTTCCGAGACCTCGCTGACCGCGTAACCTCGCCCGATGATCCGAGCGACCGTGACGCGCTTGAACTTGTCAGTGAGATTGCCTGTGCACATCAGAGCCTCCTTGCCTTAGAATTTGCAAAGGAGGCATCCCCGAAACATCGGGCTGTTCACGCCTCTTGCGGGCCTTCAAGTATGAATGCGTCTACCTGTACGGTCGGAAAACCGGATCGCGGGCCAAGATCGCCATCGAATAATGGATTGCCTTCTATAACCATCGGAGACCTCGCTCCGCCCATGGCGGGCAGCCGCATGCCGTCATTTGCTTCAGCACCATCGAACCGATCAGCAGGCGCATGCACTCGCTTAGATCAGCAAGAAAACTGTCCGAGGATCGGGGAGTCGCTCAAATTGCCGTATGAGCCCTAGGAAAATACCCCATTGGCTTCTAGGGACAACAACGGTTGAACTCGGCTTGGGGGCAGGGCCCCACCGGAGAAACGATCGGAGCCGCATGCGGAGCGTCATACGTCATATCGCGACCTTGATCGCCGTCATCCTTCTGATCGCCCTTGCCTCTTGCGGGTGGCATTCGCGCGGGGGGGATGTGACGGCGCCGCCCGATGATGGGATCCGCATCGCCAGTCTAAACACCCACTACATCATGCTGGATCGGCAGGACGGCCCCTGGACGGTCGAGGGGTGGGACCGGCGCAAGGGCGCGATGGCCGAGGTTCTGCGGAATGTCGATGCCGATATCCTGGCCTTCCAAGAGATGGAGAGCTTTCGCCGCGGGGACGGCTCGACCAACCTGACATACGATTTCCTGCGCGGGCAGTTTCCAGGGTATTCGGCGGGGGCGACGGGCGATTGGCAGGACTTTCCCACGACCCAGCCGGTCTTCTTCCGCAGCGACAGGTTCGAAGAGGTCGACCAGGGGTGGTTCTTCTTTTCCGAAACCCCCGATACGATCTATTCGTGCAGCTTTGACGGGTCGTTCCCGGCCTTTGCGTGATGGGTGCAACTGCGCGATCTGCGCGATGATACCCTGCTGCGCGTGCTGAACGTCCATTTCGACTATTCCAGCGGCGAGAATCGACTGCGTTCGGCCGATCTTGTGGCGGAACGTATCGCGCCCTGGATCGCATCAGGCGAACGCCTGGCGGTCGTCGGCGACCTCAATGCGATCCGGGGCAGCAGAACCGCGCGCAAGCTGCAGGAGGCCGGCCTGCGGCTTCTGCCGGCCAAGGGGGCCAGCTATCACCTCAATCACGGGCTCAACCTCTTTCCGGCGATCGATCATGTGCTGATCGCGGGCGGGCTCGATTACGCGGATCGTCCCGTGCTGGTGCGACAGGCCCCGGACGGGATCTGGCCATCGGATCATTACCCGCTGGTGGCGGATCTGACCTATCGCTGAGGCGGCTCAGATCATGTCGTTCAGCTGCTTCTCGATCCGGCGACGACCGCGGCGGTCCCTGATCTGTTCGGCATAGATCCCATCGGGCCGAATGCGGATATTGCCGTCCTCGCAGCTGACATGAAAGATGCGCCGCGCTGCGACGATGCTGCTGGTGGCGGCGGTGACCGCGGCGACTGTCACCTCGATCCGGTGCAGCTTGTCGGGGTGGCTGTTCAGGTCGGCCCACCAGGATGCCCGGCGCAGCATCTCGTCCAGTCGTCCGGCCTCGACATGTTCGCCCGTCTTCAGCGGCGATTGCAGCGTGGTCAGCTTTTCCGACGATTCGTCGCGGTCGGGATCGATGCGGTCCACGACCGACACGACGGCTTCGTCCTCCTCGGACAGGCTGCGCACGAGGATGTCCAGGACATAGATCGGTTCGAATCCCAGATTGCTGATCATCATGCTGGCCGACAGGTCCATTCGGCCCGCAAGCGTGATCAGGATCTCGCTGCGCCGCTGGCGGCGAAGGCCCGACACGATGACCTGCAGATAGAAGATCCAGACGAGCGCGCTGAGAAGCGCGGCCCCGGCCTGGATGAGGTCGATATTCTCGGTGATCCATTCCGGCATGGCGCGCCCCCTGATTGCGGATGTCCATGGCGAACGCCTGCCTGGGGGTGGGGTTTCCCGGATTGATGAAGGTTGCCCGGCAGCTGCCGGAATGCGGCACGCGGCACCCCCGAAGGGGTGCCGTGTCGCGTTGAATTTCCAGAGGAAGTTCAGTGGTGAGCCCAACAGGATTCGAACCTGTGACCCACTGATTAAAAGTCAGTTGCTCTACCAACTGAGCTATGGGCCCATCGCACGGGGGGCTATCTACGGTCGGTGGCCGGTGGGGTCAACAGGAAAAATGACAGATCTGGCAAATTCTTTCATTCGGGCCTATATGCCGCCTCATGACAGCAGATAAGAGCGCCCCTCTGCCCTTCATGAAGATGCACGGGCTGGGCAATGATTTCGTGGTGATCGACCTGAGGGGCAAGGCCGTGGCCTTGGAACCCCGCCATGTCGCGCGCATTGCCGACCGCCATATGGGGGTCGGCTTCGATCAGCTTGCCACGATCCAGGACGATGACCGCTCGGACGCGCGGCTGGTCTTCTGGAACGCGGATGGTTCGCGCAGCGGGGCCTGCGGGAACGCCACGCGCTGCATCGCGCGCCATCTGCTGGATGAGGGCGGGCGCGACAGCCTGCGCCTGCGCACCGATCATGCGGTCCTGTTGGCCGAGGATGCGGGGGGCGGTCTCACGCGCGTCAACATGGGGCACCCGGTGCTGGACTGGCGTGCGATCCCGCTGGCGCACGACGCGGATATCGATCACCTGCCGATCAAGGGCGATCCCGTGGCGACCGGCATGGGCAATCCGCATGTCACCTTCTTCGTGGATGACGCGGCCTCGGTCGATCTGGCCGAATTCGGCCCGCGGATGGAACACCACCCGCTCTATCCCGAGCGCACCAATGTCGAGGTGGTGCAGGTCCTGTCCCGCGACGAGATCACCCTGCGCATCTGGGAGCGCGGGACGGGGCCGACGCTGGCCTCGGGGTCCTGTTCCTGCGCGGCGGCGGTGGCGGCCGCACGGCGCGGCCTGACGGCTCGGCGCGTCAAGGTGAACGTGCCGGGCGGCGTCCTGCATATCGACTGGCGCGAGGACGGGGTCTGGATGGAAGGCCCCACCGCGCATGTCTTCTCCGGAACCTTTACCGAAAGCTGGTGGTCGGAATGAGCGCACCCGTCTTCTCGACCCTCGGCTGCCGGCTGAACGCATACGAGACCGAGGCCATGCGCGAAATGGCCGATGCTGCGGGCCTGTCGGGCGCCGTGGTCGTCAATACCTGCGCCGTCACCGCCGAGGCCGTCCGCAAGGCCCGCCAGGAGATCCGTCGCCTATCACGCGAGAATCCCGGCGCGCCTGTCATCGTCACCGGCTGTGCGGCCCAGACCGAACCCGAGACCTTCGCCGCCATGCCCGAGGTCACGCGCGTCATCGGCAATCACGAGAAGATGCAGCCCGAGACCTGGACCGGGCTGCGCGCCCCCGACCTGATCGGCGAGACCGAGAAGGTCCGCGTCGACGACATCATGTCGGTCAAGGAGACGGCGGGCCACCTGATCGACGGCTTCGGTCGTCACCGCGCCTATGTGCAGGTCCAGAACGGCTGCGATCACCGCTGCACCTTCTGCATCATCCCCTATGGCCGCGGCAATTCGCGCAGTGTGCCGGCGGGCGTCGTGATCGAACAGATCAAGCGCCTTGTGGGGCGCGGCTTCAACGAGGTGGTGCTGACCGGCGTGGACCTGACCAGCTGGGGCGCGGATCTGCCCGGAACGCCCCGCCTGGGCGATCTGGTCATGCGCATCCTGCGGCTGGTGCCCGACCTGCCGCGCCTGCGCATCAGCAGCATCGATTCGATCGAGGCCGACGAGAACCTGATGCTGGCCATCGCGACCGAACCGCGGCTGATGCCGCATTTGCACCTGTCGTTGCAGGCGGGCGACGACATGGTGCTGAAGCGCATGAAGCGGCGGCACCTGCGCGAAGACGCCATCGCCTTCTGCAACGAGGCCCGCCGCCTGCGTCCCGACATCGTCTTCGGGGCCGACATCATCGCCGGCTTCCCGACCGAGACCGAGGAGATGTTCGAAAACAGCCTGAAGCTGGTCGAGGAATGCGACCTGACCTTCCTGCACGTGTTCCCCTATTCCGCGCGCAAGGGCACGCCCGCCGCGCGCATGCCCGCCGTGAAGGGTCCCGCGATCCGCGACCGGGCGGCACGGCTGCGGGAAGCGGGCGAGGCCGCGCTGCGCCGCCATCTGGACGCCCAGATCGGGCGGACGCATCGCGTGCTGACCGAAGGTCCGCGTCTTGGGCGCACCGAGCAGTTCACCGAAGTGACCTTCGATGCCGATCAGCCCGAGGGCACGATCATGGACCTGAAGATCGCGGGCCATGACGGCGCGCGACTGACGGTCTGATCGTCGCATCCGGTGGCGTCCGTTCGCGATGCCGTTTATGCTGACCCGAACAGGCAGCAGGAGGCCCCATGAGCGATATCCAGACCCTCTCGTTCGAGGATGCCATGCGCGAGCTGGAGGCGACCGTCGGCAAGCTGGAAACCGGCGAGGCGACGCTCGAGGAATCCATCGCGCTCTATGAACGCGGGGCGGCGCTGCGTGCCCATTGCGAGGCCCGCCTGCGCGAGGCCGAGGAGCGGGTCGAGAAGATCACGCTGGCCGCCAACGGCCAACCGACCGGAACCGAGCCCGCCGAGGGCCTGTGATGCAGTCCCGCCTGGCCGAGATCCGGCCCCTGGTCGAGGCGGAGCTGATGTCCGCCGTCGACACGCTGCCCGAAGGCGATCTGTCGGATGCGATGCGCTATGCCCTGCGCGGGGGCAAGCGCCTGCGCGCCTTCCTGGTGATGGAATCGGCGCGGCTGCACGGGCTGGACGATGCGGCATCCCTGCCGGTCGCCGCCGCCGTCGAGGCGCTGCATGCCTACAGCCTGGTCCATGACGATCTGCCCGCGATGGATGACGACGATCTGCGTCGCGGCCAGCCGACGGTGCATGTGAAATGGGACGATGCGACCGCGATCCTGGCGGGGGATGCGCTGCAGACGCTGGCCTTCCAGCTGCTGGCCGATCCGCGCGTGGGCGGCGATGGGGCGCGCATCCGCCTCGTGGCCTCGCTGGCGCAGGCATCCGGGGCGGCGGGCATGGTCTGGGGGCAGGCGCTGGACATCGCGGCCGAGACCTCGGGCGTGCCGCTGGATCTGGATGCGATCATCCGCCTGCAGGGCGGCAAGACGGGCGCGCTGATCCGCTTCGCGGCGACCGCGGGTCCGCTGATGGCGGATGCCGACCCGGGCGCGCTGGACGAATATGCGCAGGCCGTGGGTCTGGCCTTCCAGATCGCGGACGACATCCTCGATGTCGAGGGCGACGAGGCCACCACCGGCAAGCGCGTGGGCAAGGATGCCGATGCCAACAAGGCGACCTTCGTGTCGCTGCTGGGACTGGACGGCGCCAGGGCCGAGGCGCGGCGTCTTTCGCTGGCAGGGCAGGACGCCCTGGCGGACTACGGCAGCAAGGCCGGAAACTTGCGTGAACTTGCGCGTTTTGTTATCGAGCGCGACACCTGAATGCCGCCCGCCCCGGAGGAGGGCCAGCCAATGACCGATACACCCAAGACGCCGATCCTGGACCGCGTTTCGCTGCCGTCCGACCTCAAATCGCTCAGCGATGCCGAATTGCGGCAGCTGGCCGACGAACTGCGGTCCGAGACCATCGCCGCGGTCAGCCAGACCGGCGGCCATCTGGGCGCGGGCCTGGGCGTGGTCGAGCTGACCGTCGCGCTGCATGCGGTCTTCGACACGCCGCGCGACAAGATCATCTGGGATGTCGGGCATCAGTGCTATCCCCACAAGATCCTGACGGGGCGGCGCGACCGCATCCGGACCCTGCGCATGGGTGGTGGGCTGTCGGGCTTCACCAAGCGGCAGGAAAGCCCCTACGACCCGTTCGGGGCGGGGCATTCCTCGACCTCGATCTCGGCGGCGCTGGGCTTTGCGATGGCGCGCGAGCTGGGCGGCGATCCGGGCGACGCGGTGGCCGTCATCGGCGACGGCGCCATGAGCGCGGGCATGGCCTTCGAGGCGCTGAACAATGCGGGCCATCTGGGCAAGCGGCTGTTCGTGATCCTGAACGACAACGAGATGTCGATCGCCCCGCCGGTGGGTGCGCTCTCGTCCTATCTGACGCGCCTCTATACCGGCGGGCCGTTCCAGGAACTGAAGGCCGTGGCCAAGGGGGCGGTCGGTCGCCTGCCCGATGCCTTCCAGGAGGGCGCGCGCCGGGCCAAGGAGATGCTCAAGGGCATGACGATCGGCGGCACCATGTTCGAGGAGCTGGGCTTTTCCTATATCGGGCCGGTGGACGGTCACGACATGGAACAGCTGCTGCCCCTGATGCGCACGATCCACGACCGCGCCACGGGTCCGGTCCTGATCCACGTCGTGACCAAGAAGGGCAAGGGCTATGCCCCGGCCGAGAATGCGGCGGATCGCGGTCATGCCACGTCCAAGTTCGACATGGTCACGGGCGAACAGCGCAAGGCGAAATCGAACGCACCCAGCTATACCTCGGTCTTCGCCAAGGCGCTGATCGACGAGGCGGGCCGGGACGAGCGGATCGTCGGCGTCACCGCCGCGATGCCCGACGGCACGGGGCTCAAGCGGTTCGCCGAACGCTTCCCCCGCCGGACCTTTGATGTGGGGATCGCCGAACAGCACGCGGTGACCTTCTCGGCCGGGCTGGCGGCGGGGGGGATGAAGCCCTTCTGCGCGATCTATTCGACATTCCTGCAGCGCGGCTACGATCAGATCGTGCATGACGTGGCGATCCAGGGGTTGCCCGTGCGCTTCGCCATCGACCGTGCGGGGTTGGTCGGGCAGGACGGTCCGACCCATGCGGGCGCCTATGATACCGCCTTCTTGGCGAACCTTCCGGGCTTCGTGGTGATGGCCGCCGCGGACGAGGCCGAGCTGAAGCACATGGTCGCCACCGCCGCGGCCCATGACAGCGGGCCCATCGCCTTCCGCTTTCCGCGCGGCGAAGGCACCGGGGTCGAGATGCCCGAACGCGGAGAGATCCTGCCCATCGGCAAGGGCCGCATGATCGTCGAGGGCGCGGGCGTCGCGATCCTGTCCTTCGGGACCCGCCTGTCCGAGGTCATGTCCGCCCGCGAGGGGCTGATGGCGCGCGGCATCACGCCGACCATCGCCGATGCACGCTTTGCCAAGCCGCTGGATCGCGACCTGATCCTGCAGCTGGCCCGCGACCATGACGCGCTGATCACCATCGAGGAAGGCGCGGTCGGTGGCTTTGGCAGCCATGTGGCCCAGCTTCTGGCCGAAGAGGGCGTCTTCGACAGCGGATTGCGGTTCCGGTCGATGGTGCTGCCCGACAGCTTCGTCGATCACGACGCGCCCTTCGCGATGTACGACACCTCGGCGCTGAATGCCGCGCATATCGAAGCGAAGGTCCTGTCGGTCATGGGTGTCGAGAAGCTGGACGCGCGCCGCGCCTGAACGGCGCGGCCTCAGCCATAGCTGCGCACCAGTGCGTTCGCGATCATCCCCCAGCCGTCCACGACGACGAAGAAGGCCAGCTTGAAGGGCAGGGATACCACCACCGGCGGGACCATCATCATGCCCATCGACATCAGCACGGCCGATACCACCAGATCGATGATCAGGAAGGGCAGCGCGATCAGGAAACCGATCTCGAAGGCGCGCTGGATCTCGGACAGCATGAAGGACGGGATCAGCACCGACAGGCGGTCGGGATCCCCCACGCCGGGGGCCACATCGGCCATGGCTGCCAGCATGTCGGGATCGGTGCGGGCGGACATGAAGACGCGGAACGGCTCGATCCCCCGGATCAGGGCCTCGGTGATGCCGATGCGCCCTTCCTGCAGCGGAACGGCGGCCAGCTGCCATGCCTCGCGGAAGACCGGGTCCATGATGAACCAGGTCAGGAACAGCGCAAGGCTGACAATCAGCATGTTGGGCGGGGATTGCTGCAGGCCGATTGCCTGACGCAGGATCGACAGCACGGTCACGATGAAGGGGAACGCCGTCACCATGATCGCGATGCCGGGTGCCAGCGACAGGGCGGTCAGCCCCGCCGCCAGCAGGACCGCGTTCTGCCCGACGCCCGCGCCGATGGCCTGGCCCAGATCGCCGAAATCCTGTGCCATGGCCGTGGCGGGCAGGATCAGGCCGGCGGCAAGGGCAATCGCCTTCACGCGCCGCCCACCGAACCCAGCACCCGCACGCACAGCCGTTCCTCGGATCCGTCGCTGGTCAGTTCGCCCCGTGCGATGATCTTGTCGCCCACGCAGATCTCAACGCCGTCCTCGATCGGCTGATCCAGGACCAGTACGTCATCGGCGCGCAGCGACGACAGCTGTGCCACGGTCTGGCGGGTGCGACCCAGCCGGATCGTGACCTCGACCTGGATGTTGTCGGTATCGATGAGATGCTTCAATGCGTCCATGTCGTGTCGTCCTTCTGGATGTCTTCGAGGATTTCTAGGAGATCGCGGGTCACCCGTTCCGGGTCGAACCCGATCCGCCCGCCCTGCAGGATCAGGTCGAGGCGGCCGTCGTCGCATTCGGTGACAGTGATGTCGGCCAGGCCCGTCCCTGCAAGGCAGCGGTCCAGCATGGCCCTGAGGTCGCGACTGCAGGTGATGTGCGCCGAGAGGGGAGGGGCCTCGCCCGAAATGCGGTTCAGCTCGGCCATCAGCGCCGTTTCCATGCGGGCCGACGCGGACAAAGGCGCCATGACCATGACGATCTGGCGCAGGACCGGGGCCAATGCCTCGACCGCCTCGTCGCGCAGGGCGCGGCGCCGAGATTCGTCATCGGCAATGAAGGCGGACAGTTCGGTCAGGGCACGCGTCAGGTCCCGGTGCTGGGCGGCCTGCGCCTCGGCAAGGGCCGCCTGGCGACCTTCGGCGCGGGCCGCTTCCAGATCGGCGCGGGTGAAGACGGGTTCGGGCGCGGCGGTCGCGCCGAAGGATTCGAGCCTGAAGACCGCCACGCTCATTTCGCGGTCTCCTTGTTGTCGATCCAGCCCGAGAGGATCTTGACGCTTTCGTCATGGCGTTCCCGCATGAGGTTCTTCAACCGTGCGACCGGATCGGCGGGTGGCAGGGACAGCTGCTGCGGTTCGGCGGGTGCCGGTGACGGGGCCGGGGTTACTGCCGGTTCCTCGGGTTCGATCGTGCCGGTCAGCGCAGGCTGCGGTTCGGGGGGGCGGCTTTCGTCCAGCATCGGCAGGGCGGGTTGCTGACGGTTGCGCAGCGCGGGGCGCAACAACGCCCAGATCGCCAGCAGCGCGAAGATCCCGATCAGCGCGATCCGCGCCAGATCGTTCAGGGCCAGACGTTCCATCAGGCCCGGCCGGGCTGCGGTCGCGCCCTCGCCGAAGGCCGCGAAGGGCAGGGAACGGACGGTGATGACATCGCCGCGGCCCTCGTCGAAACCGACCGCGGATGCGACCAGCTCGCGCAGCGCCTCCAGTTCGGAATCGGGGCGGGGGGCCGAGGTGCCGTCGGGCTGCGTGGCCCCGTTCACCAGCACCGCGACCGTCATGCGCCGGACCGATCCGGGTTGGCGCGTCACCTCGCGCGTGACGCGGCTGACCTCGTAATTCGACTGCTGGCGATTCTCGGATCGCTGGCTGGTGCTGGTGTCGCCGGGCTGATCCTCGGTGTCGGGCAGGTTCGAGGCCGCGGTGACCGGTCCGGGGCCGGACGAATTGCTCTGATCCGTCGTTTCCTCGGTGACGGTCGAGATCAGCGCACGTCCCTCGGGGTCGAAGCGCTGTTCGGTCATCAACTCGGTTTCGGTGACCAGGTCCAGGTTCAGCTCCACGATGGCATTGCCGATGCCGACATGCGGTTCGAGGATGCGTTCGACATTGCGCTTCATCTCGTCCGCGCGGTCGGCGCCGCTGCGTTCCTCGGATGCCGCGACGATGCCGCGCTTGCTGTCGATGACGGTGACGCGTTCCGCCTGCATGCCCGGAACCCCCGAGGATACGAGATACTGCAATGCCGCCGCTTGTTCGCGGCTGACGGTCGATCCTGTGGTCGTCAACGTGACCGAGGCGCTTGAATCCTGGTCGCGGCGGTAACCGCGCCCGGTATCGACCGCCAGGTGCACGCGGGCCGTTTCCACGTTCGGCAGGGCCAGGATGGTGCGGGCCAGCTCACCCTCCTTCGCGCGCCAATAGGCGGCGTCGAACATCTGCGATGTCGTGCCGAAGCCCGACATGCCGTCCAGGATCTCGTAGCCGGTGCTGGATGCCGCGGGCAGCCCTTCGGAAGCCAGGTCCATCCGCAGCCTGTCGCGGGCGCCTTCCTCGACCCAGATCGAATCGCCGCGCACCTCGTAGGGAACGCCTGCACGTTCGATCCCGGCGATCACCTCGCCCGCGCGGGCCGGGTCCAGCCCGCCATAGATCAGCGCCATCGAGGGGCGGTTGGCCAGCCAGGCGAACCCGGCCACCAGAAGAAATGTCGCCGCAAAGGCCGCCCCAAGGACCAGCCGCTGCGCAGAGCTTCGCTCGTTCCAGTAGTCCTGCAGTTTTTGCAAAACCTTTCCTTTCGAATCAGCGCGTCGTCATGGGGACTTGATGACATGGGCGTCGTTAAGAATCGGTTAGTCGCGTCTTGCTATTCCGGTCCGGTCAGGACGGAGAATCACGATGACGACCGCTCTCGCCGCGCCGGCCGAACAGGCGCCGAAATCGAAGAAGGGGATGCTGATCCCCGCCGCCGCGGCGCTTGTCCTTGCAGGGGCGGGCTTCGCCTCGACCTTTCTCGGGGTCTGGTCGCCGGGGCAGCTGCTGGCGGGCGACAAGACCGCCACCGAAGCCTCGGCCCATGCGGGGGTCGAATTCGTCGACATCCCCATGATCGAGACGATCATCCCCGGCGGGGGCGGCCGCAGCCTGGTGCTGTCCGCCACGGTCGAGACCGATGCCGCCCATCACGCGGATGTCGAACATCTGATGCCGCGCCTTTCGGATGCGTTCACGACCTTCCTGTCGGGGGTGGATGCGCAGGCCTACGACAAGCGCGGCGTGCTGGAGATCATCCGCACCGAGCTTTTGTCGCGGTCGCGCATGGTGCTGGGCCAGGACGCCATCAAGGACCTTCTGATCACGGAGTTTCGTTTCAAATGAGCATGGATCATCTGCTGCAGCTGGCGCTGCTGATCGGGGGCCTGGCCTTGGGCGGCTTCTGCCTGTCGCTGATGCGCAGGCTGCGCAAGCTGAACGACCTGGAAAGCGGCTTGGGCGGCGCGATCGCCGTCATGGCCGCCGAGGTGGACCGGCTGGAACGCGCGATCCGTGCCGCCCGCGACGAGGCGACGGCCGCAAGCGAGATCCTGGCCGACGAGATCGAGACCGCCCGCCGCGAACGCGCCATCTGGGATCTGCGCCAGCGGATCGAACTGGCAAGCGCCGCCCCCGCCCCGACCGCGCGCCGTCTGCGCAAGCGTTCCGAGGTGGGGCAATGAGACGCCGCATCCTGCCCGCGCTGGGCATGGCCTTGGCGCTTCCGGCCCTGGCGCTGGTCGCGAACGCGCGGATGCCCGACCTGCTGTCGGCGGTGGCCGAGCCGCCCGAGCTGCTGGAGGGCTGCAGCGACGTCCCCGAAGCCGTGGCCCTGGCCGAAGAGCTGCGCGACCGCGCCCTGCGGATCGAACGCTACATGGCCTCGATCGAGACGCAAAAGGCCGAACTGGCGCAGGCCGAGACGACCTTGCGCGAAAGGCTGGCCGAACTGCGCACGCAAAAGGGCGCGATCACGGCCGGACGCCAGGGCGACACGCAGGCCGTGCGCACCGATATCGACAAGCTGATCGCGGTCTACGACCAGATGAAGCCCGCCGAGGCCGCGGCGATCCTGACCAATCTTCCCGCCGATTTCGCGGCCGAGATCCTGATGCGCGTCCGCCCCGAGGCCGGCGCCCGCATCATCGCCGCCGTCGAGCCCCGCCAGGCCGCGCTGCTGACCGCCCAGATGGGCGCGCGCAGCGTCCGCAACCCATAAGGAAACGCCCATGTTCGGCTTCGTCGGTATAATCTTCACGCTGGTCATGGTGTTCGGCGGCTATCTTCTAGCCGGGGGCAAGATGGGCGTCATCCTGCACGCGCTGCCATTCGAGCTGATGATGATCATGGGGGCCGCGGTCGGTGCCTATGTCCTGTCGAATGACGGGCATACGCTGAAGGCGACGGTGGGGGGGCTGATGCGGGCCTTCAAGGGGCCGAAATGGACGCAGCAGGACCATCACGACGTGCTCTGCCTGCTGTTCCGCCTGCTCAAGATCGCGCGTGAGAACCCGGTCGCGCTGGAAACCCACATCGAGAACCCGTCCGAATCCCCGATCTTTGCCGATTATCCCCGGTTGCTGGCCGAGCACGAGGTCGTCTCGCTCATCGCGGATACGCTGCGGTCGGCCAGCCTGAACTACGACGATCCCTATCAGGTCGAGGATATGCTGTCGCGCCGCATCGCCACCCTGCGCGAAGAGCAGATGCACGTGCCCCATGCATTGCAGAACATGGCCGACGCGTTGCCCGCCCTGGGCATCGTGGCAGCCGTGCTGGGCGTCATCAAGACCATGAGCTCGATCGATCAGCCGCCCGCCGTTCTGGGCAAGATGATCGGGGGCGCGCTGGTCGGGACGTTCCTGGGGGTCTTTCTGTCCTACGGGTTCGTGGCTCCGCTGGCGAACCGGCTGATGGGCGTCGTCAAGCAGGACATGGGTTTCTACGACGTGGTGAAATCGGTGCTGATCGCGGGGCTGCACCAGCACGCGACCAATCTCTGCGTCGAGGTCGGGCGTCAATCGGTTCCCGAACATGTCCGCCCCAGCTTCGACGATCTGGAATCGGCACTGCGCGAACTGAAGAAGGCCGCCTGATGCGCGCGGCGGTCATGGGAATGGCATTCGTGGCATCTGCCGCCTCGGCCGGCGGCATCGAGGCCTATCGCCAGCAGGCATCGGAATGGCTTCTGACGGGGCAGCGGCTGCCCCGCGATTACCGCGTCGAGCTGATGGCGATGGAAAGCGCGGACCGGATCAGCGCCATCGCCTATCTTCGCCGCATCGGGCTGCTTACCGGGCGGGCATGGTCGCTGGACGATCTGCTGCGTGATCCGGTCCGACCCTCCGAGGTGCCCGAATGAGCGCCGCGGCCGCGCCGGGGCGCAAACCGGGCAGGCTGCTGGACGCGCCGCTTCTGGTGACGGGAGGGCTGGTCCTGGTGGTGATCTCGCTCGTGATCCCGCTTCCGGCCTCGGTGCTGGATTTGGGCATCGCCATTTCCATCGCCACGGCCACGCTGGTCCTTGTCATGGCGTCGCTGGTGCAGAAGCCGACCGATTTCCAGGCCTTCCCGGTGCTGCTGCTGGTCAGCCTCGTGATCCGCCTGTCGTTGAACGTCAGCTCGACCCGGCTGATCCTGACCGAAGGTCAGAATGGCGGGCAGGCGGCTGGGCAGGTCATCAACGGCTTTGCCGATTTCGTGGCGGGCGGTTCGGTCCTTGTCGGCATCACGGTCTTCGCGGTGATCTCGGTCGTGAACTTCATGGTCATCACCAAGGGTTCAGGCCGCATGGCCGAGGTCGCGGCCCGCTTCGCGCTGGATTCGCTGCCGGGCAAGCAGCTGGCCATCGACGGCGATCTGAACGCCGGGGCGATCGACCACCAGGAGGCCAAGCGCCGCCGGGTCCAGGAGCAGCGCGAGATCAGCTTCTTCGGATCGCTGGACGGTGCATCGAAATTCGTCAAGGGCGATGCCGTGGCAGGCTTCGTCATCACCATGATCAACCTGGCGATCGGTCTGGCCGTGGGCGTGACCGTTCACGGGATGCCCATCGCCGAGGCCGCCTCGACCTATTCCCACCTGACCATCGGCGACGGTCTGGTCAGCCAGATTCCCGCGCTGATCACCTCGATGGCGGCGGCGCTGCTGCTGTCGCGCGGCGGCGCGACGGACACGACGGCGGATCTGCTGTCGGCGGAATTCACGCGAAGCTGGCAGCCTGCCGCGATGGTCGCGGGCGCGATGATCGTCATCTCGTTCATTCCCGGAATGCCGCGCCTGCTGTTCCTGGCGATCGCGGCGTCGCTGCTGACGCTGTCATGGCGGATCGCCACCCGCCCGCAGGCCGAGGAGCCCGTGGCACCCGCGCAGGACGCAGCCGCACGCCCCGCCGCGCGGATCGGCGATGTCATCGACACGGACGAGATCAGCGTCGAGATCGGATCGGACCTGATCGTCGTCGCGCTGGACCAGGCGCGCGGGCTGGGCAGCCGCATCCAGAACCTGCGCATCCATATTGCCCGCAGCTTCGGCCTGATCCTGCCCGATGTGCGGATCACCGATACCGACGACCTGTCGCCCGGGGATTACCAGATCCGCATCCAGGGCGTCGTCCGGGGCAGGGGCACGCTGCGCCCGCACGAGATATTGGCCCTGGGCCCCGAGGCCGTGCTGGCCGACCTGCGCGGCACCAGTGTCCGAGAGCCGGTCTATGCCAGCCCCGCGCGCTGGATCCAGTCCGCCGACCAGGATGAAGCCTCGGTCATGGGGGCCACGGTCGTCACTCCGATGGAGGTCCTGTCCACCCATCTGATGGAGGTGGTGAAGGCCCATCTGCCCGCGCTTCTGACGCTTGGCGCGATGCAGCGCCAGATCGAGGAATTGAAGACCCTGTCCGACACGGCGCGGGCCGAACGCTATCGCAAGTATTTCGACGGCATGATCCCCGACAAGGTCACCCCCGAGACGCTTCTGGCGATCCTGCGCGCGCTGCTCGAGGAGCGCATCTCGATCCGCAACCTGCCGCTGATCGTCGATGCCATCAGCGAGTTCCGCGGGATCGAGCAGATCGAGACGGTCTATGAGCTGGTCCGCAAGCGTCTGCGCGGCCAGATCACCCAGCACTACAGCGACGATGCCGGGCGCATCGCCGTCCTGCAGCTGCACCCGGCATGGGAGGCCGAATTCGTGCGCGCGGATACCGAAACGGGCCGCCCCGGCGGCGGGGCGATGACGCCGGCCATGTCCAAGAAGCTGGTCGATGCCACGCGCAAGGCGCTGTCGCAGGCCGAACCCGTGCCGCGGACGGTGCTTCTGGCGCCCGATCACCGCCGCCGGATGGTGCGCGCGGTGCTGGCGGCAAACGGCATGGCGATCCCGGTCCTCGGCCTCGAAGAGGTGGACCCCGCGATCGAGACGCGCATCCTGGGAAC
The DNA here is from genome assembly GCF_018860625.1 of Paracoccus sp. C2R09. Lineage (GTDB taxonomy): Bacteria > Pseudomonadota > Alphaproteobacteria > Rhodobacterales > Rhodobacteraceae > Paracoccus. The sequence continues at coordinate 16,534 of NZ_JAHKQB010000014.1, forward strand.
GGTCGAGGCCGCGTGATGCCCGATTGGTTCGACTGGTCGCTGATCCTGGTCTATGCCCGCCTGCAGGCGGCGCTGCTGGTCCTGCCGGGCCTGGGTGAACGCGTGGTGCCGGGCCGGGTGAAGATCGCGCTGGCGCTGGCGCTGACGCCGCTTCTGGCGGGGCAGGTCGGCCTGCGCGCGATGCCCGGACAGCCCATCGGCCTGATCGCCCAGATCGGCGCCGAGACGGTGCTGGGCCTTGCGACCGGCATGATGCTGCGTCTGATGGCGCTGGCCATCGACATCGCGACGACCGCGATCGCGGCGACCGCATCCCTGTCGCAGATCATGGGCGTCCAGAACGAGGCCGCGCCCCACCCCATCGGCAACATGCTGCATCTGGGCGGCATCGCGATCCTGATGGCGCTGGGCTTGCCGATCATGCTGGTGCAGCTCTTGGCCGACAGCTTCGCGATCTGGCCCCCCGCATCGCTGCCCCGGGTCGAGGGGCTGACGATGGCCGTCATCGGCATCGTCACCGACAGCTTCCGCCTTGCGTTGATCCTGGCCGCGCCCTTCACGCTTGGCGGTTTCCTCTATCAGGCGCTGTCGGGTGTCATCAGCCGCGTCATGCCCGCGCTGCCGGTCGTGTTCATCGGTGCGCCCGCCTCGATCATGCTGGCGCTGATCGCGCTGACCGTCCTGTCGCCCATGCTGATCGCGATCTGGGCCGATGCGGTCCTGGGCTTCATGCTGCCGGCCCCCCGATGAGCGAGGACAAGGACGACAAGCAGTTCGACCCTTCCGAGCAGCGCCTGCAGCGCGCCCGCGAAAAGGGCGATATCCCGCGTTCGACCGAACTGAACGTCACCCTGATGTATCTGGGCGCGGTGGTGGCCTTCACGCTGGGGGCAGGCGTCGCGGTCAGGCAATGGATCGCGATGGCGATGCGCGCGCTGGGTTCGGAGGGCTGGCGCGACATGGGCGTGGCCGCGCCCCTGGCGCTTTGGGCGGGGGCGGCCACGGTCGCGCTGGCGGCGGTCATCGCGGGGGCGATCCTGGTCGGCCTGATCGCCACGCGGGGGCTGGCCTTCGCGCCCGACAAGATCGCGCCCGACCTCAAGCGCATCGATCCGATCAAGAACGCCAAGCAGAAATTCGGGGGCAGCGGGCTGACGACCTTCGCGATCTCGGTCGGCAAGGCGGCGGTCGTCTGCGCTGGCGGCTGGTTCCTGTTCGCGGCCCTGCTGGACCGGATCGCGGGCAGTGCCATGGCGGGCGGGCAGTGGGTCGGCGGGCTGGGACTGATCATCTGGCAGGTTCTGGCCCTGGGCCTGGTGGTCTCGATCGCCTTCACGCTGCCCGACATGCTGATCAAGTGGTTCGAACATCGCAAACGCAACCGGATGTCGCGCAAGGAGATGGAGGACGAGTTCAAGGATTCCGAGGGCGATCCGCACCTGAAGGCCGCGCGCCGCCAGCGGGCGGTCGATCTTGCGACGGGGCAGATGATCGCGGATGTCGCCAAGGCGGACGTGATCATCGTGAACCCCACCCATTACGCGGTGGCGCTGCAATGGTCGCGCGGATCGGGGCGCGCGCCCGTCTGCCTGGCCAAGGGCGTGGACGAGGTCGCCGCCCGCATCCGCGAGAAGGCCGGCGAACATGGCGTGCCGCTCTGGTCCGATCCGCCATGCGCGCGTGCGATCCATGCCTCGGTCAAGGTGGGCGATGAGATCATGCGCGAACATTTCGCGGCCGTCGCGGCGGCCATTCGATTTGCCGAACGCATGCGGGAAAAGGCGCGCCGCGGATGGTGAAGCGGCTTGATCAGCTGACCCAGCTTGAACGGATCGCCCGCATCAAGGCGGAACGGCAGCTCAAGACCTATGCCGCCTTCGCCGCACATGTGACCGCCGCGCAGAACCGGATCGAGGCCGCGCGGGAATCGCTGAGGCAGAGCTACGACACCACCGCCCCCCTGACCCTGCCCGAGGCGCGGACGGCCAATGCACAGGCCGGACGCTCGGCGCGCGAGCTGGCCCATGCCGACCAGGAACTGCAGCGGATGCTGCCCCGGTTCGAGGTGGTGCGCCAGCAGGCCGCCCGTGAATTCGGCCGCGCCCAGGTGCTGGCGGACCTTGCCCGGTCCGAGGCGGATCGCCTGCGCGGGCCGCGATACTGAACCGCCGCGTCCGAAGCGGGGATTGGACAACCACGCCGCACTGGTGCTAGGCACGGGTTCGGACATGCGGAGGTCAGCCATGTTGGACAGCAAACCGAACCCCAATCAGCCGGATGCTCGGCATATCTGGACCGCAGAGGAAGCGCGCCGCGTCTATGACCAGCCGCTGATGGACCTGCTGTATCAGGCCCAGACCGTGCATCGTCAGCATTTCGACCCGAACCGCGTGCAGATGAGCCGCCTTCTGTCGATCAAGACGGGCGGCTGCCCCGAGGATTGCGGATATTGCAGCCAGTCGGCACGGCATTCGTCCGGCCTGTCGGCCTCGAAGCTGATCGAGGTGCAGCGCGTCATCGGAGAGGCCAAGCGCGCCCGCGATGCCGGGGCCACGCGGTACTGCATGGGCGCCGCATGGCGCAGCCCCAAGGAACGCGACATGCCGCAGATCCTGGCCATGATCGAGGGCGTGCGCGACCTGGGGATGGAGACCTGCATGACGCTTGGCATGCTGGATGCCGATCAGGCACGCAAGCTGGCCGATGCGGGGCTGGACTACTACAACCACAACATCGACACCTCCGAGGCGCATTACGACAAGGTCATCACGACCCGCACCTTCGCCGACCGCCTGGACACGCTGGACCGCGTCCGCGAGGCCGGGATCAAGGTATGCTCGGGCGGGATCCTGGGCCTGGGCGAGGGCGATCAGGACCGCGTGGACATGCTGGTCACGCTGGCGAACCTGCCTTCGCCCCCCGAAAGCGTGCCGATCAACCAGCTGATCCCGGTGCCGGGCACGCCCTTGGCCGATGCCGATCCGGTCGATCCCATCGATTTCGTCCGCACCATTGCGACCGCGCGGATCATGATGCCGCGCAGCCATGTCCGCCTGTCGGCAGGCCGGACCGAGATGTCGGACGAGATGCAGGCTATGTGCTTCATGGCGGGCGCGAACTCGATTTTCGTGGGCGACACGCTGCTGACCAAGGAAAACCCCGAGGAGGAGGACGACATGCGTCTGTTCAAGCGGCTGGGGATCCAGCCGATGCAGGCGCATGAACACCACCCCGAGGATGACGCCCGCCGCGCCGAGCTGCTGGCGGCCGATCCGGCGATCCCGATCCTGCGCTGATCGCGATGGATCGTCTTGCCGTCTATCGGCGGGATCTGGACGGGCTTGCGCGCTTGTCGCGCAGGCGCGTCCTGTCCGACCGCCGCGGAATCGACTTCTCGTCCAACGATTATATCGGGCTGGCGCAGTCGCAGCGCCTGGTCGCCGCGGCGCGGCGCGCGCTGGATGCGGGCGTCCCGGTGGGTGCCGCCGGTTCCCGCCTGCTGCGCGGCCAGACCGAGGCGCAGGCCCGGTTCGAGGATGCCGCGGCCCGCTTCTTCGGGGCCGAGGCCGCCCTGGGCTTCGGTGGCGGTTACGTCGCGAATTTCGCCGTCCTGACCACGCTGCCGCAGCGGGGCGACCTGCTGCTGATGGACGAACTGTCCCATGCCAGCACGCATGAGGGCGCCCGCGCGGGCCGGGCGGGGGTTGCGACCTTCCGCCATGGCGATGTGGGGCACGCGGCGGACGTGATCGCGGGCTGGCGCGCGCAGGGCAATACCGGCGCGGTCTGGATCGCGGTCGAGAGCCTCTACAGCATGGATGGCGATCGTGCGCCGCTGGACGACCTGATGGCGCTGGCCGACGAACACGGTTTCCTGATGGTGGACGAGGCCCACGCGACCGGCGTCTATGGTCAGCAGGGGCGCGGGCTGGCCCATCACCTCGAGGGTCGCGACAACGTCGTCACGCTGCATACCCTGGGCAAGGCGCTTGGCGGCTCGGGCGCGCTGATCTGCGCGTCGCGAGTGCTGATCGATTTCCTGGTCAACCGCTGCCGTCCCTTCATCTTCGCCACCGCGCCGTCGCCGCTGATGGCGGCGGTGGGCCTCGAATCGCTGGCGATCCTGCGCGACGAGCCTTGGCGTCAGGCCGTCCTGCAGGGGCATATCGACTGCTTCGGCGCGGAAATCGCCCGCCGTCTGCCGCATCTGCAGGTCAGCGGCAGCCAGATCGTGCCGCTGATCGTGGGGCAGAACGCGCCCACGATGGAACTGGCCGCGGCCATGCAGGCGCGCGGTTTCGACATTCGCGGCATCCGCCCGCCGACCGTCCCCGAAGGCACGTCGCGGCTGCGGATATCCCTGACGCTGAATGCGGGCCGGGCCGACGTGATCCGCCTGGCCGAACTGCTGGAGGAATTATGGCCCGATACGTGATCAGCGCGACCGGCACCGATGTGGGCAAGTCGGTCTTTGCCGCGGGCCTGTGCGGCCTGATCGGCGCGGATTATTGGAAGCCGGTGCAATCGGGGCTGGCGGGCAACGTGCCGAACGCGGCCCCCGTCGCGGGCGGCGCGGCCCAGATCGGCAGCGACCGCGCCGAGGTCGAGCGCCTGTCGGGCGCGACCACCCACCCCGAGGCGTTCCTGCTGCGTCAGCCCCTGTCGCCCCATCGCGCCGCCGAACTGGATGGCGTGACGATCGATATCGATGCGCTGACGCCCCCCGATATCGATCCGCTGGTGATCGAGGGTGCGGGCGGCGTCATGGTCCCCGTCACCCGGCAGGTGATGTTCGCGGATCTGTTCGCGCGCTGGAACCTGCCGGTCGTCCTGGTCGCGGGCACCGGCCTCGGGACGATCAGCTACAGCCTGTCCGCCATCGAGAGCCTGCGCGCGCGCGGCGTTCCCGTCCACGGTGTAGCCTTCGTGGGCCATCCGAACGACGACAACATGGCGACCATCGGGCAGGTGGGGCAGGTGAAGGTCCTTGGCCGCCTGCCGATCCTGGACCGGCTGGACCGCGACACGCTGTCCGCCGCGATGGCCGCGAATTTCAGCCCGAAGGATTTCGCATGAGCATCGACGGCGCCGTTTGGCATCCCTTCTTTCAGCACGGAACCGAACCCGAACCGCCCCGCGCGATCAGCACCGAGGGTGCCTTCATCGAAACCGATCGCGGCAGGCTGCTGGACGCGGTCAGCAGCTGGTGGGTCGTCACCCATGGTCACAACCACCCCCGCATTGCCGATGCGATCCGCGACACGGCGGGCCATCTGGACCAGGTGATCTTCGCGGGCCTGACCCATGCCCCGGCCGAGGAACTGGCCGAGGCGCTGGTCGGCATGGCCCCCGAGGGTCTGAGCCATGTCTTCTACAGCGACAGCGGATCGACCGCGGTCGAGGTCGCGCTGAAGATGGCGCTTGGATACTGGCAGCACGAGGGCGACGGCCGCCACCGCATCGCGGTGATCGAGGACAGCTATCACGGCGACACGATCGGCACGATGAGCGTGGGCGAACGCGGGGTCTTCAACGCCGCCTACGACCCGCTGATGTTCGCGGTGGACCGGCTGCCCTTCCCCTCGGGTGACGGTGCCGAGACCCTGTGCGCCTTCGAGGGGATGGCCGCATCGGGCCGGATGGCCGCGCTGATCGTCGAGCCGCTGATCCTGGGCGCCGGTGGCATGCGCATGTATGGCGCGGACGTCCTGCGCGGTCTGCGCGAGATCTGCGATCGCCACGACGTGCTGATGATCGTGGACGAGGTGATGACGGGCTGGGGTCGCACGGGGCGCCTGTGGGCCTGCGATCACGCGGGGATCGCGCCCGACATCATGTGCACCTCGAAGGGGCTGACAGGGGGTGTGATCCCTCTGGCGGCGACGCTGGCCAGCCGCCGCATCTTCGATGCGCATCGTTCGACCGATCGGCGGCGGACCTTCTATCATTCCAGCAGCTATACCGCGAACCCGATCGCCTGCGCGGCCGCACTTGCGCAGGTGCGCCTGTGGCAGGAAAGCCCGATGCAGCAGGTGCTGGACCGCCTTGGCGACTGGCAGGCCGAGCGGCTGGAGAAACTGGCCGCCGATCCGCGCTTCGAGAACCCGCGCAGATGGGGCACGGTCGCGGCCATCGACATGAAGGTCCCCGAGGGCGGATACCTGGCCGAAGCCGGGCCTCGCCTGCGTGCCCATGCGATGGATCGTGGCGTGCTGCTGCGCCCCTTGGGCAATACCTGCTATGTCATGCCGCCCTATTGCGTGACCGAGGCGGATCTGGACCTGGCCTGGGACGTCATCGCCTCATTCCAGTTCTAATTCGATCCAGACGGGCTTGCGGTGGGATGCCAGTCCCGCCGCGCCTGCCAGCGGATCGTCCGGCGCGGGCCAGAAGACGCCTGCGCCCGTCACCGTCAGTCCCTTGGCGGGCAGGATGTAATCCAGCCGCAGATTGCCGGGATCGCGGTCGTATTCGGCCGTGTCCAGCGCCGCATCGCCCGAATGCCCGGCGTTCGGGCCGGTCTGGGGCGGCTGGAACGCTCCGCGCGGCTGCGGGTCCTGCGTGACATCCAGCATCCGCAGCAGCGCCGAGGGATCGCCATCCCCGTCCGACAGATCGACATTCAGGTTGCCGATCACCGCGAATGGCGCATTCGGCAGGCGGTTCAGCCAGAAGGCCAGTTCGTCGTGATTGCGGGCGATGTTGCGATCCTCGAATGCGGGCGGGGTCGCGGACATCGCCAGCAGGTGCAGCGGGCGGTCCGGCGTCTTGATGACCGCATCCCAATGCGCGGTGGTGGACAGGCGCTGGATGTCGCCATTCGGCCCGTCCGGCATGCGGTTGCCGTCCATCGAACGCCACAGAAGCGCGGTGTAGTCCGACACCGGCCCGATCGGCCAGCGCGACAGGATCGCCATGCCCGACTGCCCCGTGAAATCGCCATAGCCCTGCGCGTCGCGGGCCTCGCCCAGGCGGCCATTGCCGTCCATGTCGCGATCCGTGGCCATTCCCGAATTGGGGCGGGCGGCAAAGCGGTGGGGCATGGGGTGACCCATTTCGGCCAGGAGGTCCCCGAAGGCGATCAGGGCGCGTCCCTCGAGGTCCCAGTCGAAGCCCGTCAGCAGGATAGCATCGGGGCGCAGATGGGCGATGATGCGCGCGGCCGCCACGACCTGTCCCTCGCGGGCGGCGATGTCGCGCAGCAGAAGCCCCGGCCCCTGTCTGCTCAGGCCGGGGTTCCAGGTGGCAAGCCGCACCGGATCGGCCATGGCTGGCGTCACCATCAGTGCGGCAAGGACAAGCGCCCTCAGATCCAAGGACGCGCCTGCGCCATGTGGGTCTCGAAATCGTCGATCAAGGGGGCCTTCTCCATGGTCAGGCCGATATCGTCCAGGCCGTTCATCAGGCAATGCTTGCGGAAGGGGTCGATCTCGAACGCGAAGGCCGTCCCGTCCGAGCTGGTGACCGTCTGCGATTCCAGGTCCACCGTCATGCGGGCGTTCGAGCCGTTCTTCGCATCCTCCATCAGGGCATCGACCGCATCCTGCGGCAGGACGACCGGCAGGATGCCGTTCTTGAAGCAGTTGTTGAAGAAGATGTCCGCGAAGCTGGTCGAGATCACGCAGCGGATGCCGAAATCCAGAAGCGCCCAGGGCGCGTGTTCGCGCGAGGAACCGCAGCCGAAATTGTCGCCCGCGACCAGGATCTGGCTGTCGCGATAGGCGGGCTGGTTCAGCACGAAATCGGGCAGCTCGTTGCCGTCGCGATCATAGCGCATCTCGTCGAACAGGTTGATGCCCAGGCCCGAACGCTTGATCGTCTTCAGGAACTGCTTGGGGATGATCATGTCCGTGTCGATATTGACGAGGGGCATGGGGGCGGCGATGCCGGTCAGGGTGGTGAAGCTGTCCATGTATCCTCACATGTTGTTGCTGCGGCTTCCGATTGCCCGCGGGCGGGGATAGAACCCCGTCGATGCATGGCACGGAAAGACCGGATGACGTGGAATGAACTGACGGCCTGCGTGGCCGAACGCTGGAGCCTGGAGATCGGCGATCCGCAGATCACGGGATGGCTGACGGTGCTGGCCTATGTGGTCGCGGCGCTGCTGTCGGCGCGGGTCTGGTCGCGCATGGCAGGCCAGGGCGGGCGCCTGTTCTGGGCGCTGCTGGCCGTGATGCTGGCGGCGCTGGCCGTCAACAAGCAGCTGGATCTGCAAAGCGCGCTGACCGCCGCCGGCCGCTGCCTTGCGCATGCGCAGGGATGGTACGGCGAAAGGCGGCTGGTCCAGGTGGGCTTTATCGCCACGCTGGGCGCGGTGATGGTCGCGGGGCTGATCGCCATGACCTTCAGCCTGCGGGGCAACCTGCGCCGGAACGGCGTGGCGCTGGCCGGGCTGGTGATCGTCACGGGCTTCGTGATGATGCGCGCGGCCAGCTTCCATCACATGGACAGGCTGATCGGAATGCGCGCCCTTGGTGTCCCGAACAACTTCCTGTTCGAGAACACGGGCCTCGTGCTGATCGCGCTGAACGCGGGCGTCCTGCTGATGCGTCCGAACGCCCCGGTCAGCCGGGGCTGACGGGGGCGCCCTCCGCGCGTCGGGTCGCGGTGCGGCCACGGGGATCAGGCCGGTTCGTGCGAGAATTCGCGCACATCGACCAGATGACCCGCCACGCCCGCCGCCGCGGCCATCGCGGGGCTCATCAGGTGGGTGCGGCCCTTGTAGCCCTGACGCCCCTCGAAGTTGCGGTTGCTGGTGGCCGCGCAGCGTTCGCCCGGTGCCAGCTGGTCGGGGTTCATGCCAAGGCACATCGAACAGCCCGCAAGCCGCCATTCGAAGCCCGCATCCTTGAAGATGACGTCCAGACCCTCTTCCTCGGCCTGCGCACGCACGAGGCCCGAACCGGGCACGACCATGCCGCGCACGCCCTGGGCCAGCTTGCGGCCGCGCAGCACGTCGGCGGCAGCGCGCAGATCCTCGATCCGGCCATTGGTGCAGGACCCGATGAAGACCGCGTCGATGGCGATGTCGGTCAGGGCGGTGCCCGCCTTCAGGTCCATGTATTCCAGCGAACGGCGGGCCGCATCGACCTTGCCGGCCTTGAAATCCTCGGGGGCGGGGACGGTGGCGGTGATGGGCAGCGCGTCCTCGGGGCTGGTGCCCCAGGTGACGGTGGGGGCGATATCCTCGCCGCGGATGGTGACGACCTTGTCGAAATGCGCGCCGTCATCGGAATGCAGCGTGCGCCACCAGGCCAGCGCGGCCTCCCACTGGGCGCCCTTGGGGGCATGGGGGCGTCCCTTCACATAGGCGAAGGTGGTCTCGTCCGGGGCGATGAGGCCCGCACGCGCGCCGCCCTCGATCGCCATGTTGCAGATGGTCATGCGACCTTCCATCGACAGGTTGCGGATCGCCTCTCCGCAATATTCGATGACATGGCCGGTGCCGCCCGCCGTGCCGGTTTCCGCGATGATGCGCAGCACGATGTCCTTGGCGGTGACGCCGGGGGCCAGGCGGCCGGTGATCTCGACCTTCATGTTCTTCGATTTCGACTGGATCAGCGTCTGGGTGGCCAGCACATGTTCCACCTCGGAGGTGCCGATCCCGTGGGCCAGCGCGCCGAATGCGCCATGGGTCGCGGTATGGCTGTCGCCGCAGACGACGGTCATGCCCGGCAGGGTCCAGCCCTGTTCGGGGCCGACGATATGCACGATCCCCTGGCGGATGTCGTTCACCGGATAGTAGTTCACCCCGAAATCGCGGGCGTTGCGGTCCAGCGCGTCGACCTGGATGCGGCTTTCGGCATTGTCGATGCCGCTCTCGCGGTCCCAAGTGGTGGGCACGTTGTGATCGGGCACGGCGATGGTGCGTTCGGGGGCGCGGACCTTGCGGCCGGTCATGCGCAGACCCTCGAAGGCCTGCGGGCTGGTCACCTCGTGGACCAGGTGCCGGTCGATATACAGAAGGCAGGTCCCGTCCTGCTGCCGGTCCACCACATGGGCGTCCCAGATCTTGTCATAGAGCGTGCGCGGACCCGCGAATTCATTCGTCGTCATGGCTGATACTTTCGGCTGTGTCGTTCTGGCATGGCTGATCGGGCGGTCGCCCATGCGGGCAGACCCCAGGGCCGATCAGCCCCGAGCGGTGACGCCGAGCGTCTCACCGTAGAACCGCGACGGCAGGCGCGCGCGGTCGTGAATGTCGAAATACCGAAACATGGGGGGAAAATAAGGCCGGGACATGGGCGATGGCAAGCCTCTACCTTTGGAAAAGGACGTGATGGCGGCATGAATCGTTCGGAACAAGCGCGCATCCCGCAACATTGTTAAGGACAGCAAGGGGGGCGCAAGGCTTGGAAGGACTGGACCCGGACGTATCCGCGATGACCGCCGCATTGCAGGGCGCATTGCTGCGCGTGGCGGGGTTCGTCGATTCGATGCTGCTGCCCATGCGGCTGTATCAGCTGGCGGCCATCGCGGTGCTGCTGGCGATTTCCTGGGCGCTGGCGCGGGCGCTGTCGCCGCGCTGGACGGGGTGGCTGCGTAGCCGCGACGGTTGGCCGAAATGGCGGCTGCGGCTGGGCCTGCTGGTCGATCGCCGCCTGACGCTGATCATCTTCGCGCTGCTGTCGTGGATCGTGGTCGAGGTGATGACCCAGATCACCTGGCCCTCGCGCAGTCAGCTGATCGCGCTGGCGGCGGCCATCGCCACGGGCTGGGTCGTCATCTTCTTCGTCGCGCGGATCATCCGGAACCGGTTTCTGCGCAGGCTGGTCACATGGGGGGCGTGGATCTGGATCACGCTGCTGCTGCTGGGCCTGCTGGACGAGACGACCGCCGCGCTGGACGGCATGGCCATATCCTTCGGCGAATTTCGCCTCTCGGCGCTGACCGTGCTGAAGGGGCTGGTGATCACCGGCCTGATGATCGCGGGCGCGCGGATGCTGTCGGGCATCGTCGCGGGCAGGTTGGCGGCCAGCCAGGACATCTCGCCCACGATGCGGGTGCTGACGGCTAAGCTGATCCAGGTGGTGCTGTTCAGCCTGGCGGTGGTGATGGGCCTCAAGGCGGTGGGCTTCGACCTGACGGGTCTTGCGGTGTTTTCGGGCGCGGTCGGCGTGGGCCTGGGTTTCGGGCTGCAGAAGGTGGTGTCGAACCTGGTGTCCGGGGTGATCATCCTGCTGGACAAGTCGGTGAAGCCCGGCGACGTCATCAGCATCGGCGACACATTCGGCTGGATCGAGGAACTGGGCGCGCGCTATGTCAGCGTCGTGACGCGCGACGGCAAGGAATACCTGATCCCGAACGAGGACCTGGTCACGGGGCAGGTGGTCAACTGGTCCCACAGCGACGAATTCGTGCGGATCGAGCTGAGCTTCGGCACGTCCTATGACGACGATCCCCACAGGGTCAGCGAACTGGCGATCGAGGCCGCGTCCTCGGTTCCCCGGGTGATGTCGGATCGCAGGCCGGTCTGCTGGATCAACGGTTTCGGCGACAGCAGCATCGATTACGTGCTGCGCTTCTGGATCGAGGACGCGCAGGGCGGCCTCGCGAATGTGCGGGGCATGGTGTTCCTGGCATTGTGGGACAGGTTCAAGGCCAATGGCGTCCAGATCCCCTTTCCCCAACGAGAGGTGCGGATTCTGGGCCAGAACGCGGCGAATACCGGCCAGCGTGCCCAAGAAACGCCCGGCGGCGATTGAGATGGGGCGAAAAGATGCTACATTGGGGGCATCCCTTGCGCCGGGGGCGATCGGCGCGTTGACCGGAGGATATGACCCTGTCCCAAGACGTCCCGTCGGCCCAGGGGCCGGCTACCGATAATGCGAAGGAAGCACTGAGCAGCGACCAGGTCCTTTCGCTCGTTCTGACCTCGCTCGATGACGACAAGGCCGAAGAGGTCGTCACCATCGATCTGCGCGGACGTTCGGCCATGGCCGATCACATGGTGATCGCTTCGGGCCGCAGCTCGCGTCAGGTGGGCGCGATCGCGGAAAAGCTGGCCGAGCGCGTGAAGCACGCCACCGGAACCACGCCCCGGATCGAGGGCAAGGATACCGGCGACTGGGTGCTGATCGACACCGACGACGTGATCGTCCACGTGTTCCGCCCCGAAGTGCGCGAATTCTACCAGCTGGAGAAGATGTGGATGCCCGCCGACGCTCTGACCCGCGTCCGCGAGGGTGTGCGGCCGCAGGCCTGATCTCATGCGCATCGACATCGTCGCCGTGGGGCGGCTCAGGAAGGGCCCCGAGGCGGCGCTGGTCGCGGATTACCTCGACCGGTTCGCCAAGACCGGGCGGGCACTGGGCCTGCCCCCGGTCGGCGTGACCGAGGTCGAGGACCGCAAGGGCCTTGGCCAGTCCGCCGAGGCCGAGCTTCTGTCCCGCGCGATCCCGGCAGGTGCCGCCGTGGTCATGCTGGACGAACGCGGTGAACAGCCGACATCCCCCCAGTTCGCGGAGCGCATCGCCGGGTGGCGCGACGGTGCGCGCGACATCTGCTTCGTGATCGGCGGCGCGGACGGGCTGACGCCCGAACTGCGCGCGCGGGCCGATTGGCAGATCAGCTTCGGGCGCGTCGTCTGGCCCCACATGATGGTCCGGGTGATGCTGTCCGAACAGATCTACCGGGCGGCGACCATCCTTGCGGGAAGCCCCTATCACAGGGTGTGATCGCGGGGTCGGTTGCCGGGGCGGATTTGCCCGCGTATGCATGTGGAAAATCGCGAGGCAGTCATGACCAAACCCGTTGTTCTTTGCATCCTCGATGGCTGGGGCCTGTCTGCAAGGCCCGACCAGAGCGCGCCCGACCAGGCGCAGACCCCCAATTTCGACCGGCTGATGCGGGAATGTCCGCATGGCACGCTGACCACCTTCGGGCCCGATGTGGGCCTGCCCAAGGGGCAGATGGGCAATTCCGAGGTGGGCCACACCAATATCGGCGCGGGCCGGGTCGTGGCGATGGATCTGGGCCAGATCGACCTTGCGATCGAGGATGGCAGCTTCTTCCGGAACGACGCCCTGCAGGGCTTCATCGCCAAGCTGAAGGAAACCGGCGGGACGGCGCATCTGATGGGCGTCATCTCGGACGGAGGGGTTCACGGCCATGTCGATCACGTCCGCGCCGCGATGAAGGCCGTGGCCGATGCGGGCGTGCCGGTGGTGCTGCATGCCGTGACCGACGGGCGCGACGTGGCCCCCCAATCGGCGATGGAGTTCGTGACCGCGCTGGAAGGCGATCTGCCGCAGGGCGCGCGGATCGGCACTGTCATCGGGCGCTATTTCATCATGGACCGCGACAAGCGTTGGGACCGGGTCGAACGTGCCTTCCGCGCGATCACCGTGGGCGAGGGCGAGGATGCGGGCAGCGCCGAGGAGGCCGTGGCCGCCGCCTATGACCGCGACGAGACCGACGAGTTCATCAAGCCCTTCGTGATCGACGGCTATAACGGCGCGCTGGACGGGGACGGGTTCTTCTGCCTGAACTTCCGCGCCGACCGCGCCCGAGAGATCCTGAGCACGCTGGCCGATCCCGATTTCGCGGATTTCGACGTCTCGGTGCGCCCGGAATGGGCGGCGGTGCTGGGGATGGTCGATTACAGCAAGGATCACGACCGCTTCATGCAGGCCGTGTTCCCCAAGAAGCAGGTGGTCAACACGCTTGGCGCCTGGGTCGCGTCGAAGGGCCTGCGCCAGTTCCGCCTGGCCGAGACCGAGAAATACCCCCATGTCACCTTCTTCCTGAACGGCGGCAAGGAAACGCCCGAAGCGGGCGAAGAACGCCACATGGCCCCCAGCCCCAAGGTCGCCACCTATGACCTGCAACCCGAGATGTCGGCCCCCGAGGTCAGCGAGAAGCTGGTGGGTGCCATCGAGGCGGGCTTCGACATGATCGTGGTGAACTTCGCCAATCCCGACATGGTGGGCCATACCGGCGACCTGGCCGCCGCCGCCCGCGCCTGCGAGGCCGTCGACAAGGGCCTGGGCATGATGCTGGAGGCGCTGGACCGCACGGGCGGCGCCGCCGTCATCTGCGCCGATCACGGCAATTGCGAAACGATGATCGACCCCGAAAGCGGCGGCCCCCATACCGCGCATACGCTGAACCCGGTCCCCGTCATCGTCTACGGGGCGGCCCCCGGAACCACGGTACGCGACGGCCGGCTTGCCGATCTTGCGCCGACGGTTCTGGACCTGATGGGGCTGGATCTGCCGCCCGAGATGACCGGAAAGAGCCTGATCGCCGAATGAAGTTCCGTTTCGCACTGACGCTGGCCGTGACGCTCGGGATGTCCTCGGGCCTGGCCGCGCAGACCGCCTCTCAGGCGGTCGAGGACGCCGAGGAGGCCGCAGCCCTGCTGCGCGCCGCCGTGGCCGAACTGCCCGAGGCGGTGAACGCGGACGATCAGGTCGTCGCCATGACCGACGTGATCCGCGCCTACGAACTGGGGCTGTCGGCCCTGCGGGGGGGCTTGCGTCAGGCCAGCCTGCGCGAGGCCGAGCTGCGCGACCGCTTCGAGGCGCAGCGCGGTCAGCTGAGCCGCGTGCTGGGGGCGATGACCTCGATGCAGGACAGCCCCGAGACCGCGATGCTGCTGCATCCGGCAGGCGCGCTGGCCAATGCGCGATCGGCGATGATCCTGTCCGCCGTCACGCCGGGCCTGCGTGCCCAGGCCGAGGATCTGCAGGCGGACCTGGACGAGATCGCCATCGTGCGCGAATTGCAGACGAACGCGGCGGGGATGCTGGAAAGCGGCCTTGCCTCGATGCAGGAGGCACGTCGCCTGCTGGTCAGCGCCTCGGGGGATCGCAGTTCGATGCCGACCCGCTATGGCGAGGACCCGGCCGAGCTGAGCGCCCTGCAGGAGGCGGCTTCGAGCCTGGACGAGTTCGCCGTGGGCATCGCGCGGATGGAGACGGATATCGGCGCACCGATGGAGGATTTCGAGGGCGCGCAGGGCAGCCTGCGCCTGCCGGCCATCGGCACGATCCTGCGCACCTATGACGAACCTGATGCCGCGGGCGTCAGCCGCCCGGGCTGGGTGATCGCCACCGCGCCCGCCGCGCTTGTCCAGACGCCCTGGCCTGCGACGATCCGCTACCGCGGTCCGTTCCTGGATTACGGCAATGTGATGATCGTGGAGCCCGCGCGTGGCTATCTTCTGATATTCGCGGGGCTGTCGCAGGTCTTCGGAGAGGTGGGCGACGTGCTCAAGGCCGGGGATCCGGTCGGGCTGATGGGCGGTTCGGAAGCGCCCGCACAGGAATTCGGATCGCAATTCGTGGCCGATGCCAAGGAAGGCGGTGCAGCCGGACGCAGCGAGACGCTGTATCTGGAACTGCGCCGCGGAAACGAAACGCTGGACCCGGCGGAGTGGTTCGTGCTGAATCCCATCGTCGAGCCGCAACAGGACTGAGGCAAGGAAAAGCCGCATGAGACATTATCTGATCGCAGGGGTTGGGGGCGTGCTCGCAGGGTTCCTTGCGACCACCCAGATCGCCGCACCCCTTCTGGCACAGGAAACCGACAGCGGCAGCTCGATCTACGAGCAGCTGGAACTGTTCGGCAATGTCTTCGAGCGGATCCGCGCCGATTACGTCGAGGTGCCCGACGACAAGGCCCTGATCGAGGCCGCGATCAACGGGATGCTGACCTCGCTCGACCCGCATTCGGGCTTCCTTGCCGCCGACGATTACAGCGACATGCAGACCCAGACCCGCGGCAGCTTCGGCGGTCTGGGGATCGAGGTCAGCCAGGAAGAGGGCATGGTCAAGGTCGTGTCGCCCATCGACGACACCCCCGCCGCGCAGGCGGGCGTCCAATCGGGCGATTTCATCACCCATGTGGACGGCGAATCGCTGCTGGGCCTGACGCTGGACGACGCGGTCGACATGATGCGCGGCCCCGTCGGCTCCGAGATCACGGTGACCATCCTGCGCGAGGGGCGGACCGAGCCCTTCGATCTGACCATGACCCGCGACACGATCAAGCTGACGGTGGTGCGTTCGCGCGTCGAGGGTCACGCCGTCGTGCTGCGCGTCTCCACGTTCAACGACGAGACCTATGACACGCTGAAGGCCGAACTGGACAAGGCGGTCGAGGAAGCGGGCGGGATCGAGAAGGTCACGGGCTTCGTGCTGGATCTGCGCAACAACCCCGGCGGTCTGCTGAACCAGGCGATCAGCGTGTCCGACGCCTTCCTCGATGCCGGAGAAATCGTCAGCACCCGCGGGCGCCTGCCCGAGGAGAGCGAGCGTTGGAACGCCGAGGATGGCGATCTGGCCCAGGGCAAGCCGATGGTCGTCCTGATCAACGGCGGTTCGGCCAGCGCGTCGGAAATCGTGACCGGCGCTTTGCAGGATCATCGCCGCGCCATCGTCGTGGGCGAGAAGTCCTTCGGCAAGGGCAGCGTGCAGACCGTCATGCCGGTGACCGCCGAAAGCGCCATCCGCCTGACGACCGCGCGCTACTACACGCCCTCGGGGCGGTCGATCCAATCCCTGGGCATCCAGCCCGACATCCTGGTGGCCCAACCCAGCCCCCGCACCGAGGAAGAGGAAGAGAGCCTGACCGAGAGCAGCTTCGCCCGGTCCGAGGCCGATCTGCGCGGTGCCCTGGGCAACGACATCAGCGACGACGAACGCAAGCAGATGGAGGAGGAGGCCGCCGAGGTCGAGGCCACCGCTGCCCTGCGCGATGAGGATTACCAGCTGGCCTATGCGGTCGATATCCTGAAGGGGCTGGCCGCCGTCAGCTTCAGTGCCGAACAGGTGCCCGACGACGCGACCCCCGCCGCCACGGGCGAGGGCAGCGCGGATGCGGATGGCTGAGATGTCCGAGGAACGGCTTGGCCCCGGCGGGCTGCCCTATCGCCCCTGCGCGGGGGTGGTGCTGATCGATGATCGCGGCATGATCTTCGCGGGTCAGCGCATCGACCGCCCCGGCGCATGGCAGATGCCGCAGGGCGGGATCGATCCGGGCGAGACCCCACGAGAGGCCGCCCTGCGCGAGCTGGTCGAGGAGACCGGCGTCCCGACCGATCTGGTCGAGGTGCTGGACGAGACGCCGGACTGGGTGTTCTACGACCTGCCCGAGGATCTGCTGGGCCGGATGTGGAAGGGCCGCTTCGGCGGGCAGCGCCAGAAATGGCTGTTGCTTCGGTTCCGGGGGACCGATGCCGACATCCGCATCCAGACCGAGCATCCCGAGTTCGACGCCTGGCAATGGATGAACTCGGCCGACCTGCTGGACAGCATCGTGCCCTTCAAGCGCCAGGTCTATGCCGAGGTGCTGGAGGCGTTCCGCGACCGGCTGGCATGAAAAAAGCAGGCTCCGGGGGGACGGAGCCTGCAACAATCGTTAACATACTACCCTGAAGTCGGGAGCTCTTCCGGCGCGCGGCCTCTTCCTTGCAAAAGGTATCGGCGGCTTCCGCACCGGGCCCGGCGGGACGCGGGATCGTGCGATCCCGGTCCGTCAGGTTCCCCGCATGGGGCCGGCAGGCGACGACCCCATGCGGGGTATCGACCCTTGCCGGCGCGGTTTCGAACTGCCTTGGGCAAACATGCGGCCGGGACGGCCATTGCAACGACGGGCAGAACGACGAGCTTCTTCACGGGACAAACTGTAACCACTTAACTTGCCGACATATAAAACACGGCAGGGTTGTATCTGCATCCGCACTTTGGGTTAGGTGCGTCCTCAATCGGGATAGGTCGATGTGCGAAGGTTCAGGGCCGGTCCCAGCCGTCATGCAGGATCATCTCCTCCAGCGGCAGCCTGCGTGCCCAGCCGCGCGCCTGCAGCTCGGGTTCCTCGTAGAGCTCGGACACCAGTCCGATGCACAGATACGCGATGGGGACGACGTGATCCGGCAGCCGCAGCAACCGGCGCAGGTCGTCCTGACGAAAGATGCTGACCCAGCCGACGCCGATCCCTTCGGCCCGGGCGGCCAGCCACAGGTTCTGGACCGCGCAGACGGTGGAATAGAGATCGGTATCGGGATCATGCGTGCGCCCCAGGACCGCCGGCCCGCCCCGGCTGCGGTCGCAGGTGATGCACAGGTTCACCGGCGCCTCGAGGATGCCTTCGAGCTTCAGCGAGGAATAGAGCGGTTTGCGATCGGGGAAGCGATCTGCGGCCTCGGCATTGGCGGCAAGGAACGCCCCGTGCAGATCGCGGCGCAGGGCCGGATCGCCGATCAGGATGAAGTTCCAGGGCTGCGACAGCCCGACCGACGGCGCGTCATGGGCCGCCTGCAGCAGGCGGCGCAGCGTCGCATCGTCGATGGGATCGGGCAGGAACTGGCCGCGCACGTCGCGGCGCTGGCGGATCGCGCGATAGACGGCCGCGCGATCCGAAGGCGGAAACGGCCCCGCGGGGGCAGGGCCGTCGCCCGTCATTTGCGCAGCTGGTCCAGCAGGATCGAGGTCGGATACCCGTCGGGCGTCGCGCCGATGGAACGCTGGAACGCGGCCACGGCCTCCATCGTGCCCGAACCGAACAGGCCGTCGATCTCGCCGTCGTAGAAACCGCGCTGGCGCAGGCGGACCTGGATCTCCTCGCGCTCGGACGTGGACAGCGGACGGTCGTTGCGCGGCCATGCGCCCTGGATGTTCGAACGACCCGCGATGCGTTCGCCCAGGAAGGCCACGCCAAGCGCATAGTTGTCCGAGTTGTTGTAGCGCAGGATCGAACGGAAGTTGTCGAGGATCAGGAAGGCGGGGCCACGCGCACCCGCCGGCATGATGATCGAGCCGTTGCCCGAGGGCAGCGCGCCGCCGCCGATACGGCGCACGCCCTGCGCGGACCAGTCGCCGCGGCGCGTGCCCTTGCCGATCAGGCCCATGTTGAAGCCCGGCGGCAGCTGCACCTCGGCGCCCCAGGGCTGACCCGGCTGCCAGCCGTTGCGGCGCAGATAGTTCGCGGTCGAGGCCAGCGCGTCCGTCGGATCGTCCGACCAGATGTCGCGGCGACCGTCGCCGGTGAAATCGACGGCATAATCCAGATACGAGGTCGGCATGAACTGCGTATGGCCCATCGCGCCCGCCCAGGACCCCAGCATGTGTTCGGGATCGGTATCGCCCGCCTGCAGGATCTTCAGCGCGGCGATCAGCTGGTTCTGGAACATTTCGCCGCGGCGCCCGTCATAGGCCAGCGTCGCCAGCGAGGGGATGATCTGCATCTTGCCGCGATTCGCGCCGAAGTTCGATTCCATGCCCCAGACGGCCAGCACGATCTCTCGCGGGACGCCATAGCGGGATTCGATGGCCGACAGGGTGCGCGACAGCTGGGCGCTCTTCTCGCGCCCCGTCTGGATGCGCGAATCCGACACGGCGCTGTCCAGGTACAGCCAGACCGGACGCGAGAATTCGGCCTGCTTGCGGTCCAGCCGGATCACGTCGGGATTGTAGCGCGCGATCCCCATGGCGCGGTCATAGGTGGATGCCGAGATGCCCGAGGACAGCGCGCGCGGGCGGAAGCTCTGGACGAAGTTCTGCAGGCCCGCCTCGTCGCCGGGGCTGGCGGCCGGGATGGGGCTGGGCTGGACGCTGCTGGAGGGGCTGCCGACCGCCATGGGCGAACGGCTGACCGGCCCCGCGCAGGAAGCCAGCGCCGCGATCATGGCGGTGGACAGGAAAAGACGTTGCATGCTCATCGGGTATCGCCTGTTTGTGACTGCTTCGTTTTCTTTTGAAGAAGTCTAGCGAATCCGTGAGCGGTTGGATAGGGCGCACGCCCCCGATCGGCGGGCCGGGGCGCCGATCGGGGGGCGATGTCAGACGTCGCGCGGATCGCCCTTGGCGCCGGGGAAATGTGGCTGCATCTGCGCGATCACGACGGAATCGTCGTCCAGCGCGCGCTGCATCAGTTCGCGTTCCTCGGGACCGATCTCGTGGCCTTCCTCCTCGCGGTCCTCGGGGGTGCCATGCCCCGAGATGTCCAGCGGCGCAAGGCCCGCATCCTTGAGGATGGCGACGGTCTCGCGGACGGCCTCGGCCTCGTCGCGGGCGGGGGTGTAGCACAGCAGCGCCGCGCCGTCGCAGCCCTCGGGCAGACCGTCATCCTGTTTGCGGCCGACTTCGACCAGAAGCGTGTAGACCTGCATCGCAGTGACCTTTCGTTGAAACGCATATGCGCGGTGGGAAACATGATGCGCCATCAAGCGCAAGCCCGTCATGGCGTCGTGCTGAAACAGTTTGGACCCGCGGACGTTGAGGGGGCAGCACCGCGAAAGGAAATTTCGATGACCCAACCGATGATGACGCTGAACGACGGAAACCGGATGCCGCAGCTGGGCACGGGGATCTTCCAGATCGACAACGACAAGACCCCCGAGGTGGTCGCCGCCGCGCTGCGCACCGGCTATCGCCTGATCGACGGGGCCGCCGCCTACAAGAACGAGGTCGGCATGGGCGAGGGGATCCGCAATTCGGACGTTCCGCGCGATCAGATCTTCGTCACCTCGAAGCTGTGGAACGATTCCCACGGCCATGACGAGGCGCTGCGCGCCTTCGATGCGACGATGGAGCGTTCGGGGCTGGATTACCTCGATCTCTACCTGATCCACTGGCCGCTGCCGAAGCTCGACCGCTATGTCGAGACTTGGAAGGCGCTGATCCGCCTGCGCGACGAAGGCCGCATCCGCTCGATCGGGGTCGCGAATTTCCACGAGGCGCATCTGAGGCGGATCGTCGACGAGACGGGCGTCACGCCGGCGCTGAACCAGATCGAGCTGCACCCCTCGTTGACGCAGGCCGAGATGCGGGCGGTGAACAGGCGCTTCGGCATCATCACCCAGAGCTGGACCCCCCTAGGTCGCGGCGACAGCTTCGAGGCCGAGCCGATCAAGGAGGCCGCCGAACGCACCGGTCGCAGCGTGGCGCAGGTCATCGTGCGCTGGCATCTTCAGCATGGGCTGTCGGTGATCCCGAAATCGGAACACGAGAAGCGCCTGGCCGAGAATTTCGACGTGCTGGACTTCGAACTGACCGCCGACGAGATGGCGGCGATCGACCGTCTGGACAACGACCATCGCACCGGGCCGCACCCGGACGAGTTCGACTATCGCGAGCAGCTCTGATCCAGAAGCCGGGTGATCAGCGGGCTGTCGGGGTTCGACAGCCCGTCGATGACATCGAAATGGTGGCGACCGGGATCGATCACGCATTCGGTCGCCGCCCCGAGCCCCGCCCAGGCATCCGCCAGCAGCCGTGCCTGCCGGATGAATTCGGGCCGTTCGGACCCGCCGACCCATGTCGTGACCGGAACGGGCAGGGGCTGCAGCAGCGCAGGGCTTTCGGCCACGGCTTCGGCCTGATCCAATCCCAGGGTTCTGTTCATCGCCGTCCGCATCAACGGGCGCAGATCCGACAGCGGCGAGATCGGCACGCAGGCCGTGACCCGCGCCGCCACCGTGTCGGTCAGCACGCCTTGGCAGACCATTCGCGCCGCCAGATGCCCGCCTGCGGAATGCCCCGAAATCGCGATGGGACCCCCGTGATCCGCCCGCGCGATCGCCTGCGACACCTGCCGCGTCATCTGCCCGATCCGCGCCTGGGGGGCCAGATCGTATCGTGGCAGAAGACAGGCCCATCCCCGCGCCAGCGCCCCGGCCGCCAGATGCGACCAGTCCTGCGGCCCGAAGCGCATCCAGTAACCGCCATGGATGAAGACCATCAGCCCCCTGGAGTCTTCGGGCAGGAACAGATCGCCGCCGCATTCCACGGGCGGATGCGCGTCGCGAAAGGTCTGCGCCGCCTGCGCCCATCTGGCGGGATAATCCGCAGCCCCTGCGATATGCGTGCCATTGGCATAGGCATCGTCCCAATCGTCGACCCGGTACAGCATCGCGTTCCCCTCTGTCGCGGCAGCATCCCCGCTGCTAGCTTCCCCCGCAAGAGGGAGAGAGCATGACCGATTTCACCAAGACCCGCGCCGCGTTCCACCTGCCCGAGGGGGTGACCTATCTCGACGGCAATTCACTGGGGCCGATGCCCGTGGGGGCCGCGGACCGGGTGGCACGGATGATGACCGAGGAATGGTCGCAGATGCTGATCACCGGCTGGAACCGCGCGGGGTGGTATCGCCAGCCCCGCGATGTCGGCGACCGGATCGCGCGGCTGATCGGCGCGGATGCGGGTCAGGTCGTGATGGGCGACACGTTGACGATCAAGCTGTTCCAGGCGCTGAGCGCGGCGCTGGCCCTGCGACCGGACAGGCGGGTGATCCTGTCGGACGGGGGGAACTTCCCCTCGGATCTCTATGTGGCCGAGGGGGTAGCGCGGGCGACGGGCGCGACCCTGCGCGTCGTGGCCCCCGAGGACGTGGCGCAGGCCATCGACGACGAGCTGGCCGTCCTGATGCTGACCGAGGTCGATTACCGCACCGGGCGTCGTCACGACATGGCCGGGCTGACCGCCATGGCGCATGCTGCGGGCGCCTTGACGGTCTGGGATCTTGCGCACTCGGCGGGGGCGGTGGATGTGGACCTGGCGGGCGCGGATGCCGATTTCGCGGTCGGCTGCACCTACAAGTATCTGAACGGCGGACCGGGCGCGCCCGCCTTCATCTGGGTTCGGCCCGAGCTGGCCGATGCGGCGCAACCGATCCTGCAGGGCTGGATGGGCCATGAAAGCCCCTTCGCCTTCGATCCGTCCTATGCCCCCGCCCGCGGGATCGAGCGGATGCGCGTCGGCACGCCGCCGGTGATCGCGATGGCCGCGCTGGATGCCGCGCTGGATGTCTGGGACGGCGTGGCCATGGCCGATCTGCGCGCGCGGTCCATCGAACTGACCGAAGCCTTCATCGCGGGGGTCGAGGCGGCCTGTCCGGACCTGGTGCTGCATTCGCCCCGCGATCCGGCGATGCGCGGATCGCAGGTGGGGTTCTGCCATCCGCAGGCCTATGCGGTCATGCAGGCGCTGATCGCGAATGGCGTGATCGGCGATTTCCGCGCCCCGGACGTGCTGCGATTCGGCTTCGCACCGCTCTATAACGGGCTGGACGATGTTGCCCGTGCGGTGGACGTGCTTGCCCGCATTCTGCGCGAGGGCAGCTGGGATCGGCCGGAATACCACCGAAGGGCCGAAGTGACCTGACGGCGGGGGGCTTCCCATCGCCGCGATTTCGCAGCACAGATGGGTTCGACGCTGCCTTTGAAGGTACGGGACCTTGCTTGGACGAATGATGATGACCGCGGCGCTGGCCGTCGCGATGGCCCATGGCGCGATCGCGCAGGACGACGAGGCGATCCGCGTGCGCATCGTCACGGCGGAAACGCAGTCGCTGACGGTCGACCTGCAGCTGACCGGCACGATCGAGGCCGTGGACAGCATCGACCTGGGTTTCCGACAGGGCGGGCGCGTGACCGAAGTGTCCGTGTCGGAAGGCGACCGGGTAAAGGCGGGGCAGGCGCTGGCACGCGTGAATTCGGTCCAGCAGGTCCAGGCCCTGAACGTGGCCGAAGCCGGGCTAACCGCCGCCCGAGCAAGCGAGGAACAGGCCCGCCAGGCCAGTGAACGTGCCAGCGCGATGCTGGCGCGCGGTGTCGGCACGCGCGCGGCCCGCGATCAGGCGCAGCAGGCGCTGTCCCAAGCCGAAGGCGCGCGCGAGCAGGCCGAGACGCAGGTCGAGCAGGCCCGCCGCGCGTTGGAGGACACCGTTCTGACCGCACCCGAGGATGCCGTCATCGCATCGAAGGACATCTCTCCCGGTCAGGTCGTGGCGGTGGCGCAGCCGGTCCTGGGGCTTGCGACACTGAACGGGCTCGAGGCGGTGTTCCATGTCGCCGACGATCCGCTGCTGGCCGACATGCAGGATCAGACCGTCCGGCTGCAGACGCTGGACGTCACCCGCCCCGACATGACCGGGCGCGTGATCGAGGTCGCGCCGCTGGTCGATCCCGAGACCGGCACCGTCACCGTGCGCGTACGCATCGACGACATGCCCGCCAGCACGGTGTCGCTGCTGGGGGCCTCGGTGCGCGGCCATATCGACGTGGTGATGGACGAAGGCGTCGTCGTTCCATGGGCCGCGCTGATGCGACAGGGCAGCGCGCCCGCCATCTGGACGGTCGACGACGAGGACCGCGTGGCCCTGACCCCCGTCGAGGTCGCCCATTTCACCGATGATGCGATCTATGTCTCGGAAGGGCTTGCGGATGGGCAGCGGGTCGTGGGCGAGGGGTCGCAGCTTCTCTATCCCGGCCGCAAGGTTCGACCGGCGCAGGAGGTGACGGAATGAGGATCGCGACCTGCCTGGCGCTGGGCCTTCTGGCCGCCGCACCCGCCGCGGCGCTGGGCCTGCCCGAATGGCTGGTGGGCGCCCCCGAGGCGCAGGAACCTGCCCCGCCGCGCCCCGTGGTCAGCGTCCTCGTGCGCGATGCCGATGCCGATACCGGCTGGATCCCCGGCCTGATCCAGTCGCGCAACCAGGTGCAGCTGGGCTTCCAGGCGCTGGGCCGCATGACCGACCGGCCCGTCGATCTGGGCGATCGCGTGGCGCAGGGCGATCTGCTGGCGCAGCTCTCGACCGAGGATCTGGAGGCGAATACACGCGCGGCGCGCGCCGCATTGGACGCGGCCGAGGTGCAGCAGCGGACCGCCGCCGCCACCCTGGAACGCACGCAGGCGCTGGCCGCCCGCAACGTGTCGTCGAACGCGCAGCTGGAACAGGCCCAGCAGGCCGCCACCGCCGCCGATGCCGCGGTCGAACAGGCCCGCTCCGAGCTGCTGCAGGCCGAGGATGCCGAGGGCAACACCCGCATGACCGCCCCCTTCGCCGGGGTGATCAGCGCCATCTACGAGGCGCCGGGCACCGTGGTCAGCGCGGGAACCCCCGTCCTGCAGCTGTCCGGCGGTCAGGAAATCGAGGTTGTGATCGACCTGCCCGAACAATCGCTGATCGGGGTCGAGCCGGGCGCGCGCTTCACCGTCTGGCATCGTAACGATCCCGACCTGCAGGTGACGGCGACGCTGGACCGCATCGATCCCGTCGCCGACAGCGCCACGCGCACGCGGCGGCTGTATCTGACGCTGCCTGCGGAAGAACCCTTCCGGCTGGGCGCGCTGGTCCGGGTGCGCTTCGGCACGGCCGACGCGCCCGTGCTGTCCCTGCCCATCGAGGCGCTGATCGACACCGACGAGGGGCGCTTCGTCTGGCGGGTCGACCGGCAGGGCGACAACGCGCAAGTCCAGCGCGTCCCGGTCGAGGCCGCCGCCCCCTATCGCGGACTGGTCTCGATCACCTCGGGGCTTGAAACGGGCGACGAGATCGTCGTCCGTGGCGTGAATTCCCTGACCGAAGGTCAGGCCGTGGCCCGGAGACTGGAGCCTTGAACCGTTTCAACCTGTCCGACTGGGCGCTTCGTCACCGCAGCTTCGTGTGGTTCCTGCTGATCGTGTCGATGCTTGCCGGTGCCATCAGCTATGCCAATCTGGGCCGCGAGGAAGACCCGAACTTCACCATCAAGACGATGATCATCGGCGCGGCCCTGCCCGGCGCCACCATCGACGAGACGCTGAAGCAGGTCACCACCCGCATCGAGACCAAGCTGGAAGAGCTGGACGATCTGGACTTCACCCGCTCGGTCACCACGCCGGGGCAGGCGGTCGTCTATGTCGAACTGGACCCGACCACGCGCGGGGACGCGGTGCCCGACGCATGGAAGCGCGTCCGCGAGATGATGTCCGACATCAGCGGCGATTTCCCGCAGGAATTCGCGGGCTTCCAGTTCAACGACAATTTCGGCGATGTCTACGGCAACATCTATGCCTTCACCGCCGACGGCTTCACCCCGCGCGAATTGCGCGACCGGGTAGAGGATATCCGCCGTCAGGTGGCGGCCCTCGACGAGGCCGGCAAGATCGAGCTGCTGGGCGAGCAGGACGAGCAGATCTATCTCGAATTCTCGGCCGCGCGCCTGGCATCCCTGGGGCTGAGCCAGCAGCAGGTCATCGCGACCCTGGCCCAGCAGAACGCCATTTCCCCCTCGGGGGTGATCGAGGCGGGCCCCGAACGCGTGCTGGTGCGCGTCGGCGGCCAGTTCGAGGATGCCGCCTCGATCGAGGCCGTGAACCTGCGCGTGGGCGAGCGTTTCTTCAATGTGGGCGATGTGGCCAATGTCCGCCGCGGCTATGTCGATCCGCCCGATTCGCTGTTCCGCTACAAGGGGCAGGAGGCCATCGGCCTGCAGATCGGCATGCGCGAGGGGGGCAACATCCTCGAATTCGGCGAGGCGCTGGAGACGCTGATGGAGGGCGTGGCCGCCGATCTGCCGGTCGGCATCGAGATGTCGAAATTCGCCGATCAGCCGCATGTGGTCGAAGAGGCGGTCGGTCATTTCGTCAAGGCCCTGGCCGAAGCCGTCATCATCGTCCTGATCGTCAGCTTCGTCAGCCTGGGCTTCCGCGCGGGCTTCGTCGTGACGCTGACCATTCCCCTGGTGCTGGCGATCACCTTCGTGATCCTCGACCTCTACGGGGTCACGCTTCAGCGCATCTCGCTCGGGGCGCTGATCATCGCCCTGGGGCTGCTGGTCGATGACGCGATGATCGCCATCGAGACGATGATCTCTCGGCTGGAGGTGGGCGAGAATCTCGGATCGGCGGCAAGCTATGCGTGGAAATCCATCGCGTTCCCCATGCTGACCGGCACGCTGGTCACCGTCGCGGGCTTCATCCCGATCGGGCTGAACAGCTCGGCCGCGGGGGAATTCACCTTCTCGCTCTTCGTGGTGATCGCGGTGTCGCTGCTGATCTCGTGGATCGTGGCGGTGCTGTTCGCGCCGCTGCTGGGCGTGACCTTCCTGTCCGAGAAGATGGGCCATCACGACCACCAGCCGGGCCGCCTGCGCCGCGGCTTCCACGTGCTGCTGCGCGGTGCCATGCGCGCCAAGTGGCTGACCGTGGCGGTCACCTTCGGTCTGTTCGTCTTCTCGGTCTGGGGCATGCGATTCGTGGAACAGCAGTTCTTCCCCACCTCGGACCGGACCGAGGTGATCGTCGATGTGACCGAACGCCAGAACGCCTCGATCGCGCGCACCCGCGCCGACATGGACCGGATCGAGGCGACGCTGGCCGGGGACGAGGATGTCAGCTTCTGGACCTCCTATGTGGGACAGGGCGCGCCGCGCTTCATCCTGTCGATGGACGTGCCGACGCCGGGCGCGCATATGGGACAGATCGTCATCCAGACCCCCGACCTGGCCGCGCGCGACCGGGTCAAGGAACGTCTGAACAGCCTGGCCCGTGATCGGTTTCCGGGCGTCGACATCTACGTGAAGAACCTCGAGATCGGCCCGCCGGTCGGCAAGCCCGTGCAGTATCGCGTCTCGGCGCCCGATGCGGACGCGGCGCGCGACGCGGCGCGGGGTCTTGCGACGGTGCTGTCGGGTGAACCGCGTCTGCGCGACATCGCGCTGGACTGGAACGAGCCCGCTCGCGTGGTCCGCCTGCACGTGGATCAGGACCAGGCACGACGGCTGGGCGTGACCAGCGCGGACATCTCGGACGCGCTGTCGGGCCTGTTCAGCGGCACCGGCATCACGGCCCTGCGCGACGATATCTACCTGATCGACGTGATCGCGCGGGGCGATGCCCAGGATCGCAGCAGCATCGATTCGGTCCGGAACCTGCAGCTGAACCTGGCGGATGGACGGACCATTCCGCTCTCGGCGCTGGTATCGCTGGAATACGGATCGGAACAGCCGCTGATCATGCAGCGCGACGGGTTGCCGACGGTGACGGTGCTGGCGGCCATCGCCACCGCGGATCAGCCCGCGACCATGGTGACCGCATTGGCGGATCGCGTGGCCGAATACCAGGCGGGCCTGCCCCCTTCGGTCAAGGTCGAGGTGGGCGGCACGGTCGAAAGCTCGGCCGACAGCCAGGAACCGATCACCGCGGTGGTGCCGGTCATGCTGCTGATCATGGCCTTCCTCGTGATGGTCCAGATGCAGAGCTTCCGCCTGTCGCTGATCGTCTTCGCGGCCGCCCCCCTGGGGCTGATCGGCGTCGTGGCGGTGCTGGTGCCCTTCGGCGTGCCCATGGGCTTCGTCGCGATCCTGGGGATCCTTGCGCTGGTGGGCATCCTGATCCGCAACTCGGTCATCCTGGTCCACGAGATCCAGGAGCTGCTGCACCAGGGGCGCAACCGGTGGGATGCCGTGTTCGAGGCATCCGACAGCCGCGCACGCCCGATCCTGCTGACCGCCGCCGCGGCCTCGCTGGCGCTGATCCCGATCTCTCGGCAGGTGTTCTGGGGGCCGATGGCATTCGCGATGATGGGCGGCATCATCGCCGGTACGCTGATCACGCTGGTCTTCGTGCCGGCGCTCTACTGCGTGGTCTTCGGGGTGAAGCCGCCGCGCAACTGATGCACGACCTCCGGGGGTCCGGGGGCAGGGCCCCCGGCCATCGCGGGACGCAAAAAGCGCCCCCCGAGCATCGCTCGGGGGGCGCTTTCTCATGGGGCGGGCGACAATATCACTCGGCCGCTTCGCGCTTGGGCAGGATCCAATCGGGGCGCGGGAAGTGACAGGTATAGCCGTTGGGGAACCGTTCCAGGTAATCCTGATGCTCGGGCTCGGCCTCCCAGAAATCGCCGACGGGTTCCACTTCGGTGACGACCTTGCCCGGCCACAGGCCCGAGGCCTCGACATCCGCGATCGTGTCCAGCGCCACCAGTCGCTGTTCTTCGGTGACGTAATAAATCGCCGAGCGATAGCTCATCCCGATATCGTTGCCCTGCCGGTTCGGCGTGGTCGGATCGTGG
Organism: Paracoccus sp. C2R09; assembly: GCF_018860625.1. Classification (GTDB taxonomy): domain Bacteria; phylum Pseudomonadota; class Alphaproteobacteria; order Rhodobacterales; family Rhodobacteraceae; genus Paracoccus. Next base: position 45,316 of record NZ_JAHKQB010000014.1, read on the forward strand.
ATCTGGAAGAAGAACTCCAGCAGGTGGCGATAGGTGGTCATGTCGGGATCGAAGACGATCTCGATGGCCTCGGCATGGGTGCCGTGATTGCGATAGGTCGCGTTCGGAACGTCGCCGCCCGAATACCCCACGCGGGTCGACAGCACGCCCGGCAGCTTGCGGATCAGATCCTGCATGCCCCAGAAGCAGCCACCCGCCAGAACCGCGCGCTCAGCCATGGTTCACCTCGCCGACCTGATCCAGGTATTCGCCGTAACCCTCGGCCTCCATCCGGTCCTTGGGCACGAACCGCAACGATGCCGAGTTGATGCAGTAGCGCAGCCCGCCCGCCTCGCGCGGGCCGTCGGGAAAGACGTGGCCCAGATGGCTGTCGCCATGCTTCGAACGGACCTCGACCCGGACCATCCCGTGCGAGGCGTCGTGATGCTCGGTCACGTTCTGCTCGATCGGCCTGGTGAAGGCGGGCCAGCCGCAGCCGGAATTGTACTTCGCCCCCGACGCGAACAGCGGTTCGCCCGACACGATGTCGACATAGATGCCGGGTTCGAAATGGTGGTCGTATTCGCCGGTGAAGGCACCCTCGGTGCCGTTTTCCTGCGTGACGCGATACTGCTCGGGCGTCAGCCTGTCGATCGCGTCCTGCGATTTCTCGTATGCCAATTGATCCTCCGGGAAATGGGGTGGCTTCCGTGCCCACATATGGGCATTGCCACCCCGCTTCGCAAAGGTTCAGGCCATGATGTCGCGGCGGGCCGCGTCGTATTCGCGGGCCAGCCGGTCAACCAGCGAGGCCACGGGACCGACCGACTTGACCGCGCCGATGCCTTGGCCCGCACCCCAGATCTGGCTCCAGGCCTTAGGCTTCGAGGATCCGCCGCCGAAGTTCATGGCGCTGACATCGGCCGATGCCAGATTGTCCGGGTCCAGCCCGGCGTTGCGGATCGACGGCGCAAGATAGTTCCCCGACACCCCGGTGAAGAGCGAACTGGTCACGATGTCCATCGCGCCCGAATCGACGATCATCTGCTTGTACTCGGCCTGTGCGTTCGCCTCGTCCGTGGCGATGAACGGGCTGCCGATATAGGCGAGATCCGCCCCCATCGCCCGCGCCGCCAGCACCGCGCCACCCGTCGCGATGGACCCCGACAGCAGCAGCGGCCCGTCGAACCATTCGCGGATCTCCTGGATCAGGGCGAAGGGCGATTGCGGACCCGCATGGCCGCCCGCACCCGCCGCCACCGCGATCAGGCCGTCGGCGCCTTTTTCGATCGCCTTCTTGGCGAAGACGTTGTTGATCACGTCGTGCAGCGCGATGCCGCCGCAATCATGGGCGGCCTCGTTCACCTCGGGGCGCGCGCCAAGCGAGGTGATCCAGATCGGCACCTTGTGGCGGTTGCAGATCTCGAGGTCGCGTTCCAGCCGCGCATTGCTGCGATGGACGATCTGGTTGACCGCGAAGGGTGCCGCCGGATTGTCGGGGTTGGCCTGGTTGTGGCGGTCCAGTTCCTCGGTGATGCGGGTCAGCCAGGCGTCCAGCAGCGGCGGCTCTCCGTCCTTCTCTCGGGCGTTCAGCGCCGGAAAGCTGCCGACGATGCCGGCCTTGCATTGCGCGATGACCAGTTCCGGCCCCGATACGATGAACATGGGCGATGCGACGACGGGAATGCGCAGCTTCTGCAGGATGTCGGGCAGCATGGGGTCCTCCTCGGATTTTCCGGAACGATAACCCGCGCTTGGCAGGTGACAAGGCTGACGCGGCGACATTGTCGGAAGGGGGTGATTCGCCAGACCGGGCGCCGACGAACTGCACGACGCGCAATTCGTATATCCTTTTGGAGAATCGGCCCTGACCGTTCGACAATCCCGAGTTGCATTGACGTAACGTTTCTATCCGGAAGAGCAGCGCGCCACTGCGTCGCGAACCCGCTAGGATGTAGCAACCCACCCAATCATAACCATGCCCGTTCGATCAGGCAGCCGATTTACGGAGAAGATTTTAATGAGTATTCGCAAGCTTCTTGCAGTTGCCGCCGCCGCGGCATGTCTGGGCGGTGCGGCATCCGCCGCGACCGTTATCAATGGTGGCTTCGAGGATGTCAGCGGGCTGGCCAAGGAAGGTCTGAACAGGGGCAGCTACGGCATTTACAACTCGGTCTCGGGTTGGACCAAGGGGACCGGCGGCGGCATCGAGCTGCAGAACAACGCCACGCTGGCCAAGCGCGATGCGCATGGCGGCAACTGGTATGTCGAACTGGACAGCAACCGCAATTCGTCCATGTACCAGGACATCACCTTCGCCAATGCCGGGATCTACGCGCTGTCCTTCTACTATGCTCCGCGCACCACGACGCCGGGCGACAACGGCATCAGCTACAGCCTGACGAACGGTTCGTCGCAGTTGCTGTCGGGTCTGGCCGATGGCGTCGCGCCTTCGGATTGGGCGCTGGTCGATGCGGGCCGCTTCGAGGTGGATGCAGGCAGCACCCTGCGCCTGACCTTCGCGGCCGAAGGCATCAGCAACGGCCTTGGCGGTTTCCTCGACGACGTGTCGATCGCACCGGTTCCGCTGCCGGGTTCGGCCCTGCTGCTGCTGGGCGCGCTGTCGGGCATGGGCGTGGCCTCGCGCCGCCGCAAGTCGCGCAGCGCCGCCTGATCGGGCATCGTTTCGGTTGAAATTCGAAAGGCCCCGGTGATCCGGGGCCTTTCCTCGTTCCGGCATATGCGCCGCTTCAGTGGATCGGTGCATCGGGGCGGGGGCCTTCGCCCACCGCACCCAAGCGGGGCCCCGCGCGGCCGATGCGGTCGCCCACGATCAGCCCGTCCGGGCCGGCCGTCACCTCGACCGTCTGCCCGTCCAGCACGTTGCCCGACAGCAGCAGTTCGGCCAGCGGGTCCTGCAGCGCGCGCTGGATCACGCGTTTCAGCGGACGCGCCCCGAAGACCGGGTCATAGCCCTGATCGGCCAGCCAGCTGCGCGCATCGGCATCCAGGGACAGCCCGATCTTGCGACCCGACAGGCGTTGTTCCAGCCGCGACAGCTGGATGTCGACGATCCCGTCCATGTTCCCGCGCGACAGGCGGCGGAAGATGATGATCTCGTCCAGCCGGTTCAGGAATTCGGGGCGGAAATGCGCACGCACCGCATCCATGACCTGATGGCGGGCCTCGGTGGCGTCCGCCTCTTCGGGCAGGGTGGACAGCGCCTGAGAGCCCAGATTCGAGGTCAGGATGATCAGCGTCTGCTTGAAATCGACCCGCCGGCCCTGGCCATCGGTCAGGACGCCGTCGTCCAGAACCTGCAACAGCACGTTGAACACGTCCGGATGCGCCTTCTCGACCTCGTCGAACAGGATCACCTGATAGGGACGCCGCCGCACGGCCTCGGTCAGGACGCCGCCCTCGTCATAGCCGACATAGCCCGGAGGCGCGCCGATCAGGCGGGCGACCGAGTGCTTCTCCATGAACTCGGACATGTCGATGCGGACCATCGCGCTGTCATCGTCGAACATGTATTCGGCCAGGGCCTTGGTCAGTTCGGTCTTGCCGACGCCGGTGGGCCCAAGGAACAGGAACGACCCGAGCGGGCGGTTCTCGTCGTTCAGCCCCGCCCGTGCGCGGCGCACGGCATTGCTGACGGCGGTCACGGCCTCGGACTGGCCGATCACGCGGCGACCGATCTCGTCCTCCATCTTCAGCAGCTTGTCGCGTTCGCCTTCCAGCATCTTGGCGGTCGGGATGCCGGTCCAGCGTTCCACGACCTCGGCGATCTGTTCGGGGCGGACGGCCTCCTCGACCATCAGCCCGTCGACCTCGGCGGTTTCCGCCTGGGCCAGCTGGCGTTCCAGCTCGGGGATGATGCCGTAGGACAGCTCGCCCGCGCGGGCGAGGTTCCCCTCGCGCTTGGCCTGGTCCAGCTCGGCACGCGCGCGGTCCAGCTGCTCCTGCTGGTTGCGCGATCCTTCCAGCTTGTCGCGTTCGGCCTGCCAGCGGGCGGTCATCTCGGCGCTGCGGTCCTGCAGGTCCGACAGGTCCTTCTCCAGCCGCTCCAGCCGGTCGCGCGATGCGGCATCGTCCTCCTTCTTCAGCGCCTCGGCCTCGATCTGCATCTGCAGGATCTGGCGATCCAGCTGATCCAGCTCCTCGGGCTTGCTGTCGACCTCCATCCGCAGGCGCGAGGCGGCCTCGTCCACCAGGTCGATCGCCTTGTCGGGCAGGAAGCGGTCGGTGATGTAGCGGTTGGACAGCTGCGCGGCCGCCACCAGCGCGGCATCGCTGATGCGCACGCCGTGATGCAGCTCGTACTTCTCCTTGATGCCGCGCAGGATGCTGATCGTGTCGTCCACGGTCGGCTCCTCGACCATGACCGGCTGGAACCGGCGGGCAAGGGCCGCGTCCTTCTCGATATACTTGCGGTATTCGTCCAGCGTCGTGGCGCCCACGCAATGCAGTTCGCCCCGCGCCAGGGCGGGCTTGATCAGGTTCGCGGCATCCATGGCGCCATCGGTCTTGCCCGCGCCGACAAGGGTGTGCAGCTCGTCGATGAACAGGACGATCTCGCCCGCGGCGGTCTCGATCTCCTTGAGGATGGATTTCAGGCGTTCCTCGAAATCGCCGCGATATTTCGCGCCGGCGATCAGCGCGCCCATGTCCAGCGCCATCAGCCGCTTGTCGCGCAAGGATTCGGGGACGTCGCCATCCACGATGCGCAGCGCCAGACCTTCGGCGATGGCGGTCTTGCCAACGCCGGGTTCGCCGATCAGCACGGGGTTGTTCTTGGTGCGCCGCGACAGGACCTGCATGGCGCGGCGGATCTCCTCGTCGCGGCCGATGATCGGGTCGATCTTGCCGTCGCGGGCGGCGGCGGTCAGATCGCGGGCGTATTTCTCCAGCGCCTCGTAGCTGTCTTCGGCGCTGGCCGTGTCGGCAGTGCGGCCCTTGCGGATCTCGGTGATGGCGGTGTTCAGCGCCTGCGCGTTCACCTGGCCCGCCGACAGGGCGTCGCGGGCATTGGTGTTGACCATCGCCAGCGCCATCAGCAGGCGTTCGACCGGAACGAAGCTGTCGCCGGCCTTCTTCGCGACCTGCTCGGCCTCGTCCAGGACGCGCACCAGGCTGGGATCGACATAGACCTGCCCCCCGCCGCCCGTCACGCGGGTCAGCTTGGCCACCGCCTGGTCGACGGCATTGCGCACGGCACCGGCATCGCCGCCCGAACGCGTGATCAGGTTCGCGGCCAGCCCCTGGTCGTCATCCATCAGCGCCTTCAGCAGGTGCTCGGGCACCACGCGCTGCTGATTCTCGCGGATCGCGATGGTCTGGGCGGCCTGGATGAAACCGCGCGACCGCTCCGTGAACTTTTCCATGTTCATCGGTCATTCTCCTTTTGCAAAGCCCCCGATATGCGGACGCCCTGTTGCGGCACGCCCCCGGTCCGGGTCATGGAAAAGAGATAGAGACCCGCCGCACGCTTTCAAGCTGCCCGCGAACGTGACATAACGCGCCGATTTCATGCGGATGAGGTGACGGGGATGGATGACAGGCTGATCGTCGCGATGGACGTGCCGGATGCGCTGGCGGGGCTGAAGCTGGCCGACAGGCTGGGCGATGCGGTGGGCTTCTACAAGATCGGGCTGGGCATGCTGACCGGCGGCGGTCTGGCCCTTGCGAACGAGCTGAAGCAGGAACGCGGCAAGCGCATCTTCCTGGACATGAAGCTGTTCGACATCGGTGCCACGGTCGAGGCCGCGGTCCGGGGTCTGGCGCAGTTCGACCTGGATTTCCTGACCGTGCATGGCGATCCCCACGTGGTGCGCGCGGCCAAGGAAGGTGCGGCGGGCAGCAAGCTGAAGATCCTGGGCGTGACGATCCTGACATCGCTCGATCGGGGCGATCTGGATGCGGGGATGATGCAGCCGGGCGATCTGCACCAGATCACCGTGGAACGCGCGGCCCGCGCATTCGAGGCCGGGGCCGACGGCATCATCTGTTCCCCGCGCGAGGCTGCCGATATCCGCGCCCTGCCCAATTCCCGCCTGATCGTCACGCCGGGCGTGCGTCCGGCGGGCAGCGCATTGGGCGACCAGAAGCGGGTCGAGACCCCCGCCAGCGCCATCGGGGCAGGGGCCGACCATATCGTCGTGGGCCGTCCCGTCTGGCAGTCCGACGATCCCCGTGCCGCCGCGCAGGCGATCCTGTCGGAACTGCGCGCGCATTGACGCGGCCCGCCCCCGCCGCCACCATCGGGTCAGGCAGCGGGGGCGGGCATCATGGCGAACGGATCATCCGAGAAGGCCCATAACGATCTGGTCCTGTCCTTTCTTGCGGTCAGGCGGGCCATCGGCGCGCTCGGGTATTTCCTGCCGGTGATCCTGCTTCTGTCCGCCGCCTTCATGCCGGGCGGACTGCGGACCAGCATCTCGTCCTACTATTACAGTTCGATGCGCGAGGTCTTCGTGGGCACGATGTTCGCGCAGGCAGTGTTCCTGTGGTCCTATGAAGGGTTCCGCCCGCGTGCGGGGGAACTGATCACCGACCGCCGCATGGCACGGCTGGCCGCGATCTCGGCGGCGCTGGTGGGCCTGGCGCCCACATCCGGGCCGGCGGGCGATTGCACCGCGCTGCAATGCATCCTGGGGCCGGACCTTGCCGCGGGCGTGCATTTCGTCGCCGCCGCGCTGTTCTTCGTCGCGCTTTCGGTCTTCTGCCTCGTGCTGTTCGTCAGGGGCGATGTGAACAGCCCCGAGAAGCGCGCCTCGAACCGGATCTATCGCATTTGCGGCTGGACGATCCTCGGCTGCATCGGGGCGATCGGGGCGATGGCCGTCACGGGGCTGGACGACGCGCTGGCCGTCCTGCGCCCGGTCTTCTGGCTGGAAAGCATCGCCTGCTTCGCCTTTGCGACAAGCTGGGCGGTCAAGGGCGACAGCCTGCGGCCCCTGGTGCGCAACATGGTCAGGGGCGCCTAGGCGACGGCCCTGATCCAGTCGCGGAAATGCGGGATCGACAACGGGTGCGACAGGTATTCCGCGACGGGCATCATCGCCCAGCCTTGGCCTTCGTCGCCAAGGCGGATCGTCGCGATCTCGGGGGCGGTGATGCGGCCCATGAACAACCAGGACGTCATGCCGGGGCGGGAATGGGACGGAAAGGGATGCCCGGTCAGCCGGTGGGCAGGCAGCTGCAACGCCAGTTCCTCGGCCAGTTCGCGGATCGCGCAATCGACGGGGCTCTCGTCTCCCTCCCGGCCGCCGCCGGGCAGGTCCCAGTGCGAAGGGAAGGGCAGCCCCTCGCGGTCGTCGCGCTGAAGCGTCAGCATCCGCGATTCGTGGCGCAGGAACAGCTTGGCGCCGTTGAAGCCCCTACTCGGCTGCGAATCGGCCAAGGCTGCGATCCATGCCCAGGGTGGCCAGCCGGGCGACCACGCGCTCCATCCGCTTGGCGAAGGCGTCGAAATCCGGGCGCGGGGTGATCGTGGGCTCGTCCATATAGAGAGAGCGGTCGATTTCCAGCTGGACCACATGGACGTTCTGGGCGGGGCGACCATAGGCCGAACAGATATAGGCCCCCGAGAAGGGCGAATTGCGGCGGATGCGCCAGCCCTCGTCCTCCATCGCCTCGCAGACCGCTTCCGAGATTCGCGCCGCCGCCGACAGGCCGTGGCGATTGCCCAGCACCATGTCGGGACGCGGTCCCTGCAGATGGGCCAGCGCATCGTGGGGCATGGAATGCATGTCGATCAGAATCGCCTGGCCGAAGGTCGCGCGGGCCTCCTGGATCAGGGTCGCAAGCTGCTGGTGATAGGGGCGCCAGCAGGCGTCGATGCGGCGCTCGGCCTCGTCACGCTCCATCTGGCGAAGATGGATCGCGCGGCCCTGGGACACGACGCGGGGAATCACCCCCAGCCCGGCCATGGTGCGCTGATTCAGCGGATGGCGCGGGACCCCGCGCACCAGCAGGGGGTCGATCTCGTCCGCGGCGCGGTTCAGATCGACCACGCAGCGCGGCACGACCGATGACAGCGCCACGGCCCCGTAATGCGGCGCGCTCTCGATAAAGCGGTCCACGAAGGCATCCTCGGACGAGCGGAGCTGGGTGGTCGTCAGATTCGTATCATCCAGAAACCATTCGGGATATTCGCATCCCGAATGCGGCGAGGCGAAGATGACGCCGCTTGACCATGCAGCGGGACGGCTGAGCCGGAAGGGCGATGGGATCGGTGTCACGCGGTTTTCCCGTGCTGGAACGACATTCGTATATAAACCTGAAAAAACTGCTGCTGATAGGGCTTGAATACCCTGAAACGCCCTTATATAGACACGCGAACCGAGGCAGAGCGGAAACGCAAAGCAACGGACGGGCGGTTAGCTCAGCGGTAGAGCACTACGTTGACATCGTAGTGGCCACTGGTTCGATCCCAGTACCGCCCACCATTTTTTTCGCCGCCCCCGGCCGCAAGTCGGGGGCATTCGTTTTCCAAGCGGCTGCGACGCGCCGCGATGATGGAGAAGACCTATGAAGGTTCGCAACTCGCTCCGCTCGCTCAAGAGCCGGCATCGCGATTGTCAGATCGTGCGCCGCAAGGGCCGTATCTACGTGATCAACAAGACCAACCGCCGCTTCAAGGCCCGCCAGGGCTGAGATTGCGGGACTTGCGCCGGGACATCCGGCAGGTCACGGAAAACGCGAATGAACCCGCCCGAAACGGCGGGTTTTTTCATGTCCGGATGCCGGATCCCGGCGGACGCGTTAACGAACAGTCAGGAAACACGTTCTGAATGGGGTCCGACGCCTGTATCCTGAACCCCTCCGGCGCGGTGCCGGGTGTATTCGGATCGTGTCATGTTCCTTCTCGGCGGCGTCATCGGCATCCTCATGACGGGAATCATGGTCGACATGACCTCGATCCTGGGCGGCGGCACGGAACAGGACGACGATTCGCCCCCCGATGCCCCCGAAGGCGACGATGCGCTGCCCCCGATCATGCCCGATGCGCCCGAGGAGGAACCGCTTCTGCCCCCGGAACCCGCCGAATCGGAGCCTGCGGGATCGGAACCGGCCGAAGTGGACCTGCTGCCCCTCGCGCCCGAAACCGATGATGCCCTGACCGGCGACCTGCTGATCCGCGGGGGTGCGGGCGACGACATGCTGACAGGCAGCGAAGGCTGCGATCGGATCGAATCGGGTGATGGCGACGATTGGGTGCAGGGCGATCTGCCCTTCGGCCCCGGCGACAACGACACCATCCATGGCGGCGCGGGCGACGATTCGCTGGCCGGACAGGGCGGCGACGATATGCTGCTGGGCGACGACGGCGACGATACCCTTGTGGGCGGCGAAGGGAACGACACGCTGATCGGCGGCGCGGGCAGCGACTGGCTGGCGGGAAATGACGGCGACGATCTGCTGATCGCGGGCGGGGATGCGGACGACCTCGATGGCGGCGCGGGCGACGACGTGCTGATCGGCGACGAGGACGCGGCAACCGTCTGGATGAATGGCGGCGAGGGTGACGACACGCTCATGCCCGGCGCGGGCGATTTCGCATCCGGGAATGCCGGGGCCGACCTGTTCGAACTGCGCGGGTTCCATCCCGAACTGCCCGTCATCGCGGATTTCGACGCGACCGAGGATGTGATCCTGCTGCATGTCCCCGCCGACATGATCGAGGATGCCCGGCTGTCCCTGCACGAGGATGCGGACGGCACCACGGTCATCCGCGTGAATGACGAACCCATCGGGCGCCTGCTGCAGCGCGGGGGGCTGGAATTGTCCGATATCCGCATGATTGCAGGGGATCCGCGGTCGTAGGGGGTTTCCAAGCGGCCCCATTTCGTCTATCTGCGCGCATCCGCCTGGGTCACGGCCCCGGCGGGCGTTTCATGGGCCCGTGCTGGACGACATCCCGGCCTGCGCCGTCACCCCAATCCGAAAGGAGATCCCGATGTCGATCACCGCAGAAGAAAAAGCCCGCGTCATCAAGGAATTCGGCAAGACCGAAGGCGATACCGGCGGCGCCGAAGTGCAGATCGCGATCCTGACCTCGCGCATCGTCACGCTGACCGAGCACTTCAAGACGCACAAGAAGGACAACCACAGCCGTCGCGGCCTGCTGAAGCTCGTCGCTCAGCGTCGCAAGCTGCTGGACTACCTGAAGGGCAAGGAAGAAGCCCGCTACAACGTGATCATCGCCAAGCTGGGCCTGCGTCGCTAAGACGTCGGATCGCCTTGCGATGAAGGCTTCAGGCGCCCGCGGTCGGCCGACCGCGGGCGCTTTCTCGTGCCTTGTCGCGTCTTTTCAAGTGACGCGATTTCCTGTATGGCCGCGAAATCTGAGACGTGAGGCCCGGCCCCGGGGCGCATGCGATAAGGATCGGGGCGGCGGCAATGGGGCCGCCATATGACACGGGATCACCGGAGGGCCGGTGCGTCCCCAGAGGAAACCAGATGTTTGATGTCGTGACGAAATCGATCCAGTGGGGCCAGGAAACGCTCACGCTGGAAACGGGCAAGGTTGCCCGTCAGGCCGACGGCAGCGTCATCGCCACCCTTGGCGAGACGAGCGTGATGGCCAACGTGACCTTCGCGAAGGAACCGAAGCCCGGCCAGGACTTCTTCCCGCTGACGGTCCATTACCAGGAAAAATACTATGCCGCGGGCAAGGTGCCCGGCGGCTTCTTCAAGCGTGAGGCCCGTCCGTCCGAAAAAGAGACGCTGACCGCCCGCCTGATCGACCGCCCGATCCGCCCCCTGTTCGCACCCGGCTTCAAGCACGAAGTCCTGGTGATGTGCACCGTCCTGTCGCACGACCTGGTCAACGATCCCGACATCGTCGCCATGATCGCGGCATCGGCCGCGCTGACCATCTCGGGCGTGCCCTTCATGGGCCCGATCGGCGCCGCGCGCGTCGGCTTCTCGGATGGCGAATACGTGCTGAACCCCGAGGTTCAGGACATGGACCAGCTGCGCGGCAACCCCGAACAGCGTCTGGACCTGGTCGTCGCCGGCACCAAGGACGCCGTGATGATGGTCGAATCGGAAGCCTACGAGCTGACCGAGGAAGAGATGCTGGGCGCGGTCAAGTTCGGCCATGACGCCATGCAGCCGGTTCTGGACCTGATCATCGATCTGGCCGAAGCCGCCGCCAAGGAACCCTTCGATTTCAAATCGCCCGATTACAGCGCGCTCTATGCCCGCGTGAAGGATCTGGGCGAGGCCGACATGCGCGCCGCCTATGCGATCCGCGACAAGTCGGACCGCCAGAACGCGATCGCCGCTGCCAAGACGAAGGTCAAGGAGCAGCTGTCCGAGGACGAGCTGGCCGATGCCAACCTGGGTTCGGCGCTCAAGAAGCTGGAATCGGGCATCCTGCGCGGCGACATCATCGAGGGCGGCGCCCGGATCGACGGCCGCGACACCAAGACCGTTCGCGCCATCGAGAGCCAGGTCGGCATCCTGCCGCGCACCCACGGTTCGGCCCTGTTCACCCGCGGTGAAACCCAGGCGCTGGTCGTGACCACGCTCGGCACCGGCGACGACGAACAGATCATCGACGCGCTGCACGGCAACTTCCGTTCGAACTTCCTGCTGCACTACAACTTCCCCCCCTATTCGGTGGGCGAGGTCGGCCGCGTGGGTTCGCCCGGTCGCCGCGAGATCGGCCACGGCAAGCTGGCATGGCGCGCGCTTCAGGCCGTGCTGCCCGCACCGACCGATTTCCCCTACACCATCCGCCTCGTCTCCGAGATCACCGAATCGAACGGTTCGTCCTCGATGGCGTCGGTCTGCGGTGGTTCGCTGTCGATGATGGATGCGGGCGTTCCGCTGAAGGCACCGGTCGCGGGCGTCGCGATGGGCCTGATCCTGGAAGATGACGGCCGCTTCGCCGTGCTGACCGACATCCTGGGCGACGAGGATCACCTCGGCGACATGGACTTCAAGGTCGCGGGCACCGAGGCTGGCATCACCAGCCTGCAGATGGACATCAAGGTCCAGGGCATCACGCCCCAGATCATGGAACAGGCGCTGGCACAGGCCAAGGACGGCCGCATGCACATCCTGTCCGAGATGTCGAAGGCCATCACCGAGGCCGGCAGCTTCTCGGCCCACGCCCCGCGCATCGAGACGATGCAGATCCCGACCGACAAGATCCGCGAAGTGATCGGTTCGGGCGGCAAGGTCATCCGCGAGATCGTCGAGGTTTCGGGCGCGAAGGTCGACATCAACGACGACGGCACGATCAAGATCGCGTCCTCGAACGGCGATGCGATCCAGAAGGCCTACGACATGATCTATTCGATCGTGGCGGAACCCGAAGAGGGCAAGATCTATACCGGCAAGGTCGTCAAGCTGGTCGATTTCGGCGCCTTCGTGAACTTCTTCGGCAAGCGCGACGGTCTGGTCCACGTGTCCCAGATCGCCAACAAGCGCCTCGGCCATCCGTCCGAGCTGCTGAAGGAAGGCCAGGAAGTGAAGGTCAAGCTGCTGGGCTTCGACGATCGCGGCAAGGTCCGTCTGGGCATGCGCATGGTCGATCAGGAGACCGGCGAGGAGATCGTCGAGAAGAAGGAAGAAGCGACCGAGTGATCGGATCGTCTTTCTGAAAAAAAGGGCCCCGCGCGATCGCGGGGCCCTTCTTCGTTCGGGGGCCACGGGGATTTGCATTTGCATCCGCGGCGTATTCCAGCAGAGATGCCTGCATGACGATCAGCCCGCATTTCGCAATCCTGTCGCGCCTGCCACCCGCCCTGCGGGGGCCGCTGCTGCAGTTCCTGACCCGTGACATGGATCTGGATGCGGAAACGCTGCGGGGCAGGCGGGTTCTGATCCTGGGGTCCGCCTCGTGCCTGGCCGAGGATCTGCACGCGCTGGACAGCGCCGGCTACGATCTGCTGGTGCGGTTCAACAACGGGCTGGATACGCCCATGCCCCTGCGCGGACACGATCCGCTGCATTGCGACCTGCTGTTCCATTCGCTGACGGATGATGCCCGCCCGGTGACGCCGGCCAAGCTGGAACGCGCGGGCGTGCGCTGCATCGTCCACCGGACCGCCACCAGAAGCGCGCTGCTGAACACGCTGACCGAGGCGCGGCGCCTGCAGGGTTGCGCAATGGCGCGCATTCCACTGGAACGCTACCGCGCCCTGTCGCACAGGTTGGGCGGGGCCAGCCCCAGTTCGGGGCTCGTGGCGGTATCCGTCATGCTGGAAATGCCCGTGGCGGAACTGGCCATCGCGGGCTTCACCTTCTTCTCGACGCGCTATGTCGCGGGATACGACGATGCCGTGGACACGGACGAGGCGGCGCGCCGCCGCATCGCCGCCGCCGGACATCACGATCCCGCAGCCGAGGCCGCGGTCCTGGCCGAAGACGTCGCCGCGGCCGTGTCGCGCGGGCTGAAGGTGACGCTTGGGTCGAACGTGTTGCAGGCGATCGCCCGCGTGTCCGGGCGCGAAACCGACAGCCTGCTTGCCTGCGCCCCCCGATCCGGGTCAGAACCGCAGGTGCGAAATTCCGATCCCGGCGCCGAGAGTTCGGCACCGATGACACCAAGCGGCACGATATTGGGGGCACCTGCGGATGACTGACCAGCCGGTCCTGATCCTGACGATGAAATGGGGCAGCCTCTATGGGGCCGAGGACGTGAACCGCCTGGCGCGCCAGGTGCGGCGTCACCTGTCGCGCCCGCATCGGTTCATCTGCTTCACCGACGACGCACAGGGGCTGGAGCCGGGGATCGAGGCGATGGACCTGCCCGAGCTGGGCCTGCCCGAGGGACATGCCGACACGCGCTGGCGCAAGCTGGCGATCTTCCGCCCCGATCTGGCGGGGCTGTCGGGCACGGCGCTGTTTCTGGATATCGACCTGGTGGTCGTAGATGACCTGGCCCCGTTCTTCGACCTGCCGGGCGATTTCCGCATCATCCGCGACGACGACCTGTTCCGCCCCAAGCCCCTGCGCCGCCTGAACCCCGCGCGCGACCGCTTTCTGCACAGCGTCGGCAATTCCAGCGTCTTCCGCTTCGAGATCGGTCGGCACGCCTATGTGCTGGACGCCTATCTGGCCGACCCGGCCGCAGCGACCCGCGATTACGAGATCAGCCAGCAGTTCCAGACCGCCCAGCTGGCCGCGCATGGCGATCTGGATTACTGGCCGAAGGGCTGGTGCGTCAGCTTCAAGAACGATTGCGTGGCGCCTTCGCTGCAAAGCTACCTCCGCGATCCGGCGCTGCCCGAGGGCGCGCGGATCGTCCTGTTCGCAGGCGCGCCCAAGATGGAGGACGTCTTCGCGGGGCGGGGCCACAAATGGTATCGGCGGATCGGACGAATCGACTGGCTGCGCGAGGCCTGGCAGGCAAGATGATCGGACAGCTGTTTCGCGGCCTCAAGCATCGCCGCCGCATCGCCCGCGCCCTGGCGGGACTGGAGGCACCGGCCCCCGAGGCGCGGCCCCACGGGTTGCCCGGTCCGCTGGTCGTGTCGCTGACCAGCCATGCGGCGCGGTTCGGCACGCTGAAGCCCACGCTGCAGTCGATCCTGCGGCAGGATATCCGCCCCGATGCGGTGATCCTGTGGGTCGGGCAGGACGATCTGGACCAGCTGCCGCGCAATATCCGCGATCTGCCCGGCCTCGAACTGCGCAGCTGCCGCGATCTGCGATCCTATACCAAGATCGTGCCGACGCTGCGTGCCCATCCGGATGCCCATGTCGTCACCGCCGATGACGATGTGCATTACGAACAGGGCTGGCTGGCGGGGCTGGTCGATGCCGCGCGGAACGGTGCCGCCGTCGCCTGTCACCGCGCCCACCGTGTCGCGATGGAGGCGCCGGGCCGGCCCGCGCCCTACGACATGTGGGACCACAACATCGATGCGCCCGACGCCGGTCCGCAGGTCTTCCTGACGGGCGTCTGCGGGGTGATCTATGCCCCCGGCGCGCTGCATCCTGACGTGCTGCGCGACGACCTGTTCACGACGCTCGCGCCCAGTTCGGACGATGTGTGGCTCTATTGGATGCACCGGTTGAACGGGGTCGAGGCCGTCAAGATCGGGGGGCGTCGCCGCATCCTCGAATGGGAGGGCAGCCAGGACATCTGCCTGCGCCAGACGAACACGCAGGCCGGAACCGGGAACGACCGGGCCATCGCCGCGCTGATGGACCGCTATGGCTGGCCCGGGGGCGCGAAAGCCTGAGCCGCGCCCTTGCGGCCCGGGGGGCGCGGTGTCAGGCTGCGCCCCAAAGCCAAAGGAGGGCCAAGATGTCCGATCTGCTGGACAAGCGTCAGTTCTATATCGACGGTGCGTGGGTCGATCCCGCCGCCGCCCGCGACCTCGAGGTGATCGACCCCTCGACCGAAGAAGCCGTGGCCGTGATCTCGCTCGGGGATCAGGCCGATACCGACCACGCGGTCGCCGCCGCCAAGCGCGCCTTCCCCGCCTGGTCCGCCACCACGCGCGAGGAACGCCTGGCCGTGATGGAGCGCGTCCTTGCGGCCTACGAGGCCCGCATGGAGGAGATGGCGAAGGCCATCAGCCTGGAGATGGGCGCCCCGCAGGAAATGGCGCTGAATTCGCAGGCCAGTGCCGGGTCCTATCACATCCAGGTCTTCCTGGACGCGTTCCGCGATTTCGAATTCGTGCGTCCCCTGGGGCCGCATGCGCCGTCCTCGATGACCTCGTGGGAACCGATCGGCGTCGTGGGGCTGATCACGCCCTGGAACTGGCCGATGAACCAGGTGACGCTCAAGGTGATCCCGGCGATCCTGGCGGGCAATACCTGCGTGCTGAAACCCTCCGAGATCGCGCCGCTGTCCTCGCATCTCTTTGCCGAGATCATGCACGAGGCGGGCGTGCCCGCGGGCGTGTTCAACCTGGTCAACGGCGACGGCATGGGGGTGGGCAGCCAGCTGTCCACCCATCCCGATGTCGAGATGATCAGCTTCACCGGATCGACCCGGGCGGGCATCGCGATCACCAAGGCGGCGGCCGACAGCCTGAAGAAGGTCGCGCTGGAACTGGGCGGCAAGGGGGCGAATGTCGTCTTCGCCGATGCCGACGACCAGGCGGTCGTGCGCGGGGCCCGGCATTGCTTCAACAATACCGGCCAGTCCTGCAATGCGCCGACGCGCATGCTGGTGGAACGCCCGATCTATGACCGCGCGGTCGAGACTGCGGCGAAGGTCGCGAACGAGACCGCCGTGGCCACGGCCCATCAGCCGGGCAAGCATATCGGGCCGGTCGTCAGCAAGGCGCAGTGGGACAAGATCCAGGACCTGATCCAGCAGGGCATCGACGAGGGCGCGCGTCTGGTGGCGGGCGGCACCGGCCTGCCCGAAGGCGTCAATCGCGGTTACTTCGTGCGTCCGACCGTCTTTGCCGACGTCTCGAACGACATGACCATCGCCCAGCAGGAGATCTTCGGCCCCGTCCTGACGATCATCCCCTTCGATTCCGAGGACGAGGCCGTCCGCATCGCCAATGACACGCCCTATGGCCTGACCAACTATGTCCAGTCGCAGGACGGGGCGCGCCGCAACCGCGTCGCCCGCCAGCTGCGTTCCGGCATGGTCGAGATGAACGGCGAATCCCGCGGTGCCGGTTCGGCCTTCGGCGGCGTGAAGATGTCGGGCCGCGCCCGCGAAGGCGGCGTCATGGGCCTCGAGGAGTTCATGGACAGCAAGTCCATCAGCGGCTGGGATGTCGACGCCTGAGGGGCGTCACCCGATCTCTGCAAGAAATATGTAGCCCGCGCCATAGATCGTCTTGATCAGGCGCGGGTTCTTCGGATCCTCGCCCAGCTTCGTGCGCAGGCGGGAAATCCGCACGTCCATCGCCCGATCGAAGCTGTCGCCCGCCGCCCCGCCAAGCGTTTCCAGCATCTGCGCCCGCGTGATCAGGCGGCGCGGATTGTCGGTGAACAGGCGCAGCACCTCGGCCTCGGCATGGCTGAGGGGGGTTTCGACGCCGGTGGGCGAAATCAACGCATAGCGGTCGAAATCGGCAGTCCAGCCGGCAAAGCGCAGGGTCTGGGCGCGCGTTGTCGTGTCGCGGGCCGGGCGGCGCAGGCGCGCGCGGATGCGGGCCACCACCTCGGCCGGTTCGAAGGGCTTGATGATGTAATCGTCCGCGCCCAGCTCCAGCCCCGTCACCCGGTCCTGCACCTGCGCCCGCCCCGAGATGATGATGATCGCCGCCCCGGATTCGCTGGCCAGCCGATGCACCAGCGCCAGCCCGTCGCGGTCGGGCAGGCCCAGATCGATCAGGCAGGCATCGGGGGTGATACGGCGCAGGGCGGCCTCGAACTCGGTCGCGCGGGAAAAGGACTGCGTGCGGTACCCCGCCTGCTCCAGCGCCTGGGACAGAAGGCGGCGGATCTCGGGTTCGTCGTCCAGGATGGCGATCAGCGGCGTGTCGGTCATGCGGTATCCGGTATGGCGTGACGGATGGTGGCGGCCAGCCGTGCGGTGGTGAAGGGCTTGGTCAGGACCGGGCAGCCCGCGCCTTCGCGCAGGGGGTGGCCGGGGGGCAGGGATGTCATGGCGACCATCGGGCGGTCACCTGCCAGATCCAGCCCCAGGCCGTCGCCCAGCTGGATGTCGGTCAGCACCGCGTCGAGGCCCGGCAGGTCGGACAGGGCGCGGGCCTCGGACAGGGTGGCGGCCTCGATCACGGAATGCCCGAGCGAGGTCAGCTGGTCGCGGACCTGTGCGCGGATCTGATCGTCATCCTCGACCAGCAGGATCATGCGGGGCGCGACAGGCCGCCAAGGCAGGCGTAGCGCCACGCGCGCACCGCCCCCGTGATCGTTCGCCAGCCGCAAGGTGCCGCCCGACAGCTTGGCCATGTCATAGACCATCGACAGCCCCAGCCCGGACCCCTGGCCCTTCTTGGTGGTGAAGAAGGGCTCGGTCGCGCGGGACAGGGCCTCGGGGGCGAAGCCCGCGCCCTGATCGGCCAGTTCGATCGCCAGCCAGTCGCCGGTTCGCTGCGCATGCAGCGTGACCGTGCCGCCACCCGGCATCGCGGCATCGGCGTTCAGGATCAGGTTCAGCACGGCATCCTGCAGCGCGCCCGCATCCAGCATCTGCTTGCCGGGGGGCAGATCCAGATCCAGCCGCAGCGCGACACCCTCGGACAGGGCGGGGCGGGCAAGCTGGGCCACCTCGAACAGCAGGGCCGCGGGGTCGGCCGGTTCCTGTGCAGGTTCGCGCGGGCCTGAAATGCGCGCCAGACGGTCCAGCAGCGCAGCCCCGCGCCGGGCCGCGGTCAGGGTGCCCTGCACGTCCTCCTGCGCATCGGGGGGCAGGTCGCGCGCCGCCAGCCGTCCCTGCAGCCCCAGGATGATGGTCAGCAGGTTCCCGAAATCATGCGCCATGCCCGCCGTCAGCTGCGCCGCCAGCGTGCGCTTGCCCGCATGGGCCAGCGCCTCGCGGGCCTGAACTTCGGCCGAGACGTCGGTGGACAGGATATAGACGCCGTGCCCTTCGTGGTCGGGCGTCAGCGCGATGCGGATGCGCCGCCCCGATCCGGGATGCGTGATCTCGAAGACCTGCGCGTCGCCTTCCAGCGCGCGGGCCATGTAGGGCAGCAGCGCAGCGCAGGTTTCGCGGCCCAGGGCCTGTTCCAGCGTCAGCCCCACGACATCCTGCGCGGCCCCCGGAAAGATCGCGGCCAGCCTGCGGTTCGAGAAGGTGTAGCGGAAATTCGCATCCATATGCGCGATATGGGCCGGCACCATCTGGGTCACCTGCCGGGTGCGGGCCTCGGTCCGGGTCAGGATGCGCTGCGCCTCGGACAGGGCGGCGTTGGTCGCGGCCAGTTCGCGGTTCGCCGCCGCCAGCCGTTCGGCGTTCAGCAGCACCTGTTCGGACAGCGCATCCGACCGCGCGCGCAGCAGGCGTTCCTGTTCCTTGATATGGGTGATGTCGGTATAGACGGTGACCCAGCCGCCCTGCGACAGGGGCGCGCCCTCGACCGCGATCCAGCGTCCGTCGGCGCGTTCGCGTTCGAAGTAATGGGGCTGGAACCGGCGGGCCTGCGCCACGCGCAGCGCGACCGCGGCGTCCGGATCGTCCTGCGGCCCGTATTCGCCGCGCGCGACCAGGAAGCGGATCGTGTCCTCGAAGCTGGCACCGGGGCGGGTCAGTTCGGGCGGCAGGTCGAACATGTGCTGGTACCGGGTGTTCGCCACGCGCAGCGTCAGGCCGTCGTCGAAGATCGACAGCGCCTGCCCGATCAGGTTCAGCCCCGATGCCACCAGTTCGCTGTCGACCCCGGCCACCGTCAATGCATCGCGCAGATCCGTCCGCTTCATCCCCGTCCCCCCGGCATCAAGGGTTAGCACCGCCTTCGAGCCTGCGGAAGCGCCGTAACATTTCGTTGGAATTCGGACAAACTGCGGCAATGATTGACCACAAGAGTGGCGGAACGTCATCGGGGGCAGGGGAGGCCCGCGGTGGCAGGCGCGTTCCGCGCACCGAGGGAGGAGACATGACGGACAGCCAGACGCCCTCGGGCGAATTGCGTTCGATACCCGCGCTTCTGGCGCGGAACGTGGCCCGCTTCGGCCACAGGCCGGCCTATCGCGAAAAGGAATACGGCATCTGGCAGAGCTGGACCTGGTCCGAGGCCGCCGAGGAGATCCGCGCATTGGCCCTGGGCCTGCTGGGGCTGGGGCTGAAGCCCGGCGATCATGTCGCCATCATCGGCCGCAACCGCCCCGCCCATTACTGGGGCATGGTCGCCGCACAGATGTGCGGCGCCGTTCCGGTGCCGCTGTATCAGGACGCCGTCGCCGAGGAGATGGCCTATGTGCTGGGCCATTGCCGCGCGCGCTTCGTGATCTGCGGCGACCAGGAACAGGTGGACAAGGTCCTCGAGGTCGCCCGCAGCGTCGAGGGGATCGACCAGATCCTCTATACCGACAAGCGCGGCATGCGGAAATACGACCATGGCCGCATGAACCCGCTGGCCGATATCCAGGCCGAGGGGCGGGCCGCGAAGCAGCGCCTGCAGGACGAACTGGACGCGCGCATCGCCGCGCTGGATTACGACGGCACCTGCGTCATGCTCTATACCAGCGGGACGACGGGCAAGCCCAAGGGCGTGGTCCTGTCCAACCGCAACATCATCGAGACCGCGAGGAACAGCGCCGATTTCGACCGGCTGGACCGAAGAGAGGAGATCGTCGCCTATCTGCCGATGGCATGGGTGGGCGATTTCATCTTCTCGATGGGGCAGGCCATGTGGTGCGGCTTCACCGTGAACTGCCCCGAGGGCGCGCACACGATGATGACCGACCTGCGGGAGATCGGTCCGACCTATTTCTTCGCCCCGCCCCGCGTCTTCGAGGGGCAGCTGACCAGCGTGATGATCCGCATGGAGGATGCGGGCCGGCTGAAGCGCGCGATGTTCCACCGCTTCATGAACGTGGCCCGCCGTGTCGGACCCGCGCTGCTGGACGGGCGCCCCGTCGGCTGGGGCGACCGCATCGCCTATGCCTTGGGCAACCTTCTGGTCTATGGCCCGCTGAAGAACACCCTGGGCTACAGCCGGATCCGCGTCGGATACACCGCGGGCGAGGCGATCGGCCCCGAGATCTTCGATTTCTACCGCAGCCTCGGGATCAACCTGAAGCAGCTCTATGGTCAGACCGAGGCGTCGGTCTTCATCACCCAGCAGCCCGACGGGCAGGTGCGATCGGACACGGTGGGCGTGCCCAGCCCCGGCGTCGAGCTGCGCATCGCGGACAGCGGAGAGGTTTTCTATCGCAGCCCCGGCACCTTCGTCGAATATTTCGCCAATCCCGAAAGCACCGCATCGACCAAGGACGCGCAGGGTTGGGTGGCCACCGGCGATGCGGGCTTCTTCGAGGAGGGCAGCGGCCATCTGCGGATCATCGACCGCGCCAAGGATGTGGGCAAGATGGCCGACGGGTCGATGTTCGCGCCCAAATATGTCGAGAACAAGCTCAAGTTCTATCCCGCCATCCTCGAGGCGGTGGTGATCGGCAACGGGCGCGACTTCTGCACCGCGATGCTGAACATCGACCTGACGGCTGTGGGCAACTGGGCGGAACGCAACAACATCGCCTATGCCAGCTACCAGGAACTGGCGGGCAATCCGCAGGTCTATGCGACGCTGCGCGAGCATGTCGAGGCGGTGAACCGTTCCGTGGCCGACGACCCGATGCTGTCGGGCTGCCAGATCCACCGCTTCCTGATCCTGCACAAGGAACTGGACCCCGACGACGGAGAGATGACGCGCACCCGCAAGGTCCGTCGCGCCGTCATCAGCGAGAAGTTCCACGATCTGGTCGACGCGCTCTATGACGGCAGCGCCCAGGTCCGCACCGAAACCGAGGTCACCTACGAGGACGGCCGCAAGGGCAGCATCAAGGCCGTGCTGCGGATCGAGGACGTGCCCGTCTTCGGCCAGGCCGGCGCACGAAAGGTGGCGGCGGAATGAACAGCATGACCGACGAATACGTGACCGAGGATGGCCGCCGCATCGGCGGGACCGTCATGGACCTGCGCAACATCACCCTGCGCTTCGGCGGCGTGGTGGCGATCAAGGATATCAGCTTCGACATCCGCCAGGGCGAGATCCGCGCGATCATCGGCCCGAACGGGGCGGGCAAGTCCTCGATGCTGAACGTCATCTCGGGGTTCTACAACCCGCAGGAGGGCGAGGTCTGGTTCAAGGGCCACCGCCGCGGGCCGATGCGCCCCTATCAGGTGGCGCGGCTGGGCATCGCCCGCACCTTCCAGAACATCGCGCTGTTCGACGGGATGAGCGTTCTGGACAACATCATGACCGGGCGCCTGAACCGCATGAAGGCGGGGTTCCTGTCGCAGGCCCTGTGGTGGGGCCGGGCCGAGCGCGAGGAGATCGAGAACCGCGAGGCGGTCGAGAAGATCATCGACTTCCTCGAGATCCAGAACATCCGCAAGACGCCGGTGGGACGGCTGCCCTACGGGCTGAAGAAGCGCGTGGAACTGGCGCGCGCGCTGGCCGCCGAACCGCAGCTGCTGCTGCTGGACGAACCGATGGCCGGCATGAATGTCGAGGAGAAGGAGGACATGTCCCGCTTCATCCTGGACGTGAACGACGAATTCGGCACCACGATCTGCCTGATCGAACACGACATGGGCGTGGTCATGGACCTGTCCGACCGCGTGGTCGTCATGGATTACGGCCGCAAGATCGGCGACGGCACCCCGGACGAGGTGCGCAACAACCAGGACGTCATCGACGCCTATCTGGGGGTGGCCCATGACTGATCTGTCCCCCGCACCCGCAGCCCCGAAAGGACGCATCTGATGGATCAGCTTATCTTCGCCGGAGAGGTCTTCCTGAACGGGCTGATGACGGGCGTCATGTACGCGCTGGTGGCGCTGGGCTTCGTGCTGATCTTCAAGGCCTCGGGGGTGTTCAACTATGCCCAAGGGGTGCTGGCGCTGTTCGCGGCGCTGACCCTGGTGGGCATCCAGCAGGGGCAGATCCCCTTTGCCCATCTGATCAACGCGGCCTTCGGTACCAGCCTGCACCATTTCGGCTGGACAGTTCCTGCCGTCCTGGCCATCGCCCTGACCGCCGGCGTCATGGTGCTTCTGGCCTTCCTGATCGAGAAACTGGTCCTGAAGCATCTGGTGGGCCAGGAACCCATCATCCTGTTCATGGCGACGATCGGGCTGGCCTATTTCCTGGAAGGCCTGGGCGACGTGATGTGGGGCGCCGACATCAAGACGCTGGACGTGGGCCTGCCGCAGGGGATCTCCGACACGATCGAGACCGCGACCGCGAACTGGTTCGGCTATGGCTTCTTCATCGACCGGCTGGACATCTGGGCCACGGTCATCGCGGCGGCGCTGGTCGCGGCGCTGGTCGCATTCTCGCAATACACCAAGCAGGGGCGCGCGATGCGGGCGGTGGCCGACGATCACCAGGCCGCGCTGTCGGTGGGCATCAGCCTGCGCTTCATCTGGGTGATGGTCTGGTCCATCGCGGGCTTCGTGGCGCTGGTCGCGGGCATCATGTGGGGCACGAAATCGGGGGTGCAGTTCAGCCTGTCGCTGATCGCGCTCAAGGCGCTGCCGGTGCTGATGCTGGGGGGCTTCACCTCGATCCCCGGCGCCATCGTCGGCGGGCTGATCATCGGCGTGGGCGAGAAGCTGTTCGAGTTCCTGATCGGTCCCATGGTGGGCGGCGCGACCGAGAACTGGTTCGCTTATGTCCTGGCGCTGCTGTTCCTCGTGTTCCGGCCCCAGGGCCTGTTCGGCGAACGCATCATCGAGAGGGTGTGACCATGGCCCGTATCAACGCAACCCGCAGGACCGAAGAGGCCACGGCATGATCTATCGCGAGGCAGGCGACTTCAAGACGAGCTACCGCTCGGACGGGCAGACCTTTCCGATCCGGCTGGACCGTTGGGGATATTACGCGGTGCTGGCCGTGGCCTTCGGGGTGATCCCCTTCGTCATCGACGACTACTGGGCCAATGCGGTCTTCGTGCCCTTCCTGATCTATGCGATCGCGGCGATCGGGCTGAACATCCTGACGGGCTATGCGGGCCAGGTCAGCCTGGGGACGGGCGGCTTCATGGCGGTGGGCGCCTATGCGGTCTACAAGCTGATGACCGCATTTCCCGACATCAGCATCGTGATCCACATCCTGCTGGCGGGCGGGATCACGGCGGCGGTCGGCGTACTGTTCGGCCTGCCCAGCCTGCGCATCAAGGGCTTCTATCTGGCGGTGGCGACGCTGGCCGCGCAGTTCTTCCTCGTGTGGCTCTTCAACAAGGTGCCGTGGTTCTACAACAACTCGGCCTCGGGGCAGATCACGGCGCCGACGCGCACGGTGCTGGACCAAGCCGTCACCGGACCGACCGCATCCGCCCCCGCGAAATACCTGATCTGCCTGGTGCTGGCCGTCGCCGTCGCATGGATGGCGCGCAACCTGACGCGCGGCACCATCGGGCGCAAGTGGATGGCCATCCGCGACATGGACATCGCGGCCGAGATCATCGGCGTGAACCCCCTGGCCGCGAAACTGTCGGCCTTCGCGGTCAGCAGCTTCTTCATCGGCATCGCGGGCGCGCTTCTGTTCGCTGTCTATCTGGGGGCGGCCGAGGTGGGCGAGGCCTTCGGCATCAACAAGAGCTTCCTGGTGCTGTTCATGATCATCATCGGGGGGCTGGGCAGCATCTTCGGCAGCTTCGCGGGCGCGGCCTTCCTGGTGCTGCTGCCGGTGCTGCTGAAGAACACGCTGGTCGGCGGCTTCGGATGGCCCACCGATCTTGCCGCCCATATCGAACTGATGGTCGTCGGCGCGCTGATCGTGACCTTCCTGATCGTCGAGCCCCACGGCCTTGCGCGGCTGTGGCGGTTGGCCAAGGACAAGCTGCGCCTCTGGCCGTTCCCGCACTGAACCCTGCGCCTTCGAAAGACCGGGCAACCGGCAGAACATCTCTGGGAGGAGAAAACCGATGAAGACGACTGTCCCCGCATTGGCCGCCGCCGTCATGATGGCCGCAAGCCCGGTCATGGCCGATCTGGTGGTGCCCAACATGTCCTATCGCACCGGGCCCTATGCCGCGAACGGCATCCCCTATGCCGACGGCTTCTCGGATTACTTCACGCTGCTGAACGAACGCGACGGCGGCATCGGCGGGCAGCTGATCCAGGTCCCCGAATGCGAGACGGCCTACAACACCGAGAAGGGGGTCGAGTGCTACGAGTCGCTGAAATCGCAGAACCCGCTGGTGCTGAACCCGCTGTCCACGGGCATCACCTACCAGCTGATCCCCAAGGCCTCGGTCGATGACATCGTGCTCTATACGCCGGGCTACGGGCGGACCTCGGCCAAGAACGGCGAGGTGTTCAGGTGGGTCTTCAACGCGCCCGCCAATTACTGGGACGGGGCATCGGTCGCGGTCAGCCACATCCTGGAACAGGAAGGCGGCGATCTGTCGGGCAAGAAGATCGCGCTGGTCTATCACAACAGCGCCTATGGCAAGGAACCGATCCGCACCCTGCAGGGCCTGTCCGAGAAGCACGGCTTCGAGCTGGTCGAACTGCCCGTCGACGCGCCCGGCCAGGAACAGAAGTCGCAATGGCTGCAGATCCGCCGCGAGAAGCCCGATTACGTCATCATGTATGCCTGGGGCGTCATGAACCAGGTCGCCATCCAGGAGGCCGTGAACATCCGCTTTCCGATGGACAAGTTCGTCGGCATCTGGTGGTCGGGTTCGGAAAACGACGTGACGCCCGCGGGCGCGGGTGCCGACGGCTACAAGTCGCTGACCTTCCACGGCGTGGGGCAGGACTATCCGCTCTATGACGATCTGCGGACGCATGTCCTCGATGCGGGTAAGGCCGCGGGTGCGGGCGACCAGATGGGCAACGTGATCTATTCCCGCGGCGTCTATGCCGCCGTCGTCATCGCCGAGGCCATCGCCAAGGCGCAGGAGCTGGCCGGCACGTCCGAGATCGACGGCGCGCAGCTGCGCGACGGCTTCGAGGCGCTGGAGATCACCCCCGAGCGCATGGCCGAGCTGGGCCTGCCCGATTTCGGCCAGCCCATCGCGCTGAGCTGCCAGAACCATGGCGGCGACGGGCTGGGCCGCATCCAGCAATGGAATGCGGGGGCGGGCGAATGGAGCCTGATCACCGACTGGATCGAACCCGATGCCGAGATCCTGCAGCCGTTGGTCGACGAGGACAGCGCCGCCTATGCCCAGGAAGCGGGCATCGAGCCAGGCTGCAACTGACGCGATACGGGGCCGGCGGGATCTCCGCCGGTCCGCCATGCCGGAAAGGGGATGCCCCATGTTCGATGCCGAACGACAAGAGACCCTGCTCGAGGTGAACAACGTCGAGGTCATCTACAACCACGTCATCCTGGTGCTGAAGGGCATCAGCCTGAAGGTGCCCAAGGGCGGCATCACGGCGATCCTGGGCGGCAACGGTGCGGGCAAGACCACCACGCTCAAGGCGATATCGAACCTGCTGGCCAGCGAACGCGGCGAGGTGACGAAGGGGTCGATCAGCTATCGCGGGGACAGGATATCGGACCTGAACCCGGCGGCGCTGGTCAAGCGCGGCGTGATCCAGGTGATGGAGGGCCGCCGCTGCTTCGAGCATCTGACCGTCGAGGAGAACCTGCTGACCGGTGCCTATACCCGCGGCGACGGATCGGCGGCCATCAGGCGGGACCTGGAGATGGTCTACGATTATTTCCCGCGCCTGCGCGAAAGGCGCCGCAGTCAGGCGGGATACACCTCGGGTGGGGAACAGCAGATGTGCGCCATGGGTCGCGCGCTGATGTCGCGCCCCGAGATGATCCTGCTGGACGAACCCTCGATGGGGCTGGCGCCGCAGCTGGTCGAACAGATCTTCCAGATCGTGAAGGCCGTGAACGAGGGCGAGGGGACGACCTTCCTGCTGGCCGAACAGAACACCAATGTCGCGCTGCGATACGCCCATTACGGATACATCCTGGAGAACGGGCGCATCGTCATGGACGGCCCCGCCGCCCAGCTGCGCGAGAACCCCGACGTCAAGGAATTCTACCTGGGCATGTCCGACGAGGGGCGCAAGTCCTTCCGCGACGTGCGCAGCTATCGCCGGCGCAAGCGCTGGCTGGCCTGAAGGACGACGCCATGAGCCATTACGACGACCTGGAAACCCGTGACGAGGCGGCACGGGGCGATGCCCTTGCGACCGGGCTTCCTGCCGCGATCGCGCGTGCCCGGACCGCCCCCGCGCTGGCCCGCCTGCTGCGGGACGTGGACCCCGCGACGGTCACGGACCGCGCCGCGCTGGCCCGCCTGCCGGTCATCCGCAAGGCCGAGCTGTCGGCTGCGCAGCAGCGCCAGCCCCCCTTCGGCGGCTTCACCACGCGGCTGGCATCCGAATTCGATCATGTCTTCCAGAGCCCGGGCCCGATCTACGAACCCGGGCGGCGCGAGGGCGATTGGTGGCGGCTGGGACGGTTCCTGCACGCCTCCGGGGTGGGGCGCGGCGACATCGTGCACAACTGCTTCGGATACCATCTGACCCCCGCCGGCATGATGTTCGAGAGCGGCGCGCGCGCCGTCGATGCGGCAGTGCTGCCCGCGGGCGTCGGCCAGACCGAACTGCAGGTCCGCGCCGCCGTCGATATCGGAACCACCTGCTACGCGGGCACGCCCGATTTCCTCAAGGTGATCCTGGATCGCGCCGATCAGATGAACGAGACGCTGTCCTTCACCCGTGCGGTCGTGGGGGGCGGGGCGCTGTTTCCGTCGCTGCGTCAGCTCTATGCGGACCGGGGGATCGTGACGCGGCAATGCTATGCCACTGCCGATCTGGGCAATATCGCCTATGAATCCGAGGCGCTGGAGGGGATGATCGTGGAGGAGGGCGTCATCGTCGAGATCGTGCGCCCCGGCACCGGCGACCCCGTCCCCGATGGCGAGGTGGGCGAGGTCGTCGTGACCACGCTGAACCCGGATTACCCGCTGGTGCGCTTCGCGACGGGCGATCTGTCCGCGGTGCTGCCGGGGATCAGCCCCTGCGGGCGGACCAACATGCGCATCACGGGCTGGATGGGACGCGCCGATCAGACGACCAAGATCAAGGGCATGTTCGTGCGCCCCGAACAGGTCGCGGCGCTTGTCGCCCGCCACCCCGAGATCGCCCGCGCCCGCGTCATCGCTGACCGGCAAGGAGAGATGGACGTGATGACCGTTCAGCTGGAAACGGCCGCCGCCGGGGGCGATTACGATGCCACGATCATGGATACGCTGAAGCTGCGCGGTCAGGTGGAACTGATGGCCCCGGGCAGCCTGCCAAATGACGGGCGCGTGATCGAGGATCGGCGCAGCTACGACTGACCGAATGCGGGGCATTTGACCGACCGCCTTGCCTGATGCGCCGCTTGGTCCAATCTGGTGCGATCGGATCAGATCGGGGAATGCCATGCCTGCGGGACGTGAAACGTCGCCCATCATCATCAAGCGGGTCGAGGGCGCGCCCGAGGCCGGTCATCACGGCGGCGCGTGGAAGGTGGCCTATGCCGATTTCGTGACGGCGATGATGGCCTTCTTCCTGCTGATGTGGCTGCTGAACGCCACGACCGAGGAACAGCGCAACGGGCTGGCGCAGTATTTCTCGCCCTCGATCACCAAGACGCCGGGCGCGGGCAGCGGCATGTCGGGCGAAGGCATAGAACATGGCGTCCGCCACGCGATCGAGGCCCCTGTGCCCGACAGCGACAAGGCGGGCGATTTCGACCAGATCGCGAAGGCCGTGCAGGACGCGCTGACCGGGACGGGGGCCGAATCCATGCAGATGCAGAACCTGCTGAAGCATGTGGTCACCCGCATGACCGACGAGGGTCTGGTGATCGAGGTGGGCGATCTGACCGATGCGCCCCTGTTCATCGAGGATACAGCCCAGCCCACGACCGAGCTGGTGCAGCTGGCGGGGATCCTGTCGAACGTGCTGCGCCACACCCGCAATCAGCTGGGCGTGGCGGGCCATGTCAGATCCTATCCCGAGATGCTGGTCGCCTCGCCCGTCTGGGCGCTGTCGGATGCGCGCGCCCATGCGATGCGCAACCTGATGGAGGGGCGCGATTTCGATCCGAAGCGATTCGAACGCGTCACCGGCTATGCCGATCGTCGGAACAGGTCGTCGAACCCGATGGACCCCGGGAACAATCGGATCGAAGTCATTTTACTAAGATAGGTTCGGGCAGGGGGCGGGATTATCCGAATCTTAAACCCTTGCAGGTCAGACTGACGGCAACGAGGTTTCACAAGGATTGCCGTCCATGTCCATGTCATCTGCCATGAATGCCAGCGTTGCGGGTCTGTCGGCGAATTCGTCCCGACTCGCGACGATCTCCGACAATATCGCCAACTCTTCCACCTATGGCTACAAGCGCGTCACGACCGAATTCGACTCGTTGGTCGTAGGCAGCGGGACGGGCCTCTATACCGCTGGCGGGGTGCGATCCAGCACGCAGCGGGTCGTCGATCAGGACGGTGCCATCGTCACCTCGACCGCGGCGCTGGATCTGGCGATCTCGGGGCGGGGCATGTTGCCTGTCACCAGCATCGCGGATGCCACGGGCACGGATGCACCGGGCATGATGATGACCCGCACCGGCTCCTTCTCGCCCGATGCGAACGGCATCCTGCGCAGCTCGAACGGGCTGGTGCTGATGGGCTGGCCCACGACCTCGGATGGCAGCCTGGGGGCGGTGTCGCGCGATACCTCGGGCTCGCTGGAGCCGATCCGCATCGATGCCACCACGCCGGTGGGCGATCCGACGACGGCGGTCTCTTTGGGGCTGAACCTGCCCGCCACCGCCACCCGTGCCGATGGCGACGCATCGGTCCTGCCGCTGCGGGTCGAGTATTACGGCAATCTCGGCACGACCGAGGCGTTGGACATCGAGTTCACCCCGATCCAGGGCGCCGACAACACCATGACGAACCGCTGGTCCGTTTCGGTCAGCGACAGCCAGTCCGAGACGAACCCGATCGCGACATTCGAGGTGACCTTCGACGACAGCCAAGCCAATGGCGGTTCGATCCAGACGGTGACCTCGGGGACCGGCGGCGTCTATGACGAGGCGACGGGAACGATCCCGCTGACCGTCGGCGGCGGACAGATCGACCTGTTCATCGGCAATTCGGACAGCGCAGGCGGGCTGAAGCAGCTTGCGACCGGCTTCTCGCCCTCGAACATCGCCAAGGACGGATCGCCCGTGGGCAAGCTGGTCAATGTCGAGATGGATGACCAGGGCTATCTGATGGCGACCTACGACACCGGGGCGGTCAAGTCGCTCTACAAGGTGCCGGTGGTGGACGTGCCGAACCTGAATGGCCTGGTCGCGCAAGAGGGGCAGGCATTCACCGCATCCCCCGAATCCGGTGCGTTCTACCTGTGGGACAGCGGCGACGGCCCGACCGGGTCGATCTTGGGCTATGCGCGCGAAAGCTCGACCACCGACATCGCGCAGGAGCTGACTTATCTGATCACCACGCAGCGGGCCTATTCGTCCAACGCCAAGATCATTCAGACGGTCGACGAGATGCTGCAGGAAACCACCAACATCAAGCGCTGAGCGCAAGCCCCGAGGGAGATACGGGATGAGCATTGCACAGGCCATTTCCAGCGCCATGTCGGGGCTGACGGCCACCGCGCGCGGCACCGAAACGGTCGCCGCGAACCTCGCCAACGCCATGACGCCCGGCTATGCCCGTCGGGAAACGGTCATCAGCGCCCAGACGCAGGGGGCGGCCGGCGGCGTGCGGGTGGACGGCATCGCGCGGATCGTCAACGCGACGCTTCTGAACGAAAGCCGCATCGCCTCGTCCTCGGGTCAGGAGGCTGGCGTGATCTCGGCCTTTCAGGTGTCGATGGAAGGGCGGATCGGCCTGCCGGGAGAGGCGAGCGCGCTGAGCACCGCGCTGAGCGATTTCCAGAACGCGCTGACATCCGCCGCGACGCGCCCGGATGACGAGATCCGCCTGACCCAGCTTGCCAGCGCGGCCTCGACGCTGGCGGGGCGGCTGAATACGGCATCCGATGCGGTCCAGGCCGCGCGGGGTGCCGCGCAGACGGCGATCGCCACGGATGTGGAGACGCTGAACGGATCGCTGGAACGGGTGGCGTATCTGAACACGCGCATCGCGGCGTTGGATGCCGATGGTACCGATGCCTCGGTCCTGCGCGACGAAAGGCAGTCGGCCATCGACCGCATCGCGGCCATCGTGCCCGTGCAGGAGGTTGCGCGCGACGGCGGCAAGGTCGCCCTGTTCACCGCCGAGGGTGCGGTCCTGCTGGACGGGAACATTCCCGCCAGCTTCGGTTTTCAAGGCGCGGGGCAGGTCACGGCCGACCAGGAAGTCGGCGCCGGCCTGCAGCTTCTGACCTTCAACGGCAAGGCGCTGGATGCCGGGCAGATGAAGATGTTCGCGGGCGGGTCGCTGTCGGCGCAGTTCACGATCCGGGATCAGCTTGCGCCCCAGATGCAGGCCGAACTGGATGCGCTGGCACTGGATCTGCACGACCGCATGCTGCCCGCGGATGGCGGTGCCGGCGTCTTTACCGATCAGGGCGCACCGGCCGATGCGGCGAACCTGACGGGGCTTGCGGGACGGCTGCGGCTGAACGCGGCTGCCGACACGCGCCAGGGGGGCAGCGCCACTTGGCTGCGCGATGGCGGGACGGGGACGGTCGCGGCGGGCGACGGGACGCGGCTCAACGCGCTGAACGAAGCCCTGAGCGATGCGCGCGCCGCGACGGGTGATGCGGACCTTGCCGGGAATGCCACGTTGGCCGACCGCTTCGGCACGATCGAGGCGCGCGTCTCGACCCGCCGCATCGACGCCGAGAGCGACCTTTCGATCCGGCAGGCGCGGGTCGAGACGATCTCGGGCAGCCTGCTGGCCGATGGTGTCGATACCGATGCCGAGATGCAGAAACTGCTGCAATACGAACAAAGCTATGCCGCCAATGCGCGCGTCCTTGTCGCAATCGAGGACATGCTCGACCAGATCCTGAGGATGTGACCATGACAGTGACCGGAACCGGCGACCAGGCCCGCGCCTATGCGCTGCAGCTTTCGTCCAATCGGCTGAAATCGACGCTGAACACGCTGACGCGCGAAGTCGCCTCGGGTGAGGTGGCGGATCTGGGCCAGCGCGTGCAGGGCAATACCCGCACGCTGAACGATATCGAGACGCGGCTGTCCCAGACGCGCCAGCTGCAGCAGAACGGTTCCGAGGCCGCGAACCAGCTGGAAGGCCTGCAGAACATCTTCGAGGCGCTGCGCCTGACCACCGGCACGCTGGCGGTCGAACTGGTGTCGGACCCGCTGCTGCAGGGGGGCTTCTCGCTCCAGACGCGGATCACGCAGGGCGCCACCGCATTCGAGACCGTGGTCCAACAGTTGAACGGCATGAATGCCGGGCGCTTCCAGCTGTCGGGAACCGCGACCGATCAGCGCTCGCTGCCATCTTCGGCGCAGATGCTGGATCAGCTGCAGACGGCCATCGGCGGCGCGACCGATGCCGCCCAGATCGAGGCCGCGGTATCGGCATGGTTCGACGATCCGGCGGGGGGCTTCATGACGTCCTATGGTGGCAACCAGCAGCCGCGGACGATCCCCGTTTCGGAAGGCACCGAGATCGCGATCACCACCACCGCGGCCGATCCCGGCATTCGCGACATGCTCAAGGGGCTTGCGATGGTGGCGCTGATGGATCGGGGCGTGCTGGCGGGCGATCAGGCGGGACAGAAGGCGATGATACAGGCGGGGGGACAGGCGATGTTGACGGCGGATGGGGCGATCCTGGCCGAGATGGGCCGGATCGGCCTGCAGCAGGAGGTGGTCGAGCGCGCCAGCACGATCAACGGCGCGGCCATCGCCACGTTCGAGATCGCGCGCAGCGATATCCGCGGCGCCGATGCCTTCGAGACCGCCGCCGCCCTGACCGAGGTCGAGAGCCAGCTCGAGGCGCTCTATGCCGTGACGGCGCGGCTGTCGAAGCTGAGCCTGGTGGATTACCTGTGATGCGGGCGCTGATCTCGACCGTCCTGATCTGGGCCATGCTGGCAGGGGCGGGGTTCGCCGTGCCCGTACGGATCAAGGACTTGGCGGATTTCGACGGGGTGCGCGGCAACGACCTGGTGGGTTACGGCCTGGTCGTGGGCCTCGACGGAACGGGCGACGGGTTCCGCAACGCCCCCTTCACCGAAGAGATGCTGGCCGGCCTGTTGGAGCGGCTGGGCGTGAACGTCACCGATGACGCGCTGCGGTCCAAGAACGTCGCCGCCGTGATCGTGACCGCAACCCTGCCACCCTTTGCCCGGTCGGGCAGTCGGATCGACGTGAACGTCTCGGCCATCGGCGATGCCGGCAGTCTTCTGGGCGGCACGCTGGTCATGACGCCGCTGAAGGCGGCCGACGGCAACATCTATGCCGTGGCGCAGGGGTCGATCATCGCGGGTGGGGCTGCGGCTGCGGGCGATGCCGCGCGCGTGGTCGAGGGCGTGCCGACGACCGGCAAGATCCCTGTCGGCGGGCGCGTCGAGCGCGAGGTCGAGTTCGATTTCGCGGGGATCGACAACATTCGCATCGCGTTGCGCAATGCCGATTTCACCACTGCCACGCGGGTCGAGGATGCGATCAACCGCGACTTCGACCGTCAGCTTGCGATCACCCAGGACAGCGGGACCATCATGGTGAATTTTCGCAGCCTGGGCGATGTGAACCCCGCGCGGGTGTTGGGCCGGATCGAGAATCTGATGATCGAACCCGAAGATCGCGCGAAGGTCGTGATCGACCACAAATCGGGGACCATCGTCGTGGGCGAAAGGGTCCGCATATCGCGCGTGGCCGTATCGCAAGGCAACCTGACCCTGCGCGTGGCCGAGGCACCGGTGGTTTCGCAGCCCAACCCCTTCGCGCAGGGCGAAACGGTCACCGTCCCGCGCAGTGCGGTCGAACTGGAACAGGAACCGGGCATCGGCTTCGTCGAGGTCGCCGGAGAGACGAACCTGTCCGACCTGGTGGCCGGTCTGAACGCACTGGGGGTAAGGCCGCGCGACATGATCGACATCCTGAAATCGATCCATGCGGCCGGCGCACTCCATGCGGATCTGATCGTCGAGTGATCCCTAGCGCCAGCTGCCCGCCGCAGCCGAAAGGAACAGCGCGGTGGTTCCCGCCGCCGTCTGCCGATAGAGGCCCGCCTGCCGCAGCATCGCCGCGCAGCGCGGGCCGCTTGCGTCCAGCGCATCGGTGAAGCGGTCGAAGACCTGCCGGTTCGGAATGGTCAGCAGGTCCGCCACCGGTGCCAGGGCCGCCTGGTTCGAACGCAGCCATTTGCCGTAATCGCCCGCCATCAGCTTGCGCAAGCGGACGGCCATCGCCTGCGGGGTGTCGTTGCGTCCGACCTCGGAGCGGCCATGCTGACGATAGAGCAGGCAGGGCCGCGGATCATGGACCAGCGTGGCACCCGCGCCAGATGTGATCTGATAGGCCCACCAGTCATGCGACAGGACCTGCGCGCGGATCGCGGCGGGGGCCGCAAGCTGCAACAGCTCGACCGCGCGGGGCGAAAAGACCGAGGCATTGCCCGCCATGATCGCCTGCACCAGCGCGTTCCGAAACCCGAGCGGCCGCCGAAAGTGCCGCGAGCCCGTCAGCGGATGCAGGTTCTGATCGGTGATGACGGTGCGGGCGGCGTAGTGAACCGGCCCTACATCCGCGACATGGGGAAGCGCGCGGGTCAGCTTGTCGGGGAACCAGTGATCGTCCTGATCGCAGAAGGCCATGGCCGCCCCTTCGGGAACCTCGGCCAACATGGACAGGAAATTCGCGGTCGCCCCCTTCCGCGGTCCGCGTCGCAGGCGGACCTGGCCGTCGGGGCGGGATCGCGCGAATTCCCGCACGATCGCGACCGTATCGTCATCCGAGCCGTCATCCGAGACGATCAGGGACCAGTCGGCATGGCTCTGGGCCGCGATGCTGGCCAGCTGGCGCGGAAGATGCGCCGCCCCGCGATAGGTGGCCATCAGGATCACGATATGCTGCGACATGGGCCCCCTTCGGCATGCGTCGTCCGACGATGCTTTTGGCGCGGGCGGGCGGACATGACAAGGCCGCGCCCCATTTGCCGGGGCGCGGCCTCGATGCTCAGGGCGTCAGCCCTGCTGGCGGGCGATATCCTCGATCAGGACGGCTTCGATCGGCAGGTCGGTGACCCCCTGCGCGGCGGTCAGCAGATCCGCGCGCAGTTGCTCCAGGTTCCGATCCAGCGTGTAGTTCCCGTCGAACCCGCCGGTATTGGCATGGATCATCAATTGGCGCAGCAAAGCGTCGCGGAGCGAATGCTCCTTCTTCTGCAGCGCCTCGACGCTCTCGGCCCCGGTCTTCAGGGTCAGCGTCAGCACCATGATGTCATTCATGCTGCCATACCGGACCAGCGGCACGAAGAATTGCGACGGGAAGGTGAAGAAGGTCTCGGCCGAGGCGTGATCGCCGGATGCATGATCGTCGGATGCGTGGTCATCGGGGGCGGGTTCGCCATGCGCGGCCGGATCGGCCGGCGCGCGCAGCATGTCGCCCGCGAAGGCGCCCCCGACAAGCGCTGCGATGGGCAGCAGCACGGGAAGGATTTTCCGGATCATCTGGGACCTCAATACGGAAGCAGGATGTCGGCGATCTGCTGACCGTAGCGCGGCTGCTGGACATCGGTGATCTGCCCCCGCCCGCCATAGCTGATGCGCGCGCCCGCGATACGGTCATAGGCGATCTCGTTCTGGCGATCGATATCGCCCGGCCGCACGAAGCCGCTGACGGTCAGTTCGCGCAGTTCGAAGTTCACGCGGACCTCCTGCGTGCCCTGGATCTGCAGCGTGCCGTTCGGCAGCGTGTCGATCACGGTGGCCGCGACCCGCAATGTCAGCTGATCGCGACGAGAGATGTTGCCGCTGCCGCGATAGGTCGACGAAGACGAGGCATCCGCCAGTTCGTCGAAGCTTGCCCCCTCGGGCAGCTTGCGTTCCAGCCGCTGCGGGATGCCCGCCATCTGCGGGATCGACACGCTGTCCTTCGATGTCCGGTTGCGGTCGCTGCTGTTGGACAGCTCGGCGCTGTCGTCGATCTCGATCACGACGGTCAGGATGTCGCCGCGAATGGCCGCACGGCGGTCGCTGATCAGCGAACTGCCGCCCCCCGCCCAAAGCGACGCCGCGGCCTCGGGGCGGCCGGAATCGACGGGGATGTCCAGCGGCGGATTAGTCATCGCCATGAATTCCTCGGTCTGCTGGATCGGGGTCAGTTCGGGGGGCTGACCGATCTGCGCGGCGCGCCCGCAGGCCGTCAACGTCAGGGCAAGCGCAAGGAAATGGGCGGGTTTCACGGACATTCTGTCTTCCTTCGGGTGGCGTCAGCGGGGAACGGACAGGCTGCCATCTGGCATGACCTGCGCGGTGATCTGGGATTTCGAGCCAAGGTTCATGGCGCGGATCAGCTCTCCTTCCGCGCCGTCGGACAGGGCGCGGGCCTCGGTGTCGATGCGCAGCGATCCGCGCTGGAAGCTGAGCCGCACGATCTGGTTGCGGCTGATCAGCCTGGGGGCCTGCAGCATGTTGGCGTGAAGCGGGCGCCCCTCGTAGAGCGTGATGCGCGTCTGCATCCCGATCGCGGCGGACGGATCGGTCAGGCCGGGGCGGTCGGTGTCGATCGCGCGCAGATCGGCCGCCGTGACGATGGTGCCCGCGGGCAGGGTGCGCGCGGCGCCAAGGCCGCCGGCGGCAGCGATGCCCGGCATCAGGGCCAGTGCGATGATCAGAACCCGCATCAGCGCACCTGCGTCGTTGCGCTCATCATCTGGTCGGCGGCGGTGATGACCTTGGCATTCAGTTCATATCCGCGCTGCGCCTTGATCAGCTCGGTGATCTCGCGCACCGCATCGACCGAGCTTTCCTCGAGATAGCCCTGCCGCAGCGTGCCCAGGCCCTCTTCGCCCGGATCGACGACCTGCGCACCGCCCGAGGCCGCGGTCTCGATGAACAGGTTCGACCCGATCGCCTCGAGGCCCTTTTCGTTCGAGAAACCGGCAAGCGTGATCTGGCCCAGCAGTTCCGGTTCGACCCGGTCGTCGAAATAGGCGTGAACCTCTCCGCCCGCATTGATCGAGATGGCGCGCGCATCGTCGGGGATGGTGATCTCGGGGACCAGCGGATGCCCGTCCGAGGTGACGATCAGGCCGTCGGCGGACCGTTTCAGCCCCCCGTCGCGGGTATAGCCCGAGATCCCCGAAGGCAGCGTCACCTCCAGGTATCCCGCCCCTTCGATGGCGACGTCCAGATCGCCGCCGGTCTGGGTCAGGCCGCCCTGCTGCAGGTTCACGCTGACGGCGGTGGCACGCACCCCCAGCCCCAGCTGAACGCCTGCGGGGATGACGGTGCCGTCGGCGGCGGTCACGCTGCCGGGGCGGGCAGCCTGCTGGTAATGCAGGTCCGCGAATTCGGCGCGGCGGGCGTTGTAGCCGGTGGTGGACATGTTCGCGAGGTTGTTCGAGATGACCTCGACGCGGGTCTGCTGCGCGCTCATGCCGGTGGCGGCGATCTGCAGGGCTCTCATGGCGGTTCCTTAACGGGTCATGGCGGTGATCGCGCCGCGGATGCGCTGATCTTCGCGGTCAAGAAGGCTCTGGCCCAGCTCGTAGGCGCGCTGGACCTCGATCATGCGGGTGATCTCGAAGACGGGATCGACATTCGATTCCTCGAGGAAACCCTGGCGGATGCGGGCATCCTCGGCCGGTTCGGGATTGCCGGTGAAGGCGAAGGACGTGCCGCCCTGGCGGGTCAGATCCTGCGGGTCCGGCGCGGCGAACGTGCCGATCCTGCCAAAGGGCAGACCGTTCGACGACAGCGTCCCATCCGCGCCGACGACGACATTCGCCGCCCCCGCGGGCAGGATGATCGGGGCCTGGCCTTCGTCCATCAGGCGATGCCCGTCCGAGGTCATCAGCTCGCCCTCGGCCGAGGGGGTGAAGGCGCCTGCGCGCGTCAGGCGCAGCCCCTCGGGGGTCTCGATCATGAAGAAGCCGTCACCCTCGATCGCGAGATCCAGGTTGTTTCCGGTCTGCGTCAGGGCGCCCTGTTCCAGGTCCAGCAGCCTGCCGCGGGCATGGGCCATGGACAGCGTGTCGCCGCGCCCGTCCACGGCGGACAGATGTTCGGCAAAGATCACCCCTTCGCGGCGAAAGCCCGTGGTGTTCGCGTTGGCGATGTTGTTGGCCACCACGCGCATTTCGGCCAGAAGGCCCGATTGGCGCGTCAGCCCGGCATAGATCGCGTTGTCCATGGCTCAGCCCCCCGCGACCATCGGGATGATCTCGCCCAGATAGAAATCGGCCAGGGCGGTGGTCATGAAGCTCATGGAGACCCAGAAGACGACCAGCATCAGGCCCACCTTCGGCACGAAGGTCAGCGTCATCTCCTGGACCGAGGTCAGCGCCTGGAAGAGGCCGATGACCACGCCGGTGATCAGCGCCACCCCCAGCAGCGGGGCCGAGATGCGCACCGCGATCAGCAGGGCCTGGCGCAGCATGTCGAACAGGATCGCGTCACCCATCAGACCGGCATCCTCAGGATTTCCTGATAGGCCTCGACCACCTTGTCGCGGATGGCGGTGACGGACTGCATCGCCAGTTCGGCCTCGGCGATGGTCTGGACCAGCTGATGCGTGCTGCCCTGGCCGGTCATCGCGGCGGTGGCCGCCTGGTCGACCTGCGCCATCTGGGCGGCGAATTCCTCGGCTGCCTGTCCGGCACGGGCAAGGGGGGTGGCGGTGGCTTCGGGGGCCACGGCGGCCCGGGCGGCGCTGTAGGCGCTGGCGGCGTTCATTGTGGTGATCATGGGGTTCTCCTCAGCGGCGGATCAGGTCCAGAAGGGCGCCGCTCATCTCGCGGCTCTGTTCGAACATGCGAAGGTTGGCCTCGTAGCTGCGCCCGGCCTCGCGGGCATCGGCAAGCTCGATCACCAGGTCCACGTTCGAACCCTGGTAATATCCCTCGGCATCGGCCATCGGATGCGCGGGGTCGTGGATGCGGGGCAGCGCGCTGCGATCCAGCTGAACGGGGCCTGCCGCGACCTCGCCCGTGGGGCGGCCCATGGTCACGGCCTCCTCGAAGGCGACGAGCTTGCGGCGATAGCCGGGCGTGTCGGCATTGGCGATGTTTTCGGCGCTGTGGCGCAGCCGTTCGGACTGGGCCCGCATCCCCGACGCCGCAAGGCGCAGAGGCGAGATGGGTTCGCTCATTCTGATATCCCCGTTGTTCAGTTGCGACCAAGGCCGCTGCGCATCAGGTCGAGGCCCGACCGGAACACCGCCAGCGACAGGTCGTGCTGGCGCTTGACGTCGGCGGCGCGGACCAGTTCCTCCTCAAGCGAGACGGAATTGCCGTTGGGCGACATGGGCGCCCCCGTATCCGACAGCCGCGCGGCACCGGGCGTCCAGTCGGGCGCGGCCAGGTGGCGCGGGTCGGTGACCCGCAGATCGGCCGCACCGGCATAGGCATCCGTGAAATCGCCCAGATCCGTGGCGCGATATCCCGGCGTATCGGCATTCGCGATATTCCGGGCCGTGGCCACATGCCGGTCCGCCGCATGGGCGGTCAGGGCGCGGGCCATCCGCATCATTTCGATATTCTCAAACACGAGGCTTCTCCTCAGTTTCGATAAACCCGGTCTTAACCCCGAGTCGTTTAGAAAACCTTTCGTGAACCTGGAAAAACCGCGGGGCCGGA
The DNA here is from genome assembly GCF_018860625.1 of Paracoccus sp. C2R09. Taxonomy (GTDB): domain Bacteria; phylum Pseudomonadota; class Alphaproteobacteria; order Rhodobacterales; family Rhodobacteraceae; genus Paracoccus. The sequence continues at coordinate 84,634 of NZ_JAHKQB010000014.1, forward strand.
ATGGACGCACTTCAATCGATCGCCGCACGCATTGCGCAGATGCCCGTCTGCACGCATCACGGTCGGGTGGCTGCGGTTCGGGCGGGACTGATCACGGTCGAGGGGCTGGGCGGTCGCGCCTCGGTCGGGGATCGCGTATCGATCACGCGCGACGGCCCCGCCCTGATGGGCGAGGTCGTGGGACTGGGCCCGCGCGACATGCAGGTCCTGCCCGAAGGCCCGGTCGAGGGTCTTTCGGTCGGGGCGGAGGTACTGCTGCTGCCCGCCCCCCGCATCGCGCCCTGCGATGCCTGGATCGGGCGCATCATCGACCCTTTCGGCAATCCGCTGGACGGACGCCCGCTGATCCGGGGCGGCGCGGCACGGGCATTCCGCGCCGATCCGCCGCCCGCTGCCGGTCGGCGGCGGCTGGGCGCACGGCTGGCGACGGGATTGGCCGTCTTCGACACGTTGCTGCCGCTGGTCGCCGGCCAGCGGATCGGCCTGTTCGCCGGGTCTGGCGTGGGGAAATCGACGCTGCTGGCGCAGATGGCGCGCGGGGTGCAGGCGGATGTCGTCGTCATCGCGATGATCGGCGAACGGGGACGAGAGCTGCGCGAATTCGTCGAACGCACGATGGGCCCCGAAGGCATGGCGCGCACCGTGGTCGTGGCGGCCACCTCGGACCAGTCGCCGCTGCTGCGTCGCCGCTGCGCATGGGCGGCCATGGCCGTGGCCGAACATTTCCGCGACCAGGGGCGGCATGTCCTGTTCCTTGCCGATTCCATCACCCGCTTCGCCGAGGCGCATCGAGAGATCGCGCTGTCGGCGGGCGAGGCGCCCAGCTATCGCGGGTTCCCGCCCTCGGTCTCGAACCTGATCATGGCGCTGGCCGAAAGGTCCGGCCCCGGCCCCGAGGGGTCGGGCGACATCACCGCCATCTTCAGCGTGCTGGTCGCAGGGTCGGACATGGAGGAGCCGGTCGCCGACATCCTGCGCGGCACGCTGGACGGGCACGTCGTGCTGGACCGCACCATCGCGGAACGTGGCCGGTTTCCCGCCGTCGATGTGGTCCGTTCGGTGTCCAGATCGCTGCCAGACGCCGCGACCGGGCCGCAGAACGCATTGATCGGCAAGGCCCGCGCCGCCCTCGGTGCCTATGCCGAATCCGAGCTGATGATTCGGGCGGGGCTTCATGCGCCGGGCTCGGATCCGCGCCTGGACGAGGCCGTGCGGCTCTGGCCCGGCCTCGACGATTTCGTCTCGCAACGCAGTCCCGGCGTCGATGAAAGCTTTGAGGCGCTTGGGCTGGCTCTGCGGTCCGGACGCCGTGCGGGGAACCGAAGCTGATTGATGAATGTTAGATAAGCCGAGCGGCCATTGAACCTAACGACTTGATTTGCCAGTTTTCCCCAGCCGCGGAAAGGAGCGGCAGACATGGCGATAACAGAGTACTTCATCCGCTTTCTCCAGCGGCGCGACATCCTGAGCGAAAGGGATCTGGAACGCCTGCGGGCGCTGCAGACCACTCATGTCGCATATGCCCCGGGCGAGGTGATCGTCCCGCGAGATCGCAGCGCACATCGCAGCTGCATGATGCTGCGCGGCCTGTCTGCACGTTCGCATCAGCTTGTGGGTCGCCCCGACGAACGGGTGATCACGGCGCTGCATGTGCCGGGCGATTTCGTGGACCTGCACGGCTTCGTCCTTGCGGGGCTGGAACATTCCGTCGTGGCCGTGGGCCATGCCGAGGTCGAGTTCATCGACCATTCCGAACTCCAGGAAATCACCGAGAATTTCCCCCATCTGACGCGGCTTCTGTGGATGGCAACGCTGATCGACGCAGCCGTTCATCGACAATGGCTGGTCGCCGCCGCCAGCCTTCGGTCCAGCGCGCATCTGGCCCATTTGCTATGCGAGATCTACACCCGCCTGAATGCGGTCGGGGCGGCGACGAACAACAGGTTCTGCCTGCCACTTCTGCAGCGCGAGCTGGCCGAGATCCTGGGCTACAGCCCCATCCATGTGAACCGCGCGGTGCGCGATCTGCGTGATCGGGGCCTGATCCGCTGGACCGGGACCGAGATCATGATCCTCGATTGGCCCGGTCTTGCGATGCTGGCACGGTTCGATCCGACCTATCTGGACCTGGAACGCCAAGGTCGCTGAGCACCGATGTGCCGATCACTGGCAGAGCCGCCAGCCGCCATTCCGTTCGGCCATGTCCAGATGCAGGTGATCGTCATGGGCGGCATTCGCGCCGGGGCCCAGAACGGTCGTGAAGAACAGGCACGCCCCGGCGCGCGCGGCGGCCTGATACGCCGTCTGCATGTCGCCTTCGCGCGGTTCGATCGCGATCGTCGCGCCGTTGTCGAACTCGAAGGCCGTCACGTCGATGGCACTGCCGGTCGAATGCTCGGACGGCTTCGGGTCGTCCTTGCCGGTGCCGACGCGGTCGCGGCAGACATGGCCCGGCCCGGTCCGGATGGCCGTCAGGCGCGGCGCGCCGGGCATCATCGCCGCTGCGGGTTTCAGCATCCGGTCGGCCCATAACGCCATCGCCCGCGCGGTATCGCATTGCAGCACCGGTTCGCCGGGCAGCGCGATTTCCGGCGACAGCCGCTTCAGGCGCACCGGGTCGGGCACGCTGCATTCATCCCTGCCTTGCGCGGGCAGGCGTTCGTAATCCGCGCCCAGAAGCTGCAGCGCCAGGTCGCAGGCATCGCCCGCCTTTGCCATCGCGGGCAATCCCCCGGCCAGGACCAGCCAGATGACGGCAAGGGCCGGGGCGCGCTTCACGGTGCCGCCTGTTCCAGCGGGGGAACCACGAAGCCCTCGGGCAGGACATTGTCCAGGGCATCGGTCAGCGGGTCGGCCTGCGGCTGGACGGCGTTTTCCTCTCTCGTATCCTCGACGATCTGGGCGGGATCGGCGGGCAGGGTCAGCGGCTCGGCCGGGACCGGCGCCGTTTCCGAGGGCTGCGTATCGGCGGGCAGGGCCAGCGGCGTGTCCACCGGCATGTCGGTCGCGGGCACGCCGCGGTTCAGCGCATCGGCGATGGTGACGTCCGTGGGCAGGAACTCGACCGAGGTGCCGCCGATCGAGACCAGCTTGGCCAGTTCCTCGGCATCCCAGTTCGTCAGGCGCACGCAACCGTTCGAGGCGTTGCGGAACAGCTGCGACGGCGTCGGCGTGCCGTGGATGCCATAGGTGGGCTTCGACAGCCCGATCCAGACCGAGCCGACCGGCCCGTTCGGCCCCGGCGGCACGATCAGCGGCTTGTCGTTGTCGCCCTGCTTGAAATTGACGTTCGGGTTGTAGGTATAGTTCGGGTTCACCGCCACGGTCCGCACCTGATGCGAGCCTTCGGGCGACGGGGTGGCCGACGACCCGATGGTGGCGGGATAATCCGCGACCATGTTGCCGTTCGCATCGTATCCCGCGACGCGGCGGGTGGCCTTGTCGATCAGGATGCGCGTCACGCGGCGACCGCTCAGCGGCGGGTTCGGGGCCATGACGCGGATGACCTCTCCGGGGGTGAAGGTCGCGTTCGGGTTCAGGATCGCGATGAAGCGTTCGTCCATGTGGAAACGCTCGGCCAGACGCTCGGCCACGCTGGTATGGGCCATGGCGGTCATCTGCGCCTTTTCCGCGTAATCGGTGGGGATGGCGTCGACCAGCCCCTGCGCGTCGGCCTCGGTGATGGTGTAGTCCTGCGTGACGGGGCGTTCGGCATAGGCCTGCAGCAGGTTCCAGACATGCGGGTCCAGCACGCCGTCCATCGGCAGGCTGGCGCGGCGTTCGAAGGCCATCAGCGCGCTGCGGCTCATCTCGCCCTTGTAGCCGTCGATGACGCCCGGCGAGGTGCCCGACCGGTCTAGCAGGATCTGCACCTTGGCCGTCAGCGCGGACCGACCGCCGGGCAGGTCGCCGCCGCCGAACTGCGCGGACTCGATGGCCTCGGCGGTGATGGGGGCTGCATCCTGCGCGTGAACGGCGGTGACCGACAGGGCAAGGGCAAGAAGGGCAGGGGCCAGCTTGTGCGGCATGGGTCAGGAACTCCGGATGTCGGGAGGGGCGATTATGGCCGTTGGGCGGAAATCCGCCAGATACCCCGCCGGTCACGATCGGGTCAACGTGGCATTAATCGCTTGCAGATCATGCAAAATGAAAGGGTTGATTTCCACTATGCGGAATGCAAACCTGCCTGTTGAAACGGAGGAGGTTTCAATCATGTCCACGCAGTCTTACCGGACTGCGCTGGTTGCGGCGGGGCTTGTCAGCCTCGTGGCCGCGCCTGCGCTGTCGCAGACCACTCTCATCTATGGCGAACCCGGCCCCAATCGCGGCGCAAGATCCGAGGCGACGCAATGGTTCGCCGACGAGGTCGAACGCCTGTCCGGGGGCGAGGTCACGCTCGACATCACCTGGGGGGGCGCGCTGTTTTCCGAAAAGGCCGCCGTGCAGTCGCTGCGCGACGGGGTGGCCGATCTGGGCAGCGTCATCGGCGTCTATTTCCCGCAAGAGATGGTCGCCTACGGCATCGCCGACCTGCCGGTGAACAACCCCGACCCCTGGGTGGGCATGAAGGCCACCGACACGCTGATGCGCACGAACGACCAGATCAAGGCGAACCTGGCGCAGCAGAACCTCGTCTATGTCGGCACCTATACCACCTCGGCGGTGCAGATGGGCTGCAAGGGCGATGCGGTCGCATCGGTGGACGACATCGCGGGCAAGAAGGTCCGGGGCGTGGGCGCCTATGGCCAGACCTTCCGCGACCTTGGCGCCACGCTGGTCGACATGACCGTCTACGAGGCCTACCAGGGGCTGGAAAGCGGGCTGATCGACTGCACGCAGACCTATTCCTACCTCGTGAAGGCGCTGAAGTTCGACGAGGTCTTCGACAGCTACACCTTCATCGACTGGGGCCAGATCGGCGCCCTGGGCATCGTGATGAACAAGACGATGTTCGACGCGCTGGAACCTGCGCAGCAGGACGCCATCATGACCGCGGGCGAAGGCCTTGCCGACGAGTTCGGCCGCATCATCGAGGCCGCGAACGAGGAATCCATCGCCATGCTGGAAGAGCAGGGCAAGGAGATCGTCCGCATGTCCGACGATGATCGCGCCAAGCTGGCCGAGGCGGGGCAGAAATACCTGGACGAATGGGTCGAACGGGCGAACGGTTCGGGCCTGGATGGCGCGGCGCTGCTGGACGAATATCGCGAACTGATCGCGCAATATGCCCAGGAGGCCGAGACGCAGGGCTACCCCTGGGAACGCGGCTGATCCGATGCGGCTGATCGAGCGGACCCTGCTGGACCTTTCGGTGCTGGCGCTGATCGCGCTGGCCGGCGTCATCTTCGCCAATGTCGGGATGCGCTGGCTGCTGGGCACGGGTCTGCCCGACGCCATCATCCTGGTGCGCGAACTGATGATCGCGGCCGTGATCCTGCCCATGGCCGCGGCGACCGCCGCGCGCGGCCATGTGGCCGTCACCTTCTTCAGCGACCGGATGCCGCCCGACCTGCGCGGATGGCTGGTCGTGCTGGGCCACCTGGTGGGCGTGCTGGCGCTGATCCCGCTGATCTTCGCCGCATGGCGCGTGACCTCGCAGGTCTGGTCCTCGGGCGAATTCTACTATGGCGATCTGAACCTGCCGCGCTGGCCGGGCGTCGCGCTGTTCCTGGTGGGGCTAGGGCTGATGTGGCTGCGGCTGTGCCTGATGCTGGCGGGCGACATCCGTCAGCTGATGCGGGGCGGGACGATCCTCGACGACAACGGAAATGAGGTAAGCTGATGGACCCGATGACGATCGGCCTCGTGGCGCTGGCGGTCGTGCTGGTGCTGTTGGCGATGCGCGTGCCCATCGCCTTCACGCTGGCGGCGGTGGCAAGCGTGGGCACCTTCCTCGTCTATGCCACCCGCACCGGAGGTTGGGCGCCGGAGCGGGCGCTGAACCCGACCAGCTCGGTCGTCTTCGCGAATTTCTTCGATTTGGTCCACAGCTACGACCTGTCGATGGTCCCGCTGTTCGTGGCCCTGGGCAACATCGCCTTCTATGCCGGGATCACGACGCGCATCTACGACGCGGCTGCGGTCTGGTTGCGCCCCCTGCCGGGGGGCGTCGCGATGGCCTCGGTCATGGGTTGCGGGGGCTTCAGCGCGATTTCGGGGTCGTCCATCGCCTGCGCATCGACCATGGGCCGCATCTGCGTCCCCGAGATGCTGCGCATGGGCTACGACCCGCGCCTGGCGACCGCATCGGTCGCGGTGGGCGGCACGCTGGGGTCGCTGATCCCGCCATCGGTGCTGTTCATCCTCTATGGCATCTTCACCGAGACCTCGATCGCGCAGCTGTTCCTTGCGGGCATCCTGCCGGGGCTACTGTCGCTGGCGGGGATGATCCTGGTCATCGCCTGGTGGGTGGGCCGCGATCCCGCCGCCGCCCCCAAGGCCGATCGCGGCGGGGCCAGCCGGACCGAGGCCGCCATCGCCGCATGGCCCGCCGTCCTGCTGTTCGTCGTCATCGTCGGCGGCATCTATGGCGGGATCTTCACCGCGACCGAGGCCGCCGCCGTCTGCGTCGTGCTGACCACGCTGATCGGCATCGTCCAGCGCCGCCTGACCTTCGTCCATTTCCTGATGGCCATCCGCGAGAGCCTGGTCCAGACCGCCGCCATCTTCCTGATCGCGGGGGCCGCCAAGATCTTCGTCAGCTTCGTCGCGCTGACGGGTATCGCGGGCGCGGTCGTGGGCATGGTCGAGGACGCGCAGCTGTCCTTCCTGATGCTGATGCTGGTTCTGGTGGTCATCTACCTGGTGCTGGGGATGTTCCTCGATCCCATCGGGATCATGGTGCTGACGCTGCCCTTCATGATCCCGCTGATCGAGGGTTACGGCCTGAACCTGATCTGGTTCGGCGTGATCGTCGTCAAGCTGCTGGAGATCGGGCTGATCACCCCGCCCGTCGGGCTGAACGTCTTCGTGGTGGGCAACGTGACGCGCGATGTGGGCATCGGGCAGATCTTCTCGGGGGTCAGCCGGTTCCTGTTCGTCGATCTTCTGGTGCTGGCGCTGCTGATCCTGTTCCCGATCATCTCGACCTTCATTCCGGGATCGATGTGATGGACAGCCACGCCCCCCGCCCGGATTACGAAAACGACCGCAACTTCGCCACGACGCTGGCGCGGGGGCTGTCGGTGTTGCGGGCGTTCCGCGCGGGCGATGACGGGCTGACCAACGCCCAGATCGCCGAACGGACCGGGCTGCCGAAATCGACGGTATCCCGGCTGACCTTCACCCTGGGATGCCTGGGATACCTGACGCAGCCGCAGCGCAACGACCGCTATCGCCCCGGCCCGACGCTTCTGGCGATGGGGCATGTGGCGGCGTCGTCGCTGGCCTTCCTCGACCCGGCGGATGGCATGATGCAGCAGCTTGCCGACGAGACGGGGACCATGGTCCTGTTCGCCGTGCGCGACCGCGACAAGGTCGCGCTGATGCGGACATGGCGGCCCCGCCAGGCGGCCTCGATCTGGCTGGAGGTGGGGCACCGCCTGCCCATCGGCGGGTCGTCGTCGGGCATGGCCGTCCTGGGCGCCACGACGCGCGAGGAATTCGGCTGGCTGCTGGGCGACCGGCCCGACAGCCCGCTGGACGGGTCCGATTTCGACCGACTGCGCCAGGAGGCGCGCGATCAGCTGATGGCGCGCGGCTATACCGTCGTGCGCAACGAGCTTCGCTATTCCCGCAACATCTCGGCCGTGTCGGTGCCGTTCCGGTCGCAGCGCCTTGCGGGGCCGGTGGCCTTTTCCTGCGGGGCGCTGGACGACGTGCTGCCCGACGACCGCATCCATGCCGAGGTCGGCCCGCGCCTGCAGCAGACCGTGGCGCGCCTGCAATTCCTTGTCGGCCAGCAGGGCAGCCCTGCATGGCCCGGCAGCCCGAACGAATGAAGGAGGCTTCATGACCGTCACCTATCGCCGCGAGGGCGAGATCGGCATCATCGCCATCGACAACCCGCCCGTGAACGCCCTGTCCCATGCCGTGCGCGACGGGCTGGTCCGGGCGGCGGCTGAATTCGCCGCCGACGATCAGGCGCGCGCCTGCGTCATGCTGGCCATCGGCCGCACCTGGGTCGCGGGGGCCGACATCTCGGAATTCGGCAAGCCGCCGCGCGAACCCTTCCTGCCCGAGGTGATCGCCCGGATCGAGGCGCTGGAGAAGCCGGTCGTCGCCGCGATCCACGGCACCGCGTTGGGCGGCGGGCTGGAACTGGCGATGGGTGCGCATGCCCGCGTGGCCGCGCCCTCGGCCCGGATGGGCCTGCCCGAGGTGACGCTTGGCCTGCTGCCGGGCGCGGGCGGCACGCAGCGCCTGCCGCGCCTGATCGGGTTGGAGCCTGCGCTGAAGATGATCACCTCGGCCCGCCAGGTGCCGGCCCCCGAGGCTGCGGATCTGGGGCTGATTGACCGCATCGCGGATGGCGACCTGACCGATGCCGCGATGGCGCTGGCCGCGGAACTGGCGGGCCACGCGCCGCGCCGCACGTCCGAACTGTCCGCCCCCGAGCAGGGCGTGGACCTGGCCGAGGCGATGAAGGCCGATCTTGCGCGCCGTCTGCCGGGGCAGATCGCGCAGGCCCGCGCGGTGGATACGGTCGTGCAGGGCATGGCGCTGCCCTTTGCGGACGGGATGGTGCTGGAGCGTCGCGCCTTCATGGACCTGATGGACAGCCCGCAGCGTGCGGCGCTGATCCACGCCTTCTTCGCCGAACGCGCGGTCGGGCATCTGCCGGAAATCGCGGGCGTCGATCCGCGCCCGCTGGACCGGCTGGGCGTGATCGGCGGCGGCACGATGGGGGCGGGCATCGCGACGGCCTCGTTGATCGCGGGGCTGGACGTGACCCTGATCGAGCGCGACGGGGCGGCTGCCGACAAGGCCCGCGCCACCGTCGCCAAGCTGCTGGAAGGCGCGGTCAAGCGCGGCAAGCTGAAGGCCGATCGCCGCGACGCGATCCTGTCGGACGCCTTCCGCACCGACACGGCCTATGGCGCGCTGTCGAAGGCCGACATGGTGATCGAGGCCGTCTTCGAATCCATGGAGGTCAAGGAACAGGTATTCGCCGAACTGGACCGCGTGGCCAAACCCGGCTGCGTGCTGGCGACGAACACCTCCTATCTGGACGTGAATCGCATCGCGCAGGCGACCGGCCGTCCGGGCGACGTGATCGGGCTGCACTTCTTCTCGCCCGCGCATGTGATGCGCCTGCTCGAGGTGGTCGTGGCCGACCGCACCGCCCCCGAGGTCACCGCGACCGGCTTCGCGCTGGCGCGGCGGCTGAAGAAGATCGCCGTCAGGGCAGGGGTCTGCGACGGGTTCATCGGCAACCGCATCCTGTCGCATTACCGCGCGGCGGTGGATGCGATGGTGCTGGACGGGGCCTCGCCCTATCAGGTGGATCGCGCGCTGACCGATTTCGGCTTCGCGATGGGGCCCTATGCGGTCAGCGACCTGGCGGGGCTGGACATCGGCTACATGACGCGGCAGCGCAAGGCTGCGGACCGTCACCCGCGCGACCGCGTCCCGGTCTTCGCCGACAGGCTGTACGAGCTGGGTCGCCTGGGACGCAAGACGGGCCGCGGATACTACGTTTATGGCGATGACGGCCCGCAGGAGGACCCCGAGCTGGCCCCCCTGCTGGCGCAGGTCCGCGCCGATCTGGGCATCGCGCCGCGCGATTTCAGCGACGCGGAAATCGTCGCCCGCACCATGGCCGCGATGGTCAACGAGGCCGCCCGCACGGTCGAGGACGGCACCGCGCAGCGCCCGCTGGATGTCGATGTGGTCATGCTGAACGGATATGGCTTTCCGCGCTGGCGCGGCGGGCCGATGCACTGGGCCGACACGGTCGGGATCAAATCGGTCCTGACCGATATCCACCGCTTTTCCCGGGACGACGACCATTTCTGGCAACCCGCACCGCTGCTGTGCCGCATGGCGGCCATCGGATCGCCGCTTGCCGCACTGAACAAGGAGAGCCGCGCATGAGACAGGCAGTCATCGTCGAGGCCGCACGCACCGGCATCGGCAAGGCGAAGCGCGGCGCGTTCAACATGACCCATGGCGCGGTCATGACCGCCGCCACTGCCCGCGCCGTCATCGACCGTTCGGGCATCGACCCGGCCCTGATCGAGGACAGCATCTGGGGCTGCGGTTATCCCGAATACGTCACGGGCGGGAACATCGCCCGCCAGACGGTGATCCGCGCGGGCCTGCCCGACAGCATCGCGGGCGCCACGGTGAACCGCTTCTGCGCATCGGGGCTGCAGGCGCTGGCGATGGGGGCGCAGATGGTGGCCCATGACGGCGCGCGTGCCGTGCTGGTCGGCGGGGTGGAAAGCATCTCGATAGTGCAGCCGCCCGTCCGCCATTCCCGCGAGGCGTGGATCGAGGCCAACCGCCCCGACCTGTACCTGCCCATGATCGAGACCGCCGACATCGTCGCCGCCCGCTATGGCGTGACCCGCGAGGCGCAGGACGAATATGCCGTCCAGTCCCAGGCCCGGACCGCCGCCGCGCAGGATGCGGGGCTGTTCGCCGACGAGATCATTCCGATGACCGTCACCATGTCCGTGACCGACAAGGCCACAGGCCAGACATCCGAACGCGAGACGACCATCGCGGCGGACGAGGGCAACCGCCCCGGCACCACGCTGGAGGCGCTGTCCCGGCTGGAGCCCGTGCGCGGGCAGGGCCAGTTCGTCACCGCCGGCAACGCCTCGCAGTTGTCGGACGGGGCGGCGGCGCTTCTGGTCATGGATGCCGAGGTCGCCGCATCCGAGGGGTTGAGCCCGCTCGGGGCGTTCCGCGGATTTGCCGTGGCGGGCTGCGGCCCCGACGAGATGGGCATCGGCCCCGTCTTCGCGGTCCCGCGCCTTCTGGAACGCGCGGGCCTGACGGTGGACGATATCGACCTGTGGGAACTGAACGAGGCCTTCGCCAGCCAGTGCCTCTATTGCCGGGACACGCTCGGGATCGATCCGGCCAGGTACAACGTCAATGGCGGCGCCATTTCCATCGGGCATCCGTTCGGGATGACCGGGGCGCGCGCCGCGGGGCACCTGCTGCGCGAAGGCCGCAGGCGCGGCGCGAAATGGGGCGTCGTCACCATGTGCGTGGGCGGCGGCCAGGGCGCTGCCGGACTTCTGGAGATCTTCTGATGGATATGCGTTTCACCCCCGAGGAGCGAGCCTTTCGCGACGATGTGCGCGCCTTCCTGCAATCCGAACTGTCGCCCGAACTGGCGGGCAAGGTGCGTCTGCATCAGCCCCTGACCAAGGCCGAGATGGAGGGCTGGCACACCAAGCTGAACGCGCGCGGCTGGCTGGCCGGGAACTGGCCCACCGAATTTGGCGGCGCAGGCTGGACCGCGATCCAGCGCCACATCTTCGAAGAGGAATCCGCCCGCGCCCATGCGCCCCGGATCGTGCCCTTCGGCATCGCCATGCTGGGGCCGGTGCTGCAGCGGTTCGGATCGAAGGCGCAGCAGGACCGCTGGCTGCCGCGCATCCTGAACGGCGACGACTGGTGGTGCCAGGGCTATTCCGAACCGGGCGCGGGGTCCGACCTTGCGGGCCTGCGTTGCCGCGCCGAACGGCAGGGCGACCATTACGTCGTGAACGGCCAGAAGACCTGGACCACGCTCGGGCAGTACGCGAACATGATCTTCTGCCTGGTGCGCACCTCGACCGAGGGCAAGAAGCAGGAGGGGATCAGCTTTCTTCTGATCGACATGGAGACACCGGGCGTCACCGTCCGCCCCATCGTGCTGCTGGACGGCTCGGCCGAGGTGAACGAGGTCTTCTTCGACGAGGTGAAGGTCCCCGCCGAGAACCTGGTCGGAGAGGAGAACAAGGGCTGGACCTATGCGAAATACCTGCTGACCCATGAACGCACCAACATCGCGGGGGTGGGCTTCGCGACCGCCGCGCTGGACAACCTGCGCCGCGTCGCGGGTGCGCAGATCCACCGGGGCCGCCCGCTGTCGCAGGATCCGCTGTTCGCATCCCAGATCGCCGAGGTCGAGATCGAGCTGATGGCCATGTCCACGACCAACCTGCGCATGTTGTCCGCCGCGGCCCAGGGCCAGGCGCCGGGCATCGAGAGCAGCATGCTCAAGATCAAGGGCACGCAGATCCGCCAGCGGCTGGATGCACTGACGCGGCGGGCCTATGGCGGCTGGGCGATGGCGCTGCCCTCGGACGGCGGCAACGAGGGGCAGCCCCTTGGTGCCGAAGAGGCGCTGGCCGCCAGCGCGACCTGGCTGAACAACCGCAAGCTGTCGATCTATGGCGGCTCGAACGAGATCCAGCGCGGCATCATCGCCGGCGCTTTGGCACGGGGGTAGGGGCATGGATTTCAGCCTTTCGGACGAACACCGCATGCTGCAGGACAGCCTGCGCGGCATCCTGAACCGCCATTCGGGCGACGACGCGCTGGCCCCCCTGCTGGAGGCTGGCGTCATCGAGGCCCTGCTGACCGAGGGCGAGGGCGGCTTCGACGGATCGGGTGCCGCCGTGGCCCTGGTCTTCGAAGAGCTGGGTCGCGCGGGCGCCGCGCTGCCGCTGATCGGCACCATGATCGGGCGCGCGGCGCTGGCGCAGGCGGGCATGCCCGAGGACGCGGCCCGCGCGGCCTTTGCCGATGCCGAACCCGGCACGCGCGCCGATCGCGGCGTGGCCATCCGCGCGGACGCTGACCGCCTGACGGGCCGCAAGACGATGGTGGCGGGGGCCGAGGATGCGACCCATCTGATCGTCACCACCGCCGACGGGCTGTGGCTGGTCGCCGCCCGCGCCGAGGGGCTGGCCGTCACGGCCTTTCCGATGATGGACGGACAGCGCGGCGCGGATCTGGAATTCGCGGAAACCCCCGCGCATCGCCTTGGCAGCCTGACGGATTTCGGCGCGGTGCTGTCCCGCGCCGCGCTGGCCCATGCCGCCCGCACCCTGGGCGAGATCGAGGCCGCCGTCGATCTGACGCTGGACTATCTGCGCACCCGCAAGCAGTTCGGCCGCGCGCTGTTCGATTTCCAGGCCTTGGCCCATCGCGCGGCCGAGCTGACGGTCGAACGCGAACAGGCGCGATCCGCCGTGGTGAACCTTGCCGCGCATCTGGACGCCGAACCGCATCTGCGCGACCGCCATGTCCAGGCCTGCAAGGTCACCGTGGGCCGCGTCGCCCGCCTGGTGGCCGAGGAAGCCGTGCAGCTGCATGGCGGCATCGGCATGACCGAGGAATACGCGCTGTCGGGCATGATCCGCCGCCTGATCGCGGGCGACACGGCGATGGGGGATGCGGATTACCACCTCGAACGCTTTGCCAATGGCGAGGGCGCATGGGCCTGATCCTGAACGAGACCGGGACGCAGCGGCTGATCGGCTATGTCGTCGATACCGGCGCGGGCGACGGCACCGCCGCCTGCCGGCTGGACCTGGACGACCGGCACCTGAACCGGCAGGGGATGCTGCACGGGGGATTGGCCGCCACGCTGCTGGACAGCGCGATGGGGGCCACGGGCAGCCTGACGGTCGATGCGTCCGGGCGCCATCCCTTCACCACGCTGTCGCTGACGGTGAACTATGTCGCGCCCGGTCGCCCCGGCACGGTCGAGGCGCGGGGCCGTGTCACCGGCGGCGGGCGCAGCACCCTGTTCATCGAGGGCGCGTTGCGGCATCAGGACGGAACGTTGATCGCCACCGCGACCGGCGTCTTTCGCAAGTCCCGACAGGAGCCCTGATGTCCACGCCCCTTACCAACGCCCATTGCGAGATCAGCGATCTGGGTGATCGCCTCGTGGTCGAGAACCGCAACGCCACCCGGCGCAACGCCCTGACCCCCGAATTCTACGAGGGGCTGCACCACGCGCTGCGTCTGGCGACCGAGAGCCCGCGCATCGGTGCGGTGATCCTGATGGGCGAGGGGGATTTCTTCTGCGCGGGGGGCGATCTGAATTCGCTGATCACCGCCCAGCATCTGTCCGACGAGGAACGCCGGGACCGCATCAACGCGCTGAACGCGCTGATCCGCGCGGTCGTGAACTGCCCTCGCCCGGTCATCGCCGTGGTCGAGGGTGGCGCCGCAGGGGCGGGGATGTCGCTGGCACTGGCCTGCGACATGGTGATCGCCGCGCGCGATGCGCAGTTCACGGCGGCCTATGTGAATGCGGGCCTCGTGCCCGATGGCGGGCTGACCGCCGCGATGGGGGCCGCGCTGCCGCCGCAGATCGCGGCGCAGATGGCGCTGACGGGCCTGCCCCTGGGGGCCGAGCGGATGCACGCGCTTGGCGTCGTGAACGAACTGACCGAACCGGGCGAGGCGATCATGGCCGCCATGGCGCTGGCCGACCGCCTGACCTCCGGCCCGGCAAACGCGCAGGCCGCGATCAAGCGGCTGCTGACCGGCTGGCGCGAGGCCGCGTTCGAGGCCCAGCTGGCAGCCGAACGCGATGCCATGGCCCATGCCCTTGCCGCCCCCGAAGCCGCCGAAGGCATCGGCGCCTTCCTGGAAAAACGCCGACCCGACTTCCGAAGATTGCGCGAGGAAACATGACCGACGACGTCCGCATCCATCAGCTGTTCGATCGCGCCGCGAAGGCCCATCCCGACCGACCCGCCGTGACGGACTGGACGGGCAGGACCCTGAGCTACGGCGCGCTGGACCAGCTGATCGTGCGGACGATCGCCGAACTGGCCGCGATGGGCCTGCGTCCCGGCGACAGGCTGCTGATCGTGTCCGAGAACGCGGCCTCGCTGCCGGCGCTGCTGCTGTCGGCCAGCCGGATGGATGCCGTGGCGGTTCCCGTCAACGCGCGCATGACCGCCCCCGAACTGGCGAAGATCGCGGATCATACCGAACCCCGATTGACCCTGTTCCTGTCCGATGTCAGCGATCCCGCACGCGATCACGCCATGGCCGCCGGGGCGCGGCCCGTCGAACTGGCGGGCGGTGCGCTGCATGTCGCGGGGCCGTTCGAGGTCGATCCGGAAGCGGTCGAACCGGATGCGCGGATGACGGCGGTGATCCTCTATACGACCGGGACCACCGGCATGCCCAAGGGCGTGATGCTGACCCATGGGAATCTCATCTTCGGGGGGCGGTCCTCGGCCAGGCTGCGGGGGATCGTGCCGACCGACCGGATCTATGGCGTGTTGCCGATGACCCATGTCTTCGGGCTGACCTCGATGGCCTGTGCGGGGCTGTCGTCCGGGGCGCACCTGACGCTGGTGCCGCGCTTTAATGCGGGGGCGGTGCTGGACGCGCTGCTGGACGGCGTGACCGTGCTGCCCGCCGTGCCGCAGATGCATGCCGCCATCATGGCCGAGGCCCGCCTGCGGGGACTGGAGCGTCTGGACGGTCCCCTGCGCTATGTCAGCAGCGGGGCCGCGCCGCTGGACCCCGACTGGAAACGCCGGGCCGAGGATTTCTACGGCATTGCGCTGCAGAACGGATACGGCATGACCGAGACGACGGCGGGCGTCACCATCACCGTTAACGAGAAGGGCGATCCCGACCCCTCGGCGGGCATCCCGCTGCCGGGCGCGCAGATCGCGATCGACGAATCCGTGGGCCGCGAACCCGGAACGGGCGAGGTGCTGACCCGCGGCCCGCATGTCATGCGCGGCTACTTCCGCAACGGACAGGCCACGGCGCAGGTGCTGTCGGCGGATGGCTGGATGCGGACGGGCGATCTGGGCCGGATGGACCCGCAGGGCCGGCTGCATATCGTCGGGCGCTGCAAGGAGCTGATCATCCGCGGCGGTTTCAACGTCTATCCCCCCGAGGTCGAGGCCGCGTTGAACGATCACCCGGCCGTGCTGCAGGCGGCGGTGATCGGGCGCAGGCGCGATGGCGGGGACGAGGATATCCTAGCCTTCTGCCAGCTGTCGGGTGCGTCCCCCGTCACCGAGGCCCAACTGGCCGAACATGCCGCGGCCCGGCTGTCGCCCTACAAGCGGCCCAGCCGCATCCTGATCTGCGGCCCGCTTCCGGCAGCCGCGACCGGCAAGATCCTGAAGCATCGCCTGATCGAACATTTCGCCGATCTTCTGGCCACCCCCGAGGATGCGGCGACAGGGGGCTGACCCTTGAACGGCATGCGGGCGTCAGTCGTCGAAGACCAGCCGATGCCCCGGGGGATAGAACTGCCGCGCGAAGGAGACGGCCACCCCGTCCACCAGGCTCGTGCGCTCGATCGTCAAGAGCGGCGTGCCGTCATCGACGCCCAGATTGACCGCACAGGTGCCGCTGGCGCCCTCGGTCAGGATCGCGAAGCGGGTCTGGGTGACGGCGCGGCTGCGGTTCAGCCAGTCATGCGGCGCCTCCATGCGGAAATGCGTGCATTCGGGCAGCTCCAGAAGCTCGGGGTGCAGCCAGACAGCCTCGCAGCAATGGGGCTGACCGTCGGCCAGGTGCCGGGACTGGATCATCATCAGTTCCTCGGGCATGCCCTTGCACAGCGCCGCCGCCGCGCGCGCCGTGGGTGCGCGGCGTTCGCAGCCCGTCAGCTCATACGCATAGGTCGCCTGCATGGCCTCGATCTCGTCGCGGATCACCGGCAGCCGCATGGTCATGCGCCGCATCGGCGTGGCGGCGACCCGCGTGCCGACCTTGCGCCGCCTCTGGACGATGCCGCTTCCGGCCAGTTCGCGCAGCGCCCGGTTCACCGTCGCGCGCGCGCATCCCATCTGCTGGGCAAGTTCCTGTTCGGTCGGGATCAGGTCGCCGGGTGCCCATTCGCCCGATTGGATGCGTTCAAGGACATGTTCCCTGATCGATTGCCAGCTGTGCACGCGTGCCCTGGTCCGTATCCCGCCTTCGTTTCCGACAGTCACCCGCCCTCACCTCCGATATGTTGGTTACAGTTACGGAAGGTTAACCTTTTATGGCACCTGTCGGAATGGACAATTTAGTTCATTTTATGCCCTTTTCCTTTACTTTCCAATGTCATAAATTCACGAAGTGCAAAAAACAGGCAAGGGCGGGGCGTGTCCATCAACCTGACGACGAATCCTGATCGGGATGTTTCGCGCGGAATCGCCACCTCCTGGGGGGTGCTGGGGGCGATCAGCCTCTGCCATATGCTGAACGACGTGATGCAGTCGCTGCTGTCGGCGATCTATCCGCTGCTGCGGGCCGAATTCGCGCTCAGCTATGCCCAGATCGGGGTGATGACCTTTGCCTTTCAGGTGACCGCATCGTTGCTGCAGCCGGTGATCGGCATGGCGACGGACCGTCATCCGCAACCGCGTTCGCTGCCCTTCGGGATGATCTCGACCATGGGCGGGGTGCTGATGCTGGCCCTGGCGCAGGGTTACGGGATGCTGCTGGCCGGGGCGATGATGATCGGTGTCGGATCGGCGGTGTTCCATCCCGAAAGCTCGCGCGTGGCGCGGATCGCATCGGGGGGGCGTTTCGGGACGGCGCAATCGCTGTTCCAGTTGGGCGGCAATTTCGGCCAGTCCATGGGACCGCTGCTGGCGGCCTTCATCGTGGTGCCGCTGGGGCGGCCGGCGGTGGCCTGGTTCGCCGTGGCCGCCGCGGCGGGGGTGGCGATCCTGTGGCGCATCGGCAGCTGGGCCGAGACGCGCCGCCGCGCGGCCAGGGTCGCACCCGACCGCAGCCTGCCATTGCCGCGCGCGACGATCATCCGCGCCATCGCGGTGCTGGCGGCGCTGACCTTCACCAAGAACATCTATACCGCCTCGATGGCCAGCTACTTCACCTTCTTCACGATCGAGAAATTCGGGCTGGAGGCGCAGGGCGCGCAGATCATGCTGTTCCTGTTCATGCTGGGAATGGCGGGGGGCGTGATGCTGGGCGGCGTGATCGGCGACCGGGTCGGGCCGCTGCGGGTCATCTGGTTCTCGATCCTGGGGGTGCTGCCGCTGACGGTTGCCCTGCCGCATGCGGGACTGGTGCCGACCGGCGCGCTGGCCTTTGCCATCGGGCTGATCCTTGCATCGGCCTTTCCGGCCATCGTGGTCTTCGCGCAGGAACTGGTGCCGGGACGCACCGGGATGATCGCGGGGCTGTTCTTCGGCTTTGCCTTCGGCATGGGCGGGATCGCCGCGGCGGGGCTGGGGCTGGTGGCCGACCGGCAGGGCATCGCCTGGGTCTTCGGGCTGTGCTCGTGGTTGCCGGCGATGGGGGTGCTTGCGATCCTGCTGCCGCGACGGCCGATGGCTGCCTGACTTGTCGGACCCGGTCGTGATCCATATCGGCCCCGAAGGGCCCATCGGATACGCCATCCTGCGGATGTTCCGCGCCAGCGGGCATCCCGCGCTGCTGCATCGCGACGGCGAACTGGCCGAGAGCATCTGCCACGCGAAGGCCCGCGATGACCTGCCCCTGACCGAGTGGCCGGATACGCGCTTCTTCACCGGGCTGTATCGCCACGCGCCCATCTGGCGCCCCCCGCTGGAGGCATGGCGAGAGGTCGAGTTCCTGCGCCGCAAGCTGCCGCATGCGCATTTCGTGCTGCCCGAACCCGATCCGCGCTGGTCGCTGTGGCGGATCGGGCGTCCCGATGCACGGGCCTGCTGGCGTCATCACACGGGCCTGCCCGATGCCGCGCTTCCGGGGCTGTGGGATGAACAGATCGAGACGCATCTGGCGAACCTGTCCCAGATGTTCGGCGACGACCCGCGGCTGATCCGCTTCGATCCCCGGATCACGGGGCCGGCCGATCTGGCCGCGCGGTTGAACGATATCCTGCCCATGGCCGCGCCGCCCTTCGATACCTGGCCGCCCGCACCAGGGCCGAAGGTTGATGCGGCCGCATTGATGCGGCACCCCGAACCGCCGGTGGCCGCATCGGACTGGGCCCGCGATGTCGCGGCCTTCTGTCTTCGCGGCATCGACAATGGGGCGGATGGCGGTCTTGCCGGATTGTCCCGGCATGCCTGCCACTGGGATGGCGGATCAATCGTCGCCACCCCCGAGGGGGGTGCCCGCCGGATCGCCGTCGCGCCGGACGAAGGACTGGCCGTCGCCCGCACGGGCCGTCATTTCAAGCTGCTCAGGGCCGAGGGGGTGGTGAACGACATCCTGCGGCTGGATCGCCGCGATCCCGTCTGGATCGACATGGAGGATTCGCGCTGGTTCGGCAGCCCGCAGGGCGATCCGCTGGATCGGCCGGTCCTGTGCCACAACCGCCGCGCGGGGGCGGTGAACGCGGTGCTGTGGCCCTTGCCCGACCAGCACGCGATCGGGTTGCCGGGCTTCGACCCCGATGCCCCGCCCGACGACATCCCGTTCGAACAGAAGGAGGATCGCCTCGTCTGGCGGGGGATGATCTCGGGGTCCGAGATGACCGGCGGCGTGCGGCCCGGGGCCGCGGCGCATGTGCTTCTGTCGCAGCTGGCCGATCCCGCGCTGCGGGACGAGGCCTGGTCGCGGCTGCGGAACACGAACCGGCTGGCCTTCATCCGCCGCTTCATCGACGATCCCGATTTCGACATCGGGGTCGTGCTGGCCTGGGGGTTCCGCGAATTCGCAAGGGACCCGCTGCTGCGCCCGTTCCTGCGCCCCCGGATGGATCGCACCGATTTCCGCAGGTTCCGCTATCAGTTGTGCATGACGGGCTATGACCACGGGTCGAACTTCATCCAGGCGGTGGACGGCAATTCGGTCCTGCTGGCCGAGGATGACGGCTGGGAGGTGTTCTATTCCGGTCGTTTCCGCGCTTGGGAACATTTCATCCCCGTCGCCCGTCACCTGACCGACATTCGCGCCAAGCTGGACTGGGCACGGGCCCATCCGGCCGAATGCCGCGCCATGTCGCAGGCCGCCCGCGCCGAGGCCCGCAACCTGCGCGACCCCGAGGCCCGGCGGGACCTGATGCGTCTGATCCTCGACGGGATCGCGGCGGCAGGCTAAGGCAGGGGCATGGACACCATTCGCATCGCGCCCCTGACCCCCGAGGCCTTCGCCCCCTTCGGCGAGGTGCTGGCCCCGAAACCCGCCCCCGACCGCATGATCAATCGCGGCCGCTGCGAACGCCATCACGCGCTGGCCACCGTTCAGCGCATGGGGGGCGAGGCGATCATCTCGATCTTCCGGTCGGACCCGGTCGCCCTGCCTTACGAATGCGATCTTCTGGAACGCCATCCCCTGGGCAGTCAGGCCTTCATGCCGATGGGACCGGATGCCTGGCTGTCGGTTGTGGCGCCCGACATGGACGGCGTGCCGGGGCAGCCGCTGGCGTTTCTGGTCCCGCCGGGCGTGGGCGTGAACCTGCATGCAGGCGTGTGGCACGGGGTGCTGACGCCCTTGGACCGCGCGGCCGATTTCCTGGTCGTGGACCGCGAAGGCGACGGCACGAACCTGCAGGAAGTCGCCATTCCGCCCGTCAGGATCACGCGATGAACGGGCCGGACCTGTCCTTCGAACTGGCCGCCAGGGCGCGCGGGGCGATGCGGGTCGCGGGCGTGGACGAGGTGGGGCGCGGCCCGCTGGCCGGTCCGGTGACCGCCGCCGCCGTCATCCTGCCCGATATCGACCTGCCCGCGGGCCTGAACGACAGCAAGAAGCTGTCCGCGAAGCGGCGGCAGGCGCTGGACGAATGGGTGCGCGCGAATTGCGACTGGGCGGTCGTCCATGTCGGCGTCGAGGAAATCGACCGCCTGAACATCCTGCGCGCCAGCCAGCTTGCGATGGTGCGTGCCGTCGCCGCGCTGAAGCAGCGCCCCTGCCATGCGCTGATCGACGGCAACCTGATCCCCGAAGGCCTGGATTGCCCGGCCGAGGCCGTGGTCAAGGGCGACGCCCGCAGCCTGTCGATCGCCGCCGCCTCCATCCTTGCCAAGGTCGAACGCGACCGCCTGATGGTGGATTTGGCGCAACAGCATCCCGGCTATGGCTGGGAGGGGAACGCAGGATACCCGACCGCCGCCCATCGCGAGGCGTTGGAACGGCTGGGGGTGACACCACATCATCGGCGTTCCTTCGGTCCCGTCCACAAGATGTTGTGTAAACAGCCCTTGACAAGCGATTGATCCAAAAAACGAATTGACGCCGAATCGGGTCTGAATCATTTTTAGGGGATACCAGACCGGGCGAAACCGGCTCTCCCCAGAGGCAGATAATGACGAAGACCAAGGAACCACGTGCGGATCCCGCGCGGCCATTGCCGTTGAACCAGATCCTTGCGGGCGACTGCATCGATCTGATGAACGGCCTGCCGGCGGGCAGCGTGGACCTGGTCTTTGCCGACCCGCCCTACAACCTGCAACTGCGCGGCGATCTGCATCGCCCGGACAACAGCCGCGTCGATGCGGTGGACGATCACTGGGACCAGTTCGCCGGTTTCGCGGCCTATGACGAATTCACGCGCGCCTGGCTGGGGGCGGCGCGCCGGATCCTGAAGCCGAACGGTGCGATCTGGGTCATCGGAAGCTATCACAACATCTTCCGCGTGGGGGCCGAGCTGCAGAACCAGGGGTTCTGGATCATGAACGACGTGATCTGGCGCAAGTCGAACCCGATGCCGAATTTTCGCGGCAAGCGTCTGACCAATGCCCACGAAACGCTGATCTGGGCCGCCAAATCCGAAGCCAGCAAGACGACCTTCAACTACGAGGCGCTGAAATCGCTGAACGAGGGCACGCAGATGCGCAGCGACTGGGTGCTGCCGATCTGCACGGGCGGCGAGCGGTTGAAGGACGCGGCGGGCGACAAGGCGCATCCCACGCAGAAGCCGGAATCCCTGCTGCATCGCGTCATCGTGGGGACGACCAATCCCGGCGACGTGATCCTCGATCCGTTCTTCGGCACGGGCACCACCGGCGCGGTCGCCAAGATGCTGGGCCGCGACTATATCGGGATCGAGCGCGAGGAGAATTACCGCGAGGTGGCCGCGCGCAGGCTGGCCCGCGTGCGCAGGCTGGATGCCGACGCGATCGCCACCACCCGCGCCAAGCGGGCCGAACCGCGCATTCCCTTCGGGCAGGTCATCGAACGCGGCATGCTGCGCCCCGGAGAGGAGCTGTATTCCATCGGCAACCGCCACAAGGCCAAGGTCCGCGCCGATGGCAGCCTGATCGGCCGCGACGTCAAGGGCAGCATCCACCAGGTCGGCGCCGCGCTGGAAGGTGCGCCTTCGTGCAACGGCTGGACCTATTGGCATTTCCGGCGCGAGGGCAAGATGATCCCGCTGGACATCCTGCGCCAGCAGATCCGCGCCGAGATGGAGGGCGAGAACGCCCGCCCCAACTGAATTCCGCCCTGCTTCACCCGAACCGGCAGGCCGCATGGCCGCCGAAGGGCACCTTGCCCCGCCATGTCCGCATGGCGGGGTTCTTTCTTGGCGTCACAGCGCGTTCTGCGGCATGGGCAGGGCTCCCCTGTCATAGGGCGCCCAATCCGTGATCTCGGGGTAGAACTGCTTGCGCCAAGCGCGAACGCGCGGGTTCATCCGGCGCCGCCACAGCGGCGGCACCATCGCCAGGAAGGTCATCGCCGGGTATCCCATCGGCAGCTGCGGTGCCTCGTCCGCGCCATAGGTCTGCAGCAGGGGAAAGCGGCGGTCGGGTTTCGTGTGATGGTCCGAATGGCGCTGCAGGTTGATCAGCAGCCAGTTCGTGGCCTTGTGGCTGGCGTTCCAGCTGTGGCGCGGGCGCACGGGCTCGTATCGGCCATCGCCCAGATGCTTTCGCGACAGGCCGTAATGTTCGACATAGTTCACCAGCTCCAACTGCCACACGGCGATGAAGGCCTGGAACAGGAACAGGCCGATCCCGGCCCAGCCGCCCAGCAGCGCCGCCAGCGCCAGCATCCCGCCTTGCAGGGCCGCATAGCGCCAGAAGGGGTTGCGCCGGTCGAACGGGCCGCGCCGCGCGCGTTTCAGGAACCCGGTCTCGGCTCGCCATGCGCTGCGCGGGCCATTGGCCAGGACGCGTCCGAAGAAGCGGTAGAACCCCTCGTTGTAGCGCGCCGATACCGCGTCGCGGGGGGTCGAGACCCAGGAATGATGGACCAGCAGATGCTCGGTCCGGAAATGCGAATACATGACGCTGGCCAGCAGAAGATCGCCCAGCCAGCGTTCCAGCGGCGATTTCTGATGCAGCAGTTCGTGGGCATAGACGATGCCGATGGTCCCCGACGCGATGCCGATGGCGAAGAACAGCCCCAGCCGTTCCCAGCCTGACAGATGCCCCGCGCCGATCCACCAGATCGCGCCGAAGATCGTCGCGAATTGCAGTGGAAACCAGACGATGGTGACGGCCCGGTGCCAGAACAGCTGCTCGGTCGCGGTCTCGGGGTCGGGATTGTCCTCGTTCAGGCCCAGGATGCCGTCCAGCGCCGTGGTCAGGTACCAGGCATAGATCGGGACGATCACCCACCACCACCCGCCCAGCCCTGCGGCCAGCGCGATCATGGGGATCAGCGCGATGGACAGCCAGAAGGGCGCTGCAGCGGGGATGGGGGCATGGGACGAGTCGCTCATGCCCCGCAGCTTATGCCGCCAGCAGCGGTCCCGCCATATCCCAGACCTTGCGCATGAGCCCCGGAAGCGCGTCCCGGTCGATGCGCCCCAGGGGGATCAGCTCTCCCCGTTCGGGATTGCCGGACAGATCGCCCAGCATGACGGTCAGATCCAGGGAAAAATGCGTGAAGACATGGCGCACCGTGCCGATATCGCGCCAATCGGCGGGCCCGGGCGGCGGCAGGTCGCGCCCGTCCCACCCGGCCGAGGGGAAGGCCAGCGTGCCCCCCAGCAGCCCCTTGGCGGGGCGCTGTTCCAGCAGCACCGCATCGCCCGACCGCGCGATCCAGGCGATGCCGCGGCGTTCGGGCTTGGGTGCCTTGGGCGTCTTTCGGGGCAGTTCGGCGGCGATCCCTGCCTTGCGGGCCGCACAATGGTCCGTTAGCGGACAGATCGCGCAGGCGGGCTTGCGCGGGGTGCAGATCGTCGCGCCCAGATCCATCATCGCCTGCGCGTAATCGCCGGGGCGTTCCTGCGGGGTGATCGTTCCCGCAAGCACCGTCAGCTCGGGCTTGGCGCGGGGCAGGGGTGTTTCCACCGCGAACAGCCTTGAGACGACGCGTTCCACGTTGCCGTCCACCACCGTCTCGGGGCGCTGGAAGGCAATGGAGGCAATCGCGGCCGAGGTATAGGGCCCGATCCCCGGCAGCGCCGCCAGCCCCTCGCGCGTGTCGGGAAAGGCGCCCATTTCCGCGACGGCGCGGGCGCAGGCCAGCAGGTTGCGCGCGCGGGCGTAATATCCAAGCCCCGCCCATTCGGCCATGACGCGCGCGTCATCCGCCGCCGCCAGGTCGTCGACCGTCGGCCACAGATCGGTGAAACGCAGGAAATAGGCCTTTACCGCCGCCACGGTGGTCTGCTGCAGCATCACCTCGGACAGCCAGACGCGATAGGGGTCGGCAGGCGCGCCGCCGGGGGGCATGCGCCAGGGCAGCACGCGGGCATGGCGATCGTACCATTGCAGCAGGTCGCGGGCGATCACCCGATTGTCACGCAATTATGTGGCCTTCTACTGACTGGCCCGCTTTCATCCGGGGCGGTGGCTGGCTAAGGATTGTGACGTGTTACCAGCAAAGGCGCAGATGTCCCAGTCGTCCGACAGCATGAAGGCAGGTCCACGTCGTCGCAGCCGCGGCTTCCAGGCGGCGTCTCTTCTGTTGTCGCACAGGGTCCAGAAGGCCGCCGAGGGTCGCGGCTTTGCCGTGTCCCGCCTGCTGACCAACTGGCCCGAGATCGCGGGCCCGCAGTTGGCCGCCGTGACGCGCCCCGTGCGCATCAGCCATTCGCGCGGCGGCTTCGGTGCGACGCTGACGCTGCTGACGACCGGGCCCATGGCCCCCATGGTGGAAATGCAGCTGCCGCAACTGCGCGAGAGGGTGAATGCCTGCTATGGCTACAACGCCGTGCAGCGGATCAGCCTGACCCAGACGGCGGCCACGGGCTTTGCCGAAGGGCAGGCCAGCTTCTCGGGGATGCCGGCCAAGCCTGCGCCCCAGCCGACGCCCGAAGCCGAACGTGCCGCAAGCCGCGCCGCCCGGGGCTTCGAGGACCCGACACTGGCCGCCGCAATCCAGCAGCTGGCCCTCAACATTGCCAAACGCAAGACCTGAAAGGATCCGCCCCATGTTTCTTCGTCACGCAGCGACCGCGATCGCGCTGAGCCTGGCCGTCCCCGCCGCCGCACAAGAGGCCGAGACCCTTCCCGATGTCGTTCTGGGCGATGCGGACGCCCCCGTCACGGTGATCGAATATGCCAGCTTCACCTGCGGGCATTGCGCGAATTTCCACGAGAACGTCTATCCCGACCTGAAGGCCGAATATATCGATACCGGCAAGGTCAAGTTCATCCAGCGCGACATCTATTTCGACCAGCCGGGCCTGTGGGCCGGGGTGCTGGCGCGCTGCGCGGGGGACGACAAGTTCTATCCCGTTGCCGACATGCTGTTCGACGAACAGTCCGAATGGCTGTCGGGCGGGTCGGGCGACGAGATCGCGGCCCAGCTGCGCCGCATCGGTCTGAAGGCCGGCATGACCGAGGAACAGATGACGGCCTGCTGGAACGATACCGCCAAGGTCGAACAGCTGATCGCGACCTTCCAGAAGAACGCCACCGCCGACGGGATCGAGGCCACGCCCACCTTCGTCATCGAGGGCGAGAAGGTGAACAACCAGCCCTGGGAGGGCCTGAAGGAGGTCATCGAGGCCAAGCTGGAAGACGCCGAATGATCCACGGCTGATGCCGCTCGCGGCGTCCGGGAACACGGAATGTTGAATTTTCGTCCCGGACGCCGCAATCTGTCCCCAAAGCGGCCGCTGACGGCCCCAGATGGGACAGAACCAGATGCTTCAGGAATTCAGGACATTCATCCAGCGCGGCAACGTGATCGACCTTGCCGTCGGGATCATCATCGGCGCGGCCTTCACGGCCATCGTCAGCTCGCTCGTCAGCGATCTGATCAACCCGATCATCGGGATCCTGACCGGCGGGGTCGATTTCAGCGACAAGTATTTCGTGCTGTCGGGCGACGTTCCCGAAGGCGTCAGCCTGGATGTCGCGCGGGAATCGGGTGCGGCGATCTTCGCCTATGGGTCCTTCCTGATGGCGGTGGTCAATTTCCTGATCATCGCATGGGTCGTCTTCATCCTGGTCAAGGTCGTGAACCACATGAAGCCCAAGGAAACCCCGAAGGAAGAAGCGCCCGCAGGCCCCACCCAGGAGGAACTGCTGGCCCAGATCCGCGACCTTCTGGCCGATCGCACCACCCCAACGCTGTGAAGTTCCGGCCCCGGCAGCGATGCCGGGGCCGTTTCCGTCACGACCCCAGCAGCGTCTCGGGGGTGACGGCATCCAGCTTCAGCGCTTCGCCCACCGGGGGCGAGGTCAGTTGCCCTTCATGCACCGACAGCCCCGCGCGCAGATGCGCGTCATCCGTCAGGGCCTTGCGCCAGCCCTTGTCCGCCAATGCCAGCAGATGCGGCATGGTCGCGTTCGACAGCGCCTGGGTCGAGCTGCGCGCGACCGCACCCGGCATGTTGGCCACGCAGTAATGCACGATGCCGTCCACCTCGTATATCGGATCCTGATGCGTCGTGGCCTTCGAGGTTTCGAAGCAGCCGCCCTGGTCGATCGCCACATCCACCAGCACCGCGCCCTGCGGCATGGTGGACAGCTGTTCGCGGCTGATCAGCTTGGGGGCCGCAGCGCCGGGGATCAGCACCGCGCCGATCACCATGTCCGCGCTGCGGATCAGGTCCGCCGTTGCCGCTTCGCTGGCGAATTGGGTGGTCAGTCGCCCCATGAACACGTCGTCCAGGTAGGACAGGCGCGGGATCGAACGGTCGAGCACGGTGACATTGGCGCCCATCCCCGCCGCGACCCGCGCGGCCGCGGTGCCCACGACCCCGCCGCCGATCACCACGACATTGGCCGGACGCACACCCGGCACGCCGCCCATCAGCACGCCGCGCCCGCCATTGGCCTTCTGCAGCGCCCATGACCCGACCTGTGGCGCAAGACGGCCCGCAACCTCGGACATCGGCGCCAGCAGGGGCAACCCGCCCCGCGCATCCGTCACGGTTTCATAGGCGATGGCGGTGACGCCCGATGCCAGCAGGTCGCGCGTCTGGTCGGGATCGGGGGCCAGGTGCAGATAGGTGAACAGCAGCTGCCCCTTGCGCAGCATCGCGCGTTCGGCGGCCTGCGGTTCCTTGACCTTGATCACCAGCTCGGCCCAGTCGAACAGGCTGGCGGCATCGAGGGCGATGCGGGCCCCGGCGGCGGCATAGTCGTCATCTGTGTATCCCGCGCCAAGACCTGCGCCGGTCTCGACCATCACCTCGTGGCCGCGGCCCGCGGCTTCGGTCGCGGCGGCGGGGGTCAGGCCCACGCGGAATTCCTGCGGCTTGATTTCCTTCGGACATCCGATCTTCATCGCTCTCCTCCCAGAATGCTTGATCCTTCGATGATGCCAGCCGAACGCGCGAAGGTGCTGCGAAGATGCAGGGCGCGGGCGGGTGTCCCGCGCAGAAACAGCTGGCACAGCCGCGGGTTTTCGAAGATTCTGCGTCCATGCAGGAACTTGACGCAATAGACCGCCGTATCCTCGGGCTTCTTCAGAAAGAGGGGCGAATCAGCAATGCCGAGCTGGCGCTGCGGGTGCATCTGTCGCCTTCGGCCTGTCATCGACGCGTGCAGCGGCTGGAAGAGGCCGGCGTCATCTCGGGCTATGTCGCGCTGCTGGATGCGCGGGCGCTGCGCCGCCAGACCACCGTCTTTGTCGAGATCACGCTGTCAGGTCAGGCCGACGAGGTTCTGGACGCGTTCGAGCGTGGCGTGGCCCAGATCCCCGACGTGCTGGAATGTCACCTGATGGCGGGGACGGCGGATTACCTACTGAAGATCGTGGTCGAGGATACCGACGATTTCGCCCGCATCCACCGCCAGCACCTGTCGCGCCTGCCCGGCGTGGCGCAGATGCATTCCAGTTTCGCGCTGCGGACCGTGTTCAGGACGACAGCGATCCCGGTCCAGCCCGGGCCCGCGTGATCGCCCGCGTGATCGGATGTGATCACGGGGCATGGCACCATTGTCCACATCGCGGCGTTATCGACGCAATCTGATGTGGAGATGCATGATGCTGAACAATCCTCTCAAGACCCTGATGACCGGCGTGGCGACGGCGACGCTGCTGGCCACCGGCGCGGTTGCCCAGACCGCCCAGATCGACACCCCCGAGGGGCGCACGGTCATCGTCCCCGAGGCCGCGCTGGAAACCGCGCCTTCTGAAGGCTTCGTTGTCGAAAGCGACTATCCGATGCTGGACAGCGTCGAAAACAACCAGGTGATCGCGGAAACGCTGATCGCGCAGGGATACAGCGACGTGGTGATCAGCCGCGAGGGTCCGATGCTGACGGTGACGGCACAGCGCTCGGGCGTCCCGATCGAACTGGTCTACAGCACCGCGAACGGTCGCCTGGTTTCGGTCGACGGGGTCGAGACGCGTGTCGATGCGGATCCCAGCTCGGCCAATGACGACACGATGGAGCCGGGCCTGACCGAAGGCACGCCGGATGACGAAAGCGCCGACGATGCGATGACGGATGGTGCGACCGGTGATTCGATGACCGATGGCGCGGATGCGACCCCCGACATGGGCGACATGGGCGACACGACCGAGGGCACCGACGCCACGGATGGCGGCGATGCGGGCGATACCGGCAGCGACACGGGCAGCCAGAACGGATCGGACGCCGGTGCCGGCGGCGATACCGGTGGTGACAGCGGCAGCGATGCGGGCGGCGAATCGGACGGCGGTTCGGATAGCGGCTCGGACGGCGGTTCCGACGGTGGTTCCGACGGCGGTTCGGACGGGGGCGACAGCAACAGCTGATCGCGTCCGGCCAAAAGGAAAGGCCCCGCGACGTGGCATCGCGGGGCCTTTTTCAACGCGGGCTCGCGTCGTCTTACAATGCGCCTTCGCGCTGTGCCTTTTTACGGGCAAGCTTGCGGGCACGACGGACGGCCTCGGCCTTTTCACGGGCTTTCTTGACCGACGGCTTCTCGAAATGCTGCCGAAGCTTCATTTCGCGGAAGACACCTTCGCGCTGAAGCTTTTTCTTCAGTGCACGGAGCGCCTGTTCGACGTTGTTGTCGCGAACATTGACCTGCATGTGGTTGTCACCACCTTCCTAGGTTAGAGTTGATAGAATTGCAGGAAGCGCCCCACTAGCAGAGAGGGGCGCGATTGTCCAGACTGGTGGCAGACGAGGCTGACGATGACCCATTCCGACCGCGACGCGCTGCTGGATGCCGCGCTGATCCACGTCCCGTTCGAGGGGATGAACATGGCGGCCCTCCGGGCGGGGGCACGCGACATCGGCATGGATGCCGCACTGATCCCCGTCCATTTCCCGCGCAAAGGGGCCGATCTTGCCGCCGCCTATCACAGGCGGGCGGATGCGGCGCTGCGCGATCTGTTGGCGACCGATCCTCCACAGGGGCGTTTTCGCGACCGGGTGGCCGAATCGGTCTGGGCGCGGCTTGAACTGGTCGATCCCGAACTGGTACGCGCGGGGGCCGCGATCCTGGCGCTGCCGCAGAATGCGGCGCTGGCCGCGCGGCTGGTCTGGGAAAGCGCGGATGTGATCTGGACCGGGCTGGGGGACAGCTCGGACGACGTGAACTGGTATTCGAAGCGTGCGACCCTGTCGGCAGTGATCTCGGCCACGGTGCTGTTCTGGCTGGGCGACGATTCGCAGGGCAAGGTCGATACTCGCGAATTCCTGAACCGCCGGATCGACGGCGTCATGCGTTTCGAAGGCGTGAAGGCGCGATTGTCGCGCCTGCCGGGGGCTGCGGCGCTGGCGCAGGGCGCGTTCGGCTGGGTCCGGGCCCCGCGCAGCCATCCGCTGCCCGGCAAGACACGCTGACACCGAAGGAGAGAGAATGTTCCCCGACAGCATGACCGCGATCGAGATCGCGTCCCCCGGCGCGGCCGATCAGCTGCGCAGCGCGGATCGCCCGGTGCCGGTGCCGACCCATGACCAGATCCTGATCCGGCTGGATTATGCGGGCGTGAACCGCCCCGACGTCTTCCAGCGCGCGGGGGCCTACGATCCGCCTCCGGGGGCGTCGGACCTGCCGGGGCTGGAATGCTCGGGCGAGATCGTCGCCATGGGCGCGGGCGTCACCCGCTGGCAGAAGGGCGAGAAGGTCTGCGCGCTGCTGCCGGGCGGTGGCTATGCCGAATACGCCGTCTGCCATGCGGATCACGCGTTGCGCATCCCCAAGGGGTTGTCCATGGCCGAGGCCGCGGCCCTGCCCGAAACCGCCTTCACCGTCTGGTCGAACGTGGTCCAGCGGGGCAGGCTGACGGGGGGCGAACGCTTTCTTGTCCATGGCGGGACATCGGGCATCGGGATGATGGCGATCCAGACCGCGCGTGCGCTTGGCGCGCGGGTCTTCGCCACGGCTGGCAGCCCCGAGAAATGCAAGGCGATCGAGGCGTTGGGCGCGACGGCGATCAATTACCGCGAGCAGGATTTCGTCAAGATCCTGCGCGAAGCCGGCGGTGCGGATCTGATCCTCGACATGGTGGGGGGCAGCTATATCCCGCGCAACATCAAGGCCTTGGCCCAGGATGGGCGCCTCGTGATGATCGCCTTTCTCGAAGGTCCCAAGGTCGAGCTGAACTTCGCGCAGATCATGGCGAACCGGCTGACGGTCACCGGATCGACCCTGCGTCCGCAATCGGATGTGGCCAAGGCCGAAATCGCCGACCAACTGCGCAAGCAGCTGTGGCCGATGATCGCCGCGGGGTCGGTAGGGGTAACCATCGACAGCGAATTCGCGCTGGCCGATGCCGCCGAGGCGCATCGCCGGATGGAGACCAGCGAGCATATCGGCAAGATCGTCCTGAAGGTCCGCGCCTAGCGCACGGCCTCCATCAGCACGCTGGCGCTGCTGCAGTCGCGCCGCGTGTCCGGGGCGCAGTCGCGAAATTCGAGATCTCTGGTCAGGCAGATTTTCAGCTCGGTCAGCACCCCGTCGCGGCAGGACACGGTCAGCCCGTCGGGCGAGAGGTTCGGATTGACCTCGAGGAAGGCCTCTTCGACGACGCTTGGGGGCAGGGTGATGTCGCGGCCCAGATCGTCGAACACCTCGGGGATCTCCAGCGATTCGTAGGCCTTGCGCGTGGCGTCGTAATAGGCCTGCGAGGACAGGCCGCTGCAGCGACCATGCTTCTTCCACTGATACCAGGCCAGCCCGCCCGACCCCATGACATCCGACATCGCCTGGCTTTCCCGGCGCGACGGGTCGCGCTCGGGGGTCGCGCAATCCTGCGGCCAGCCATCCTCGTATTGCGGCCAGAGGCCGTGGACGCTGAAATCGCGGCCCGTGCCGCCATCGCATTCGGGCGCGTCCCGGTCGTCGCCCGTGGCCGAACACCAGGATGGCTGCCAGGACAATGCCAGCACGTAATAGTCGAAATCGCCGGCGGTATCCGCGGCAACGGGCAGGGGGGCGGCCATGGCCGCAAGCAGGGTCACGATCTTGCGCATGAGGTCACAGTAACGCCGCCCGCGCGGCTGTCCATGCCCCTTGCCGCGCGAATCCCCTTTTCCCCGGCCCCCGAAAACGCTATATCCGGCGCCAATTCCCCCCCGAGAACGAGGAATGGCGCAAGCCGAAAGCCGTTTTTCCGGCCAAGCCGCCCATGTTCGGGACCAAGTTGCGAAGGAGACTGACATGAGCAAGCCGCTGATGGCCAAGGCCACCGCCGTCTGGCTGGTGGATAACACCACGCTCAGCTTCAAGCAGATCGGCGATTTCTGCGGTCTGCACGAGCTGGAGGTTCAGGGCATCGCCGATGGCGACGTGGCCGCGGGCGTGAAGGGTTACGACCCTGTCGCCTCGAACCAGCTGGACCACGAGGAGATCAGGCGCGCCGAGGCGAGCCCGACCTACAGGCTGCGCCTGAAGCACAACCCCGCCGCCGATGGCGAGGAGAAGCGCCGCGGCCCGCGCTATACCCCGCTGTCCAAGCGTCAGGACCGCCCGAACGCCATCCTGTGGCTGGTCAAGTTCCACCCGGAACTGGCCGATGCGCAGATCGCCAAGCTGGTCGGCACCACCAAGCCCACGATCAATTCGATCCGCGAGCGGACGCACTGGAACATCCAGAACATGCAGCCGATTGATCCGGTCGCACTGGGCTTGTGCCGTCAGACCGAACTGGACGCCGCCGTCCAGAAGGCCGCCAAGAAAAGCGCCGCCGAAGGTGGCGTGATGTCGGATGACGAACGCCGCAAGCTGGTCAGCACCGAGACCTCGCTGTCGATGACGGACGAGCCGCGCCTGCCCAGCTCGATCGCCGGGCTCGAGAACTTCTCTCTCTCGCGCGACGAGGATGACGAGAAGCCGCGCAAGGATCTGGATGCGGACAGCTTCTTCAACCTGCCCGACAATTCGGACGACGACGAAGACGAGGACAACTGATCCTGTCATGAAAAAGGCCGGCAGTGACGCCGGCCTTTTTCGTATTCCCTGCGATGATCGCGCGTCAGGTTCGACCGCGCACCATGCGCACGACCCAGATCAGGATACATGCGCCGACCACGGCGATGATCAACTGTCCGATGATGCTGCCCTCGGCGCTGCGGCCCAGCAGCAGGTCGAACAGGAAGTTGCCGATCAGGGCGCCGATGATGCCGACGATGATGTTCATCAGCAGCCCCATGTTGGATTTCATCACCTTTTCGGCGATCCAGCCCGCGATGGCACCCAGAATGATGGCAAGAAACCAGCCGATACCTTCCATGACATATCCCTTTTCGTCGTAAATGGCCCGCCCCTGTGACGGCCTGTCGCAGTAGTAATGCTGCAACCGCGCGATCCGTTCCCGGACCGCGCCACCATTTGCCCCAGCCGGTCAGACCGACAGGCAGATGTATTTCATCTCCAGATAGTCATCGAGCCCGTGATGACTGCCCTCGCGACCCAGGCCCGACTGCTTGACGCCGCCGAAGGGCGCAACCTCGGTCGAGATGAGGCCGGTATTCACGCCGACGATCCCGTATTCCAACGCCTCCTGCACGCGGGTGATGCGGCCGACATCGCGGGCATAGAAATAGGAGGCCAGCCCGAAGATCGTGGCATTCGCGGCCTCGACGGCTTCTTCTTCGGTGTCGAAGCGGAAAAGCGGCGCGAGCGGGCCGAAGGTTTCCTCGGAGGCGACCTTCATGTCCGAGGTGACGCCCGTCACGACGGTCGGTTCGAAGAACAGCCCGTCCTTGGGCTTGCCGCCGGTCAGGACCTGCCCGCCATTCCGGGTCACATCGTCGATATGTTCCTGCACCTTGCCGACCGCATCGCGGTTGATCAGCGGGCCGGTGGTGGTCCCGTCCTCCAGCCCGTCGCCGACCTTCAGCTTGGACACCGCATCGGCCAGCTTTTCGGCGAAGGCGTCATAGACGCCCGACTGGACATAGATGCGGTTCGCGCAGACGCAGGTCTGGCCGTTGTTGCGGAACTTCGATGCCATCGCCCCTTCGACCGCCGCATCCAGATCGGCGTCGTCGAAGACGATGAAAGGCGCGTTGCCGCCCAGCTCCATGCTGCATTTCATCACCTGATCGGCAGCTTGGCGCAGCAGGATGCGGCCCACCTCGGTCGATCCGGTAAAGGTCAGCTTGCGCACCTTGGGGTTCTCGCAGAACTCCTTGCCGATATCGCTGCTGCGCGACGAGGTGACGACCGACAGGATACCCTTGGGCAGGCCCGCGCGTTCGCCCAGCACCGCCATGGCCAGCGCTGACAGGGGCGTTTCGGCAGCCGGACGGGCGACGAAGCCGCAGCCCACGGCCAGCGCGGGACCGGCCTTGCGCGCGATCATCGCATTCGGAAAGTTCCACGGCGTGATCGAGCCCACGACCCCGATGGGCTGGCGGATGACGCTGATGCGCTTGTCGGGCTGGTGGCCGGGGATCGTTTCGCCATAGACGCGCTTGGCCTCCTCTCCGAACCACTCGATGAAGCTGGCGCCATAGGCGATCTCGCCCTTGGCCTCGGCCAGGGGCTTGCCCTGTTCGGCGGTCAGGATGGTGCCCAGATCCTCCTGCGCCTCGATCATCAGGTCGTACCATCTGCGCATGATCTGGGCGCGTTCCTTGGCGGTGCGGGCAGCCCAGTCCTTCATCGCGGTATCGGCCGCGTCGATGGCGCGGGCGCATTCGGCGCGGTTCAGGTCGGCCACGCGGGCGATCACGTCGCCGCGCGCAGGGTTCGTGACCTCGAAGGTCGCGCCGTCATCGGCGTCGATCCATTCGCCCGCCACGAAGGCGCGGGTTTCCAGCAGCGAGGGATCGCGCAGAAGGGATTTCAGGTCGGTGGATTGCTTGGTCATGGTCGCTCCTACGGGGACTTGGCGCAGAGTTCAGCACGCGGCCCGTCGCTTGTCAAAACCGGGTCCGGTTCCGGGTCCGGTGCGAAAACTAACGTGATCCGCACGTGTGGAACGCATATGGCGGATGGAATGTTTCTGAGCCATTCGTCCCCTGTCCGGGGGCATGAACAAGGAGCATGACCATGACGACCAAGATCATGATGACCGGCGCTGCCGCCCTGCTGACCCTGTCGGGCGCGGCCTTCGCCCAGCAGACGACCGCCACCGCATCGACCGACCTGAACGTGCGGTCCGGCCCCGGTGTCCAGCACGAGGTGATCGGCGCGATCCCCGGCGGGGACGAGGTGAACGTCGTGGGCTGCATCGACAGCGCGAACTGGTGCGAGGTCAATTCCGACGAGATCGACGGCTGGGCCTATGGCGACTATCTGAACGTCACCGCCGGCGATGAGATCGTCAGTCTCTATCCCAACCGTCAGGATGTCGGCATCGCGGTGATCGAGGCCCCCGCCCAGCCCGACAATCGCGGCCAGAACACCGCGGTCGGTGGCGTGGGTGGTGCCGCGATGGGTGCGCTGATCGGCGGGCCGGTCGGTGCGGTCGCCGGCGCGGCCCTGGGCAGCGGGGCAGGGGCCGCCGCCCGTGTCGAACCTGCGCCCGAGGTCACGACATATGTCACCTCGAACAGCGTCGCGCCGGTCTTCCTGGAAGGCGAGGTGGTTCTTGGGGCGGGCGTTCCCGACACGGTGGACATCTACGATATTCCGCAAACGCCGGACTATCGTTACGCGCAGATCAACGGACAGACGGTTCTTGTGGATCCAAACGACCGCCAGATCGTTTACATCTATCGCTGAGCTGTCCCTCTTGGCGATCTCTGATGGGGCGGTGCGCCAGGTGCGCACCGCCTTTTTTCATGAAAAACGCGTCCGCCATGCGGGTTGCAGGTCGCCGGGCAGCGCGGTTGCGGCATGAACGCCCCGTGCAATCGCCCGCGCCAGCACGCAGGCCGCGGCATAGGACAACGCATAGGCATCGGCCAGCGGGTCGCCCACAGGCACGCGCCCGGTCGAGGCCGCGAAGACGAGATCCCCGTCCAGGGGCGTGTGACTGGGAACCAGCGACCGGGCCATGCCGTCATGGGCAACCGTGGCCATCCGCGTCAGCCCCGCCTTGTCCAGCGCCATGTCGGTGGCGATGATCGCGATGGTCGTGGCCTCGCCCATGCGCTTGGCGGGGGGCGGTTCATGCGCGGCCGGGAAATCGCGGGGCAGGCCCCTGCCGCCGAATTCCCCATCCAGTTCCCAAGGCGCGGCCCAGAAATGCGGCCCGTCGCCAACCGTCGCGGTCCCGAGCGCGTTGACCGCCACCAGCGCGCCCACCGTCGCGCCGTTTTCCAGCACCGCGCTGGCGGAGCCCAGTCCCCCGCGCAGGTTGCCCGTCATCGCGCCGTATCCCGCACCCGCCGTCCCCAGATCGAAGCGCGTATCCGCTGCCTGCCATGCCGCCCGCCCAAGCGCGGGATAGGGGTTCGCGTCCCAGTCCTTGTCGCCCCCGTTGATCAGGTCGAACAGGATCGCCCCCGGCACGATGGGCACGCGCGCGGGTCCGATGGCAAAGCCGCGGCCCGCGGCCCGCATGGCCTCCATCACGCCGTCGCAGGCCGCCAGCCCGAAGGCCGAACCGCCCGACAGGACCAGCGCATCGACCGCGGGCACCAGCTTGTCGGGGGCCAGAAGCTCGGTCTCGCGCGATCCGGGGGCGCCGCCCATGACGTGGATCGCGGCGGCGAAGGGCGCATCGGCGGTCAGCACGCTGACGCCGGAACGCAGTCCGGCGTCATGCGCCTGTCCGACCTTCAGGCCCGCGACATCGGTGATCAGGTTCAGGGGGCCGGGTCTCATGGGCGTTCCTTCATGAATGCGATCTGCCTGACCCGCACATGGCGCAGCGATTCGACCATCAGCGCGGTCATCAGCCCGAAGCTGAGAAGCCCGTTCGCCGCGGCCAGCCCGCCCAGAATGCGCCATTCCAGCGGCATCAGCACGTCACCGTAGCCAAGGGTCGTGAAGGTCACCAGCGCGAAGTACATCGCCTCCTCGAAGCCCGAGAAGATGCCCAGAATATGGAACGTCACCGCCCAGAGCCAGACCGACATGGTCACCATCGCAAGCACGGCCAGGCTGGAGGCGACCACGATCAGGATCAGCTTGGGGCGATGGGGCGCGCGCAGCAGCCAGCCCTCGTGGCGGGCATAGGTCCATTCGAGGGTCCATATCCAGAACCCCGCGATGGCGATGCTGCCCATCATCAGCAGCGAACCCAGCAGGATCTGTCCGGTCATGCGCCTTGCCCCCCCATCCGTTCCGGCGCGCCGCATCTTTACAGGGACGGCGCGCGCACCTATCTGACATCGTCATGGCCAAGGAACCGGAAAACAAGAACTACAAGGTGATCGCCGAGAACCGGCGCGCACGCTTCGACTATTTCATCGAGAGCGATCTCGAGGTGGGCATCGTGCTGACCGGGTCCGAGGTGAAATCCCTGCGCACCGGGCAGACCAACATCGCCGAAAGCTATGCCAGCATCGAGGATGGCGAGCTGTGGCTGATCAACGGCTATATCGCCACGCTGCTGAACGCCGGCGTCTTCGGCCACGAGGAACGCCGCAAGCGCAAGCTGCTGGTCAATCGCCGCGAACTGGCCCGTCTGTGGCAGGCCGTCGGCCGCGAGGGGATGACCCTCGTGCCGCTGGTGATGTATTTCAACCACAAGGGCCTCGTGAAGCTGAAGATCGGCGTCGCGAAGGGCAAGAAGGCCGCCGACAAGCGCGAGACCAGCGCCAAGCGCGACTGGAACCGCCAGAAACAGCGTCTGCTCAAGCAGGGCTGAGGCGGCTGCGCCATTGCACCCCCGCGCTTCGGTCTGTAAGTCGGAACGGCATAGCGATGGGGGGCACATGCAGGACGATCCGAGGACGCTTGTCTCGACCAATTGGCTGGCCGCCCATCTGGGCGACCCCGATCTGCGCGTGATCGACGCCAGCTGGCACATGCCCGCATCGGGGCGCGATGCGCGCGCCGAATACGACGCGACCCATATCCCCGGCGCACGCTTCTTCGACATCGACGCGATCAGCGACCACCGCAGCGCGCTGCCCCATACCGCCCCCTTGCCCGAGATGTTCATCAGCCGCATGCGCGCCATGGGCGTGGGCGACGGGCACCAGGTGGTCATCTACGACAATTCGGACGTGCGCAGCGCGGCGCGGGTCTGGTGGACCTTCCGCCTGATGGGCAAGAAGGACGTGGCCGTGCTGGATGGCGGCCTGCCCAAATGGCTGGCCGAGGGTCGCCCGACCGAGGACATGCCCCCCGTCATGCGCGACCGCCACATCACCGTGCAGCGTCAGGCGGGACTGATCCGCGACGTGACGCAGGTCGCCTCGGCCTCGAAGCTGGGCGATCACGAGATCATCGACGCCCGCGCGCCCGAACGCTTCCGCGGCGAGGCCGACGAGCCGCGCCCCGGCATGCGCAAGGGTCACATCCCCGGATCGCGGAACCTGCCCTTCGGTCGCCTGTTGAACAAGGACGGCACCATGAAGGACGAGGCCGCCCTGCGCACCGCCTTCGAGGAGGCCGGTGTCGATCTGTCGAAGCCCGCCATCACCACCTGCGGCAGCGGCGTGACCGCCGCGATCCTGTCGCTGGCGCTGGAACGGATCGGGCATCGCAACCACTCGCTCTATGACGGCAGCTGGTCCGAATGGGGCA
This sequence comes from Paracoccus sp. C2R09, assembly GCF_018860625.1. GTDB lineage: Bacteria > Pseudomonadota > Alphaproteobacteria > Rhodobacterales > Rhodobacteraceae > Paracoccus. The sequence goes on from NZ_JAHKQB010000014.1 coordinate 122,847, forward strand.
GTTTCGCCGACCTGAACATCGCAACCGGAGACGCCTGAGATGCTGTCCAACCTCAAACCGCAAGCCGCCGACAAGATCCTGATGCTGATCGAGGAATACAAGGCCGACACCCGACAGGGCAAGGTCGACCTGGGCGTCGGCGTCTACAAGGACCCGCAGGGCGTCACCCCGGTCATGCGCGCCGTCAAGGCCGCCGAGAGCCGCATCTGGGAAACCCAGACCACCAAGACCTATACCGGTCTGGCGGGCGAACCCGAATACCGCGCCGCCATGGCCCGCCTGGTCCTGGGCGAGGCGCCGGTGGACCGGCTTGCCTCGGTCGCGTCGGTGGGCGGCACGGGCGCGGTGCGCCAGGCGCTGGAGCTGGCGCGGATGGCCAATCCCGACCTGACGGTGCATGTCTCGGATCCGACCTGGCCGAACCACCTGTCGATCATGAAATTCATGGGCCTGCCCTTCGTCGAATACCGTTACTTCGACAATGACAGCCGCGGCGTCGATTTCGACGCGATGAAGGAAGACATCGCACGGGCGAAGAAGGGCGACATCGTGCTGCTGCACGGCTGCTGCCACAACCCGACCGGCGCGAACCTGACCATGGACCAGTGGGCCGAGGTCGTGGCCATTCTGGAAAAGACCGGCGCGGTCCCGCTGATCGACCTGGCCTATCAGGGCTTCGGCGACGGGCTGGACGCCGATGCGCAGGCCACGCGCCTTGTCGCCAAGAGCCTGCCCGAAGTGCTGATCGCCGCGTCCTGCAGCAAGAATTTCGGCATCTATCGCGAACGGACCGGCATCCTGATGGCGCTGACCGAGAACGGCACGGCGCGCGATCTGGCCCAAGGGTCGATGGCCTATCTGAACCGCCAGAACTTCAGCTTCCCGCCCGATCACGGTGCGCGGATCGTGTCGACCATCCTGGACGACCAGGCACTGCGTGCCGACTGGCAGGCGGAACTGGAAGAGGTGCGCAACACCATGCTGGCCCTGCGCGAGCAGCTGGCATCGGAACTGCGCGACCTGTCGGGCAGCGACCGGTTCGATTTCGTCGCGCGCCATCGCGGCATGTTCTCGCGCCTGGGCGCCACGCCCGAGCAGGTCGAGACGATGAAGCGCGAGGCGGGCATCTACATGGTGGGTGATTCGCGCCTGAACATCGCGGGCCTGAACACCGACACGGTCCCGGTCCTGGCACGCGCGATCATCGACGCGGGCGTCTGAGGCGCCATCCGCCTGAAACGCGAAAAGGGGGCGCATCGGCGCCCCCTTTTTCGTGTCCCGCAATCCGGCGGGGTCAGCGCGCGGCCAGTCGCTGCTCGATATAGTCGCGCAGCTCCTCGACCTCGGAGCGGCTGTCGCGCAGGGCCTCCATCGCGGCGCGGGCCTCGGATTCGGCGCCGATCGCACGCGAAGACAGCACGGCCTCGCGTTCCTCCAGCAGGGCGATGGCCGCGTCGCGCTCCTCCTCGACCTCGTGCAGCGACTGGGCCATGCGGTCCAGATCGGACATGTCGGCCTGTGCGGGGCGGACGAAGCGATGGACCAGCCAGCTGGCGATCCATCCCAGAAGGAAGGCGCCGAACAGGATGACGGCGGTCACGGCGATGAATTCGGATCGGTTCATTCGGCAGGGGTCTCGTCGGTCTGTTCCTCGCCGACCCGGGTGATCACGCTTTCGGGGCGCGCGCCGGGGCGCGGCGTGTCGTCGTCCGGTGTCAGCACGGGCACCCTAATGTTTTCCTCGCGTTCGTCCAGCGTCTCGAATTCCTCGCTGACGCCGACGGTCATGGGGACCATGCCCGCGGTCTGGGCATGGGGCAGCTGCGGCCCCTGCATCCGCGGCGGCACGAGGCCATGTTCGGGCAGCGCAGGGCCGAAGACCGGCGGCAGCTGCGGCCCCTGCATCGCGGCCCGATCGGGTTCGGCCTCGACGGGGGCATCGGGATCGCGGGTCACGCCCGAAATGGTGACCGGCGGGTCCAGCGCGTCGCTGCGAACGGGGCGCGGGGTCAGAAGGCGGAATTCGATCCGGCGGTTCGCCTCGCGCCCCGCCTCGGTCTCGTTTGTGTCGATGGGCTGGCTTTCGCCGTAACCGCGCGAGGTCATGTTGACGGTGTCGATCCCCGCCTCGGACATGGCCTGCACGATGGCCTGCGCCCGACCGCGCGACAGTTCCGCGTTGAACCCCTCCGAGCCCTGGCTGTCGGTATGGCCGCCCGCCTCGATCTGGAAATCGGCGCAATCGGTCATCGCCTCGGCCAGCTGTTCCAGCGTCGGGCCGGGATCGCCGGCGATGGTGGACTTGCTCGGCTCGAAGCCGATCGCGCTCTCGCTCATGATGCGGTTCAGGCGCGCCACGCATTCCTCGCCATCGGGCAGCCCGAGCGCCGGGTCCAGCCTGCGATCGTAGCGGATGGCCAATTGATAGCGCGCACCCGCGCCAAGCCTGCTGGACAGGATCGCGGCGGCCTTGTCGGTGGTGGCGGGATCGCCCGACAGGCCCGTCAACGCGACGATATCGGGGGTGACGCGGGTGCTGCCCGATTGCAGCGTGTCCATCGCCTCGAGCGCGGCGATCACGCGGACGGTCCAGCCGCCCGGAACGGCCTCGTCGTCGCGCAGCCCGCTCTCGGTGACGTCGAAGCGGCTCTCGGCAAAGCTTGCGACCGCCTCGCGCATCTGTTCATCCGCCATGCGCCCGCGCATCGACAGCGTGCCCTGATCGGTCAGGGTGGCCAGGAACTCGATCGGGGCAGCCTGGCGCGGCTCGGCCTGCTGCAGCGTGGCGTCCAGCGAAAACACCGCGGGCAGGCGTGCTTCCAGTCCCGCGACCGCGCGGTCGAACAGTTCGGGATCGACCTCGGGGGGGACGACCAGCGCGACGTCGGCATCCGACAGCGTGACATCGCCCAGCCCCAGGGCCGCGACGGTCTCGATCGCGGCGGCGGCGGCGGCGCCCCATTCGGGGCTGGGCGCGCCAAGCCCCAGCGTGCAGTTGGCGGGCCCCGACAGGCCGGCCTTGCGCGCGGCATCCGTGATCAGGGTGCGAGCCTCTTCGGTCTCGGCGGCGCAGGCGTCGAAGCGCGGACCGGTCCCGTCCATGACATAACGCAGCGTGAAGGGCGCGATCACCGGGCGCGGCGCCGAGATCTGCGCATCGAGCGTCACCCCCTGCGGGCGCGATTTCTGCAGCGCGGCCTCGAGCCTGCCCTGATCCTCGCGGCTTTCGGCAAGTGCCGCGACCGTCACTTCGCCCGGCCGGATCGAGATCTTGGCCTGGGGTGCCAGCGCGGCCGCCTGCAGCCCGAAACGCAGGGCCGGGTCCCAGCCCTTCGGCACGGGATAATCCGCGCTTTCCAGCAGATCGGTCACCGGCAGGCCGCCCGCATCCAGCCCCGCCAGAAGCGATTGGCGGTCGAGCGCGGCGGGAACCAGCCCGATCAGCAAAATGCCCTGATCGTTGCTCAGCAGCTCGATCTCGAAATCGGGGGGCGTCATGGCATCGACGGCGGCGACCGTCATGTCGTCCACGATGCGGCTGGCATCCACCGCGCCCGAGGCGTCGGTCATGGCGCGGAAGCGGTCCACCTCGGTCGGGGCGGTGCCCGTCAGGCGGACCTGCAGCCCGTCGGTCGCGACCCCGGCCCAGTCATGGCCCGCGATCTGCAGCGCGCGGGTGACATCCTCGGCTGCGCGTTTCTCGACGAAGGTGGCTGCGGCCTCGGCCCCCGCCCATGCAAGCCCGCCGGCCGTCCCCAGCACGAGAACAGTGGCCATCGAGGTGGATATGCGGGATCGCTTGCGCGCCATGGGTCAGCCTTGCCTTGTTGCCAGCGTCGAACCGATAGCCATGCGCGCCCCTTCACGCAATCACGCCAGCCCCGCCACGGCAAGAAACAGCGCAAGGATCAGGCCCGCATCGCGGTTGGACCTGAACAGGCGAAGACAGGTATCACCCTGATCCGGCTGGAAATTGCGAAGCTGCCAGCCCAGATGCAGGCCGAAGCCCGCGACGCCCGCCCAGGCAATCAACAGATTGCGACCGGGCAGCGCGGCGGCCAGCGCCATGATCACGACGGCCCCGATCGCGAATCCGGCCAGGATGCGCGGGCTGCGATCGCCGAACAGCCGGGCGGTGGATTTCACACCGATCAGGGCGTCGTCCTCGGCGTCCTGATGGGCATAGATGGTGTCGTAGAAGATCGTCCAGGCGATGGCCGCCACCCATGCGACGACCGGGGCCGCATCGACGCGCCCCATATGCGCGGCATAGGCCAGCATGACGCCCCAGTTGAAGGCCAGCCCCAGGAAGATCTGCGGCCACCAGGTAAAGCGTTTCGCGAAGGGATAGATCGCGACCAACGCCAGCGAGGCGACGCCCATCCAGATCGCGGCCTGTCCCAGGGTCAGCAGGATCACCAGCCCGACCAGCCCCTGCGCGATCAGCCAGCCATAGGCGCCCTTCAGCGTGACCTGGCCGCTTGGCAGCGGACGCGACCGGGTGCGCGCGACCTGCGCGTCGATCCGGCGGTCGGTGATGTCGTTCCAGGTGCAGCCCGCGCCCCGCATCACGAAGGCGCCGATGGTGCAGGCCAGCGCGATCCACAGGTCGAACCAGCCCGGCGCATCGGCCATCATCGCCAACCCGATGCCCCACCAGCAGGGCAGCAGCAGCAGCCATGTCCCGATGGGCCTGTCGGCGCGGCTCAGCCGCAGCCAGGGGCGCGACCATGGCGGGGCGATCCGATCGACCCAGTTTCCCTTCGGCGCGTCGATGACGGCGTCTGGTCTTTCCGTGCTGCTTTGCATAGCGTCTGCCCATCATGGCGAAGATAAGATTGTTCATAGATCACCCCCTTGCCGCGGGACAACCCGTCCCGCTGGATCAGGGTCAGGCACATTACCTGTCGGGCGTCATGCGCCAGCGCGAGGGGGCCGAGGTCGCGGTCTTCAACGGGCGCGACGGCGAATGGACCGCGCGCATCGACCGGCTGGCCAAGCGCGAAGGCACGCTGATGCCCCTGGCGCAATCTGCTCCGCAGCAGGACCCGCCGGACCTGTGGCTGATCTTCGCGCCGATCAAGAAGGCCCGCACGGACTTCATCGTGGAAAAGGCCGCCGAGATGGGCGCGGCCCGCATCCTGCCCGCCCAGACCGAGCATACCAATTCCGAACGCATCCGGCAGGACCGCCTGCAGGCCCATGCGGTCGAGGCGGCGGAACAATGCGGCGGCACCTTCGTCCCCGAGGTGACCGATCTGCAACCCCTGCAGCGGTTGCTGTCTGACTGGGACCCTGCGCGGCGGATCCTCTGGGCGGACGAGGCCCGCGTCGGCGCGGCCGAGACGCTGGCCCATCTGCCGCACGGCCCCTGGGCGATCCTGATCGGCCCCGAAGGAGGGTTCTCGGCCACGGAACGTCGGCAGTTGTCGGGCCTGGATCATGTCGTGCCGATCAGCCTCGGACCACGGATCCTGCGCGCGGATACGGCAGCGGTGGCGGCCCTGGCGCTGTGGCAGGCGGCTTTGGGCGATTGGATCCCGGCCTGACGCTTCGATTCGACGAAGCTTCGTGGCAAAATGATGGCGGTTCCGTCAATTTCGCCTGCAGAAAATGCATGGCGGGGTTGAGGCAATCGCCCCTACTGTTTTCAAGGTGCCCGGAATATATCCTCGGCATCCGCAACATTGCCCCAGGAAGGGGCAGATTGAAAACAGGTGATACAGATGGCGACGATCGAAACCAACCGCAGCATGACCGCTGGTGTGGCTGCAGGTGGCATGGGCAATGTCGTCGCGTCGATTATCTCGGCTTTCGTCGGCTGGCGCGAAACGCGCCTGACCCGCAAGGAGCTGAGCCGCCTGTCGGACCGCGAGCTGGACGATATCGGTCTGGCCCGTGGCGACATCGAGCGCGTGGCACGCGGCTACTGAGCCCATCGACCAACGGATGAACGAAACCCCCGGCAAGGTTGCGCGGGGGTTTTTTCATGTGCTGGTGCAGGATCGGCGATCAGCGGCCCATCACCAGCGTGGACCATTCGACCAGATCGTCGCGGCGGATCAGGGCAAAGCCCTGTGCCTCGTATGCGGCGATCACGTCCTCTGCCTGGGTCGTCAGAATGCCGGACATCACAATGCGCCCGCCCTCGACCACATGCCTGGCCATGTCGGGGGCAAGGTCGATCAGCGGCTGCTTCAGGATGTTGGCCAGCACCAGATCGTAGGGCGCGGCCTCGTGCAGGGTCGGATGATCGAAGCCCGCGGCCTCGACGCAGACGACCCGACCGTCCAGCCCGTTCGCGATCACATTGGCGGCGGCGGTATCCACGGCGACCGGGTCGATATCGCTGGCCAGCACGGTGACCGGCCAGATGCGGGCGGCGCCCATGGCCAGGACCGCGGTGCCGCAGCCGATATCGGCAATGCGGCGGGCCTCGTAGCCTTCGCTTGCTAGCCGGTCGATCGCCTCGAGGCAGCCCTTGGTGGTGTTGTGATGCCCGGTTCCGAAGGCCATCGCGGCCTCGATGCACAATGCCTCGACGCCCTCGGGGACGTTTTCGGCATCATGGCTGCCATGGACATAGAAGCGGCCCGCGCTGACGGGGGACAACTCTCGGCGGACATGGGCGACCCAGTCCACCTCGGGCAGTTCCGACACGACGAAGGGATTGGCGCCATGCGCCGCCGCCAGAAGCGCCAGCGAGATCTCGTCGGGGGTCTCGGTGAAATAGACGCCGACCTCCCACCGGTCCGACCCGTCCTCGATCTCGAAGACGCCGGTGCCGACGGGTTCGGGGGTCAGCTCCTCGCAGGCCTCGGCCAGGGCTTCGGCGGCCTCGCGGCCCTTCGTGTGGGTCAGTGCGGTATAGGTGGGCATCAGATCATGTCCGGGTTGGGAAGGCTTGCCTCTACTCCGGTGCCCTTGAGCCCGCAATAACCTTCGGGATTCTTGTGCAGATACTGCTGATGCGCCTCGTGGGCGGGCCAGAAGGGTCCGGCATCGAGGATCTGGGTGGTGATCGCGCCGAAGCCCTGCACGGCAAGGCGATTGTCGAAATCGATCTTCGAGGCCTCGGCCGCGGCGCGCTGGTGATCGCTGAAGGTCATGATCAGGCTGCGATACTGGGTGCCGACATCGTTGCCCTGCCGGTCGCCCTGCGTGGGGTCGTGGTTTTCCCAGAACAGCTGCAGCAGGTGGTCGTAGCTGATCAGCGCCGGGTCGAAGATCACGCGCACGACCTCGGCATGGCCGGTATCGCCGCGCTTGACCTGGTCATAGGTCGGGTTCTGGACATCGCCCCCGGCAAAGCCCACCTCGGTCAGCCAGATGCCGTCCTGCTTCCAGAACAGCCGCTCGACACCCCAATAGCAGCCCATCCCGAAGATGGCCTGTTCGTTGCCGGGGGGCGGGTTGGCACCAAGGGGGCGGTGAAAGATCGCGTGTTCGGTCATGGGTCTGCCTGTTCGTGCTGTGTCGCTTCGGAACGCATGGGGCGGGGGTGGGGTTCAGCCGCGCGGATGCGCGGCACGATAGACGGCCATCAGCCGCGCGTCGTCCACCCCGGTATAGACCTGGGTCGTGGACAGGCTGGCATGGCCCAGAAGTTCCTGGATCGTGCGCAGATCGCCGCCTTCGGCCAGAAGATGCGTGGCGAAGCTGTGGCGCAGGGCATGGGGTGTCGCGCTGGCGGGCAGGCCCAGGGCGGCGCGCGCGTCGCGCATCACCTTGGACATGGCGGCATGGGACAGCGCACCGCCGCGCACCGCGCGGAACAGCGGCAGATCGAGTGCGACCTGCCATGGGCAGAGCCGCACGTATTCGGCGACCGCCTGCCGGGCGACGGGCAGGATCGGGACGCGGCGTTCCTTGTTCCCCTTGCCCCGGATCGTCAGCGCATCGGCCATGGGCCAGTCGCGTCCGGTCAGGGCCAATGCCTCGCCGATGCGAAGCCCCGACCCCCACAGAAGCGTCAGCACGGCGGTATCGCGGGCCGCGATCCAGTCCACCTCGTGCAGGGATGCGCAATCCAGCGTGGCCTGCGCCTGTTCGGGTGTCAGCGGACGGGGCAGGGACCGCGCGTATTTCGGGCTGCGCGAGGACAGGGCGGGCGACAGGTCCAGCCCCTCGCGGTCGGAGATCCAGCGCAGGAAGCTGCGCACCGCCGACTGCCGACGGGCCAGCGATCTGGCACCCAGGCCCCGCGTCCTTTCGGAGGCGGCGAAGGCCCGCATGTCGGATTGCGTCAACCGGCCCAGGGCGCGCGGGGCCGGGGCCTCGGCCCAATGGCTGCCGATGAACATCAGGAATGCCAGAAGATCCCCGCGATAGGCCGTGATCGTGTGATCGGACCGGTCGCGGGTCGAAGCTTCGGTGTCCAGCCAGCGCCTGAGCGCATCGGCCATGGCGGGCGACAGGGCAAGCAGGTGGTCGGTCATGTCCGCAGCCGGTCCAGAAGGACCAGCCTGAACACCTGCGCGAAGAAGCGCAGCAGGTCGGTCCCGTGCGTCGGTCGGAAGCGGGCGGGATCGGCACTGCCCATGAGGATCAGCGCGCGGGGCCGGTCGCGGCCCAGATCCAGCGGGATCAGCGCCTCGGAGGCGACGCGGCGGCCGTGCACGGGCTCGGTCACGATGGCGGCGCGGCGCAGCTGGATGTCGTCGCCCCGGGGTGCGCGACGGCCCGCCGCCAGCACCAGCTCGGCCCCGCCATCGGGCAGGATCGCCACATCTTCGGGCAGGCCGGGCAGGTGGGGCGTTTCCTCGATCAGCAGGCGCAGGGTCTCGATGCGCAGCAGGGGCGCGATGTCGGATTGCAGCGCGCCGATCATCTCGGGCAGGTCGGCGCATTCCAGAAGGCCCAGAACGGCGCGGTGGACGACGGCCATGCCCGACTGGTTGTCATAGGCGGCAGCGATCACCGTCTCATGCGTGGATTCGAGGCGTTGCAGCCGATCCTCCAGCGCCTCCATGGCGCGGCCGCGGATGTCGATGACATTCGCGCCCAGATCGGCTTCGCGGGCATCGACCAAGGCGCGCATCAGGTCGCGATCCGACAGGATGGCCTCGGGTTCGGCGATCAGCCGCGCCCGCGTTTCCGGATCGAGCCCTGCATCCATTCCCGTCCCCCTGCGACCATGCATGTGGCCCGGCCCCGACATGCGGGGCGCGGGCAGGTTCTTCGCGCTCAGCCGATCTTCTGGCCGGTCTGCGCCCAGTCAGCAGTGAACTGCGCCAGACCCTTGTCGGTCAAGACGTGGTTCGCCATCGCCTTGATGACGGCGGGGGGCGCGGTGATCACGTCGGCGCCGATCTTGGCGGCGTCGGTGATGTGGCTGACGCTGCGGATCGAGGCGGCGAGGATCTCGGTCTCGAAGCCGTAATTGTCATAGATCTCGCGGATATCCGCGATCAGGTCCATGCCGTCCAGGTTGATGTCGTCCAGGCGGCCGATGAACGGGCTGATGAAGGTCGCGCCCGCCTTGGCGGCCAGCAGCGCCTGCGCGGCGCTGAAGCACAGCGTCACGTTGACCATGTTGCCTTCGTCCGACAGGACGCGGCAGGCCTTCAGGCCGTCCCAGGTCAGCGGAACCTTGACGGTGATGTTCTCGGCGATCTTGGCAAGGTGGCGGCCTTCGCGGATCATGTCCTCGGCCTTTTCGGCGACGACTTCGGCGCTGACCGGGCCATCGACCAGATCGCAGATCTCCTTGGTGACTTCCGCGATGTCGCGACCCGATTTCAGGATCAGCGAGGGGTTCGTGGTGACGCCGTCAACCATGCCCAGATCGTTGAGCTCCTTGATGGCTGCGACATCGGCGGTATCGACGAAGAATTTCATGACCTGCTCCCTCAGATGCGGTTCGGCATGGTGATAGCGCAGAAGGAAGCCGCCCGAAAGGGTCGCGATGGCCTTGTCAGCGGCCCCCGCACGGGTATTCATGCGGGGGCAATGTCGAAGCTTCCCGAATTCTTTCCGCCCCGCGCGCGCATCGCGGTGCTGACCACCGAACCGGTGGGCGTGCTGGATTACCTGGCGCCCGATGACGGCGTGCGGCAGGGCGCGCTGGTGCTGGTGCCGCTTGGGCCGCGCCGCATACTGGGGGCGGTCTGGGGGGCGGGCATGGGCGATTTCGACCTGGCCAAGCTGCGCCAGGTCCATCGCGTGCTGGATGCCGAACCCCTGTCGCCGGGTTTCATGGAATTCCTGACCCGCGCCGCGGATTACACCCTGACCCCTCCGCCCCTGATGCTGCGCATGGCCACGCGCGCCCCCGACCTGGACCAGCCGCCCGCCGCGCGCCGTGTCATCGTGCCGGGCGGCGCCCAGCCGCAGCGCATGACCGAGGCCCGCACCCGCGTAATGCAGGTCGTGGCCGATCACGGCGGGGCCAGCTTCGCGCCGTCCGAACTGGCGCAGCTGGCGGGCGTCGGCACATCGGTGGTCAAGGGGCTGGTGGCCCAGGGCGCGCTTGCGGAAATCGAGGCCCCGCGCGATCTGCCCTATCCCCGGCTGGACCCCGAACTGCCGGGCAAGGAACTGGGCGCCGATCAGCAGGCGGCGGCGGATGCGTTGTGCGCCTCGATCCGGGCGGGGGGGTATGGCACGACCCTGCTGCGCGGCGTCACCGGGTCCGGCAAGACCGAGGTCTATCTGGAGGCCGTGGCCGAGACCCTGCGCGCGGGACGGCAGGCGCTGGTCCTGCTGCCCGAGATCGCGCTGTCGTCCGAATTCCTCGACCGGGTCGAGGCACGGTTCGGCGCGCGGCCCGGCGAATGGCACAGCGGCATCACCCGCACCGAGCGCCGGCGCCTGTGGCACATGGCCGGACGCGGCGAGGTCGGGCTGGTCGTCGGCGCAAGATCCGCGCTGTTCCTGCCCTTCCGCGATCTGGGGCTGGTCGTCGTCGACGAGGAACATGACGGCAGCTACAAGCAGGAGGATGTCGTCTTCTACAGCGCCCGCGACATGGCCGTGCTGCGCGCATCCATGAATGGCGGGCGGGTGGTGCTGGCATCGGCAACGCCCAGCCTCGAAAGCTGGGTGAACGCCTCCGGGGGGAAATACGCGCGGCTGGACCTGCGATCGCGCTATGGCGCGGCCGAGCTGCCCGACATGGCCGCGATCGACCTGCGGTCCGAGACGATGGAGCAGGGGCGCTGGATATCTCCCACCCTGGCCCGCGCGGTCGAGGAACGGCTGGCCAGGGGCGAACAGTCGCTGCTGTTCCTCAACCGGCGCGGCTTCGCGCCCGTCACGGTCTGCCGCGCCTGCGGCGAACAGATCGGCTGCCACCAATGCGATGCGCGGATGGTCGAACACCGCTTCCAGAACCGGCTTGTCTGCCATCAATGCGGCGAAACCCGCCCCATCCCGCCAGCATGCCCGTCCTGCGGGGTCGAGGGCAAGCTGGCCCCCGTCGGTCCCGGCGTCGAACGCATCGCCGAGGAGGTCGCCGCCCGTTTCCCCGATGCCCGGGCCGAGGTGCTGTCCTCGGACCTGTTCCATTCCGCCTGCGCGCTGAAGGAAAGCATCGCACGGATTTCGGACGGGGGGGCCGACATCATCATCGGCACGCAGATCGTGGCCAAGGGGCACAATTTCCCGAAGCTGACGCTGGTCGGCGTGATCGACGCGGATCTGGGGCTGCAGGGGGCCGACCTGCGCGCGGCGGAACGCAGCTTTCAGCTGATGCGGCAGGTCGCGGGGCGTGCGGGACGGCAATCGGGGGCCGCGCCGGGCGTGGCGCTGCTGCAGACCCACCAGCCCGATCACGCGGTGATCCGCGCGATCCTTTCGGGCCGGGACGAAACCTTCTGGGATGCCGAGGCCGCGGGCCGGCAGGCGGCGGGCATGCCGCCCTTCGCGCGGCTGGCGGGGATCATCCTGTCCCATCCTGATCAGGCAGCGGTGGCGGATTTCGCGCGACACCTGGCGGAACGCGCGGCGCCCCTGGGCCAGATCGGTGCCGATCTCTGGGGGCCCGCGCCCGCGCCCATCGCCCGCGTGCGCGGCCGGTTCCGCATGCGGATGCTGATCCGTGCGCCGCGGCAGGCCCCGTTGCAGCAGGCCATCGCGGACTGGCTGGACGGGATCAAGCTGCCCACGAACATGCGCCTGTCGGTCGATATCGACCCGCAGAGCTTTCTTTGACGGCTCAGTTCCGCAGGACGATGCAGCGACCACCGAGGCCCTTGAACCTGGTGCAGAAGCGCGCGGCTTCGGACCGGCTGCCGTAACCCACCTGCGCGGTATAGACCGCGCGCGGCATGCCGTTCATCCGCTTGCGGACATAGCCAACCTGAGCGCCGTCCAGGATCGGACGCAGGATGCGGTTCAGCCGCGCGACCTGCTGCGCCGCGCCCGACTGGCTGGGATGGCTGGCCACGATCACGCCCCAGGGCATGACCGGCGGCTGGGTCGAGAATTCGCGCAGGCTGCGATTGCCGGCCATTTCCTCGCAGGCGGGACGAAAGGCGGTATCCTCGGCCAGGGCCAGCTTCAGTTCATCCGCGCCGGGCGGGTTGTCGCGCCAGCGATGCGCGCTGAAGCCGGTGATGGCCTCGACGTAATCGACAGTCTCGTAGGGCAGCGAAGTCTGCTGGGCGCTGAACCGCGCGGCCCGGTTCTCGCCGCCGTTATAGGCGACGGCGGCCATGCCGATATTGCCGAAGCGGTCGGACAGCTGCGCCAGATACCACGCGGCCTTGCGGATGGCGGCCGCGGGGTTGAACGGATCGTCCAGCCAGTACAGCTCGGCCGTGCCGGGCATGAACTGCGCGATGCCCAGGGCGCCCGCAGGGCTGACCGCCGAGGGTTCGAACAGGCTCTCTTTCCACAGCAGGCGGGCAAGGAATGCGGGATCCATGCCCTGTTCCGCGGCGCTGCGTTCGATCAGCTTGCAGACATCGGCCACGTAGTGATCCTTGCGGATGCAGTCGCGCCCGTCGGGGGAACAGCGGATGTCGTCGGTCAGGGGCGGGGGCTTGCGCCCCGCGACCGCGTCGATCGCCGGATAGGCCAGCGCGGATTGCGCGGCCAGCAGGATGCCCGCCGCCGCCATCGCCGCCCTTCGAATCGTCCTGGTCGCGATCATGCGTTTCCCGCGGCGGGCCGCGCCTCCGTACCGCTCAGTCGGTCTTCTTTTTCTTCTTCTTGGCCTTCTTGCCGCCGCCCGCCCCCTCGATCAGGGCGGCGGCCGCGGCAAGCGCCTCGGCGGCCTTGGCTTCGGCGGCCTCGGCCAGGGTGCGGGCCTCTGCTGCCAGATCCTCGGCCGAGCGGGACTTCTTCTCGGCCTTGCGGGCGGCCTTGCGTTCCGCCTTGCCGGCATCCTTCGAGGCCTTGCGCGCAGCGGTATTGGCCGCCTTGCGCGCGGCGCGGCGTTCCTCGCGGGCGGCGTCCTTCTCGGCCTGCTTGGCGGCCTGACGCTCGGCCCGGCGGGCTTCGCGGGCGATGTTCTTCTCCGCCTCCTTGGCGGCGTCCTTCTCGGCCTTGCGGGCGGACTGGCGGGCCTGCTTTTCGGCGTCGGGGTTCTGCATCGCTTCGTTCCTCGTGTCGGTATCCTGCCCGGCGTCGGCGGGCGGGGGCGCGGGGCGGGCCACGCGATGGGGCTCGGTCCGCTGGTCGGTCTTGCGGGGGGTGGCGGGCTTGCGGCCGTTCACGGGCCGGGCGCGCGGTGCCTTGGGGGGGCGCGTCGCGGGGGCGACCGGGCGCATCGGCGCATCGCTGCCACGCTTGCGGCGTTCGGCCTCGGCCCGGCGCAGGGCGGCGCGCAGCAGGCTGGCGGGGCTCGTGCCCTGGGCGTCCTCGTCGGTCGAGGCGGCGTCGCGGGCCTTCCCCAGTGCCGCGATCAGCTGCTTCAGCTTCGTGGCGCTCAGCTGGCGCAGCTGGGGCTGGCGGCTCTGTTCGGCCAGCGCAAGCTCTTCGGGGCTGAGCATCTCGCGTTCCTGCTTGGCATAGTTCGGCATCGAAGCACCCTTACAGTGGACAGCGTCGTTCTGGCAGCAGAATGCCCGCTTTTCCAGCCTTTTCGCATGACAAAGGGGCCGGAATCGCTCCGGCCCCCTGTTCGATGCGGATATGCCCGTCGGGCGATCAATAGGCCGGAACGGCGCTTTCGACCGGCGACACGAAGCTGGAGCCGGTCGCGAAGGGATCGGTCACCACGGTCGTCTGGGCCGGTTCGCCAAAGCCCGAATAGGGGTCGTTGGGCATGGCGCTGGCGACCGTCGTGGCGGGCGCGGGGGCCGCTGCGGGTTCGGCGCCTGCCGCGACCGCGGTCGACACGCCCGTCGCCTGCTCGACCTCGGAAGCCGGCACGACATAGCCTTCGGGCGTTTCGATCAGGCGGCCTTCCATCTGCAGGCTGTCCGAGGGCGAACGCACGATGACTTCGGTCCCGGTCGGCACGCTTTCGAACAGGTCGATGACGTCCTGGTTGAACAGGCGGATGCAGCCGGCCGAGGTGGCCTTGCCGATCGAGCTGGGATCCATGGTGCCGTGGATGCGGTAGTAGGTGTCGCGGCTGCCCTGATAGAGATAGAGCGCGCGCGACCCGAGCGGGTTGTTCGGGCCACCCTGCAGACCGCCGGCGAACTGACCGTACAGTTCGGGCTGGGTGCGCAGCATGTTGTCGGTCGGACGCCAGCTGGGCCATGCCGCCTTGCGGGCGATGGTGGCGCGACCCTCGAAGCCGGTGCCTGCGCGACCCACGGCCACGCCATAGCGCATCGCCTGGCCGCCTTCCTGGACGTGATACAGGACGCGGGCATAGGGATCGACGACGATCGTGCCTGCCGGTTCGGAACCGTTATAGGCGACCAGCTGACGGCGGTTGCGCTCGGTCAGATAGGCGGCGCGGACGGCCGGGATCTCGATGGTGCCGCCATTGGGGCTCGCATCGGTCCGGGCCTTGTAGATGTCGGGCACGGTGGTCGGCGTTTGCACGGCGGGGGCGGTGGCCTGTTCGGTCGGCGCACAGGCCGCCAGCCCAAGGGCAACCGCCGCGAAGAGGGGAGCGAGGCGCATCTTGTCACATTCCTTGTTCATCTTCGGTCCGGCCTGATGCGGCGCGGGCCGAGGCAGCATTTTGGTCTTCACGCGCCCGGACCGGCAGAGGCCCGACACGATTCGTACATGATTGCATGAGGCCTGTCGGCGCGCGGCGTCAAGGCTTAGCGGCGGAACGCCGACATATCACCCCGCCCCGCCCCGTTCATGTGGCACGGGCGCTTCAACGCCATCAACTTTCCGCGGGGGTGGAACAACTTGGCGTGTGGTCCGGTTTCATCGAAGCTTGCGATCCATCGCGATTCTCCGGGCAAAGTGCAGGAAATGGGCAGCATGGCCGGGCGGGCCGCGCTTCGGATTGCCTGCTGCGGGCCGGCCCCGAATGGCGGTCCCGGTCGTTCCGGACGCGTCCAAGTTGCAGGCAGGCGCGGCGCGGCCTAGCTTCGCGCAGGAATGACAGGAATGGCGGAAGACGTGTCACAGGCCCAACCCGGTTCGACCCAGCTTGATCCCCCCCGGCGCGAAGGCGCCCTCGCGCCCTTCGGTTATCCCGATTTCCGCAGGCTGTGGGCCGCGACGCTGGTGTCGAATTTCGGCGGTCTGGTGCAGGCGGTGGGTGCGGCCTGGATGATGACACAGCTGACCGACAGCGCAACGCTGATCGCGCTGGTCCAGGCGTCGAACACCCTGCCCATCATGCTTCTGGCCCTGGCATCCGGCGCGCTGGCCGACATCTTCGACCGCAAGACCCTGCTGATCGGGGCGCTCAGCTTCATGTCGCTGATCTCGCTGCTGCTGGCGGGCGCGGCCTTTGCCGGATGGCTGACGCCCTGGCTGCTTCTGGCCTTCACCTTCCTGCTGGGCGCGGGGCAGGCGGTCTACAATCCGCCCTGGCAGGCCAGCATGGGCGATCTGGTCGAACGGCGCGATCTGCCTGCGGCGGTCAGCCTGAACTCGGTCGGTTTCAACATGATGCGCAGCGTGGGCCCGGCGGCGGGCGGCCTGATCGTGGCGGGCTTCGGCGCGGCGGCGGCCTTCGCGGTCAACGCGGTCAGCTATCTGCCGCTGATGGGGGCGATGGCCCGGTGGAGCCCGTCGGTCCCGGCCCGCATCTCGACGCCCGAACCCTTCATCCCGGCCCTGGGTGCGGGCCTGCGCTATGTCGCGCTGTCGCCGAACCTGATGCGCGTGATCTCTCGCGGGGCGCTGTTCGGCTTTGCTGCCGTCGCGGTGCTGGCGCTGCTGCCGCTGGTCGTGAAAAGCCACCCCGAGGGCGGGTCGTTCCTGTTCGGGCTGCTTCTGGGCTGCTACGGGCTGGGGGCGATCGTCGGGGCGCTGATGAACCCGCGCATCCGGGCACGGCTGAACAACGAACAGGTGGTCCGGCTGGCCTTCCTGGGCTTTGCGCTGGCGGCGCTTGCGCTTGGGCTGACCGATGCGATCTGGCTGCAGGCACTGGCGCTGCTGCCTGCGGGTGCATCCTGGGTGCTGGCGCTGTCGCTGTTCAACGTGACGGTGCAGCTCTCGACGCCGCGATGGGTGGTGGCACGGGCACTGGCACTCTATCAGACGGCGACCTTCGGGGGGATGGCCGCGGGGTCCTGGGCCTGGGGCGGTGTCGCGGGGCAGCACGGGCTGGACGTCGCGCTGATCGCGGCGGGGGTTCTGCTGCTGTTCGGTGCGGTGCTGGGGGCATGGCTGCGCGCGCCGGAATTCGGCACGGCGGATCTGGACCCGGTCAACCGCTTTCGCGAGCCGGCGCTGCGGCTGGACCTGCGCGGACGGTCGGGGCCCATCATGGTGATGGTCGATTACCGCATCGACCAGGAGGACGTCCCCGACTTCCTGCGCCTGATGCGCCAGCGCCGCAACATCCGACGCCGCGACGGCGCGCGCAACTGGGCGCTGCTGCGCGATCTGGAACATCCCGACCGCTGGAGCGAGAGCTATCACATCGCGACCTGGGACGATTACGTCCGCCACAACCTGCGCCGCACGAAATCCGATGCCGAGGTGACGACCGCGCTTCGGGCCCTTCACCGGGGCGACGGGGATCCGCATGTGCACCGCATGATCGAACGCCACAGCGTCACCCCGCAGGACGACGTGCCGCTGGTCGGCAAGATCGAGGTGCCGTGACGGCTTAGTCCCAGGGCGCGACCTCGTCCCCGAGCGATCGCCCGAAGATGTTTTCCCGGTGCCAGCGCAGGTTTTCGGGATGGGGCGCGTCCCCCGGATCCTCGGGGCGGATCAGCTTGCCATCGGATGCGATCAGCCGGCCGACCACGTCCCTCGGCACCTTGTTGTGCGACACCAGGATCGTGCTGTTGTCATCGGCGACCGAGATCAGGCCACGGTCGAACATCCAGTGGAGCGTTCCCGACAATGCCAGCCCGTTCCGGACGGAATCGCTGCCCTGATGTTCCACGGGGCGGATATGGGCGGCCTGAACCTCGGGGCGTCCGCCGCCATTGCGCAGCTGCAACCCGGACATGGCGCAGCGATAGCCATAGGCCTCGCGCACCTTCCGCCGGAAGGCCACGTCGCGATAGGGGCGGCGGGTCAGGCGCTCCAGCACGGGGCGTTCGAACAGGGCCGCGCCCTCGTCCAGCTGCCGGGCCGCGGGGTCATAGCGGGTGGCCTCGATCCGTTCCAGATCCTGCGGCAGGCCAAGATCGACGATGCAGGCGAATTCGCGGTCGGGCAGGCGGCGCACGGCGGATTGCACGATCCCGCCGCTGCGGGGCGTGCCGTCGGGATGGGTCAGCGCCGATTCCAGCGGACGGCCATCCCGAAGGCGGGGAACATCGGCCACGAAGCGCAGGAAACTGTCCGGCGCGATCCGGGCCAGATACCTGCCGGGGGCGCGGGGGTTGGACACCACCCCTTCGATGCGTGCCACGGCGTGATAGCCGCGCGGCCCCGCCTTGACCGGTTCGTAATAGACGATCCAGTCGCCCACGGCCTCGGTCACGGCCTTCAGGTAACTGCGCGGGAAGTCGTATTCGACATCCGGGATGTCGTCATAGATCGGTTCGGCCTTGTGCAGCAGAACCAGTTTCACCATGCGCCCAGGAAACCCCGGGCGCCGGTAAATGCAAGTGCCATCGCGCCCTTACAGCCGGTCGCGCCAGCGGTTCACCAAGGGGTAGCGGCGGTCCAGCCAGAAGGCGCGGGTCGAGATGCGCGGGCCGGGGGCCGCCTGGTAACGCTTCCATTCGCTGATATAGAGCAGCTTTTCCACCTTGCGGACGGTGTCCTCGTCGAAACCCTGCGCGACCAGATCGGCCAGCGCCAGGTCCTTCTCGACCAGTCCGTCGAGGATCGCGTCCAGCACCTCGTAGGGGGGCAGGCTGTCCTCGTCCTTCTGGTCGGGGCGCAGTTCGGCCGATGGGGGCTTCGAGATGATGCGCGGGGGGATCACCTCGCCCGGATTGCCCATCATCCAGTCGCGGTGGTTGGCATTGCGCCAGCGGCAGGTCTCGAAGACGCGGGTCTTGTAGAGATCCTTGATCGGGTTGTAGCCGCCCGCCATGTCGCCATAGATCGTGGCATAGCCGACCGCGACCTCGGACTTGTTGCCGGTGGTCAGCAGCATCTCGTTGAACTTGTTGGAAATCGCCATCAGCATCACGCCGCGCAGGCGGGACTGGATGTTTTCTTCCGTGACGTCGGGCTCGGTGCCCTCCATCAGGTGGGCCAGCGCGCCGCCCACCGCGTCGCGCGCGCCGTCGATGCGCACCGTGTCCAGCCGCGCACCGATCCGGGTTGCGCAATCGGCCGCGTCGTCCAGGCTGGTCTGCGAGGTGTATTCCGAGGGCAGCATCACGCAGCGCACGTTCTCCGGCCCGATCGCATCGGCGGCGATGGTGGCGACCAGCGCACTGTCGATCCCGCCCGACATGCCCAGCAGCACCTTGCGGAAGCCCGACTTGCGCAGATAGTCGCGCAGGCCCAGCATCATCGCGTGGTAATCCTGTTCCCAGGCATCGGGCTGGACCGCCATCGGGCCGGGTTCGGCCTGCCAACCGTCCGCGCCGCGCGTGAAATCGACATGGGCGATCGCTTCCTCGAAGGCGGGCAGCTGGACGACCTTCCGACCGCCGGGGTTCAGCACGAAGCTGGCCCCGTCATAGATCTGGTCGTCCTGACCGCCGACCATGTTCACATAGACCAGCGGCAACCCGGTCTCGACCACGCGGCCGACCATGTGGCCCATGCGCAGGTCCAGCTTCTCGCGGTGATAGGGGCTGCCATTCGGCACGACCAGGATCTCGGCCCCGGTCTCGGCCAGGGTCTCGGCCACGTCGGGATACCAGCTGTCCTCGCAGATGGGGCTGCCGATGCGGGCGGGCCCCACGGCATAGGGGCCGCTGATCGGGCCGGACTGGAACAGGCGCAATTCGTCGAAAAGCTGCTGATAGGGCAGGTGGTGCTTCAGCACCCGCGCGACCAGCCTCCCGTCCCGGAAGATCCAGTAGGCGTTATACAGCTTGCCATCCTCGGGCCACGGGGCGCCGATGCCGATGGCGGGGCCATCCGTCAGTTCCGCCCCGAGCGCCATCACCGCCTCGACCGCCTGCGCGGTGAAGGCGGGCTTCAGCACCAGGTCCTGCGTCTGGTATCCGGTGATGAACATCTCGGGCAGGGCCAGCATGTCGGCGCCCGCCTCGCGTGCGGTCCGCCATGCCTGACGCGCCTTTTCGGCATTGCCGGGCAGGTCGCCCACGGTTGCGTTCAGCTGGCCGATGGTCAGGCGGAAACGTTCGGTCATGGTGTCGTCCTTCGTGCGGGCCCCTGCGGGTCATCCAACGACATAGGTGATCGGACCCCAAAGGAAAAGTCGGGCTTTGCCCCTGCAGGGGGATGGGTTAAACCCGAAGCCAAACGACTTGAGGGCAGAGGCATGAAGCGGGCAACTCGGGCGCAGACGGCCCTTGGCGCGATCGCGTTGGCGGGGATGGCGTGGACCGCCCCCGTGGCGGCGCAGGTCATCACCAAGCAATACGACGATGGCGGCGTCTACGAGGGCACGTTCCGCAACGGCGTGCAGCACGGGCAGGGCAGCTACGAGCTGCCGAACGGCTATCGCTATGACGGCGACTGGGTCGAGGGCCAGATCATGGGCCAGGGCCGCGCCGAGTTTCCGAACGGGTCGATCTACGAGGGCCAGTTCGCCGCCGGCAAGCCCGACGGGCAGGGCAAGATCACCTATGCCGATGGCGGCACCTATGAAGGCGATTGGGTCGCGGGCGAGATCACCGGCCAGGGCATCGCCAATTACGCCAACGGTTCCGTCTATGACGGGCAGTTCGTGCGCGGGCTGCACCAGGGCAAGGGCGTGCTGACCCAGCCCAACGGATACCGCTACGAGGGCGACTGGAATTCCGGCGTGAAGGAAGGCCAAGGCAAGATCACCTATCCCGACGGATCGACCTATGAAGGCGGCATGATGGCCGGCCAGCGCGCGGGGCGCGGCAAGCTGACCATGACCGACGGGCTGACCTATGACGGGGTCTGGGCCGCGGGGCAGATGTCGGGGCGCGGCGTGCTGGTCCAGCCTTCGGGCGATCGTTACGAAGGGGAATTGCGGGGCGGCAAGCGTCAGGGTTCCGGCGTCGCGACCTATGCCAATGGCGATGTCTATGACGGCCAGTTCAAGGATGACCGCCGCCATGGCGAGGGCGTCTTCACCGGGGCCGACGGCTATGTCTATGAAGGCCAGTGGGTGGACGGCCGGATGGAGGGCAGCGGAACGATCACCTATCCCGACGGGTCGGTCTATGTCGGCCAGATGCGCGCGGATCGGCCGGACGGGACCGGCAGGATCACCTATGCCGACGGGTCCACCTACGAAGGCCAGTGGTCCGAGGGCGTGATCCAGGGCGACGGCAAGGCCAGCTATGCCAACGGCATGGTCTACGAGGGCGGCTTCCGCAATGCCAGGAACGAGGGGCAGGGCCGCATGTCCTATCCCGACGGCTATGTCTATTCCGGGGCGTGGAAGGATGGCCAGCGCCACGGCGAGGGTCAGGCCACATATCCCGACGGCACGGTCTATACCGGCAGCTTCGTCGATGGTCTGCGCGAGGGGCAGGGTCGCCTGACCACGCCCGACGGCTTCGTCTATGAAGGCGGCTGGAAGGGCGGAGAGATCGACGGCAGCGGTGTCGCGACCTATGCCAATGGCGATGTCTACGAAGGCACCTTCGCCAGCGGCAAGCGCCAGGGACAGGGCGTCATGCGATACGCCACCGGTCAGGTCGCATCGGGCACCTGGGAGGACAACCGGCTGGTCGAGGCCGACGAGGCCAATGGCGCCGACGGGGGAGCAGCGGCCGAAAGCGCCCCGACCCCCGATCTGCCCGCGGATGGCGATCAGCCCTGATCGCCCCGCGGCATCGCTTGGTCTGAAAAATTGCGGCATCCGGCCATCCCGGATGCTGCGGGCGCGGTCACTTGCTGTCGTCGCTGCCGAACAGCCCCGCAAGGCCGCGGCTGACAAGGTTGCCGACCTTGGGGCGTGGCTGGGCGATGAAGGGCAGGGGGCGGCAGACCTCCATCGCGGCGATGCCCACGCGGGCGGTCAGGGCGCCGTTCACCAATCCCTCGCCGAAGCGGCGCGAGAGCTTCGCAAGAACGCCGCCGCCCGCGACCGTGTGGATCAGGTCGTCCCCTGCGGCGACGGCCCCGGTCGCGATCAGATGGGTCATCACCGTCCGCGCCAGGCGCCAGCCGCCGACGGCACCTGCGCGACCGCCATAGATCTCGGCCATGCGGCGGATCATGCGCAGGTTCGCGGCCAGCGCCGCCGCGACATCGGCAAAGGCCAGGGGCACCAGCGCGGTGGTCGCGGCGACGGTGCGGGCGGCGGCCTCGATTTCCCGGCGGGCAAGCTGGTCGAGACCCGCCAGAAGCTCGGTCTCGGCATGGGTCAGGACGGTTTCGGCATCGAAGCCTTCGTCCTGCGCCTGTGCCAGCCGGTCGCGCTGCCACTGCATTTCGGGGCGGTCGGCATAGAGCGCGAGCATCCCTTTCGTCACCGCCTTGGCCGCCGTCAGGTCGTCATCGGCCAGCGCGGTCCCTGCCTGCCGCTGCAGCCCGTCGATCCTGGCCAGCCGCCGAAAGGCCCGCCATTCGCGAAACGCAAGGCCAAGCGCGGCAAAGGTGAAGGTCGCGAACAGCGCCACCGCGATCCAGCCCAGCAGCGGGTATCGCGTCAGCATGTCGTTGATGAATTCCAGCGCCGCGACCCCCAGCAGGAAGGTCAGAAGCGCGGCCCCCGCATTGACGAACAGCCGTGTCAGTCGGGACGGGGGCCGCCCGACCAGCCGGGTCACCATCTCCATCGTGCGGGGGCGGGGAAGGGGCCTGTCATCGGCGTCGATGCGCGGCGCGTCGGCGGGGTTCGCGGGGCCGTCCTCCAGCTCGATCAGGACGGGGCCACGCGGGCGCTTGGGCGTGTCGGTCGTCACAGGCGGTCTCCGATCAGGAATTCGGCGGCGCGGTCCAGCCGGACATGGGGTGGCCCGTCGCCCGGACGCGCGGTGCCCGGTGCAGGGGCGAAGTTCATGATGGCGTAATCGTCGTCCAGCCACGCGGACGCGCCCTGGCGCGCGGGGTGCAGCAATTGCCCCGGATCGGCGGGCAGATCGCCCGCATGGAAGGCCGCCTGCCGCCCGTCCAGCAGACGGCCCCGGACCGCGGGCAGTTCCTCGCCCTGGTGGGCGATCATCTCCTCGGTGGTGGCGCGAAGGGCGGCGATGGCCATCGCCTCGGTCCGGGCGCCCTGAAAATCGGCCCGGTCGCGGGCCTCGCGCAGCATGGCGGTCAGGATCGCGGTCAGGCGCGGATGCTGGACATGGTGCAGGTGATCGGCCTTGGTCGCCGCGAACAGGATGCGTTCGACCCGCCGCGTGCCCAGGATCTGCGCCAGCCAGCCTGCGCGTCCGGGGCGAAAGGCCGTCAGGATGTCGGCCATCGCGCGGCGCGTATCCTCGACCGCCTGCGGGCCCTGATGGATCGCGCCCAGCACATCGACCAGCACCACCTGCCGGTCGATCCGCGAGAAATGGTCTCGGAAGAAGGGCCGCACGACGCGGGACTTGTAGGCCTCGAACCGGCGGCGGAATTCGCGGCCCAGCTTGCCGTCCTGCAGATGCGGGGGCAGCGGCGCGAAGGTCAGCGCGGGCGATCCTTCAAGCTCGCCCGGGATCAGGAAACGCCCCGGGGTGCAATCGGCCCAACCGGCCTCGCGCGCGGCGATCAGATGCGCGGTATAGAGATCGGCCAGCCCCTGCGCGCGGGGTTCGGCAAAGGGCGCGCCCGCATCCTCGGCCCCGATGGCGGCCAGGAACGCCTGCGCGCCGGGCCGGTTCGGCAGACGCTCCAGCACCTCGGCGGACCATTGCGCGAAATCGCGTTCCATCAGGCGCAGGTCCAGCAGCCATTCGCCGGGGTAATCCACGATATCCAGGTGCAGGTTGCGCGGCCCACGCAGCCCCGACAGCAGCCCCGAGGATTCCAGCCGCAGCGACAGGCGCAGCTGGCTGACATGTCGCGTGCCCTCGGGCCAATGCGGATCGGGGCCGGTCAGGGCAGCCAGATGGCGTTCGTAATCGAAGCGGGGGATCGTGTCGTCGGGCTGGGGCTGCAGCCAGACGGCCTTGAGCCGCCCGTCCGCCGCCGCCCGCAGCGCATGCATCCGCCCGCGTTCCAGAAGGTTGGCGACCAGCGATGTGATGAACACCGTCTTGCCCGCGCGCGACAGCCCCGTCACGCCCACCCGGATGACCGGATCGCCCAGACCCAAGCCTTCGATCATGTCGCTGCCGATGCCCATGCCTGCCCTTTTCGTTCTGCCTTTTCCAGATAATAGGTATGGCATCGCGACATTGATAGGGCGGGGGCGATTGCAAGCCGCGCGGCAGGGGCGCTATCACGCGGTGATGACCGACAGCTTGCCCATCGACGACGCCCTTCCCGCGCTTCTGGACGCGATGGCCACGCATGGCCGGGCGGTGCTGACCGCGCCTCCGGGGGCGGGCAAGACGACACGCGTGCCGCTGGCGCTGATGGACCGGGTGCGGGGCCGCATCCTGATGCTGGAACCGCGCCGCCTGGCCGCCCGCGCCGCCGCCGAACGCATGGCCGAGACCCTGGGCGAACCGGTCGGGCGCAGCGTCGGCTTCCGCATCCGCGGCGAAGCCGTGCCCGGCACCCGGATCGAGGTCGTGACCGAGGGCATCCTGACCCGCATGATCCAGTCCGATCCCGAATTGCAGGGCATCGGCTGCGTCATCTTCGACGAATTCCACGAACGCAGCCTGAACGCGGATCTGGGTCTTGCCCTGGTCTGGGAGGCACGCGGCGCGCTGCGCGACGATCTGGGCGTGCTGGTCATGTCGGCCACGCTGGATGCGGGCCCCGTGGCCGCGCTTCTGGACGACGCGCCCATCGTCACCTCGGACGGGCGCAGCTTTCCGGTCGAGACGCGCTGGCTGGACCGCCCGCTGCCCGCCGCCGCGCGGCCGCTGGACCAGATGGCCGCCCTGATCGCCCGCGCCGCATCCGAGACGCAGGACAGCGGCGGCACGATCCTGGCGTTCCTGCCCGGAGAGGGAGAGATCAGGCGCGTCGCCGCCCAGCTGGACGGCAAGGGGCACGAGATCGCGCCCCTGTTCGGCGCATTGGACCACAAGGCGCAGCGCGCCGCGCTGGCCCCGCCGGGGGATCGGCGCAAGATCGTGCTGGCGACCTCGATCGCGGAGACGTCGCTGACGATCCCGGGGGTGCGGGTCGTGGTGGACATGGGCCGTGCAAGGCGCGCGCGCTTCGATCCGGGCAGCGGCATGTCGCGCCTGGTCACCGAACGCGCCAGCCGGGCCGAGGCGGAACAGCGGCGCGGCCGCGCGGG
Source organism: Paracoccus sp. C2R09 (assembly GCF_018860625.1). GTDB lineage: Bacteria > Pseudomonadota > Alphaproteobacteria > Rhodobacterales > Rhodobacteraceae > Paracoccus. The sequence goes on from NZ_JAHKQB010000014.1 coordinate 147,772, forward strand.
CCGCGTGGCCCCCGGCATCTGCTATCGCATGTGGGCACGGACCGAGGAGGGGGGCTTTCCCGCCTTCGCCCCGCCCGAGATCGAGGTCGCGGACCTGACGGGACTTGCGCTGGAACTGGCCTCGTGGGGGGCCGAACCGGGCGATCTGGCCTTTCTGACCGCGCCCCCCGAAGCTGCCCTGGCAGAGGCGCGGTCCCTGCTGGGCGATCTGGGCGCGCTGGATGCGGGGGGGCGCATCACGCCCCATGGCAAGGCGCTGGCCCGCCTGCCGCTGCATCCCCGCCTGGCGCATATGCTGCTGCTGGCCGGTCCGCAGGCGGCTGATCTGGCGGCGCTGCTGTCCGACCGCGATCCGCTTCGCGGCGCACCCGCCGATCTGGCGCTGCGCATGGCCGCCCTGCGCGACCCGTCCGGGCGGCATCCGTTCGAGGTGAACCGCCAGGGTGTGGCGCGCATCAGGCAGGAGACCGCGCGCCTGCGCCGCATGGCGGGCAAGGCGGGGCCGGAAATGTCGCATGGCGCGATGGCGTCGCTGGCCTATCCCGACCGGATCGGACAGCGGCGCAAGGGCGATCTGCCGCGCTATGTCCTGTCGGGGGGCAAGGGGGCCGCGCTCCGCCCCGAGGACCAGTCCGGCAATGCGCCCTTCCTCGTGGCGCTGGACCTGGACGGCGATCAGCGCGAGGCCCGCATCCGTCTGGCCGCGGCGATCACCGAACCCGAGATCCGCGACCTGCATGGCGACCGCATCCGCGAGGTCGAGATCTGCGAATGGTCCCGCCGCGACGGGCGCGTGATGACGCGGATGCAGGAACGGCTGGGCGCGCTGATCCTGTCGGACCGGGCCTGGCCCGATGCCTTGCCCGACCAGATCGCCCGCGCCGCATTGGAGGGCGTGCGCCAGGACGGCATTCCCTGGTCGCGCCTGGCCGCGCGCACGCGGGCCCGGATCGCGCTGGTCCCCGAACTGGGCCCGGTCGATGACGAAACGCTGCTGGCCGATCCCGAATGGCTGCTGCCCTGGCTGACCCGGATCCGCAACCGGGCCGATCTGCGCGCGCTGGACTTGACCGAGGCGCTGAAGGCCCGCATCGGCTGGCAGGGCCAGCAGCTTCTGGACAAGGTCGCGCCCGCGATCTTCGTCACGCCCCTGGGGCGGCGCGTGCCGATCGACTACGATGCCGAGGACCCCTCGATCGAGGTCAAGCTGCAGGAGATGTTCGGCGTGACGCGCCATCCGGTCGTGGGGGGCAGGCCGCTGCGCGTGGCGCTTCTGTCGCCGGCGGGGCGCCCGGTGCAGGTGACCATGGACCTGCCGGGCTTCTGGGCCAGCAGCTATGCCGATGTCAGGAAGGACATGCGTGGCAGGTATCCCCGCCATCCCTGGCCCGAGGATCCGACCGAGGCCGACCCCACCACCCGTGCCAAGCCGCGCGGGACCTAGTCCACGCCCCGGATCAGCTTGCGGTCCAGCACGCGCAGGACCTGGCCCAGGTCGTGGCCGCGCTTCAGGATCTGCCCGTCCATCCCGATCACGGCATAGGCGCCCTGGGCGTTCCGCAGACGCGGGCGTTTCTCGATCCGGTAGAGCGGGTGTTCGGTCGCGCGACGGAAGACGCTGAAGACCGCCACGTCCTTCAGGAAGGACATGGCATAGTCGCGCCATTCGCCGGCAGCGACGAAGCGGCCATAGGTGGACAGGATCAGACCCAGTTCGCGGCGGTCGAAGACGACGCGGTCGGGATCGGCATGAAACGGCGGCGTGGCGTTCATCATGACGGAATGGTGACAGCCCCGCCGCCGCAAATCAATGGATCAATAGCAGGCGACCTTCTCGATGCGGTCGTTCGGGGCATATTCGATGTTCAGCCGGTCGGGACGGAAATCCGCGGTCACGGCATCCTCGGGGCCGATGACGCGGGTACCCAGGGGAAAGTTCATCTTCTCGAGCACGGAACGCGGCTGGCCGACCAGCCCCTGATAGCCCGCGGCCCCGCAGGCATCCACGGGTTCCTCGGGTTGCGCCACGGGTTCGCAGGCGGCCAGGACGCCCAGCAGGGGCAGGAGGAATGCGATCTTCTTCATGGTGTCATCCGCAATCGACATTGGTGATGGTGCCTGCCGCGTCCAGACGGAAGACGACCCGGTTCGGATCGTAATCCTGCGGCTCGATCCCGCGATATTCGACCACGCGATAGGTCTTTTCCACCCCGAGCGACGGGATCGAGCTGCCCGGCTGGCCGATGGCACTGCGGAAGGCCTGCGCCTTGCACAGATCGGGCTTGCGTTCCTCGAGCCCGTCGATGCCGTTCGCGGCGGTGGGCACGTTGGCTGCGGGGGCCGGGATCGCCGCGGTCTGCGCGTATTCCGTGCCCGCATAGGGATCGCCCACGGCAGGGGCATAGCCGGGCGTGGCCGCCGGCTGATAGGGTTGGTATCCCTGCTGCGCCTCCACGCCAGCCGCCGGGTATTCGCCCGCCACGGGGGGCGTGCGCGAGAATGTCGATGCGCAGGCGCCAAGCGCCAGCAGCGCCGCCCCGCCCATGATGACATGGCTTTTCATGTGATCTCTTCCTGCCGATACTGCCCTGCAGGGCGCTTGGCTGCGCCCGGTTTATCGCGGCATGATACGCGGCGGGACCCGGTCTGAAAAGCGCCTGCGCAAGGTCAATCTCACTCGGCCGCGGTGGGCCGGGCGGCGCGCACCATCAGGAACAGGCTTGCGACCTCTTCGGCGGTGTGGCGGATGCGGTCGGCATCGGGGGTGTGGCCCAGAAGCGCCCGGTGGGTCGGAATGCCCCCCAGCATCGAGGCGACGGTGCGCGACGACCGTTCGGTGTCATGGGGTTCCAGGCTGCCCATCAGGACCCAATGATCGATCTGGGCACGGATCGGTTCGACCAGGGTCGCTTCGCGCAGGCGAAGATAATTGGTCACGCAATCGGGAAAGCGATGCGCCTCGGCGATGGCTAGGCGATGCAGGCGGATGCTTTCGGGCGACAGCTGCCAGGTCAGGATGTCGGCAAGAAAATCGGCCAGGTAGTCATGCGGGGAATCGTCCACCGGGGCGACGTCCATCCGTGCCTCGAAAACCTCGGCGGCGCAGGCGCTCATGACCTCTTGGAACATCAGCGACTTGTCCGAGAAGTAGGTATAGAGCGTGGCCTTCGACACATGGGCCGCGCGTGCGATGTCGTCGACACTTGCGCCCGCGAAACCGTCACGAAGGAAGATGGCGGAAGCACCTCGGCGGACCTGTTCGAACTTGCGGCCCCGGGTAATCTCCCTGGCAGAATTTGGCATATCAATCTTCTTCTGAAACTTCGTAACGCGATATAATTAGAGCCGGGCCCTATTTGTTCCCCCAAAACGGGCTCCCGCAGGACTGGGCAAGATTTCACCGGTCGGACGATTACCCATGATTAATATTTGTGCAGGTCCGAGTCGATCCCCTGTGGCAGCTGCGGCGGAAACCCCCTAGCTTGGCGGCGCCATACCAGCAAAACGCACCACTGCAGGAGGATAGCGCCCATGGCCCACCAGCTTCTCTCGTTCCGCGATTCGGTCGATCAGATGTTCACCAAGGCCGCCGGCCTGATGGAACTTTCGCCCGGGCTCGAGGAAAAGATCCGGGTCTGCAACTCGACCTATGTGGTGCGCTTCGGTGTCAGGCTTCGTGGCCAGATCCACACCTTCACCGGTTACCGCGCGGTCCATTCCGAACATATGGAGCCCGTGAAGGGCGGCATCCGCTATTCGCTGGACGTGAACCAGGACGAGGTCGAGGCGCTGGCCGCGCTGATGACCTACAAATGCGCGCTGGTCGAGGTGCCGTTCGGCGGCTCCAAGGGCGGTTTGTGCATCGATCCGCGCGCCTGGAACGAGGATGAGCTGGAACGCATCACCCGCCGCTTCACCTACGAGCTGTCGCGCCGCAACCTGATCTCTCCGTCGCAGAACGTGCCCGCCCCCGACATGGGCACGGGCGAGCGCGAGATGGCCTGGATGGCCGACGCCTACAAGCGCCTGCATCCCGACGACATCAACGCCAAGGCCTGCGTCACCGGCAAGCCGCGCCATGCCGGCGGCATCGACGGCCGCGTCGAGGCGACGGGTCGCGGCGTCCAATACGCGCTGCGCGAGTTCTTCCGCCATGACGACGTGATGAAGAAGGCCGGGATGACCGGCGATCTGTCGGGCAAGCGCGTCATCGTGCAGGGTCTGGGCAATGTCGGCTATCACGCCGCGCAGTTCCTGTCGGCCGAGGACAAGTCGCTGGTCACCTGCGTCATCGAGCGCGACGGGGTGATCCGCAATCCGCAGGGCATCAATATCGACGCGCTGCGCGGCCATATCCGCGCGACGGGTGGCGTGAAGGGCTTTGCCGGCGGCGATTTCACCGAGGACGGCCTGCGCGCGCTGGAAGACGATTGCGACATCCTGATCCCCGCCGCGGTCGAAAGCGTGATCGACGCGACCAATGCCGACCGCATCCGGGCCAAGCTGATCATCGAGGCCGCGAACGGTCCCGTCACCGCCGATGCCGACCGCATCCTGCGCGAGAAGGGCATCGTGATCATCCCCGACATGTATGCCAACGCGGGCGGCGTGACGGTGTCCTATTTCGAATGGGTCAAGAACCTGTCGCAGATCAGCCTCGGGCGGCTGGAGCGTCGCCACGAAGAGGCCCGCGCCCGCATGATCGTCGAGGAACTGGAGCGCCTGTCGGCCGATACCGGCCTGAACTGGACCCTGTCCAAGGGCTTCAAGGAAAGCTTCCTGACCGGCGCGGACGAACTGGAGCTGGTGCGCTCGGGTCTGGACGACACGATGCGCGAAAGCTTCAAGAAGATGAAGGAGGTCTGGGTGAACAACGCCCGCGTCGACGACATGCGCACCGCCGCCTATGTCGTGGCGATCCGCCGGATCTCGAACGTCTACAACTCGCTCGGGCTGTGATTAGTCGCGCGGGGCCGCGGCGCGGCGCAGGCGGTCATTGATCGCCGCGCCAAGCCCCCGCTCCGGGATCGGCGCGACCGAGATCGCCCGACCTTCCGCATCCGCGCGGCGCAGCATGTCGAACAGGCGGGCGGCGGCCTCGGACAGGTCGCCGCTGGCCGACAGGGTGAAGGGGCCCGGCCGACCGAAGGCGATATGCGTCTCGTGGGGCAGGGGATCGGTGGCTTCCAGCCGCAGGGCGGCGTTGGGCGCGTAATGGCTGCTCAGCTGACCCGGCGCGTTCGGGCGCGACGGATCGCCCTGGTGCTGCGCAAGGGGGGTGCCCAGCACGGTCGCGATATCCTCGGCCGCGATGCCGCCCGGACGCAGCAGGGTCGCCACGCCGTCGGGCCAGCCCAGGATCGTCGATTCCACGCCCACCGCACAGGGGCCCGCATCCAGAACCGCGGCGATGCGCCCGTCCAGCCCGCCATCGGGCGACAGGACGTGATCCGCGCTGGTCGGGCTGATCCGGCCCGATGCATTGGCCGAGGGCGCGGCCAGCGGCCCGCCGAAGCGGCGCAGCAGGTCGCGCGCCGCCGGATGGGCCGGCACGCGCAGCCCGATCGTGTCCAGCCCCGCCGTCACCAGCGACGCGATCCCCGCATCCCCGCGCAGGGGCAGCACCATTGTCAGCGGCCCCGGCCAGAAGGCATCGGCCAGCGCACGCGCCTGCGGGGGCAGGTCCGCGATGGCCGCCGCCGCCTGTGCATCCGGGACATGCACGATCAGCGGGTTGAAGCTGGGCCGCCCCTTGGCGGCATAGATGCGCGCGACCGCCTGGCCCTGCCGCGCGTCCGCGGCAAGCCCGTAGACCGTTTCGGTCGGGATCGCCACGCATTCGCCCGCCGACAGCAGTTCCGCCGCCGTCGCGATGCCGGTCCGATCTGTGTTCAGCCTGAGGGTGTTCATCCGTGACGCGGGGTTTCGGTTGAGCCGGTTTCGTTGGCGGCCCAAGATGCCGCTGAACGCATTTGATAGTCGCGCCGGCCCCGGATGCCAAGGCGCATGGAGGAGACCCCGATGACCTACAAGGCGCCGGTCGCGCAGATCGACTTCATCCTTCGCCATGTCGTGCCCTTCGCGGATGTCGCCGCGACCGAGCGTTTCGCCGAGGCGACGCCCGAAACGGCCACCGCGATCCTGGACGAGGCCGGCAAGCTGTGCTCGGAGGTGCTGGCGCCCCTGAATGTCGCGGGCGATCACACCCCCGCGCGGCTGGAGAACGGCGTCGTCAGGTCCTCGCCGGGCTTCGCGGAAGGGTTCCGGGCGATCGCGGATGGCGGCTGGGTGGGCGTCTCGGCCGATCCCGAATATGGCGGCATGGGCCTGCCGCAGGCGCTGAACATGTCGGTCGCGGAAATGATGTCGGGCGCGAACCTTGCGCTGCAGCTGAACCCGCTGCTGACCCAAGGGCAGATCGAGGCGCTGGAACATCACGCCAGCGACGATCTGAAGGCCCTGTATCTGCCCAAGCTGATCAGCGGCGAATGGTCGGGCACCATGAACCTGACCGAACCGGGCGCGGGCAGCGATGTGGGCGCGCTGGTCACGCGCGCCGAACCCGCGGGCGACGGCACCTATCGGATCACGGGACAGAAGATCTACATCACCTGGGGCGACAGCGACGTCACCTCGAACGTGTGCCACCTGGTGCTGGCCCGCCTGCCGGGGGCGGACAAGGGCACGCGGGGCATCAGCCTGTTCATGGTGCCGAAATTCATTCCCGACGATCAGGGCGAACCGGGCGTGGCCAACGATCTGAAGGTCGTCAGCCTGGAAGAAAAGCTGGGCATCCACGGCAGCCCGACCTGCGTGATGTCCTATGACGGCGCGACCGGCTGGCTGGTCGGGGCGGAAAACAAGGGCATGGCCGCGATGTTCACGATGATGAACTGCGCCCGGCTGGGCGTCGGCATGCAGGGCGTGGGCGTGGCCGAGGCCGCGCTGCAGAAGGCCGTCGCATATGCGCAGGATCGCGACCAGATGGGTCGGATCATCGGGCATCCCGACGTGCGGCGCATGCTGGCCACCGCCCGGGCCGAGGTCTTCGCCGCCCGCGCCATCGGGCTGGCCTGCGCGACGGCCATCGACATGCAGCGCGCGACGGGCGATGCCGATCACGCGGCCCGCGCGGCCTTCCTGACGCCCATCGCCAAGGCCTATGGCACCGATCTGGGCATCCGCGTCGCCGATATGGGCGTGCAGGTCCATGGCGGCATGGGCTATGTCGAGGAGACGGGTGCCGCGCAATATCTGCGCGACGTGCGCATCACATCGATCTACGAGGGGACGAACGGCATCCAGGCGATGGATCTGGTCGGGCGCAAGCTGTCGGACAATGGCGATGCGGCGATGCGCCTGCTGGACGAGGTGACGGACGGCGCAAGATCCGCGCAATCCGTCCATCCCGACATGGCCCACCAGCTGTGGCAGGCCGCCGAGACCCTGCGAGAGACGACGCTGGCGCTGCTGGATCGCCCGCTGCCGGACCGTTTCGCGGGGGCCGTCGCCTATCTGAACGCCTTCGCGCGGGTGCTGGGCGGGCATTACCATCTGCGCGCCGCCCTGCGCGGGAACGGATCGCACCTGGCATTGGCGCAGGTCTTCATGGCCCGCGTCCTGCCGCGCAATGCAGGCGACATCGCCGAGGCGCTGGCGGGCCTGTCCGATCTGAGCGCGATCGGCGACGATGCGCTGATGGGCGATTTCGCGGCGTGATCCGCACGCCCTTCGACACCCCGCCCGAGGAAGGCGCGGCCATCGAGGTCGCGCCCGGCATCCTGTGGATGCGCCTGCCCCTGCCGATGCGGCTGGATCACGTCAACGTCTATGCGCTGGACGACGGCGACGGCTGGACGGTAATCGATACGGGCTTCGACAGCAGGCGCGGCCGCGCGATCTGGGAAGGGCTGTTGGCAGGACCGCTTGGCGGGCGGCCCGTCACCCGCGTGATCGGCACGCATCACCATCCCGACCATATCGGCCTTGCGGGTTGGCTGATGGCCACGCAGGGCGCATCGCTTGCCATGACCCGCACCGCCTGGCTGATGGCGCGGATGCTGATCCTGGACGATCAGGCCCGCCCGCCCGCCGAATCGCTGGGCTTCTGGCGTCGTGCGGGGATGCCGCGCGAATTGCTGGACAAGCGCGCCGCGGAACGGCCCTTCAATTTCGCCGACGTGGTCCATCCGTTGCCCCTGGGGTTCGAGCGCCTGTCCGAGGGGCAGGTGACCCGCATGGGCGGGCGCGACTGGCGCGTGGCCATCGGGCATGGGCACGCACCCTGCCACGCGACCTTCTGGTCGCAGGATGACGGGCTGGTCATCGGGGGCGATCAGCTTCTGCCCTCGATCTCGCCCAATCTGGGGGTCTATCCGACCGAACCCGGCGCCGATCCGGTGGGCGAATGGCTGGAAAGCTGCGAAAGGCTGCTGCCCCTGGCCCGGCCCGATCAGCTGGTCCTGCCGGGGCACAAGCTGCCCTTTACCGGGCTGCCCTTCCGTCTGCGCCAGCTGATCGACAACCACCGCACGGCGCTGGACCGGCTGGCCACGGCACTGGCCGAACAGCCCCGCAGCGCGGTTGATTGCTTCGATCTGCTGTTCCGCCGCCGCATCGGCGAGGGGGAATTCGGCCTGGCCCTGGTCGAGGCCGTCGCCCATCTGAACCGGCTGGGGCGTGACGGGCGTGCAAGGCCTGTGGGCGAAAGGGACGGCGCGGTGCTGTGGGGGGCGTGACAGGGCAACGCGCTTGGGCTATCGCAGGGATGGATACTGACCAAGGGGGGCAGGAATGGCCGATCTCGACAACAAACCCGAAGCCACTCAGGGCAGCATGGACGTCACGCCGCAGAAGCGGGCCTTCGCCGGCCTGATGAGCGGCATCACCTGGGTGACCATCGGGTCGCTGGTGGTGCTGGTGTTCCTCGCGCTGACCAACCTGTAAGGCCGGCGATGAAACGCAGGACCTTTCTTGCCGCCTCGCTTCCGGCGGTTCTGGCCGCATGCGGTGCCGACAACGTCTTCGCCCCCGACGAGGCCGTGCGCGCCGCGCGGTTCGTCTCGTCCGAGCCGCCCTCGATCACGCTGTTCACCGTGATCGGCATTCCGCGCGGGCAGGGCGGGCATTCCGCATTGATGATCAACGGCAGCCAGCGGGTCATCTTCGACCCGGCGGGCAGCTGGAACCATCCGCGCATTCCCGAACGGCACGACGTGCTCTACGGGATCACGGACAACTACAAGCGCTTCTACATCGACTATCACGCCCGTTCGACCTGGTGGGTGGCCGAGGATACCATCCCCGTCACGCGCGAGGTGGCCGATATCGCCATCCGCAGGGCCGAGGCGCATGGCCCCGCCAACAAGAGCTTCTGCGCGGTATCGGTGGGCAGCGTCCTGCGCGATGTTCCGGGCTTTGGCGATGCGCCGCGCGGCTTTTCGCCCCTGAAGCTGCGCGACTGGTTCATGTCGCGCCCGGGCGTGGTGTCCAGGCGCCATCAGGACGGCGATCCCGCGAATAATCACGACGTCCTTCTGCAGCAGAAGGACGGCACGATCACGGGTTATCCCAGAACATAGAGCATCAGCGCCAGCGTTCCGCCCCCCGCGGCGATGGCGGCCAGCACGTTGTGGGTCCACAGCCCCGCGATGACGGTCGCCGCCGCCGCGGCCATTCGCGCGGGGTCGGGTTCGCCGCCTGTCGCGGCGGGCCAGACGACCAGCGGCGCGACCAGCGCGGGCAGCACCGCCACCGGGGTATAGCGCAGCAGCCGCAGCACCCATTCGGGCAGGTCGCGCCCGCCCAGCACCCCCAGGAACGACCAGCGGATCAGATAGGTGCCGACGCCCAGGATCAGGATCACGGCCCAGACGGTCAGATCGGATACGGGCATCTCAGATCTCCTTCGGGGTGGTGCGCGTCTCGACCACGGCGCCCGCGATCATGCCCAGGGGGGCCGCGATCAGCAGGCCCAGCCCCGAGGGCAGCCCCGCCAGCAGCAGCGCCGACAGGATGGCGGTGAAGCAGGCCGCCAGATGCGCGGGCGTGCGCAGCATCGGCGCGATCATGGCAAGGAAGGTGATGGGCAGCGCGAAATCCAGCGCGATGCCTTCGGGCATGGCATTGCCGATCACCGCGCCGACCCCCGTCGCGATCATCCACGGAATGCACAGCGGGGTCACGCAGCCCGCGAAATAGGCCAGCCGCTGCGGCATGCTCAGCCGGGGGTGGCGTTCGTAATGCTGGATCGACAGGGCATAGCTCTGATCGATCAGGACATAGGCGATCCAGGCCTTGTGCCTGCCCGCCGCATTGCCCAGCCACGGCACGAGCGAGGCCGAATACATCGCCATCCGCAGGTTCACCGCCAGCGAGGACAGGATGACGATGATCGCGGGCGCATTGTCCGACATCAGCTGCACGGCCGTGAATTGCGACGCACCCGCCAGCACGAGGACCGAGAAGCCCATGACCTGGGCCAGGTCCAGCCCGGCCTCGGAGGCGACGACCCCGAACAGCAGCGCAAAAGGAACGATCACGATCAGGAAGGGCAGCGACTGCCACATCCCGTGCCAGAACGCCTGCCGCGGCGTCCGTGCCAGGGCGCGGGCGGTGATCGGATCGGCGGTTTCCTGCGCGGGATCCGGGCGGGGTTCCGGGGTCGGTGACATGGGGCTTTCGTCCAGCTTGGCTTCGCGCCACCTTGCTTGCATGACACGCAACGGATCACAAGACCGTGCCATCCGGCTGGCAAGCCCCGTTCCCGCCCATGCGCTGGAGGATGCGGCCCGGCTGTGGTGGCGACATTTCGGTGGCAGGGGCAGGGCCGGCACCTGCCGCGCCGAACGCGGCGTGGTCGCGCTGGACGATGCGGGGCGCGTGCTGGGCGTTGCGGGGCTGCGCGATGACGGGGGCGGCTTCGTGCCCGATGCGCGGGGCGTGCTGCGGCACCTGTTCAGGCCCGCGCCGCCCACCGCGGATCTGGTCGTGGACGGGATCGCGGTGGCCGAACCGCGGGGCGGCATCGGTCGCCTGCTGCTGGCCGAGGCCGAGGCGCAGGCGCGGCGGCGGGGACGTCCGGGCCTGCGGGTCGAGGTGCGCGCCTCGAACGCGTCGGCGCGGGCCTTCTATGCCGCGACCGGATTTCACGAGGAGACCCGCGGCAGGTTCGGCCTGCCCTGGTGGGGGCAGGTCCTGGTGCTGCGCCGCGAGGCGGCCTAGCCGAAGGCACCCCCGACGCGGCCCAGCAGCATGAAGGCGCGGCCCGAGCGGCTGTCGGCCATGACGGCGATCTGCAGGTCGTCCAGCTCGGGGATCAGCCGCGTCAGAAGCCCGTCGAAATGGCGCAGGAAGTGATGCGCGGTGTCCTTGAACACTTCGTCTCCCTGCATCATCGCGGCGATTTCCTGCAGCGTCTCCTCGTCGTGGATCGCGCCGAGCGATGCGACCGCGCTGCCGCGTTCGCCCGCGGCAAAGCGCCGCCAGGCATCGGCATGGGCCGTGTCGGGCGGCAGGTCGTCCATGTAGATGTCGCGTCCGGCCAGCAGCGTGACGACATCCTGCGCGCTGCGCAGCACGCGGGACTGGGACGGATCGCGCAGGGCCTGACGCAGCGCGTCGATGGCCTCGTGGTCGTCCGGCCCGTCGGGAAAGTTCAGCGCCCGGATCAGGGTCGCGGCATCCACGGCTTCGCCCTGCGGATCGTCCAGCGCCATGACAGGCTGGCGCGGCGGTTCGGGCAGGCGGGAACGCGCGGGGGCGGCGGCGGGCGCATTGCGCGGGGTCGCGGGGGCCACCCCGCCATGCAGGGGCTTCTGCGGCGGTTCGGGGATGCGGTCCCCCGATGCGCGATCCCCGGATACGTGATCTTCGGGGGCATCGCCGCGCATGTCGGCGATGACGGCGCGCAGATCGGCGGCCTCGGCCCGCAGGACGGCGATGCTGCGGGCCAGCGTCACGGCCAGCCAGATCAGCACCAGCGGCAGGGCCACGCCCACCACGGTCATCAGCCTTGCGACGCCGCCGCCGCCGCCTTCGCCGCCCGGCGCCAGCATCCAGAACAGCGCGACGAGGAACAGCCACACGCCCGTCAGCGCATAGCCCACCGAGGTGATGCGATCGCGATGCGAAAGGCTTGCTATCTTGGCGATTACTGACATGGGATCAGACGTAGCGGATCGAGAGGATCTCGTAGCTGCGCTCACCGCCGGGGGTCTTGACCTCGACGCTGTCGCCTTCGTCCTTGCCGATCAGCGCGCGCGCAAGCGGCGAACGCATGTTCAGCAGGCCGCGCTCGATATCGGCCTCGGCCTCGCCCACGATCTGATAGGTGCGTTCCTCGTCGGTATCCTCGTCCACCATGGTGACGGTGGCGCCGAACTTGATGCTGCCCGACAGCTTCTCGGGGTCGAACACCTCGGCCCGCGACAGAAGGCCCTCCAGTTCCTTGATGCGGCCCTCGATGAAGCCCTGCTTTTCGCGGGCTGCATGGTATTCGGCATTCTCGGACAGATCGCCGTGTTCGCGCGCCTCGGCAATGGCGCGGATGACGGCCGGACGTTCCTTGGACTTCAGTTCGGTCAGCTCGCGTTCCAGAGCCTGAAAGCCCTTGCGGGTCATCGGTATCTTATCCATCGCTGCCCTGTCCTTCATGGGATGCGGTTCTTGGTCATCGCCGCCAAGCCAACGCCCCCGCCATCGGGATGGCAGGGGCGTGGTCGGCGTCAGGATTTCATCGTGAACCCAATTCCGCGGCCTTTGCAAGCCTGCTTGGCGGGCAGAACCCCGATCGGCGGATTTCTTCGCGGCGTCACGATTGCCCCGGCGTGAAGCGCAAGCTACCAATTCGTGCAAAGCCAGCCATTACGGGAGGATGCCAGCCGATGACCGAGGACGCCGCGATCGAACGAGAATCCATGGAATACGATGTCGTGATCGTGGGCGCGGGACCTTCGGGCCTGTCCGCGGCGATCAGGCTGAAGCAGATCGACCCGGAAATTGCGGTCGTGGTGCTGGAAAAAGGTTCCGAAGTCGGTGCGCACATCCTGTCGGGCGCGGTGCTGGACCCGTCCGGCCTCGACCGTCTGATCCCCGACTGGAAGGAAAAGGGCGCCCCCCTGAACACCGAGGTGGTGGACGACAACTTCTTCGTGCTGGGCGAAAGCGGGCAGGTCCGCGTGCCGAACTGGCCGATGCCGCCCCTGATGAACAACCACGGCAATTATGTCGTCAGCATGGGCAATGTCTGCCGCTGGATGGCCGAGCAGGCCGAGGAGCTGGGCGTCGAGATCTTCCCGGGCATGGCCGCCAGCCAGCTGGTCTGGGAAGGCGATCGCGTCAAGGGCGTCGTCGCGGGCGAATTCGGTCGCAATCCCGACGGCACCATCGGCGACGGCTATGAGCCCGGGATGGAGCTGCACGGCAAGTATGTCTTCATCGCCGAAGGCGTGCGCGGCAGCCTGTCCAAGGAGATCATCGCGAAGCTGGGCCTGGATGCCGCATCCGAGCCGCAGAAATACGGCATCGGCATGAAGGAGATCTGGGAGGTTTCCCCCGAGAAGTTCAGACAGGGCCGTGTCGTCCACACGATGGGCTGGCCGCTTGGCAAGAACGCGGGCGGCGGCAGCTTCATCTATCACTTCGAGGACAACCAGGTGCTGGTCGGCTTCGTCGTCCACCTGAACTATCGCAACCCGCATCTCTATCCCTACATGGAGTTCCAGCGCTTCAAGCACCACCCGATGGTCGCGGAACTGCTGGAGGGCGGCAAGCGCGTGGCCTATGGCGCGCGTGCCATCAGCGAGGGCGGCTTCCAGTCGCTGCCGCAGCTGTCCTTCGCGGGCGGCGTGCTGCTGGGCTGCAGCGCGGGCATGGTCAACGTGCCGCGCATCAAGGGCAACCACAACGCCATGCATTCGGGCATCGAGGCCGCCGAGACCGCCGCCGCCGCGCTGAAGGCGGGCCGCGAGGGCGACCGGCTGGAGGATTACGACGCCGCGGTCCGCGACGGCGCAGTGGGCACCGACCTGAAGCGCGTGCGCAACGTCAAGCCGATCTGGTCGCGCATGGGCCTGACCGCCAGCCTGATGCTGGGCGGCATCGACATGTGGGTGTCGAACCTGACCGGCTGGAACCCGATGGGCAGCTGGAAGCACGGCAAGACCGATGCCGCGGCCACCGGCAAGGCCGCCGATTTCCCGGTGATCGATTATCCCAAGCCCGACGGCAAGCTGTCCTTCGACCGCCTGACCAACGTGGCCTTCAGCTTCACCAACCACGAGGAAAGCCAGCCCTGCCACCTGAAGCTGCGCGATCCCTCGATCCCGATCGCGGTCAACCTGCCCGAATATGCCGAGCCCGCGCAGCGCTACTGCCCGGCAGGCGTCTACGAGGTGATCGAGGATGCGGGCGGGCCGCGCTTCCAGATCAATTTCCAGAACTGCGTCCACTGCAAGACCTGCGACATCAAGGACCCCAGCCAGAACATCGTCTGGACCACGCCGCAGGGCGGTGACGGGCCGAATTACCCGAATATGTGATGACCTGCATGGCGGGGGGCGTTGCGACCCCCGCCATTCGTGGTCTAGGCTGGTGGCAACGTGAAAGTGACCAGCGGACCCATCCGACGTGAACATCCTGCCCAGCCAGACGCCCCTTGCCGGCCCCATCAAGACCGCGCTGATCGCCATGCTGATGGCGGGCGCGGCCCATGCGCAGGCCCCCGAGGCGCCGGATGCGCAGATGCACCGACCTCAGCCCCGCCCGGAACACGAGGCCCGCGCCCCGCTGACCCACGGTCTGGCCGGTCCCTACCTGGCCGCCCGCCTTGCCACGGTCGAGAACGATTTCAGCGCGGCGGCCGAGTATTTCGCCCGCTCTGCGGATGCGCTGCCCAAGGATGTCTATCTTCAGGACAACGCCATCCTCGCGCTGATCTCGGCCGGGCGGATGGATCGCGCGGCGCAGATCACCGACGATCTGTTCCGTGACGGCAACGAGACCGAGCTTGCGGCTCTCGTGCGCAGGGCGCAGCTGATCCGGGCAGGCGACTGGCAGGGGCTTCTGGCGCTGATCGAGGCGCATCGCGATGCCGATGCGGGCATCAACGACGACCTGATGGACGGGATCGTGCGCGGCTGGGCGCTGCTGGGGGCCGGGCGCGCGCAGGACGCGCTGGCCGCCTTCCAGGCGCTGGCCGACAACCCCTCGTTGGCGCCTGTCGTGAACTATCACCTTGCGCTGGCCCGTGCGCTGGTCGGCGATTACGAAACCGCCGAGACCCTGCTGGACGAGGCCGACGGCCTGGCCGATCTGATGGGGCTGGTCACACGCATCCAGATCCTCGCGCAGCTCGACCGTCGGGACGAGGCGCTGGCCCTGCTGGACAAGGTGCAGGAGATCGAGGCCGAGCCGCAGCTGGTGGCCCTGCGCGATGCGCTGCGCGACGATCAGCCGGTGCCCTTCGACGTGGTGGGCGGCCCCGGCGACGGGATCGCGCATCTGCTGCTGTCCTTCGCCTCGGCGCTGGCCTCCAGCCCCGATCCCGAACCGCTGGCGCTGGTCCATGCGCGCATCGCGTCCTGGCTGGCCCCCGAGGATGCCGAATCCCGCCTGATGGTCGCGCAGCTGCTGCAGGATCGTCAGCAGTTCGACCTGGCCGAGGCCGAATTCGCGGCCGTCCGCAAGATGGGCGAGATGCGCCCCGTGGCCGAGCTGTCGCGCATCGACGCACTGTCGCGTGCCGGTCGCCGGGACGCCGCCGAACAGGCCGCGCTGGCGCTGACCGCCGCCTATCCGCAGCTGTCGCAGGCCTGGATCGCCCTGGGCGACGTCCTGCGCCAGCAGGAGAAGTTCGACAGCGCCGTTCCCGCCTATGACCGCGCGCTGACCATGCTGAAGGACGCCCCCGAAGGCGCGCGCTGGTTCCCCCTCTATGCCCGCGGGATCGCGCTGGAGCGGGCAGGGCAGTTCGACCGGGCCGAGAAGGATCTGCTTGCCGCGCTGGAGATCCGGCCCGATTATGCAAGCTGCCTGAACTATCTTGGCTACAGCTGGATCGACCGGAACGAGAATCTGGA
This sequence comes from Paracoccus sp. C2R09, assembly GCF_018860625.1. Classification (GTDB taxonomy): domain Bacteria; phylum Pseudomonadota; class Alphaproteobacteria; order Rhodobacterales; family Rhodobacteraceae; genus Paracoccus. The sequence continues at coordinate 163,851 of NZ_JAHKQB010000014.1, forward strand.
TCGTGCGCTGGCGATGATCCAGAAGGCGGTCGAGCTGTCGCCGGGCGACGGCTATATCCTGGATTCGCTGGCTTGGGCCTATTTCCGCATGGGCCGGTATCAGGACGCCGTCGCGCCGATGGAGGCCGCGGTCGCCAGCATGTCCGCCGATCCGCTGGTCAACGATCACCTGGGCGACATCTACTGGAAGGTCGGACGCCACCGCGAGGCCGAGATCCAGTGGCAGCGTGCATTGTCGCTGGAACCGACCGATACGGGCGATGTCGATCCCGACCGCATCCGCGCCAAGCTGGACCGGGGTCTGGATCGCGTGCTGGCCGAGGAAACCGCCCGCGGCGATACCGCGGACGCGCCCCTTCCGGATGCGCAGGACACCGCCGCCGAATGATCCCCGCCCTTGCCGAGGGCGTCGGCGAATTCGCCGACGCCAAGCTGAACCTTGCGCTGCATGTGACGGGCAGGCGGGATGACGGATATCACCTGCTGGATTCGCTGGTCTGCTTCGCCGATGCGGGCGACCGGATCGACCTTGCGCCCGGGCCGCTGTCCCTGACCATCGACGGTCCCTTTGCGGATGGCCTGGCCTCCGACGACAATCTGTGTCTGCGCGCGGCCCGTTCGGTCGGGGCCGAGGTGGCGATCCGCCTGACCAAGAACCTGCCGGTGGCATCGGGCATCGGGGGCGGATCGGCCGATGCGGCAGCCGTCCTGCGCGGGCTGCACCGCATGGGATACCCGCTGCCCGCCAACCCCGAGATCCTGGGGGCGGATGTTCCCGTCTGCATCGCATCGGCACCCGCGCGCATGCAGGGCGTGGGCGAGATCCTGACCCCCGCCCCGCCATTGCCCCCGCTGCACATGGTGCTGGCCAATCCGGGTGTCGCCCTGTCCACGCCGCAGGTCTTCTCTCGGCTGGAAACGCGCGACAACCCGCCCTTGCCGCCCATTCCGCTGATGCCCGACATGGCGGCGCTGATCGCATGGTGCCGGGCCACGCGGAACGACCTGCAGGCCCCCGCGATCAAGGCTGCGCCGGTGATCGCGGATGTGCTGGACGCGCTGACCGCCCAGGGCGCGGGCCTTGCGCGGATGTCGGGATCGGGGGCCACCTGCTTCGGCCTGTTCGACCGCGCGGATCGCGCCAGCGCCGCCGCCGCGACATTGGCGCGCAACGGCTGGTGGGCGGTGGCCTGCCAACTGGCATCCGCGCCCAACGGCGGCTAGACTGCGGGAAACTGCTGAAAAGGGCCTCTCCATGCTTCGTCTGGGCGTCAATATCGATCACGTCGCGACCCTCCGAAATGCGCGGGGGACGCCCTGGCCCGATCCGATGCGTGCGGCCGAACTGGCGCAGGCGGCAGGTGCCGACGGCATCACCGCCCATCTGCGCGAGGATCGTCGCCATATCCGCGACGCCGATATCGAGGCGCTGATGACCGGTCTGACGCTGCCCCTGAACTTCGAGATGGCCGCCACCGCGGAAATGCAGGCCATCGCGCTGCGCCACCGCCCCCATGCAGTCTGCATCGTCCCCGAGAAGCGCGAGGAACGCACGACCGAAGGCGGCCTGGACGTCGCGGGCCAGGAGGATGCGCTGGCCGATTTCATCGCCCCCCTGCGCGATGCGGGCTGCCGCGTGTCGCTGTTCATCGGCCATCAGCCCGAACAGATCCGTGCCAGCGCACGCGTGGGGGCCGCCGTGGTCGAACTGCATACCGGCGCCTATTGCGATCTGGATACCGAAGGGCGGCACGACGAACGCGATGCCGAACTGCAGGCGCTGCAGCAGGGCGCGAAGCTGGCCGCCGACCTGGGGCTGGAGGTCCATGCGGGTCACGGCCTGACCTTCGACACGGTCGGCCCCATTGCCGCGATCCCGCAGCTGGCCGAACTGAATATCGGGCATTTCCTGATCGGGGAATCCGTGTTCCTGGGCCTCGATGGGGCCATCCGCGAGATGCGCCGCCGCATGGACATGGCGCGCGCATGATCCTGGGGATCGGCACCGACCTTGCGAATATCGACCGGATCCAGGGCACGCTGGACCGGTTCGGCGACCGTTTCCGCCACCGCGTCTTCACCGACCGCGAACTGGCCAAGGCCGCCCGCCGCGTCGACGAGGCCGGCACCCTGGCCAAGCGTTGGGCCGCGAAGGAGGCCTGTTCCAAGGCGCTCGGGACGGGGTTGGCCATGGGCATCGCCTGGAAGGACATGTCGGTGTCGAACCTGGCGTCCGGGCAGCCGGTAATGGAACTGACGGGCTGGGCCGCCGACAGGCTGGCCGCGATGACGCCCGCGGGCCACCGCGCGGTGGTCCATGTCACCCTGACCGACGATCACCCCTGGGCGCAGGCCTTCGTCGTGATCGAGGCCCTGCCGATGGCGGGTCCAGACGCTTGACTTTGTCCCGTTCGCGGGACCATGAACGCCCGACCGGGGCCGTTGGGCCCCTGCGATTGCAAAGGATCACGCGGAATGGCCGAAAGCGCAGCTCCGAAGAAAAAGGACGGCATCTGGGAGACGATCAAGACGATCTTCTGGGCGCTCGTCATCGCCGGCATCTTCCGCACCCTGTTCTTCCAGCCCTTCTGGATTCCCTCGGGGTCGATGAAGGACACGCTGCTGATCGGCGACTTCCTGTTCGTGAACAAGATGGCCTACGGCTATTCGGCGCATAGCTGCCCGTTCTCGGCCTGCCCGATCTCGGGGCGGATCCTGGGTTCCGAACCCGAGCGCGGCGACGTGGTGGTGTTCCGCCACCCCGTGCGCAATGTCGATTTCATCAAGCGCGTCATCGGCCTGCCGGGCGATACCGTGCAGATGCGCGGCGGCCGCCTGTTCCTGAACGGCGAAGAGGTTCCGACCACCCCCGCCGGCGATTTCGTCGAGACCAAGGAACAGCAGGGCCCCCAAGGCCTGATTCCGCGCTGCGCCAACGAACCCGTGGCCGCGGGTGGCGACTGCATCAAGCCCCGCACCACCGAGAACCTACCCGGCGGTCACAGCCATGACGTGCTGAACATCACCGATGGCTGGGTGGCCGACGACACGCCGACCTATACCGTGCCCCAAGGCCATTACTTCTTCATGGGCGACAACCGCGACAATTCCGAGGATTCGCGCTTTCCCCCGGAAATCGGCGGGCTGGGCTTCGTCCCCGACGAATACCTGATCGGCCGTGCCGACCGGATCATGTTCTCCTCGGCCGGTCGCTCGCTTCTCTATTTCTGGACCTGGCGTCCCGATCGTTTCTTCAAGGCGGTGAATTGACCCCATCTGCTGACATACGCGCCTTCATGACCCGGCTGGGTCATGAATTCTCCCGACCCGAACTGCTGGTGCGGGCGCTGACCCACGGCTCGATCGCCTCGGCCACGCGGCCCGACAACCAGCGGCTGGAATTCCTGGGCGACCGGGTCCTGGGCCTGATCATGTCCGAGGCCCTGTTCGACGCCGATGCCGAGGCGAGCGAGGGCCAGCTGGCCCCCCGCTTCAACGCGCTGGTCAAGGGCGAGACCTGCGCCGCCGTCGCCCGCGAGATCGGGCTGGGCGATGTCCTGAAGCTGGGGCGTTCGGAAATGCTGTCGGGCGGGCGTCGCAAGGATGCGCTGCTGGCCGACGGGATGGAGGCCGTGCTGGCCGCCATCTATCTGGATGCGGGGCTGGACGCCGCGCGCCGGGTCGTCCTGCGCCTTTGGAAAAAGCGCCTGTCGAACGTCGCCGAGGATTCGCGCGACGCCAAGACCGCGCTGCAGGAATGGGCCCAGGCACAGGGCATGCCGCCCCCGTCATACGAACAGACCGACCGCAGCGGCCCCGACCATGCGCCGGTCTTCCACATCACCGTCAGCCTTGCCGATGGCCGCCAGGCCGAGGCCAGGGGCGCGGGCACCAAGCGCAGCATCGAACAATCGGCGGCCAAGGCGCTGCTGGAACGTCTGGAAGGACAGCCATGACCGACGAAACCCAAACCCGCGCGGGCTTCGTCGCGCTGATCGGCGAACCCAATGCCGGCAAATCCACCCTGCTGAACCAGATGGTCGGCGCCAAGGTGTCGATCGTGACGCACAAGGTCCAGACCACCCGCGCCCGCATCCGCGGCATCGCGATGGAGGGCGACAGCCAGATCGTCTTCGTGGACACGCCGGGCATCTTCCGCCCGCGCCGCCGCCTGGATCGCAGCATGGTCGCCGCCGCATGGGGCGGGGCCTCCGATGCCGATCTGGTCCTGTTCCTGATCGAGGCGCATCGCGGCCTGACCGAAGGCGCGATGGCCATCATTGAGCAGCTGAAGGAGAGCGCGCATGGGCGCCCCGTCGCGCTGATCATCAACAAGATCGACCGCGTGAAGGCCGAGAGCCTGCTGGCCCTGTCGGCCAAGGCGAACGAGGCATTCCCCTTTGCCGAGACCTTCATGATCTCGGCCGAGAAGGGTTACGGCACTGCCGAGCTGCGTGCATGGCTGGCAGCGGGGTTGCCGGTCAGCCCGTGGCTCTATCCCGAGGATCAGATCGCCGATCTGCCCATGCGCATGATCGCTGCCGAGATCACCCGCGAGAAGCTGACCCTGCGCCTGCACGAGGAAATCCCCTATCAGCTGACGGTCGAGACCGAGCAGTGGGAGGAGAAGAAGGACGGCAGCGCGCGGGTCGAGCAGGTCGTCTATGTCATGCGTCCGGGTCACAAGGGCATCGTGCTGGGCAAGGGTGGCGAGACGATCAAGGCCGTGGGCCAGGCCGCGCGGGTCGAGATGGAAGAGTTCATGGGCCGCCGCGTCCACCTGTTCCTGCAGGTCCGCGTCCGCGAGAACTGGCTGAACGAATCCGAACGCTATGACGAGATGGGGCTGAACTTCCGCGACGGCGATGGCTGAGGCACGGCTGGCCTCGGGCCTCTGGGTCGGGGCCTATCTGACGCGGCTGGGGCTGGCCGACATCCCCGCCTATGTCATGGCGCGCGGCGACGATACGGCCGGCGCCATCGCGGTCAAATGCGCCCATCTGGACGGGCGCGCGACGCTGTGGCGGCGGGAATGGGACTTCGAGACCGATACCCGCCCCTGGGTCGCCACCGATACCGGCCCCGAGCCCGATATCGACGCGGCCATCGCCCGCGCATGTTCGACCGACCCCGATCTGTGGGTGATCGAGATCGAGAGCCGCACGGGCGCGACCCTGCTGGACCAGGAGGGGCTGTTCTAAGCCTCTGGCGCGGTGCGAGACTGCGGAATATGCAATGCCCATGAGCAGCGCACCCGATCCCCAGACCGATTCGCCCATAGGCCTCGTCTATGCCCTTTCCGCCTATCTGAGCTGGGGGGCGCTTCCCATCTACATGAAGGCGCTGTCGGACGTGCCCGCGCCCGAGATCATCGCCCATCGCGTGATCTGGTCGCTGCCCATCGCGGCGGCGGTGCTGATCTGGCAGGGACGGCAGGACCAGGTGATGGCCGCCCTGCGCCAGCCGCGCCTGCTGGCCATGGCCGCGCTGACGGCGATCCTGATCTCGGCCAACTGGCTGATCTATGTCTGGGCGATCACGCATGACCATGCGCTGGACGCGGCGTTCGGATATTACATCAACCCGCTTTTCAGCGTGCTTCTGGGCGCGCTGGTCCTGAAGGAAAAGCTGTCGCGCGGGCAGCTTCTGGCCATCGGCCTTGCGGCGGCAGCGGTGGTGATCCTGACGGTGCAGGCGGGGCGCCTGCCGCTGGTCGCCATCGGGCTGACGCTGACCTGGGGGATCTATGCCTATTGCAAGAAGCGCCTGCCGCTCGGGCCGAACCAGGGCTTCACGCTGGAGGTGCTGCTGCTTCTGCCGCTGGCGGTGATCTATCTGGGTTGGACGGGCGCGACGGGCCGGGGACTGTCCTACGATGCGGGCACATGGGCGCTGTTGCTGGGCTGCGGGCCGGTGACGGCCATTCCGCTGCTGTTCTATGCCAACGGGGCCAAGCTGATCCGGCTGTCCACCATCGGCATCCTGCAATACGTCACGCCCACGCTGATCTTCCTCTGCGCCGTGATCCTGTTCGGCGAACCCTTCGAGGGGGCGCGCCTGATCGCCTTCCCGATGATCTGGGCGGCGCTGGCGATCTATACCGCGACGCTGCTGCGCCAAGCGGGCCAGCGGCGTCGCGACCGCCGTCTTGCCACGACGCGCCGGATGCAGTGATCTGGCATCTTCGCGGCGTTTTCCGCATCCTGCCGTGACGGGCAAGGGGACCAGCTGATGGAGTGGCAGGCACAGGGCACGGTGATCGCGCGCCGGACGCATGGCGAAACCGCGGTGATCATTGACGTGCTGACCGCCGAACACGGACGCCATGCGGGCGTCGTTCCGGGCGGTGCGTCATCGAAACGCGCGGCGATGCTGCAGCCGGGCACGCGGCTGGATCTGCGCTGGCGGGCGCGGCAATCCGATCAGCTGGGCAATTTCTCGGTCGAGCCGGTCAGGATGCGGTCGGCGCTGATGTCGGACCCTGCGGGGCTGGCGGGGCTGAACGCCATCTGCGCGCTGCTGGTCTTCGCGCTGCCCGAACGCGATCCGCATCCCGCGCTTGCAACCCGAACCGAGACGCTGCTGGACGCGATCGATTCCGGCAATCCCGACTGGCCCGCCGGATACCTGCTGTGGGAAATGGCGCTTCTGGACGAGATGGGCTTCGGGCTGGACCTGTCCGCCTGTGCCGTCACGGGGTCCGCGACGGGGCTGGCCTTCGTCAGCCCGCGTTCGGGGCGGGCGGTGTCGCGTCAGGGGGCCGGGAACTGGGCGCCGCGGCTTCTGCCCCTGCCGCCCCTGATGGGGGGCGAGGGGCCGGGACGCGGTCGCGACCTGGCCGAGGGGTTGGCCCTGACGGGGCATTTCCTCGGCGCGCGCCTGGCCGAGGAACTGGTGGGCAGACCATTGCCCGCCGCGCGCGGTCGCCTGGTCGGGCGGCTGACCCGCGCCGCGGGCTGAGCCGGATTACTCGTTGCCGCGTGCGGCCGACAGTGCGTCGGTCACCTGATCGGCGGGACGGCCGCTTTCGAAGATCAGCCAGGTCGGGCCCTTGATCTTCAGGACGCCGCCGTAGAACTCGATCTCGTTGGCGTTCTGCAGGGCCTCGAAGTAACGCTGCTCGACCGCGATGTCCTTGCAATCGGTCACGCCGCTGGTCTGCAGCGGCTCGAATGCGACGGCGGGCAGGGGCACGGTGTTCTTGGCGGCATAGCCGTTGCACGGACCGCGGCCCGAAACGCCTTCGGGGCGCAGGGTCAGCGTGATGTTGCGCAGCGGAACGGTGCCGTTGCCGATGCCGACCAGCACGTAGTCGTTGGCGGGAAGGCCGCCCATCGGGTCACCGGCCGGTTCCGAGGAACAGGCGGCAAGCGTCAGCGCGGCGGCACCGAGCGCGGCGAGGGACAGCTTGCTGCGCATCTGGGAAACGGGTCGGGACATGGCAAAACTCCTTGGCGGAAAGCGGACCGGAACGGATTATACGCAAACACATACCCGATCCAGCCCGATCCCGTACTATCCGAGCAGGCGGCGCGCGATGACCTGTGCCTGAATCTCGGCCGCGCCCTCGAAGATGTTCAGGATTCGCGCATCGCACAGCACGCGGCTGATCTGATATTCCAGCGCGAAACCGTTGCCACCGTGGATTTGCAGCGCATTGTCGGCCGCCGACCATGCCACGCGGGCACCCAGCAGCTTGGCCATCCCGGCCTCGAGGTCGCAGCGGCGGTCGTGATCTTTCTGCCACGCGCTAAAATAAGTGAGCTGCCGTGCGATCATGATTTCGACAGCCATCATGGCCAGCTTGTCGGCCACGCGGGGGAATTCGACCAGCGGCTTGCCGAACTGCTTGCGGTCCAGCGCGTATCGCAGCCCCAGTTCCAGCGCGTTCTGCGCCACGCCGATGGCGCGCGCGGCGGTCTGGATGCGCGCGGATTCGAAGGTCTGCATCAGCTGCTTGAAGCCCTGACCCGTCTGCCCGCCCAACAGGTTCGCGCCCGCCACGCGGAAGCCGTCGAAGCCCAGCTCGTATTCCTTCATCCCGCGGTAACCCAGGACCTCGATCTCGCCCCCGGTCATGCCGGGGGTGGGGAAGGGGTCGGCATCCGTGCCCGGCGTCTTTTCGGCGATGAACATCGACAGGCCGCGATAATCGGTGGTGTCCGGATCGGTGCGGGCCAGCAGCGTCATGACATGGGTGCGGGCCGCATGGGTGATCCAGGTCTTGTTGCCGGTCACGACCCAGTCGTCGCCGTCGCGCACCGCGCGGGTGCGCAAGGACCCCAGATCGCTACCGGTATTGGGTTCGGTGAAGACCGCCGTGGGCAGGGTCTCTCCGCTGGCAAGGCGCGGAAGCCAATGCGCCTTCTGCGCATCGGTGCCGCCACACAGGATCAGCTCGGCCGCGATCTCGCTTCGTGTGCCAAGGCTGCCCACGCCGATATAGCCGCGCGACAGTTCCTCGGAGACGACGACCATCGCGGCCTTGGACATGCCCAGGCCGCCGAATTCCTCGGGGATGGTCAGGCCGAAGACGCCCAGCTCGGCCAGCTCCTCGATGATCTCCATCGGGATCAGCTCGTCCTTCAGGTGCCAGCCATGGGCGTGGGGGGCGACCTTGTCGTCGCTCCAGCGGCGGAACTGGTCGCGGATCATCTCCAGATCCTCGTCGAGGCCCGACGCCCCGAAGGTCGCAGACCCCTGGGCATCCGCGATCAGGCGCGCAAGCTCGGCCCGTGCGGCGGGGGTGTTCCCGCGCATTAGCTCTCGTGCCGCATCCGATGGCGTCCAATCCACGCCCAGATCCGACAGGCGGGCGAATTCGGTCTGGCTCATGGGGATGCCGGTGGCGATCTGGGTCAGGTATTCGCCCATGCCGATGCGGGCGATCAGATCCTCGACCGGGCCCGAGACGCGGGCGGACCACGCATGCAGCTGGCGGATCGATTCGACATAGGTGGCCAGCCAGGACAGCGCATGGGCCGCATGCTGATGCATCTCCAGCGCCTGCGGATCGGGTTTGCCCGAAGGTGCGACCAGCGCCCGCAGCGCATCGGTCGCGCGGGTCTGCAGGTCGTCAAGCTCGGCCAGGACGGCTTCGGACCGGTGCTGCATGTCTTTCATGGCTTCCCCCCCATTGCGGCGTTGCAGCATGAGTAGCGTCTTTGAATCGTGTGCGCAACAATTATGCGCAGAAACGACATTCGGTGATCTAAAATGTCGCAGCGGATTTGTGCCTCTGCATGGCTTTTCCTTTGCGTTGGGCGGGACTAGCGTGCGCACATGTTCGGACTTGATCCTTGGCAAATCGTCGCGGCCCTCGGGGTCACCCTGTTCGCGGGTTTCGTGAAGGGGGCCATCGGGTTTGCGATGCCGATGATCATGATCTCGGTCTTCGGATCGATCATGCCCGCCACCACGGCCCTGGCCGCGATGATCCTGCCGACGCTGTTCTCGAACGTCCAGCAGGCGCTGCGCGACGGGGTGCCCGCCGCCACGGCATCGATCCGCAGGTTCCGGCTGCATATCGCCATGGTGGCGATCTTCATCTGCGTCTCGGCGGGTTTCGCCAATATCATCCCGCAATGGCTGATGTATGCGATCCTGGGCGTGCCGATCACCTTGTTCGCGCTGTGGCAGCTGTCGGGCCGCCCCATGACCATGAGCCTGCACCACCGCAAGCGGGCCGAGGCCGTGTCGGGCGTGATCGGGGGCCTTTACGGCGGGATCTCGGGGATCTGGGGGCCGCCGCTGATCGTCTATCTTCTGTCCATCGGGATCGAGAAGAAGGAGCAGGTCCGCGTGCAGGGCGTGGTCTTCCTGATCGGCGCGGTGGTGCTGACGGTCGCGCATCTGTTCTCCGGGGTGCTGAATGCGCAGACGGTGCCCCTGTCGGCGGTGCTGTGCATTCCGGGCTTCGTCGGGATGAAGCTGGGCTTCGCCTTGCAGGATCGCCTGAACATGGGGCAGTTTCGCCGCTGGACCCTGGTCCTGCTGATCCTGACCGGGCTGAACCTTATCCGCCGCGCCCTTGAAATCTGGAGCCTTTGATGACCGATCCCGCCGACCTGACCGCCCGCCTGATCCGATGCCCCTCGGTCACGCCCGCCGCGCACGAGGCGCTGGAGCTGCTGGAGGGCATGCTGGCCGATGCGGGCTTCGAATGCCACCGGACGGATCGCAACGGAACGCCGAACCTGTTCGCGCGATGGGGCGCGAAGGGTGCGAAGACCATCGGGTTCAACGGTCATGTGGACGTGGTGCCGACCGGCGATCCGGCATCCTGGACGCATCCGCCCTTCTCGGGGCATCTGGACGAGGATGGCATCATCTGGGGCCGCGGGGCCACGGACATGAAATCGGGGGTCGCGGCCTTCGTGGCCGCCGCCATCGATTTCGTCCGCGACACGCCCCCCGACGGCGCGATCATCCTGACCATCACCGGCGACGAGGAAGGCCCGTCCAAGGACGGCACGCCCGCGCTGCTGGACTGGATGGATGCGAATGGCGAACGCATGGACGCCTGCATCGTGGGTGAGCCCTCGAACCCCGAGGTGATGGGCGAGATGATGAAGATCGGGCGGCGCGGCTCGATGACCTTCAGGATCCGTGCCAAGGGCAAGCAGGGGCACGCGGCCTATCCGCACAAGGCTAACAACCCGCTGCACGCCCTGACGCGGTTCCTGTTCGAACTGACATCCGAACCGCTGGATAATGGAACGGATCATTTCGACCCCTCGGGGCTGCAGGTCACCTCGATCGATTGCGGCAATCCCGCGTCGAACGTCATTCCGGAACTGGCAAGCGCGGTGGTCAACATCCGCTTCAACGACCTGCATACGGGCGCGTCCCTGACCGAGCGGCTGCAGGCCCATGCCGACCGCATCACGCAACAGACCGGCGTCCGGATTGACCTGCAGGCCGACATCTCGGGCGAGGCGTTCCTGACCGCGCCCGGCCCCTTCGTGGACATGATCCGCGAGGTTGTCACGCAGGAAACGAACCGCCAGCCGGTCATGTCCACGACCGGTGGCACGTCGGACGCGCGCTATGTCAAGAACCACTGCCCGGTGGTGGAATTCGGGCTGGTCGGCCAGTTCATGCACCAGGTCGACGAACGCGTGCCCGCCGCGCAGGTGCATCAGCTCAAGACGATCTATCAGCGGATGCTTGAGAGGTTCTTCGCATGAGAATCGCCGAAACCGACGACCTTGCCGCCTGCCACATGCTGCGCCGCGCGGTCTTCATCGAGGAGCAGAACGTCCCCGAGGCCGAGGAGATGGACGACCTGGACGACCGGGCGATTCACCTGCTGGGGCAGGACGACGATGGCCCCTGGGGGACGGCGCGGCTGTTCGTCCAGGGCGATACCGGCAAGATCGGGCGCGTCTGCGTCCTGCCCCGGATGCGGGGCACGGGGGCGGGGGCTGTGCTGATGCGGGCGGCGCTGGATGCCCTGCGCGCAAGGCCGGGGGTTGTGCGCGCCAAGCTCAGTTCCCAAGTCCATGCCATCGGCTTTTACGAGAAACTGGGATTTGCAGCCCATGGCCCGGTTTACGACGACGCCGGCATTCCCCATCGTGACATGAGCCGCGAACTCTGACAACGCAGGACGCGTTGGCGACTTATGACAAGGCAGACGCGATGAAGACCATTCCCAGCAAGGCGCAGATCCTCGAATGGGTGAACCAGCACCCCGAGGCCAATTCCAAGCGCGACATCGCCAAGGCCTTCGGCATCAAGGGCGCCGCGCGGATCGAGCTGAAGCGCCTGCTCAAGGAACTGGAATCCGAGGGCCGGATGGAGCGTCGCCGCAGGCATTACCTGGATGCCGAGAAGCTGCCCCCCGTCACGGTGCTGGAACTGCTGGCCCCCGACGGGTCGGGCGACCTGTTCGCCAAGCCCATCGAATGGCGGGGCGACGCGCCTGCGCCCCGCATCCTCTTTGCCCCGCGCGAGGCGGATCCCGCGCTTGGCCGCGGCGACCGTTTCCTCGGCCGCCTGATCGAGGTCGCGGGCGAGGATCACGAATACCAGGCCCGCCTGATCCGCCGCATCACCGCCAGCCCCAACCGCATCACCGGCATCTTCCGCAAGGAAACGCAGGGCGGGCGCATCGTGCCCGTGGACAAGGGGCAGGACCGCGAATGGCGCGTGCGCGAGGATGCGACCCAGCATGCCGAGGATGGCGAGCTGGTGCAGGCCGAGCAGATCGGTCCGCGCGGCCGCATGGGCGTCCCCTGGGCGCGCATCACCGACCGGTTGGGCGATGCATCGGCCCCCCGCGCCGTCAGCCTGATCGCCATTCACCAGCACGGCATTCCCGACGAATTCCCCGACGCCGTCCTGCGCGAGGCCGAGGCCGCCAGGCCCGCCCCGGAAAAGGGCCGCGACGATCTGCGCGATCTGCCGCTGGTCACGATCGACCCGTCCGATGCGCGCGACCACGACGATGCGGTCGCCGCCCAGATCGAGGAGGATGGCGGCGCGACCATCTGGGTCGCCATCGCCGATGTCGCCCATTACGTCCGCCCGAACAGCGCGCTGGACCGCGAGGCGTGGAAGCGCGGCAATTCCAGCTATTTCCCCGACCGTGTCGTGCCGATGCTGCCAGAGGCGCTGTCGGCCGATCTGTGTTCGCTGCACGAGGGCGTGGACCGCGCCGTCATCGCCGTCAGGATGCGGCTGGATGCGCAGGGCAACAAGATCAGCCAGCGTTTCCATCGCGGGATCATGAACAGCCGCGCCAGCCTTGCCTATGAACAGGCGCAGGCCGGGGCGGACGGCAATCCCGACGAACAGACCGAACCGCTGATGGACAGCGTGATCCGTCCGCTGTGGCATGCCTACGGCCTGCTGCGGGACGCCCGCGCCCGCCGTCAGCCGCTGGAACTGGACCTGCCCGAACGCCGGATCGAGCTGACCCCCGAGGGCCGGGTGAAATCGGTCAGTTTCCGTGACCGTCTGGATGCCCACAAGCTGATCGAGGAGTTCATGGTGCTGGCCAACGTGGCCGCCGCCGAGGAGCTGTCCAGGCGGGGCAAGCCGCTTCTGTTCCGCGTCCACGAGGAACCCAGCCTCGACAAGATGGACGCGCTGCGCGAGGTGGCGCAGGCATCGGGCTTTACCCTGGCCAAGGGGCAGGTGCTGCAGACCAGCCATCTGAACCGTCTGCTAGGTCAGGCCGAGGGCACCGATTTCGACGAGCTGATCAACATCAGCACGCTGCGGTCGATGACGCAGGCCTATTACCATCCCGACAATTACGGGCATTTCGGGCTGGCGCTGAAAAGCTATGCGCATTTCACCTCGCCCATCCGCCGCTATGCCGACCTCGTGGTGCACCGGGCGCTGATCTCGGGGCATGGCTGGGGCAAGGACGGGCTGGACCCCGACCAGATCGAGCGTCTGCCCGAGACCGCCAAGCATATCAGCGAGACCGAGCGCCGGTCGATGACGGCCGAACGCGACACGACCGACCGATACCTCGCGGCCTATCTGGCCGACCGGGTGGGGGCCGAGATGACGGGCCGCATCAGCGGCATCCAGAAATTCGGCGCCTTCGTGAAGCTGGATGACAGCGGCGCGGACGGCCTGCTGCCGATCCGCACCATCGGGCGCGAATATTTCCACTTCGACCCCGATGCGCAGACGCTGATCGGCGCGGATACGGGGCTGCAGATCGGCATCGGCCAGCGCGTCACCGTGCGCCTGACCGAGGCGATCCCGATGACCGGCGGGTTGACGCTGGAACTGCTGGAGCTGGAGGGGAACACCCTGCCGCGCGGCCCCCAGAAGGGGCGTCGCGGGGGACCGGCGGGGCGGGTGTCCACCAAGGCCCGCCTGGCCGAGGTCAAGCGCGCGACCAAGCGCCGCCGCAAGCGTTGAGGATGGTGGCCGGGGGCGCAAACCCCCGGCGACCCGTCAGATCAGCAGCAGGATGCCCCCGATCACCACGCCGGTGATCAGCAGCTGCACGACGCAGAAGCCCATGATGTCGCGTGCCTTCAGCCCGGCGATCCCCAGCATCGGCAGCGCCCAGAAGGGTTGCAGCAGGTTCGTCCAGGCATCGCCCCATGCGACCCCCATCGCGACGCGCGCGGCATCCGCGCCAAGCGCCTCGGCCGCGGGCAGCATCACCGGCGCCTGCACCGCCCATTGCCCGCCGCCCGATGGCACGAAGACGTTCACGATGCCCGCGCTGATGAAGCTCCAGAAGGGCAGGGTTTCCGCGGTCGAGATGGACACGAACCATTCCGACATGGAGGCGGCCAGCCCGCTCTGGATCATGATCGCCATGATGCCCGCATAGAAGGGGAACTGGATCACGATCCCCGCGCCCCCGCGCATGGCGTCGTCCAGCGCATTCAGCATGCTGCGCGGGCTGCCATGCAGGACGATGCCCAGGAACAGGAACAGGAAGTTCACGACGTTCAGGTTCAGCGCCCCGCCGCCCGTGAAGTGCAGCAGCAGCCACAGCAGGCCGGGGATGCCGATCAGATACATCAGCAGGGGGCTGTTCTCCAGCCGCTCGGCCGGGGTCATGGCCGTGGTGCGGGCGGGTGTCTCGCGTTCGGCCAGGGTGTCGGGATCGACCAGGACCTCCTCGGCGGTGTCGGGCAGCATGGCGCGGTTGACCAGCGGCATGACCACGAACAGCGCCACCACGATCGCCAGGTTCCAGCCCGAGAAGATCGTCTGCGAGGTCGGGATCACCCCGATCTGGCTCTCGGTGAAATGGCCCGGCGTGGCGATGGTCAGCGGGATCGAACCTGCAAGCCCCCCGTGCCAGACCACGAAGCCGGAATAGGCGGCGGCGACCAGAAGCCGGTAATCGACGCGGATCTGGCGCGCCAGCTCCTTGGCGAAGATCGCGCCGACGACCAGCCCGAAGCCCCAGTTGATCCAGCTTGCGGCCAGCGACACCAGCGACACCAGCAGGATCGCCCCGCCCCGGCTGCGCGCAAGGCCCGCCATCCGGGCCAGCAGCCTGCGAACGGGCGGCGAGGATGCGAGGATGTAGCCCGTGACCAGCACCAGCAGCATCTGCATCGCGAATTGCAGCAGTTCCCAGAAGCCGCCGCCCCAGATCCGCGCCAGCTCGACCGGGCCGGTGCCCTGGGTCAGCATGGCGGCCGCGGCCGCGATCAGGGTCAGAACGACCACGAAGATGAAGGGGTCGGGCAGCCATCGCTCCATCAGGCGCGTGGCGGGACGCGACAATATCCTCAGCATGTTTTTCCTCCTCGGTTGCCGGGCGAAGGCTGCGGCAACCGAAGGGGGATGGCAAGCGGATCAGCTTTCGCGGAAGGCCCTGTTGAAGTAATCGGCCAGCGGCTTGACCAGATAGGCCATGGGGCTGCGTTCGCCCGTCTGGATATAGACCTCGACCGGCATGCCGGGGACCAGCGCCAGATCGCCCAGCTTGGCCATCTGGTCCTGCGGGATCGACACCTCGGCCCGGTAATAGGGCACCTGCGTGGCCTCGTCGATCAGCGCATCTGCCGAGATGCGTTCCAGCTGGCCGTCGATCTCGGGCGTGGTCCGCGACGAGAAGGCCGAGAAGCGCAGCACCACCGGCTGGCCGGGCTGCACCTCGTCCACGTTGATCGTGGCGACGCGCGCGCCGATCACCAGCGGGCGGTCCTGCGGGATGATGTACAGGATCGGGTCCGCCGCACGCACGACCGCGCGGGGGGTCGTGACCTGCAGGTTGTAGACGATGCCCGATGCGGGGGCGCGGATCTCCAGCCGGCTGATCTGCTCGATCAGGCTGCGGCGGCGTTCGGCCAGCTCCAGCTCGCGATAGCCGAGATCGCGCAGCTCGGTCTCGGCCACCTCGCGGCGTTCCGCGTTCAGGCCAAGGCGCTGGATCTCGATCTCGGTCTTGCGGATCTCGGCCGAGGCGCGACTGGCCTGCAGCGAACCCAGTTCGCCGTCCATGCGCGCGGCCTCGCGTTCCAGGGCCAGCACGCGGGATGCCTGCGCAAGGCCGCGATCTAGCAGGCTCTGCTGATCGGCCAGTTCGCGCCCGATCAGTTCGCGCTGCGTGGCCAGCGCCTCGATCTGCGCGTCGACGCCCTTCACCTCGCTGTCAATCTGCTCGGACTGCTTTTCCAGCTGGTCCAGCGATTGGCGCAGCGTATCCAGACGCGTCGCGAACAGGCTGGTCTGACCGTCGATCAGGTCGCGCAGTTCCTGCGAATCCGCGGATGCCTCGGTCAGTTCCTCGGGGAAGGTGATGGTTTCGGCATCGCCGCGTTCCGCCTCGAGTCTGCCGCGCCGGGCGAGGATCTCGAAATACTGGCCCTCGACGATGGCAAGCTCGGTCTGCAGCAGGTTGCCGTCCAGCGCGATCAGCAGGTCGCCCGCCTCGACGCTGGTGCCGTCCTTGACCGCGATGGTCTCGACCACGCCGCCATCCAGATGCTGGACGACCTGGCGCTGCTGCTCGACCTCGACCTGGCCGCTGGCGACGACCGCCCCCGAGATGTTGGTGACGACCGCCCAGGCGACGAAACCGCCGACCAGCAGCGTTACGGCAAGAATGCCCGCGACGATGGGGCCGCGGACCGGCCAGCGTTCCTCGGTCATGCGACACCGCCTTTCTTGCCGGCTTCCTTCGCCTGAAGGATCTGGGCCGAGTTCTGGACCATCTGCTTGAGAACCTCGTCACGCGGGCCGAAGGCGCGGCGGATGCCGGCCTCCAGCACCAGCAGGGTGTCGCATTCGTTGATGGCGGCGGGGCGGTGCGCCATGATGACGACCGCGCCGCCCTGGGATTTCACGCGGCGGATCGCACGGTTCAGCGCCTCGGAGCCCTGGTTGTCCAGGTTCGAGTTCGGCTCGTCCAGGACCAGCAGCACCGGATCGGGATAGAGCGCGCGGGCAAGGCCGATGCGCTGGATCTGGCCCCCGGCCAGGCGGCCCACGGTCTGGCTGATCCGGGTGTCGTAGCCCTGCGGCAGATCCAGGATCATCTCGTGCGCGGCGGCGGCGCGGGCGGCGGCCACGACGCGTTCGGGATCGGGCTGTTCGGCCAGGCGGGCGATGTTTTCCGCGATCGTGCCGTCGAACAGCGTGACCTGCTGGGGAAGATAGCCGATCAGGCTGCCCAGCACGTCGGGCTGATACTGGTCCAGCGTCGCGCCGCCCAGCCGGATATGGCCCGAACCGGGCCGCCATGCGCCGATCAGCGCGCGGGCCAGGGTGGATTTGCCCGCACCCGAGGGGCCGATGACGCCGATGGCCGTGCCCGGATCGACATGGAAGCTGACGCCGCGCAGGGTCGCGGTCTGATCGCCCGGAGGCGCGACGGACAGGTTGCGCACGTCGATCCGCGCCTCGGGGCGGGGCAGGGGCGTGCGCGGCTGTTCGGGGGGCTGCTGGGACAGAAGCGCCGCCAGGCGCTTCCATCCGTCCTGCGCCGCCTGAACGTTGGGCCAGCCGCCGACCAGCTGATCCACGGGGGCCAGCGCGCGGCCCATCAGGATGGAGCTGGCGATCATCGCGCCCGGCGTCAGCTGCTGCTGCAGCACCAGCCAGGCACCCGTGGCCAGCATGGCGCTTTGCAGGAACAGCCGGAAGGTCCGCGAAAAGACGGTGAAGCCCGAGGACAGGTCGCCCGCGCGCACGCTGCTGTCCTGCGCCTGCGACCGCGACCTGCGCCAGCGGCCATAGGTCGCCCCGCGCATCCCCAGGGCGCCGATCACCTCGCCCTCGTCGCGATACAGGTCGGCCATGCGCTGCGCCTGCGAATTGGCCCCGTTGGACTGCTGCAGCGGCGTCTTGGTCAGCACCCGGTTCGCGATGGTCGAGACGACCAGGATCAGCCCGCCGGCCGTCGCGACCACGCCCAGAAGCGGATGGAAGATGTAGACCGCGCCCAGGAACAGCGGTGCCCAGGGCAGGTCGAAGAAGGCCAGCATCACCGGCGATCCGATCAGGCGCTGCACGGAATCCAGGTCGCGCAGCCCGCTGGCCGTGGCCAGATGCTCGTTGCCCTGCCGCGATCCTTCGGCCAGGGCGGCCTGGAAGACGCGCCCCTCCATCCGGTCCTGGAATCGGGCCGCGATGCGCTGCATGACGCGGTTGCGGATCACGTCCACCCCGCCCATCAGCAGGAACAGGAACATGACCAGCACGAACAGTGCGGTCAACGTCTCGACCGACCGCGAGGCCAGGACGCGATCATAGACCTGCAGCATGAACAGCGGCCCGGTCAGCATCAGCAGGTTCACCACCGCCGAAAATATCGCCACCGCCAGGAAAAGCTTCCATCCGGTCGCGCGCGCTTGGCGCAGTTCCTTGTCCCCGTCATGTGGGGTGGGTCTTTGGGCCATCGTCCGTCCAGTTCCGTCCGGGCCCCGACCTGCGGGGCTTGCCTGATATCGGTCACGACCATATCACCGGGCGTGAACAATAAAACCCTGACGTTGGTCCGCGTCCCCCTTCGGGCGGATATGCGGCACGTCTGCATCGAAAGGTCCGCGCGGACGTGAAAGCCCAGATCCACATCGCCCTGATCGCCGCCCTGATCACCGGGGCCTGCGCGTCCCAGCCGCGCATGCAGGACGGCGTGCTGATCGACGACCCCTACGAGGCGCAAAACCGCAGGGTCCATGCCTTCAACAAGGGGCTGGATGCGCATGTCGTGGGTCCGGTCGCGAACCGGCTGAAGGGCGACCCGGCCAAGGCCGCACCCGCCCCGCAGCCGGGCGATCCCATCGGACCCGTGCGCATGATCGCCAATGCCGGGCGCAACCTGTCCCTGCCGGGCAAGGCGCTGAACGGGCTGCTGCAGGGGCGTCCGGGCAATGCGGGGCGCAATGCGCTGCGGTTCGCGACCAACACGACAGTGGGGCTGGGCGGCCTGTTCGACCCGGCCACCGACAGTTTCGGCTGGACCGAACGCGACACCGATTTCGGCGAGACGCTGGCCGTCTGGGGCACCCCCGAGGGGGCCTATCTGGAGCTGCCGGTCCTCGGACCTTCCACGGTGCGCGACACGGCAGGGCGGGTGGTCGACATCCTCATCGACCCGCTGGCCCAGGTTCTGGACGCGCCGCAGCGGCGTGCCGGCTTCGGGCTGCGCGTCGCGTCGAAGGCCGCGGATCGCGCCCGCTTCGGCGATACGATAGACGGCATCCTGCAGGGCAGCGCCGACAGCTATGCCCAGACGCGGCTCATCTGGCTGATGAACCGCCGCCACGACCTAGGAGAGCAAAGTGCAGATTTCGATCCTTACGAAGACGCAGCCGCGATCGATCCCTATGAATGACCGCCGCGGATTCCTGGGCCTGATCGCGTCGGGGGCGGCGCTGATCGCGGCCCCGGCCCGGGCGCTGGATGCGAACGGGGCGCGGTCCCTGATCGACCGGTCCCTGGCCGAGGTCTATGCCGTGATCAATTCCGGCAAGGCCCCCGCGCAGATGTATCGCGATTTCGAGGGCATCTTCGCCCGCCATGCCGATGTGGACGTGATCGCGCGTTCCGCCCTGGGGCCGACGGCCCGCCAGATCGATGCGGCACGGTTCGCGGCCTACAGATCGGCCTTCCAGGGCTATATCGGGCGCAAATACGGCAAGCGGTTCCGCGAATTCATCGGCAGCCGGATCGAGGTGACGGGCTCGCGTCCGCTGAAAAGCTTCTATGCCGTGTCCTCGACCGCCTATCTGAACGGACGCGCCCCGATGGAGGTGGAATGGCATGTCTCGGACAAGTCCGGGCGCGACCTGTTCTTCAACATCATCATCGAGGGCGTGAACATGCTGGCCAGCGAACGGGCCGAGATCGCGGCGATGCTGGCGCGGCGTAACGGCGACGTGGCCGCCCTGACGGCCGATCTGCAGCAGGCGGGCTGATCCTCGACCCTTGAACGCCGCGCAACGAAAAAGGCGGGCCGCGATGGCCCGCCTTTTGCATGTCTTGGGGGGTCAGGTCAGTTCCCGCCCAGGATCCCGTTCAGCGCGCGTGACAGCGCATCGTCGCTGTTCGATCCGTTGCTGCTGCCGGGCGTGGCGTTGCCCGGATTGGCTGCGGGCGCTTCGCCCCGGCGTTCGGCCTCGACGGTGTTCATGACGCCGGCCAGTGCCGCGGCCAGCGGATCGTCGGCCGATCCCGAGGTCACGACGCGCGGGGTCGTGTCGCCCTGCGACATGATGATGCCGCTGCCATCGGGCGACACGGTCGACAGCGCCAGTTCGGGCAGCCCCTCGTGGATCTCGGACATGACGGCCTGCCAGATCTCGGCCGGAAGACCGCCGCCGGTCACGCCCGACAGGGGGGTGTTGTCGTCGTAACCCATCCAGACGCCGGTCACGTACTGCTCGGTGAAGCCCACGAACCAGGCATCGCGATAGCTGCTGGTCGTGCCGGTCTTGCCCGCGACGGGGCGGCTGCCCAGGCTGGCGCGTCCGCCGGTGCCCTCGGTGATGACCTTCTGCATCATGTAGATCAGCTGACCCGCCGCGCGCTGGCTGATGACGCGGTCGCCGAAGCCGCCTGTCTGGCCCATCATCGGCCGGTCGTCGCCGCGCATCGTCAGGTCGATCACCCCATAGGGTGCGACCGAGGTGCCACCGTTGCGGATGCCCGCATAGGCGCCGGTCAGTTCCAGCAGCGTCGCCTCGGACGCGCCCAGCCCCAGCGAGGGACTGCGGGTCAGGTTGCTGACGATGCCGAAATCATGGGCCACGCGGATGACGGCGTCGCGGCCGACCATCTCCTGCAGGCGGATCGTCGCGACGTTCAGCGACTGCGCCAGCGCGGTGGCCATGGTGACGGTGCCGTGGAAGCGGCGGGTATAGTTCTGCGGCGACCAGCTCTTGCCGCCCGGGATGCGGATGGTCAGCGGGCTGTCGTCGATCCGGTCGGACGGCCCGTAGCCGGCCTCCAGCGCCGCGGCATAGACAAAGGGCTTGAAGGACGAGCCGGTCTGGCGCCGCGCCTGGGTCGCGCGGTTGAAGGCGCCGTTGACCGTGCTGTCGCGCCCGCCGATCATCGCGCGGATCGCACCGTCGGCGGACATGACGACGACGGCGGCCTCGGCCTCGGATCCGTCCTTGACCTTCTCGTCGAAGACGCGCTGTAGGGCGCGCTCGGCCGCGCGCTGGATGCGCTGGTCGAAGGTGGTGCGGATGGTCACGTCCTCGGTCGTCTCGCTGGTCAGGAAGCCGGGGCCGGATTCCATCAGCCAATCGGCGAAATATCCGCCCGCCCGCGCATCGGCGGCCTGCGACAGGGTCGCGGGATTGGCCCGCGCCTCGGCCAGCTGCTGATCGTCGATATAGCCCTGTTCGGCCATCAGCCCCAGCACGACATTGGCGCGTTCCTGCGCGCGTTCGATGCTGGCGGTGGGCGCATAGCGGCTGGGCGCGACCAGAAGGCCCGCCAGCATCGCGGCCTCGGCGGGTTTGACCTGACTTGCGGGCTTGTTGAAGTAGCGCTGGCTTGCGGCTTCGAAGCCGCGCGCGCCGCCGCCCAGATAGGACCGGTTCATGTAGATGTTGAGGATGTCGTCCTTGCCGTATTTCGCCTCCATGGCGAAGGCGAAGGGGACTTCCTTGATCTTGCGCCACAGGCTGCCGACGCGGCAGGCGGCCTCGAACTCGGCCTCGTTCTTGTATTTGGTCGGGTCGAAGGTCTCGCCCAGGCACAGAAGCTTGGCGACCTGCTGGGTGATGGTCGAACCGCCATGCCCTTCCAGCGGGCCGCGCCCTTCGGCCATGTTGATCTTGATGGCGCTGGCGACGCCGCGCGGGCTGACGCCGAAATGGCGATAGAAGCGGCGGTCCTCGGTCGCGATGACCGCATGCTTCAGGACCGGGGCGATCTGGGTGCTGTCCACCGCGCCATAGGTCTCGCCGCGCCATGCGAAGACGCGGCCGTCGCGGTCCAGCATGGTGACCGATCCGCGCGCGCGGCCGTCGAACAGGGCCTCGGCCTCGGGGAGGCTGGCATAGAAATAGGCCGTCGCGGCCCCCACGAGCAGCACCACCGTCATCGCCAGCCGCCAGACCGACCCCCAGAGGATGCGCCAGACGAGCGAGACGAAGCCCACGATCCAGCCGACCGGACCGCGCTTCTGGCGACGCGGCTTGTGACGGCGCACCTTCTTCTCGGCAGGTTTGCCTGCTGCCGCGCTGCGCTTGTCGGCAACGGGGCTCTTGCCCGAGCGGGGCGGGGTTCCGGTGGGTCGTTTCATGCCAAGGGTGCCTGCGTGACTGCCTGCCGGTTCTGCCGGCGTGATTGGCCGCAACCTACATGAGTTTCACCTGCAGGGGAATTCCATTGGCCAATTCGTGATCTGCCGGCCCGCCCTTCGGGGGATTCCCGCCGGTCGGCGGATTCCGTCCCGCCCGACGCCCCCTTTGCATGATCGGCGGGCATATCTGCGTGCCGATCATGCGGACGTGGCCCGTTAGGCGGGCAAGCAGCGCGGAATCTGCACATTACCAAGGCAGATCGCGTTTCCGTGGGCCTGCCCGACGGGCACATCTTTGCCCGATTGACGCAATTGCCGATGAAAAGGGCGATGGCAGCCGGACCGGCGGCTGTGGCACGAAGCGAGGTTTCAAATATGCAAAAGACCCTTCCGCTCATCGCGACACTTGCGACGCTGGCAGCCTATCCTGCTGCCGCCCAAGATGCCGCGGCGCCCGCGGAGGCGGCTGTCGCCGTAAGTGCGGATGTCGCCTATATCTTCAATACTCTGCTGTTCCTGATCGGCGGCTTCCTGGTCATGTGGATGGCCGCGGGCTTTGCCATGCTGGAAGCGGGTCTCGTCCGTTCCAAGAACGTGACCACGCAGCTGTTCAAGAACATCTCGTTGTTCGCGATCGCGGGCATCATGTATTGGCTGATCGGCTACAACCTGATGTATCCGGGCGAATGGACCATGCCGGGCATCATCGGCGAGATCCTGAGCCCCAAGGGCATCGACCCCGTCGGCGCGGGCGTGGCCGATGACGGCTATTCCTCGGGCTCGGACTTCTTCTTCCAGCTGATGTTCTGCGCCACCACCGCATCCATCGTCTCGGGCACCCTGGCCGAGCGCGTGAAGCTGTGGCCCTTCCTGATCTTCACGGTCGTGCTGACCGGCGTCATCTATCCGATCGAGGCCAGCTGGCAGTGGGGCGGCGGCTTCCTGAGCGAGATGGGCTTCTCGGACTTCGCAGGTTCGACCCTGGTCCACGCGGCAGGCGGCTTCGCGGCACTGGCGGGCGCGATCGTCCTGGGCGCACGTCACGGCAAGTATCGTCCCGACGGCCGCATGCAGCCGATGCCCGGTTCGAACCTGGCACTGGCCACGTTGGGCACGTTCATCCTGTGGCTGGGTTGGTTCGGCTTCAACGGCGCGTCGCAGCTGGCCATCGGGTCGGTCAATGACGCTGCCGATGTCAGCCGCATCTTCGTGAACACCAACATGGCCGCATCGGCCGGTGCCGTGGCCGCCGTCATCGTGACGCAGCTGGTCTATGGCAAGATCGACCTGACCATGGTGCTGAACGGCGCGCTGGCAGGCCTCGTGTCGATCACCGCCGAGCCGCTGACCCCCACGATCTTCGCCTCGATCCTGATCGGCGGCGTGGGTGGTGCGATCGCCTGCTTCGTGGTCCCGATGCTGGACAAGATGAAGATCGACGACGTGGTCGGCGCGATCCCGGTCCACCTGGTGGCGGGCATCTGGGGCACGATCATCGTCCCGGCGACGAACCCCGAGACCAGTTTCGTCACCCAGGCCATCGGCATCGTCTCCATCGGCGCCTTCGTCTTCGTGGTCAGCTTCATCATCTGGTCGATCCTGAAGGCCACCATGGGCATCCGCGTCAGCAAGGAAGCCGAGATCACCGGGCTCGACATCTCGGAGATGGGGATGGAAGCCTATCCGGACTTCGTCCAGGCGAAGTGATCGCCGGACATCACGGGTCTCTTCCCGAGAAGGGGGCGGGTCGCGCAATGCGGCCCGCCCCTTCGGTATTCGGGGCGCGACTTTCGGGGCGCGACAACGCAAGAAGGCCCGCCGTGATGGCGGGCCTTCGGATTTCCGGCAGGGTTATCGGTCAGGCGATCCGGGCGACCACGAAATCGGCCAGCTCGGCCAGCATGTCGCGGATCGGATGTTCGGGCAGGACCTGCAGGGCGTTGCGCGCCTTGGCCGCCCAGGCCAGCGCATCGCGCCGCGCATCGGTCATCGCATCGTGCCGGGACAGCAGATCCAGCGCATGGTTCAGATCGCCCGGCTGCTGATCGCCCTTCTCGATGGTGCGCGACCAGAAGGCGCGTTCCTCGGGGGTGGCGCGGGCCACGGCCTTGATCACCGGCAGCGTCAGCTTGCGTTCGCGGAAATCGTCGCCGATATTCTTGCCGGTCGCCTCGGACATGCCACCGTAATCCAGAAGGTCGTCCACGATCTGGAAGGCGATCCCCAGCGCATCGCCGTAATCGAACAACGCGCGGACCTGCGCATCGGGCACGCCCGCGATGACGCCGCCGACCTCGGTCGCGGCAGAGAACAGCGCCGCCGTCTTGCCGCGCACGACCTGCAGATAGATGTCCTCGTTCGTCGCAAGATCCTGCGCCGCGGTCAGCTGCAGCACCTCGCCCTCGGCGATGGTGGCAGCGGCGTTCGACAGGATCTCCAGCGTGCGCATGCTGCCGGGTTCGACCATCAGCTGGAAGCTGCGCGCGAACAGGTAATCGCCCACCAGCACGCTGGACTTGTTGTCCCACAGCAGGTTCGCCGTCGGACGCCCGCGGCGCTGGCGGCTTTCATCGACGACATCATCATGCAGCAGCGTGGCGGTATGGATGAATTCGACCGTCGCGGCCAGATGCACGTGATAGGGGCCGCCATAGCCCAGCAGCTTGGCTGCGGCCAGGGTCAGCATCGGGCGCAGGCGCTTGCCGCCGGCGTCGATCAGATGGGCGGTCACCTCGGGGATACGCGGCGCATGCTTGCTGGCCATGCGATCGCGGATCAGCGCGTTCACGGCCTCCATCTCGGGGGCCAGCGCCTCGGCCAGCCGATCCAGTGGTTTGCGGACGTTTTCCTGCACAGTCATCACATCATCCCGTGTCTGCGCCCTCGCATTGCCACGCCATCGACAAATGCGCAACCGCCGCATAACGTCGCGACCATGAAAGAGCTTTTCCGCAGCAACGATCCCGTGCGCATTTCCGCAGCCCAGAGCCTGCTGGAAGCCGAGGGGATCGCGACCTTCCAGATGGACCAGCACATGAGCGTTCTGGAGGGGTCGATCGGCATCCTGGCGCAGCGCGTCATGATCGCGGATCGCGACGAATTCATGGCCCGCGCGATCCTGCGCGATGCCGGCCTGGATGAGTGACCTTCGCCGGGACGGGTTCCTCGGCGGGCGTCTGCAGCTGTGGCAGCCCGCGCGGGGATATCGCTCTGGCGCGGATGCCGTGATGCTGGCCGCCGCCTGTGCCGCGGAACCGGGCGATCGCGTGCTGGAACTGGGGTGCGGGGCGGGGGTGGCAAGCCTCTGCCTGGGCGCGCGGGTGCGCGATCTGCGGCTGACCGGGTTGGAGCGGCAGCCCGATTATGCGGCGCTGGCGCGTCGGAACGCGGCCGAAAGCGGGATCGAGATGCAGGTGCTGGAGGGCGATCTGGCATTGCCGCATGCCGATCTGCGCGGGGCGGGCTTCGATCATGTCATCATGAACCCGCCCTATTTCCTGGGCGGGACGCCGGCGCCCGATCAGGGCCGCGCGACCGCCCGGACCGAAGAGACTCCGCTGGACCTCTGGCTGGACGCGGCCCTGCGGAGGCTGCGTCCCAAGGGGTGGCTGACGGTCATCCAACGCGCGGACCGGCTGGACCGGCTGATCGCAGGGTTGCAGGGGCGGGCAGGGGCGATCGCCGTCCTGCCCGTCGCCGCCCGCGAGGGGCGAGAGGCCGGTCGCGTGATCGTCGCGGCGCGCAAGGGCGCACGCGCGCCCCTGCGCCTTCTGGCCCCCTTCGTGATGCATGCGGCCCTCCGCCACGAGGCCGATGGCGAAGACATGACCCCGGCCGCGCAGGCGGTTCTCCGCGAAGCGGCGCCAATTCGCCTCTGAATTGCGAAAGCCCCGTGACAGAATCGTCAAAGCATGCTGCACTGATCCTGTTCGAACCACTTGGAATGGAGGACGTGATGTCGGTTGCTTCGCATGTCGAGGAACTTCGCCGCAAACATCAAAAGCTTTCGGATGCTGTTGAAAGGGCTCAGAAAAGTCCTGGAAGCAGCGACCTCGAACTCTCTGCGCTGAAACGCGAGAAACTGCGTCTCAAGGAACAGATATCCAGATACGCCCACTGATCCCCCCCCATCGTGACATTCCCATGAAAAAGGCCCGCGCAAACAGCGCGGGCCTGCTTCGTTCCGGGGCGCAGGGGCTCAGATGTAATACTGGCCACCATTCGCGGTGATCGTCGATCCGGTGATGAAGCCCGCATCGTCGGATGCCAGGAACACCACGCAGCGGGCGATCTCGTCGGGTTCGCCCAGGCGGCCGACGGGGATCTGCGCGACGATCCCTTCGCGCACCTGTTCGGGCACCGCCATCACCATGTCCGTCGCGATATAGCCGGGGCAGATCGCGTTGACGGTGATGTTGTTGCGCGCGCCTTCCTGCGCCAGCGACTTGGTGAAGCCCAGATCGCCCGCCTTCGCAGCGGCATAGTTGGCCTGCCCGAACTGACCCTTCTGCCCGTTGATCGAGCTGATGTTGATGACGCGCCCGAACTTGCGTTCGCGCATCCCCGGCCAGACCGGATGGGTCATGTTGAAGGTGCCGGTCAGGTTGGTGTCGATCACGTCCTTCCATTTCTCGGGTGTCATCTTGTGGAAGGGGGCGTCGCGGGTGATGCCCGCATTGTTCACCAGCACCTCGATCGGGCCCAGCTCTTCTTCGACCTGAGCGATGCCGGCCTTGCAGGCATCGTAATCGGCGACCGACCACTTGTAGGTCTTGATGCCGGTTTCCTCGGTGAAGGCGCGGGCGGCATCGTCATTGCCCGCGTAATTCGCGGCGACGGTATAGCCTGCCTCTTTCAGCGCCTTGCAGATCTCGGCGCCGATGCCGCGCGATCCGCCTGTGACCAGTGCAACCTTGGACATGGTTCCCCCTCCTTATCCCTATGGAATATTGCTACTCAAATAAATTCCCGCGCGCAATTAAATTGCGCGCGGAGTAGGGTTTACCGTTCCAGGCACATGGCCACGCCCATGCCGCCACCGATGCACAGCGTGGCAAGGCCCTTCTTGGCGTCGCGGCGCTGCATCTCGAACAGCAGGGTGTTCAGGATGCGGCAGCCGGATGCGCCGATCGGGTGACCGATGGCGATCGCACCGCCGTTCACGTTCACGATGCTCGGGTCCCAGCCCATGTCCTTGTTCACCGCGCAGGCCTGGGCCGCGAAGGCCTCGTTCGCCTCGACCAGGTCCAGATCGCCGACCGACCAGCCGGCCTTTTCCAGCGCCTTGCGGCTGGAGGGGATGGGGCCGGTGCCCATGATGGCGGGGTCCAGACCCGCCGTGGCATAAGAGGCGATGCGCGCCAGCGGGGTCAGCCCGCGACGTGCGGCCTCGTCCTCGGTCATGACCATGACGGCGGCGGCACCGTCGTTCAGGCCGGAGGCGTTCCCCGCCGTGACCGAGCCTTCCTTGGCGAAGGCGGGGCGCAGCTTCTGCATGCCTTCCAGGGTGGCGCCGTGGCGGATGTATTCGTCCTTGTCGACGACCGTGTCGCCCTTGCGGCCCTTCACCGTATAGGCGACGATCTCATCGTCGAAGCGGCCGGCATTCTGCGCGGCTTCGGCCTTGTTCTGCGAGGCCAGCGCGAATTCGTCCTGCTGGTCGCGGCTGATCGACCACTGGTCGGCGACGTTCTCGGCGGTCTGACCCATGTGGTAACCGTTGAAGGCATCCCACAGCCCGTCGCGAATCATGGTGTCGATCATCTTCATGTCGCCCATCTTCTGGCCCGCGCGCAGATATGCCGCATGGGTGGACAGCGACATGCTCTCTTGGCCGCCGGCCAGCACGACCTGCGCATCGCCCAGAACAACCTGCTGCGCGGCCAGCGCCACGGCGCGCAGACCCGATCCGCAGACCTGGTTGATCAGCCATGCGGCGGATTCCTGGGGCAGACCCGCATTGATATGCGCCTGGCGTGCGGGGTTCTGACCCTGTGCGGCGGTCAGCACCTGGCCCAGGATCGTCTCGCTGATCTCGGCCGGATCGACACCTGCGCGGGAAACGACCTCGCGCAGGACGGCGGCCCCCAGATCATGCGCGGGGACGTTGGCGAATGCGCCCATGAAACTGCCGACGGGTGTGCGTGCGGCTGAGACGATTACGGCTTTGGACATTGCGGGCTCCTTCCCTTCCGTGCCGGTCGGGGCCGGCCTCCGGCATCAGGATGCGGGTTGGCGACGCTACGTCAAGTGTTGTCTGGAAACAGTCCGATGACGGCCCGACGCCTCAGCGCGTGGCAAGCGAGGGCGGCTTCTTCCACGGCGGGGCGATGGTCGGCGCACCGAAATAGTAGCCCTGCATGCAGTCCACGCCGATATCGATCAGGAAGGCGGCATCCTCGGCGGTCTCGACCGATTCCGCGACGGTGAACATGTCGAAATGATGGGCGATGGATTGCAGCGCGCGGGTCAGCACCTGGTTGTCCGGGTTGTCCGAGATCTCGCGGATGAACTGCCCGTCAATCTTGATCATGTCGAAGCAGAAATCGCGCAGGTAGCGGAACGAGGTATAGCCCGCCCCGAAATCGTCGAGCGCAAGGCTGACGCCATGGGACTGCACTTCGGACATGAAGCCCTGCACCTCGTGCGGCATGCCCATCGCGCTGCTTTCGGTGATCTCCAGGATCAGCCTTTCGCCCAGGGTGGGATCCTCGGAAATGCCGCGGCGCAGGGTTTCCATCCAGCGGGGATAGAGGATGGACCGCGCGGACATGTTGATCGACAGGCGCAGGCCCGGATCCTCGGCCAGGGTCTGCAGGCCCAGGGACAGCGACAGGCAGTCGATCTTGCGGCCCAGTTCGGTCTTTTCGGCCTGGGGCATGAAATCGCGCAGGGGAACGAGGCGGCCGGTCTCGTCGATGATGCGGATCAACCCTTCGTAGAAGGCGGGGGTGCGGGTGCGCTGCGACTGGACGATGGGCTGGAAGGCCAGCACCGCGCTGGCCCGGTCCACCGCCATCGTGACCGCCGACAGGGTCAGGCTGTCCTGCTGGCGGATCGCATTCTCCAGCGGGGAAGAGTTCTCGGGGTATCTGTCGGTCACGTCGCGCCTCATTCCTTCGTCGGGTCCCGGCCTTCATCGGGTCCTGGCCTGCTTGCAGTCTGCGCATCATGCCTTAACCTCGGTTGAATCGTCAGGGCTTTCTGGAAATTGGGTTAACCCATGGTTGAACGCTGCGGCTGGTGCGGCACCGACCCGTTGTATGTCGAATATCACGACCGCGAATGGGGCGTCCCCGAACGCGATCCCCGCGCCCTGTGGGAGGCGCTGACCCTCGAGGCGTTCCAGGCCGGGCTGAGCTGGATCACCATCCTGCGCAAGCGCGAGGGGTTCCGGCAGGAATTCGACGGCTTCGACCCCGAACGCGTCGCCGCTTGGGATCAGGCGCGGATCGACCGCGCGCTGCAAAACCCCGGCATCATCCGCCACCGCGCCAAGATCGAGGCCGCGGTGCGGGGTGCGCGCGCCTTCCTGCGGATCGAGGCCGAACGCGGCTTCTCGCCCTGGATGTGGAGTTTCGTCGGCGGCGATCCGATCCGCAATTCGCCCGCCGACCTGTCGCAGGTGCCGGCGCAGACTCCCGAATCGCAGGCCATGTCCAGGGCGCTGAAGCGCGAGGGCTTCGGCTTTTGCGGGCCGGTGATCGCCTATGCCTTCATGCAGGCCACGGGCATGGTGGACGACCATGTCGCCACCTGCCACCGGCACGGCGCGATCAGCCTTCGGTAAGCTGACCGATCAGGGTCTTGGCGGTCTCCGAATCCCATTCCGCATCGCCGATATAACGCGCGACCTCGTTGCCGTCGCGATCCAGCAGGACCGTCACCGGCAACCCCACGACGCCCATGTCGCGGGCCAGCTGCTGGCGCGGATCCAGAAGCACGGGCAGGTCGGTCACGCCCACCTCGTCGAAGAAATCGTCGATGCGCGCGGGGGCGTTGCGGCCCGTGGCGATGGTGACGACCTCGAAATCCTCGCCGCCCAGATCCTTCTGCAGGTTGTCCAGGGCGGGCATCTCCTCGCGGCAGGGGGCGCACCAGGTGGCCCAGAAGTTCACCAGCACGACCTTGCCCTTCCAGTCGCCAAGCCGGTGTTCGCCCCCGTCGCGATCGGTGAAGGTGACGTCGCTGACGGCAGGTGCGTCATCGGCCACCACCAGCTTGGGCAGACCGGCATCCTTGGCGGCCTGCCAGTCCGGTTCGGCATAGGCGGCATTTGCACCGAGTATCAGTGCCGTATAAAGCAGGGCGGAACGCAGCATTGGACCTCCGAAGGACAGACAGATGACCGACCGGCCCGACAGCAACGACGCCGCCAACAGCATGTGGGGCGGGCGCTTCGCCGCCGGTCCCGATGCGATCATGGAGGCGATCAACGCCTCGATTGGATTCGACCGGCGCCTCTATGCCCAGGACATCCGGGGCAGCCGGGCCCATGCGGCGATGCTGGCCGCACAAGGTATCATCAGCGATAACGATGCGACAGCCATCAGGGAAGGCCTGCTCACCGTCTTGTCAGAGATCGAGGCCGGGAATTTCCCCTTCCGCACTGCGCTGGAAGACATCCACATGAACGTGGAGGCCCGCCTGAAGGAGATCATCGGCGAACCCGCGGGCCGTCTGCACACGGGCCGGTCCCGGAACGACCAGGTCGCGACCGATTTCCGCCTGTGGGTCCGCGACCAGTGCGACGCCGCGATCGAGGGGCTGGAATCCGTGATCCGCGCCTGCCTGGGCCAGGCCGAGGCGGGGGCCGATTGGGTCATGCCGGGCTTCACCCATCTGCAGACCGCCCAGCCCGTGACTTGGGGCCATCACATGATGGCCTATGTCGAAATGCTGGGCCGCGACCTGTCGCGCTTTCGCGATGCGCGGGCGCGGATGAACGAATCGCCCCTGGGCGCCGCGGCGCTGGCGGGCACCGGATACCCGATCGACCGTCAGGCGACCGCCCGCGACCTGGGCTTCGACCGCCCGATGGCCAACAGCCTCGATGCCGTCAGCGACCGCGATTTCGCGCTGGAATTCCTGTCCTGCGCCTCGATCTGCGCCGTCCACCTGTCGCGCCTGAGCGAGGAACTGGTGATCTGGTCCTCGGCCCAGTTCCGCTTCGTGTCGATGTCGGACAAGTGGTCGACCGGGTCGTCGATCATGCCGCAGAAGCGCAACCCGGATGCCGCGGAACTGATCCGCGCCAAGATCGGGCGCATCCTGGGCGGCACGGTCGCGCTGTTCACGGTGATGAAGGGCCTGCCCTTGGCCTATTCCAAGGACATGCAGGAGGACAAGGAACAGGTCTTCGACGCAGCCGACAACCTGCTTTTGTCGCTGGCCGCCATGTCGGGCATGATCACCGACCTGACCGCCAATCGCGACCGGCTGGAGGCTGCGGCAAGCGCGGGCTTTTCCACCGCGACCGACCTTGCCGATTGGCTGGTGCGCGAACTGGGGCTGCCCTTCCGCGATGCCCATCACGTGACCGGATCGCTGGTCGCCATGGCCGAGACGCGCGGGATCGACCTGCCGGACCTGACGCTGGCCGACATGCAGTCGGTCCATCAGGGCATCACCGATGAGGTCTTCGGCGTGCTGGGGGTCCACAATTCGGTCGCATCGCGCCAGAGCTATGGCGGAACCGCGCCCGACCAGGTCCGCGCCCAGATCGCCCGCTGGAAGGAGAAGCTGGCATGACCCGCATCATCTGCATCATGGCGCTGCTGGCGCTGGCCGCCTGCGGCGTCGACGGCGCCCCCGAACGCCCCGCCAAGCCGGCGCAATCCGGTATCACCATCAGCGGCGATGCCCGTATCGGCATCGCGACCGAGTAGTCCATGGATCATTTCCTCTATCGCGACGGCGCGCTTCACGCCGAGGACGTGCCCCTGACCCGCATCGCGGCCGAGGTGGGCAGCCCCGTCTATGTCTATTCCGCGGCCACGCTGCGGCGGCATTTCGGCCTGTTCCGGCAGGCGCTGGACTGGACGGACCACCTTGTCTGCTTCGCGGTCAAGTCGAACAGCAACCTGGCCGTGCTCAAGCTGATGGGCGACATGGGCGCGGGCATGGATGTCGTCTCGGGCGGCGAATATGCACGGGCCCGCGCGGCGGGCGTGCCGGGCGACCGGATCGTGTTTTCGGGCGTGGGCAAGACCCGGACCGAGATGCGCCAGACCATCGAGGGCGGCATCCGCCAGTTCAACATCGAGAGCGAGCCCGAGATGCGGGTCCTGTCGGAAGTGGCCGCCAGCATGGGCGCGACGGTTCCCGTGGCAATCCGGGTGAACCCCGATGTCGATGCCAAGACCCATGAGAAGATCGCGACGGGCAAGTCCGAGAACAAGTTCGGCATCCCGATTTCCCGCGCGCGCGAGGTCTATGCCGAGGCCGCGTCCCTGCCGGGGTTGAAGGTCGTCGGCGTGGACGTGCATATCGGCAGCCAGCTGACCGATCTGGACCCGTTCCGCGCCGCCTATGCCAAGGTCGCGGAACTGACGACCATGCTGCGCGCCGAGGGGCACGAGATCACGCGCCTGGACCTGGGGGGCGGCCTGGGCATCCCCTATCGCCGCGACAACAACGCGCCGCCGCTGCCCATCGAATACGGGCAGGTGATCCGCGATGCCGTCGGACATCTGGGCTGCGAGATCGAGATCGAGCCGGGTCGCAACATCGTCGGCAATGCCGGCGTGCTGCTGAGCGAGGTCGTCTATGTCAAGAACGGCGAGGATCGCGATTTCCTGATCGTGGACGCGGCGATGAACGACCTGCTGCGTCCGGCCATGTATGGCGCGCATCACGACATCGTCGCCATCCGCGAACCGGGCGTGGGCGCGCAGGTCCGTCCCTATGACGTGGTGGGCCCCGTCTGCGAATCGGGTGACACCTTCCAGAAGGGCGCGCAGCTGCCCGTGCTGGAGGCGGGCGACCTGATCGCCTTCCGTTCCGCCGGGGCATATGGCGCGGTCATGGCGTCGGAATACAATTCCCGCCCCCTCGTCCCCGAGGTGCTGGTCGATGGCGATCAATTCGCCGTTATCCGCGCCCGCCCGACATATGAGGAGATGCTGGCCCGGGATAGCATCCCGGAATGGCTTTGATCCGGCGCATTCCTGCCCGAGACCGGCCGGGGGCCACGCGCCCCCGGACGACTGACGAATTCATCCCCGACACCCGATTGCAGCGCGCCCTGCGCCTGACCCGCATAGGGCTGGTCTGGGAACGCGCGATCACGGCCTTCTGGCCGCTGGCCTGCCTGCTCGGGATCGCCTTTGCCGCGATGTGGGGCGGGCTGGTCGCCGCCGTGCCTGCGGGCGTCCTGCCCTGGATCGGCGGCGTCTGGCTGGCCGCCACGCTGGCCGCCGCCGTGCATGGCGGGCTGCGCCACCGCCGCGTCCTGGCGCCCGAGGCGTCCGACCGGCTGGATCGCAGCCTGCCGGGCCGTCCGCTGGCCGCGCTGAACGATCGCCCCGCGATCGGCGATGCGGGCCCGCTGTGGCAGGCGCATCTGGACCAGATGCGCGCGCTTGCGGCCCGTGCCCGCGCGGTCGCCCCCGATGCGGACCTGTCGCGGCGCGACCCCTTCGCGCTGCGGCTGGCGGCGCTTCTGGCACTTGCGATGGCGCTGATCTTCGGCGGTGCCGAACAGATGGGGCAGGGCATCCGCGCCATGGCCGCCACCGTCCTGCCGCGCGCCGCGCTGACCGAGACGACGCCCACCGGCCCCGAATGGGAAGGCTGGGCCGAACCCCCGGCCTATACCCGGCGTCCCGCGATCTATCTGAACGCCCTGCCCGAGGGAGAGGTGCTGGAACTGCCCAAGGGCAGCCGCGTCAGCCTGCGGCTCTATGCCAATGACGTTCCGGTCGCCCAGGACATCGCGCCGGGAATGACGGGAGAGGCCGATCAGCCCGAACTGACCGCCGATCGCAGCGGCACGTTGGGGGTCGGCGGGCGCGAATATGCGATCACGGTGCTGCCCGATGCGGCCCCCGTCATCGCCGCGGGCGATATCCCGCAGCGCCGCGCCGACGGGCGGATGGTCCAGGGCTTCAGCACGCAGGACGATCACGGTGTCGCCGCCGCCGAGGCCCGGATCGACCTGGACCTGCCTGCCGTCAACCGCCGCTTCGGTCTGGCCGTCGATCCCGAACCGCGCGATCCGGTCACGCTGCCACTGCCGCTTCCACGGGGCGACCGGCAGGACGTCGCGGGCGAACTGACCGCGGATCTGGCGCGGCATCCTTGGGCGAACCTGCCGGTGACGCTGCGCCTGCGCGCATTGGACGGCATCGGACAGGAGGGGCTGTCGGCCCCCCGCGCGATGGATCTGCCGGGGCGCCGCTTCTTCGCGCCGATGGCCGCAGCCCTGATCGAGCTGCGCCGCGATCTGCTGTGGTCGCGCGAAAATGCCCGCCGCAGCGCCGAGATCCTGCGCGCCCTGACCTGGCAGCCCGAAGGTTTCGTCGAACCCGACCTCTATTCCGAATTGCGCGGCGCGGTGGGTCTGCTGGAGGGCGACGCCTTCGATGCCGATGCCCGCGACCGCCTTGCCGATGCCCTGTGGGAGGCGGCGGTCCTGCTGGAGGATGGCGGGCTGACCGACGCGCTGCAGCGGATGCGGGATGCCCAGGAACGCCTGTCCGAGGCGATCCGCAACGGGGCCAGCCCCGACGAGATCCAGCGCCTGATGGACGAGCTGCGCGAGGCGACCGACGCCTATACGCAGATGCTGGCGGAACAGGCCCAGCCCGAGGACATGACCGACACCCCCGACCGGGGCGATCGGCAGGATGCCCAGATCACCGGCGATCAGCTGCAGCAGATGATGGACGAGATCCAGCGCCTGATGAACGAGGGCCGCATGGCCGAGGCGCAGCAGATGCTGGAACAGTTCAACCGGCTGATGGAGAATATCGAAGTTCGCCAGCAGCAGGGCCAGCAGGAGGGCGAGGGGCGCCAGGGCAGTCAGTCCATGAACCGGCTGGCCGACACCCTGCGCGACCAGCAGGAGCTGTCGGACGAGGCCTTCGGCCAGATGCAGCAGGGGCAGGGCGGATCGTCCGACCTTGCCGACCGCCAGCGCGACCTGCGCGAGGAACTGGGCCGCCAGCGCGAACTGATGCCGGGCGAGGGCTCGGAGAATGGCGACGAGGCGCGCCGCCGCCTGGACGAGGCGGGTCGCGCGATGGAGGAGGCCGAGCAGGCGCTGCGCGACGGCGATCCCTCCGGGGCGATTCGCAGGCAGGCGGATGCGATCAATTCCATGCGCGAGGGGATGCGATCAATGGCCGACATGCTGGCGCAAGAAGGACAGGCGGGGCAGCCTGGCCTGCCCGAGGACGGCCAGGGCGAAGGCCAGGAGGGCCAGGGTCAGGCATCGCGCGGACAGCAGGGCAGCGATCCGTTGGGGCGCGAGCCGGGCAATAGCGGGGGCGTGGCGCAGGGCGGCGATGTCGCGCTGGACCAGGAGGATCGTCGCCAGCGCGCCCGCGAATTGCTGGACGAGATCCGGCGCCGCAGTGCCGACGACAAGCGCCCGACCGAGGAACGCGATTACCTGGGCAGGCTGCTGGACCGCTTCTGAACGGGCCTCAGCCGCGCAGCAGGCTGGCGGCGCGTCCGTCCAGCCAGGACCGCGCGCGATCCAGACCGCCATGCCACTGCATCAGAAGATCCGAGATCGCGGTCCCGGATTCGAGCCGGGGGGCCACGACATAGATCGCGACCACCGCCGCCGCGAGGCCCAGCATCAGCGCCATCCCCGCCGCATAGGAGCCGCGCTTGGCAGGGGTCGCGGTCGGCAGATCCTCGGCGGGCTGTTCCGCGGCCGGGGCCGGTGTCGGGGCCGGGGGCATCGGCGCGGGCGCAGGCTTCAGCGGCACCTTGGCTGTCGGCTCGGGGCAGGGCGGCACCACGCGCGCCGCCGTCTGCGGCGCGGGCGCGGGCGCGCGCGGGGCGGGTTCGGCGGGGGGCAGCGGTTCGGCGGGCGCCTGCGGGCGGTGACGGATGACCCTGGTGCCGGCGGGCGTCGTCGTGGTGGCGGCCGCGGGCAGGGTGACGGTGGTGGCGGGCCAGTCGGTTTCGAACGGCTCGCTGCAGATGGGGCGGAAACGGGTCTGCCCCTCGGCCTCGCGCAGGCGGCGTTCGTGTTCGACCTCGTCCTTGAGGAACTGCAGCATGTCGGGGGCCAGCCGCTTGCTGGGCATGACCGCCTGACGTTCGGGCTCGGCAGTCGGGGCCTGAATCGCGTCCGACAGATGCGCCAGCCACACCCGGCCGCAATCCGTGCACTCCACCTCGCGGCCCGATTCGGGGATCGCGGAGGCCGGCAATGCATAGTCCGACCCGCATCCCGGGCAGATCAACCTGATTTCAGCCATGGCACCCTCGCAATCGTCCTGCGGCTGTTTTATCAAGCGTCAGCCCGGCTTCCAAGCATCCGGGCGCAGGGCTCGCATCAAGACGGGCCGATTTCGAACGATGAGGTGGCGCTTGATCGAGATGCGGGACGTCGGTTTCGGCTATCAGGGCCAGGCCGAGCTATTGTCGGACATGAACCTGAGCCTTCAGGCAGGGATGTTCCATTTCCTGACCGGGCCCTCCGGGGCGGGCAAGACCACGCTTCTGCGGCTGTGCTATGGCGACCTGATGCCAAGCTCGGGCCGGATGAGCCTGTTCGGAGAGGAACCCCGATCGCTGGACCGCGACGCGGTGGCCGATCTGCGGCGCAGGGTGGGCGTGGTCCACCAGGACCCGCAATTCCTGGACCACCTGCCGGTGGCCGAGAACATCGCGCTGCCCCTGACCATCGCCGGAGAGCCGGTGGACATGCAGGCCATGCGCGACCTTCTGGGCTGGGTGCAGCTGCAGGGCCATGCCCGCGCCCTGCCGCCGTCGCTGTCGGGTGGCGAAAGGCAGCGGGCCGCGCTGGCCCGTGCCGTGATATTGTCGCCCGACGTGGTTCTTGCGGATGAACCCACGGGCAATCTGGACTGGGAGATGTCCATGCGGCTGATGCAGCTGCTGATCGAGCTGAACAAATCGGGCAAGACCGTCTTGGTCGCGACCCATGACCTGAACCTGATCCGCGCCACCAAGGCGCAGGTCACCGCGCGAGTGCTGCGCATCTCGGGCGGCACGCTGCATCTGGCGGGGGCCGATCTGTGATGGGTGCCGATCTGAGAACGCTGAACCCCATCGCGCTGTGGCGCGGCCTGTTCGGGTCCGAGGTGAATGGCAGCGACCGCATCGTCCCGCCCACCGGCTTTACCGCGCAGTTGACGCTGTTTTCCGCGGGCGCGATGGCCTTCCTGGCCGTCTTCGCGCTGGCGCTGGCTCTGGCGACGGGTCGGCTTGCGGAACGCTGGTCGTCGGACCTTGCGGGCGCTGTCACGATCCGCGTCAGTGCCCCGGCGGGCGAACAGGAGGCCCGCGTCCAGTCGGCGCTGCAGATCCTGCGCACCACGCCCGGCGTGGGTCAGCCGCGCCAGCTGCCCCCCGAGGAACTGGCCGCCCTGCTGGAACCCTGGTTCGGACCCGACATGCCGGTCGATGCGCTGCCCATGCCCGCGCTGATCGACCTGCCGGTCGAAAGCGCCGATTTCGACCCCGAGGGTCTTCGCCTGCGGCTGGAAGCCGAGGCGCCGGGATCGGTGCTGGACGATCACACCGAATGGCGGCGTCCGCTGATCGCGGCGGCCAAGCGGCTGAAGTTCCTGGGGATCGTGTCGCTGATCCTGATCGCTGCGGCATCGGCCGCGATGATCACGCTGGCGGCCAAGGCGGCGCTTGCGGCGAATGGACAGGTTATCCGCGTCCTGCGCCTGATCGGCGCGCGCGACCTGACCATCGCCACGGCCTTCGTGCGGCGCTTTACCCGGCGCGCGGCGGCGGGGGCCACGGTGGGCACCGCCGCCGGGATGCTGGGCATCGCGATCCTGCCCTCGGCCGAACAGGCGGGCGGGTTCCTGACGGGGCTCGGGTTCCAGGGGCTGGGCTGGCTGCTGCCGCTGACCATTCCGCTGGTCGCCGCCGCGGTCGGCTTCTTCGCCACCCGTTGGGCCGCGCTGAAGATGCTGGAGGCCGTGAGATGAGCGATTACCGTCCCGGACCGCTGACCGCGCTGCAATATCTGCGCAACGTCACCTTCTATGTGCATGCCGCGATCGCGACGCTGCTGATCGGGGTGTTCGGGATCGTCAGCCTGCGGGACGGGCGCCGCGGGGCGAACCGGGTCGCGGATCGCTGGATCGCGCATCTGGTCTGGGCCGCGCGGCTGCATCTGAACCTGCGCTGCGAGGTGCGCGGCACGCCCCCCACCCATGACGTCGTCGTCGCGGCCAAGCACCAGTGCTTCTGGGACATCCTGATGATCGCCCATGCGGTGCCCCGCCGCGCCTTCATCATGAAGCGCGAGGTGATGCGCGTGCCGGTCGTGGGCTGGTTCGCCTGGAAGGTCGGCTGCATCCCGATCGACCGCCGCAAGGGCAAGGACGCCATGTCCGCGATCTCGACGCAGATCAACCAGCGGATCGCGGGCGACGGGCTGGGGCAGCTGATCATCTATCCCGAAGGCACGCGGACCCTGCCGGGCGAACGCCGCCCCTACAAGCACGGGGTCGCGACGATCCGCGCCAGCTCGGGGCTGCCGGTGATCCCGGTGGCGGTGAATACCGGCCTGTTCTGGCCGCGCTCGGGCTGGGGGATCCGGCCGGGCACCGCCATCATCGAGTTCCTGCCCGCCATCGACCCCGACCTTCCGCGCGGCGGGTTCCTGCCGCGCCTCGAGGCCGAGATCGAGACCGCCTCGGACCGCTTGATGGCCGAGGCGGGGTTCACGCCGATCGCGGATCAGCGCAGCTCGTAATAGCGCGGAACATGCGGCCCTTCCGGGGGCAGGCCGATATCGCGCCGCATATGCGGGCTGAGGTGATAGGGATCGGGCGGCCTCGGCCGCCTTTTCCGTGGCATCAGCAGCGCGCGCAGCATGGCCCATGCGACGGCGCTTGCGCCGTGGCGGAGGATCAGGCGGTGCATGGCGGGCATCAGCGGCCCGTGGCCGGGGTGCATCTCTGCGATCATGGTCTTTTCTCCTGGCGATGAAGGGATTCCCCCCCTTGGCATCGCGTTCCGGTCTTTGGATGTGGAAATGCAGCGCATGCGGCATCGGCCCCGGCAAAAGGGGTCATGCGGTCATGTCATCTGCGGTAATTGCCCGTGGGGCGGCGTTCAGCGTCGGTTCGACGTCCGGACGGTGGCCCCTTGTCGGAGTTGCTGTGCGGTATGGTTCATCCAGCCCCTCCTTCGTTCACGACATTTCGGGCAGGGCGGAGCGTTGCCGCGTTCCGCCCGTCGCGCAAACGAAAAAGCGCCACTAGCGGTGCTTGCAGGCCCGCTGTGGCGCTTTGGTCACGTTTTCGCGAAGCTCGTTCAGCCCAGGCCGACCGAGCCCATCTTCAGGAACTTCTCGCGGCGGTCCTTGACCAGTTCCTCGGGGGACTTGCCCGACAGATCGTCCAGCATGGCCGCGATCTCGGTGCCGACGGCGGCGATCGCGTCGGCGGGCGCGCGCTGCGCACCGCCCATCGGTTCGCCGATGATGCGGTCGATGATGGCCAGCTTCTTCAGGTCCTGCGCGGTCAGGCGCAGGGCCTCGGCGGCTTCGCGCATGCGTTCCGCGTCCTTCCACAGGATCGAGGCGCAGCCCTCGGGCGAGATGACCGAGTAGATCGAATGTTCCAGCATCGCGATGCGGTTGGCGGTCGCGAAGGCCACGGCCCCGCCCGATCCGCCTTCGCCGATCACGACCGAGACCAGCGGCACGCCGACCTGCAGGCATTTCTCGGTCGAGCGGGCGATGGCCTCGGACTGGCCGCGTTCCTCGGCACCCTTGCCGGGATAGGCGCCGGGCGTGTCCACCAGGGTGATGACCGGCAGGTTGAACCGATGCGCCATGTCCATCAGGCGGATGGCCTTGCGATACCCCTCGGGGCGGGCCATGCCGAAATTGTGGTGGATGCGGGACTTGGTGTCGTCGCCCTTCTCGTGGCCGATGACCACGCAGGGCTTGTCCTGGAACCGTGCAAGGCCGCCCATGACCGCATGGTCGTCACCGAAGGCGCGATCGCCCGCAAGCGGCGTGTATTCGGTGAACAGCGCGGCGATGTAATCGCTGCAATGGGGGCGGTTCGGGTGGCGGGCCACCTGCGCCTTACGCCAGGGCGTCAGGCTGGAATAGAGTTCCTTGAGAAGGTCGCGGGACTTCTTGTCCAGCGCCGCGGCCTCCTTCTCGACATCGACGGCCCCGTCATCCTTGCGGCCCATGGCGCGCAGTTCCTCGGCCTTGCCCTCGATATCGGCAAGCGGCTTTTCGAAATCAAGATAGACCATCAGGAGACGCCTCTGGGGTTCTGTTTCGCTGGCTGTATAAGCAAGGCCCGTGCCGGTTGCAACGCGGGCCGCCTATTGCAGGTCGCCGAAGGCCTGCTGCAGGCGGGCCACGGCCTGGGTCACGCGGGCACGCGGCGTCGCGATGTTGAAGCGCAGGAACTGATCGCCCCCCAGCCCGAAGGTCGCGCCGTGATTGGCGGCGATGCGCGCCGAGGACTGCACCCGGTCGGTGAATTCGGCAGGCGTCATCCCCGTCCCCGAGAAATCGACCCATGACAGATAGGTCGCCTGCAGCGGCATGGACCGCAGGCCGGGGATCGCCGCGATGCCTTCGTCGAAGACGCAGCGGTTGCCGTCCAGGTATTCGACCAGCGCATCGACCCAGGCCGCCCCTTCGGGCGAATAGGCCGCCGCCACCATGTCCATGCCCAGCATCCCGGGCGAGATGCCCCGCGCGGCCAGCGCCCCCTGGAACCGCGCGCGCAGTCCCGCATCCGCGATGATCGCGTTGCCGATATGCGCGCCCGCGATGTTGAAGGTCTTGGTGGCGGCGGTCAGCGTGATCAGCCGGTCGGCGATCTGGGGCGCCACCGTCGCGATCATCCGGTGCGGGCCGCAGCCGGGCATCACCAGGTCGCAATGAATGTCGTCGGACAGCAGGATCAGGTCGTGGCGCAGGCAGAACTCGGCCACCTCGGTCAGTTCCTCGGCCGTCCAGACGCGACCGCCCGGATTATGGGGCGAACACAGGATCATCAGCCGTTCGTGGCCTTTCAGCATGCCCTCCCATGCCTGCCAGTCGAAGCCGTAGATCCCGTCACGCTCTGCCAGCGGCAGTTCGACCAGGTCGCGCCCGGATGCCTTCACGACGCGCCCGAAGGCGTGATAAACGGGCGACATCACGATCACCCCGTCGCCCGGCGCGGTAAAGGCGTCCAGCGTCATCGCGACGCCGTTGACCAGCCCCGCGCAGGTCAGGATCCAGGACGGATCGATCCG
This sequence comes from Paracoccus sp. C2R09, assembly GCF_018860625.1. Lineage (GTDB taxonomy): Bacteria > Pseudomonadota > Alphaproteobacteria > Rhodobacterales > Rhodobacteraceae > Paracoccus. The sequence goes on from NZ_JAHKQB010000014.1 coordinate 205,501, forward strand.
CCAGCCGTGGCGTTCGGCCATCCACCAGCAGATCGCGTCCAGATAGGGCCGGTGCCGCCCCGGATAACCGTAGATGCCATGCGCCGCGATCCGTTCGACCGCCTGCTGCACCGCATGGGGCGGACGGAAATCCATGTCCGCGACCCACATCGACAGCCCGTCATCGGGCGATACGCCGTAAGCCGCCTCCATGTCGTCCCACTTGCTGCAATGGGTGCCGGTGCGGTCGATGATCTCGTCGAAGTCGGGCTTGTGCATGCTGTCCCCGCTGCATGTTGCGATCCTGCCCCTGCATACGCCGGATGTTGCCTATGGTGAAGGCTTGGCTTATTTCGCGGGAATGAGCCTGAAACCGATCCTGATCCATCCCGATCCCCGCCTGAAGAAGGTGGCCGACCCCATCGCGCGCATCACCCCCGAGGTCGAGACGCTGGCCGCCGACATGCTTGCGACCATGTACGATGCACCGGGCATCGGACTGGCGGGTCCGCAGATCGGCGTGAACAGCCGGATCTTCGTGATGGACGCCACCCGCGACCCCGAGGCCGAGCCCGCGCCCATGGTCCTGATCAACCCCGAGATCAGCTGGTCCTCCGAGGCGCAGAATTCCTACGAGGAGGGCTGCCTGTCGATCCCCGACCAATATGCCAGCGTCACCCGCCCGTCCGAGGTGCGCCTGACATGGCTGGGATTGGACGGCGCGACCCATGAACGCGAATTCGACGGGCTGTGGGCGACCTGCGCCCAGCACGAGCTGGACCACCTGAACGGCGTGCTGTTCATCGACCACCTGTCCGCGATGAAGCGGCAGATGATCACCCGCAAGATGGTCAAGCTGAAACGAGAGCAGGCCCGTGGCTGACGAGGCGGCCGGTCGGGACGGGGCGACCCGTCCGACCCTGCCGGGGCTTGCCCCGGGCCGACCGCGCGCGATCCTTCTGGCGCCCGATGCGCGCCTTCTGCAGCGATGCGAACCCGCGGGCGTGCTGAACGCCCCCGCCATCCGCGAAATCGTGGCCGATCTGCTGGCCAGCCTGCCCCCGCGGCAGGGGCCGGGGATCGCCGCCCCCCAGATCGGGCGGATGTACCGGATCTTCGTGATGGCCCCCCACCTTGCGAAGGGCACCCCCGTGGTGTTCATCGACCCCGAGATCCTGTGGCGTTCGGACGAAACCGACACGCGGATCGAACATTGCCTGTCGCGGCCGGACAAGTCGTGTCACGTGACGCGACCCGTCTCGATCCGCCTGGGGTGGTACGACCTCTATGGCCGGTATCATGCCGAACTGCTGGAAGGCCCGCGCGCCCGTGCCGCCCAGCATCTGGCCGACCATCTGGACGGCCGCCTCATATCGGAGACCTGAATGCCCGTTCGCCCCTTCATCCCCTATGCCGATCCGCGCCTGCACCGCCCCGCCGACCCGGTCCCCGCCGTGACCGAGACCGTGCGCATGGTCTGGGACGACATGATCGACACGATGGACGCGATGCCGGGCGTCGGCCTTGCGGCCCCGCAGATCGGCATCATGATGCGTCTGGCGGTGGTCGATGCCTCGGACAAGCGCGGCCAGGCCGTCCGCATGGCCAACCCCGAGATCCTGCACGAGAGCATCCAGCTGCGCGCCCATGACGAGGCCAGTCCGAACCTGCCCGGCGTCTTCGCCCGGATCGAGCGTCCGCGTGCCGTGACGGTGCGCTTCCTCAATGCCGACGGAGAGGTGGAGGAGCGCGATTTCGTCGGTCTCTGGGCCACCAGCGTGCAGCATCAGATCGACCATCTGGACGGCAAGCTCTATGTCGACCGCCTGTCGCCGCTGCGGCGCAAGATGCTGGTGCAGAAATCCGGCAAGCTGTCGCGCCGCTGAACCGCAACCGCCAGAAGGGGAACCGCCATGCGCGTGATCTTCATGGGAACGCCCGATTTCTCGGTGCCCGCATTGCGGGCCATCGCCGCCGAACACGAGGTGGTGGCCGTCTATACCCAGCCACCGCGCGCCGCGGGGCGCGGGCAGAAGGCGCGGCCGTCCGCCGTTCATCGCGCGGCCGAGGATCTGGGCCTGCCCGTCCGCCACCCCGCGACGCTGCGCGATCCTGCCGACCGGCAAGCCTTCGCGGATCTGGATGCGGATATCGCCGTGGTCGTGGCCTATGGCCTGATCCTGCCGCAGCCGGTTCTGGATGCGCCGCGCCTGGGCTGCGTGAACATCCACGCCTCGATCCTGCCGCGCTGGCGGGGGGCCGCGCCCATCCACCGCGCCGTCATGGCGGGGGACGCGGAAACAGGCGTGGCTATCATGCAGATGGAGGCGGGCCTGGATACCGGACCGGTCCTGTCGCTGGCGCGCACCCCCATCGACCCGTCCGAGACGACCGCCGACCTGCATGACCGGTTGTCGCGGATGGGGGCGGACCTGATCGTGCGGACGCTGGCCGAACTGCCCAAGGGTGCGGAACCGCAGCCGCGGGATGGCGTGACCTATGCCGCCAAGATCGACAAGGCCGAGGCTCGCATCGACTGGTCCCGCCCCGCATCCGAAGTGGATCGCCAGATCCGCGGGCTGTCGCCCTTTCCGGGGGCGTGGTGCATGATGGGCGATGAACGGATCAAGCTGCTGCGCTCATCCATTGCGGAAGGGCAGGGCGAACCGGGGCAGGTGCTGCGGGGCATGATCATTGCCTGTGGCGAAGGGGCCGTGCAGGTTCACCAGGTGCAGCCTGCGGGCAAGCGGCCCATGGGGGCCGATGACTTCCTGCGTGGCTGGACAATGCCGACCCATCTGGGCTGAGGGGCCGGCGCAGCCCGGCCTTCGGACCGGATCGCGGCGGGGCCTGTCCCCGCCCGACCGGGCCGAAATCGTCGCGGGACGCAAACGGCGCCCCGCGACATGCACGATCAGATCGCGCCGTGGCAGTGCTTGAACTTCTGACCCGACCCGCAGGGGCACAGGTCGTTCCGCGACGGGTTCCCCCAGGTCGAGGGATCGTTCTCGTTGAAGCCCGGCAGGCGCGCGGGGTTCTCCTCGGCGGTCTCGTCGCTCTCGCCCGGATGTTCGGCGGTCAGGTCGGCCTGGGCCGCTTCGCGCTGATCGGCCATCTGGCGCATCATCTCCTCGCGCTCGGTCTCGGTCAGCGGTCGGATCTGCGCCAGCCGCTGCGTCACGTCGAAGCGCAGCCCGTCCAGCAGCGCCTCGAACAGCTGGAAGGCCTCGGTCTTGTATTCCGACAACGGATCGCGCTGCGCATAGCCGCGGAAGCCGACCACCGAGCGCAGATGGTCCAGCGTCAGCAGGTGGTCGCGCCATTTCTGGTCGATCTGCTGCAAGAGGACCTGCTTCTCGATCATCGCCATGTTCTCGGGGCCGAACCCTTGAGTCTTCTCGGCCATGTAGGTGTCGGTCGCATCCACGATGCGCTCTCGCATGGCTTCCTGGTCCACGCCTTCCTCGGCGGCCCATTCGGCCACGGGCAGGTTCATGTTCAGCCGCTCGCGGATGGCGCTCGACAGACCCTCGATATCCCACTGATCGGCATAGCTGCGCGCGGGCATGAAATCCTCGACCAGGTCGTCGATGACCTGATGGCGCATGTCGGCGGTGATCTCGCCCACTTCCTCGCTGTCCATGATCTCGCGGCGCTGGCTGAAGATCGCCTTGCGCTGGTCGTTCATGACGTCGTCGAATTTCAGCAGCTGCTTGCGGATGTCGAAGTTGCGCCCCTCGACCTTGGCCTGCGCGCGTTCCAGCGACTTGTTCACCCAAGGATGCACGATCGCCTCGCCTTCCTTCATCCCGAGCGAGGAGAGAACCTTGTCCAGTCGCTCGGACCCGAAGATCCGCATCAGGTCGTCGTCCAGCGACAGGAAGAACAGCGAACGGCCCGGGTCGCCCTGACGGCCCGAACGGCCGCGCAGCTGGTTGTCGATCCGGCGGCTCTCGTGGCGCTCGGTGCCCAGGACGAACAGGCCGCCCGCATCCAGCACCTTCTGCTTCTCGCCCGCGTGCTGGGCCTCGATCCGGGCGCGCAGCTCGTCGGGATTGGCGTCCGGATCGGCGTTCAGCGCCTCCATGACCTTCATCTCGACATTGCCGCCCAGCTGGATGTCGGTGCCGCGACCGGCCATGTTGGTGGCGATGGTGACCGCCCCCATCTTGCCGGCATCGGCGACGATCTGGGCCTCGGCCTCGTGCTGGCGGGCGTTCAGGACGTTGTGGGGGACGCCGTCGCGGGTCAGCAGCTGGGACAGCATCTCGGATTTCTCGATGCTGGTGGTGCCCACCAGGGTCGGCTGACCCTTGGCATGGGCCTCCTTGATCGCCTCGATCACGGCGGCGTATTTTTCCTGCGCGGTGCGATAGACGCGGTCGTGTTCGTCCTGGCGTGCGATGCCGCGATTGGTCGGAACCTCGACCACGCCCAGCTTGTAGATCTCGGCGAATTCCTCGGCCTCGGTCGATGCCGTGCCGGTCATGCCGCCCAGCTTCTCGTAGAGGCGGAAGTAGTTCTGGAAGGTCACGCTCGCCAGCGTGACGTTCTCGGGCTGGATCTCGACGCCTTCCTTGGCCTCGATCGCCTGGTGCAGACCGTCCGACAGGCGGCGGCCCTTCATCATGCGACCGGTGAATTCGTCGATCAGCGCGACCTCGCCGTCGCGGATCATGTAGTGCTGATCCTTCATGAACAGCTTGTGCGCGCGCAGCGCCTGGCTGGCGTGATGCACGATGGTGGTCGATTCGGGATCATACAGCGTCTGGCCTTCCGGCAGGACGCCATCGGCCTGCAGGCGCTGTTCGAGGAATTCGTTGCCTTCCTCGGTGAAGGTCGCGTTGCGGGCCTTCTCGTCCAGCTTGTAATGCTCGTCGGTCAGCAGCGGGATGTACTGGTCAAGCACGCGGTACAGTTCCGACCGGTCCTGCGACGGGCCGCTGATGATCAGCGGCGTGCGGGCCTCGTCGATCAGGATGCTGTCGACCTCGTCCACGATGGCGTAATTGTGGCCGCGCTGGACCATCTCGGCCACGCTGCCCTTCATGTTGTCGCGAAGATAGTCGAAGCCCAGCTCGTTGTTGGTGGCATAGGTCACGTCCGCGGCATAGGCCTGCCGCTTCTCGTCCTCGGGCTGGAAGGGGACGACGACGCCGCAGGTCAGGCCCAGCTGGGCATAGACCTTGGACATCCATTCCGCATCGCGCTTGGCCAGGTAATCGTTGACGGTGACGACATGGACGCCCTTGCCCGACAGCGCGTTCAGATAGGCCGGGAAGGTCGCGACCAGGGTCTTGCCCTCGCCGGTCTTCATCTCCGAGATGTTGCCCTCGTGCATGAAGATGCCGCCCATCAGCTGCACGTCGAAGGCGCGAAGCCCCAGGGCGCGGCGGGCGCCCTCGCGGCAGTTCGCGAAGGCTTCGGGCAGGATCGCGTCCAGGCTTTCGCCCGCGGCGACGCGGTCCTGGAACTCGCGGGTCTTCGCGATCAGCCCCTCGTCGGACAATGCGGTGAACTCGTCCTCCAGCGCGTTGATGCGGGCGACCAGCGGACGGGTCGATTTCACCTTGCGGTCGTTCGGCGTACCGAAGACCTTCTTCGCCAGAGTTCCGAGCATGTTACCTTCACAATCACATAGTTGGGAAAGGTGCGTCAGCAGCGGGCCACTTGCCCGCACCGGCCGCATTGCCGTATCAGGGCCCTGAACGAACGCGGCGGCGGCGCCTTCCACGGAGTTGCTTCGGGATGTAGGCCCGCCCTGCCTGACTGTCAATGTTGGCGCCAATGCCCGTGACGGGCGCGGCGCCGTGATCTGGAAGGATTTCCCGATGTTTCGACCCGTTTTGAAGGCCGCGATCGTTGCGGTGCCGCTGATGGCTGCCGCCGCGCAGGCGCAGGATGCCGATACCGTGGTCGCGACGGTGGACGGCCAGGACATCACCCTGGGCCAGATGATCGTGATGCGCCAATCGGTGCAGGACCCGGCCATGGCCGGCATGCCCGCCGAGGCGCTGTGGGACACGCTGCTGGACCAGCTGGTGCGCCAGGCCGCCGTCGCGCATGCCGCCGAGGATACGCCCATGCTGCGCGCCCAGCAGGAGCTGCAGGCCCGCAATACCGCCGCTACCGCCTTCGTGGGCCAGATGGCCGAGGCCGAACCCTCGGACGAGGAACTGCAGGCCGCCTATGACAAGCTGTTCGCCGATGCGGAAGCGGTGCAGGAATACAACGCCGCCCATATCCTGGTCGAGACCGAGGAAGAGGCGAAGGACCTGAAGGCCCAGCTGGACGACGGCGCCGATTTCGGGGATCTGGCCGAACAGCATTCGACCGGCCCCTCGGGTCCGAATCGCGGCGATCTGGGCTGGTTCGCCGCCGATCAGATGGTCGCCCCCTTCGCCGAGGCCGTGGCCGCGATGGAACCCGGCGCGATCTCGGACCCTGTGCAGACCGATTTCGGCTGGCACGTGATCAAGCTGAACGAGACCCGGATGCAGGAGGCCCCCTCGCTGGACGAGGTCCGCGCGGAACTGGCGCAGATGGTCCGCCGCGAGAAGGTCGAGACCGAGATCGAGCGCATCGCGGGCGAGGCCGAGGTGACCCGCACCGAGGATCTGGACCCCGCGCTGCTGCAGGACGACAGCCTGCTGGAGAGCGAATGATGGGCAAGGCCGGGCTTCCCGTCTCGCCCCTTGCGCCCGCATCCTTCCCCGATCTTCCGGTGATCGAGGGCGTGGAATTCGCCAGCGCCGCCGCGGGCGTGAAATACCAGGGCCGCACCGATGTCACGCTGATCCGCGTGGCACCGGGCAGCACGGTCGCGGGGGCGTTCACGCGTTCGTCCACCCGCGCGGCCTGCGTGCTGGACAACCAGGCCAAGCTGGCACAGGGGGGCGATGCCCCCGACGGTGCCGCGATCATCATCAATTCCGGCAATGCCAACGCCTTCACCGGCGCGCGCGGACAGGAATCGGTCGATGCGGTGACGGGTGCGGTCGCAACGGCGCTGTCGCTGCCCGCCTCGCGGGTCTTCTCGTCCTCGACGGGGGTGATCGGCGAACCGCTGCCCCATGACCGCATCGTCGCGGCGATAGATGGCCTGGCAGGCAGCCTGAAGGCCGACGGCGCGCCCGAGGCCGCGCGCGCGATCATGACGACAGACACCTTCCCCAAGGGCGCATCCGCCACCGTGGCGGGCGAGGGCGGAGAGATCCGTATCTCGGGCATCGCCAAGGGGTCGGGGATGATCGCGCCGGACATGGCCACGATGCTGGTCTATGTCTTCACCGATGCGGCCATTTCGGCAGACCTGCTGCAGCAGGCGCTGAGCGGCGGGCTGAACGGCAGCTTCAACGCGATCACCGTGGACAGCGACACCTCGACCTCGGATGCGCTGATCCTGGCGGCGACGGGGCGGTCGAAGGCCGCGCCGATCACCTCGCTTGCCGAGGGTCCCGGTGCCGCATTCGTGACCGCGCTGCACGGCGTCATGCGTGAACTGGCGCATCTGGTCGTGCGCGACGGCGAAGGCGCCACCAAGTTCGTCGAGATCGCCGTGACCGGTGCCGCCGACGATGCCGATGCGCGGCTGGTCGCCATGTCGATCGCCAATTCGCCGCTGGTCAAGACCGCCATCGCCGGCGAGGACGCGAACTGGGGCCGCATCGTCGCCGCCGTGGGCAAGTCGGGGGCGAATGCCGATCGCGACCGCCTGTCCATCGCCTTCGGCGACATGGTCGTGGCCCGCGACGGCTGGCGCGATCCCGATTACGACGAGGCCGAGGCCAGCGCCTACATGAAGAACCAGGACCTGCGCATCGCGGTGGATCTGGGGCTGGGGCAGGGCGCGCAGACCGTGTGGACCTGCGATCTGACCCACGGCTATATCGACATCAACGCGGATTACCGGTCGTGAAGACGGTCCTGGTATCCGCCGTCGCCCTGATCGACCCCGAGGGGCGCGTACTTCTGGCACAGCGCCCCGAGGGCAAGTCCATGGCGGGCCTGTGGGAGTTTCCGGGCGGCAAGGTCGAACCCGGCGAGACCCCCGAGGCCGCCCTCATCCGAGAGCTCTACGAGGAGCTGGGAATCGAGACCTGGCAGAGCTGCCTTGCGCCGCTGACCTTCGCCAGCCACAGCTATGCCGATTTCCATCTGCTGATGCCCGTATTTGCCTGTCGCAAGTGGCAGGGGATTCCCCAGCCGCGCGAAGGGCAGCGCCTTGCATGGTCATATGCCCGCGATTTGCGCAATTATGACATGCCTGCGGCGGACATTCCCCTGATCCCGGCCCTGCAAATGTGGCTTTGACGTCGGGTTCTTTGCTTTTATCTTGCAAAACTGCCTATCGCGCGATTAGTTGAATGTGTTGTGTGCCCGTTTTTAACCATTTCATGACTACCTTTGGATATGATCACCAAGGAGGCTTGACATGATCCGCACCATTTCCGTCGGAAGCTACATTTCCGTCCAAGGCCTTTTCGAGGGCTCGACCACGGATGGCAACATCCTCGTCCGCGTCGGCAGCCGCACCTATGAAGGCAAGCCGGTCGGCAAGTAATTCCCGCGGCTCGGGCTTGGGAGGGACCGCGCCGCATCAGGGGAGGAGGAAGAAGGGGCAGCCGCAAGGCTGTCCCTTTTTTCATGGCCGAGGCCCGGACGGGTCGCATGCTGTCCCGGGTCCGGCCGGAGCCGAGGCGACAGCAACCGCCGCGCCCCGCCATGAAAAAGGGCGGCCCGAGGACCGCCCTTTCCGCATTTTTCGTCCTGTGAAGGATCAGAGCGTGCGCTCGACCTCTTCGCGCTCGAAGATCTCGATGACATCGCCGGGGCGGATGTCGTCGTAATTCTCGAAGGCCATGCCGCATTCCTGACCGGACTGCACTTCCTTGACCTCGTCCTTGAAGCGCTTGAGCGTCTTCAGCGTGCCTTCGTGGATCACCACGTTGTCGCGCAGCAGGCGGACGCCAGCACTGCGACGGGCGATCCCTTCGGTGACCAGGCAGCCAGCGACCTTGCCGACGCCGGTGACCTTGAAGACTTCGCGGATCTCGGCATAGCCGATGAAGTTCTCGCGGACTTCGGCCGACAGAAGGCCCGATGCGGCCGCCCGGATGTCGTCCACCAGATCGTAGATCACCGAGTAGTAGCGGATCTCCACGCCCTTCTGGTTGGCCGAGTTGCGGGCCGGGGCGTTCGCACGGACGTTGAAGCCGATGACCGGCGCCTGGCTTGCTTCGGCCAGACCGATATCGGATTCGGTGATCGCACCGACGCCGTAATGCAGGACGCGGACGCGGACCTCGTCGTTGCCGACCTTTTCCAGGGCCTGCACGATGGCTTCCGCCGAACCCTGCACGTCGGCCTTCACGACCACGGGCAGTTCCGCCACGGTCTGGTCGGCCTTCGCCTTGGCCAGCATCTGGTCCAGCGTGATCGAGGCGCCTGCAGCGGCCCGCTTGTCCTTGGACTGCTGGGTGCGGAACTCGGCGATCTCGCGGGCCTGGGCCTCGGTCTCGACGACGTTCAGCACGTCACCCGCTTCGGGCGTGCCGTTCAGACCCAGAACCTCGACCGGAACCGAGGGACCGGCTTCCTCGACGCGCTCGCCCTGATCGTTGATCAGCGCACGCACCTTGCCCCATTGTTCGCCGACGACGAAGATGTCGCCGCGACGCAGGGTGCCGTGCTGCACGAGGACCGTCGCGACGGGGCCGCGGCCCACGTCCAGCTGTGCCTCGATGACCGCACCCTGGGCCGCGCGGCCCGGGTTGGCCTTCAGTTCCAGGATCTCTGCCTGAAGCGCGATGGCTTCCAGCAGGGCGTCCAGACCGTGGCCCGTCTTGGCCGAAACCTCGACATCCTGCACGTCGCCGGACATCTGCTCGACGACCACCTCGTGCTGCAGCAGGGCCGTGCGGACCTTCTGGACATCGGCGGTCGGCTTGTCGACCTTGTTGATCGCCACGATCATCGGGACCTTGGCCGCCTTGGCATGGTTGATGGCCTCGATCGTCTGCGGCATCACGGCGTCATCCGCCGCGACGACCAGAACCACGATGTCGGTCACGTTCGCACCGCGGGCACGCATCGAGGTGAAGGCCGCGTGGCCCGGCGTGTCGAGGAAGGTCAGCACCGCCCCCGATTCCGCCTGCACCTGATAGGCGCCGATATGCTGGGTGATGCCGCCGGCCTCGCCCGAGACGACATTGGCCTTGCGGATGGCATCCAGAAGCGAGGTCTTGCCGTGGTCGACATGGCCCATGATCGTGATGATCGGGGGACGCGACTGCAGATCCTCGTCCTTGTCCTGGACGCTGTCGATGACCTGTTCCACGTCGGCATCGCTGACGCGGACCGCACGGTGGCCGAATTCCTCGATCACCAGTTCGGCGGTGTCGGAATCGATGGCCTGGTTCATGCTGACCATCATGCCCATCTTCATCAGCGACTTGACGACATCCGCGGCACGTTCGGCCATGCGGTTCGCCAGTTCCGAGACGACGATGGTATCGGGCAGCTGGACGTCGCGCACCTGCTTCTCGGCGCGTTGACCGCCACCGATCGCCTGCTGGCGGGCCTTTTCCTGCTTGCGCTTCATCGCGGCCATGCTGCGCTGGCGGCCGCCTTCGCCGTTCAGCGCCTGGTTCAGCGACAGCTTGCCCGAGCGACGGTTGTCGTCGCGGGTGGTCTTGTTGCGGTTGTCGCGATCGTTGCGCTCGCGGTCGGGCTTGCGCTGCGTGTTCGACACACCCTTGGTCTCGGCGCGTGCGGCAGCGGCCTCGATCGCGGCCTGGTCGGGCGTCGCGGGCTTGGCTGCGGCTGCGGGCTTGGCCCGTGCATCGCGCTTGGGTTCTTCCTTCTGGCGGGCCTTGGCTTCCTCGGCCTCGCGCGCGGCGCGTGCCTCTTCCTCGGCCTTGGCCTTGCGGGCCTCTTCGCGCTCGCGCTCCTCGCGGGCCTTCGCCTCGATCTCGGCGCGGCGGCGCTCGCGTTCTTCCTCGCGTGCCTTCTCCTCGGCCGCGCGGCGCTCGTTATCCTCGGCCTCGCGGGCCTTGGCTGCGGCAAGCGCCTTCAGGCGGCGCTCCATCTCGGCATCCGAGATGCCGGCGGGGCGCTTGGAGGGATCGCCCGCAACGCGGGCGGTCAGCGGCGTCTTGGCCTTGTCGGCAGGCTGAGAAGCACCGCCGCCGGGCTTGGCGACGACGCGCTTGCGCTTGGTTTCCACGACCACGCTCTTGGTGCGGCCATGGCTGAAACTTTGCTTGACCTGGCCCGAGCGGCCGCTGCCGCCGACGCCCAGGGGCTTCTTTCCGTCTTTGTCGCTCATATGCGTCTTCATTCCTTCCCGGCAGCCGAATTGCTGCCGTCATGCCCGCGCAGACCCGTCAGTCTGCCGGCTTCCAAGATCACCTTGTCCGTCAGGCCACCCGCCGCAAGCGCGCCGTGTATGACATGATCGCGCCCGAAGGACAAACCCAATTCTGTTGCGGTCAGGCAGCCGAACCAGCGTCCGCCGGTCGGCGTCCACAGCTTGCCCTTGCCGCGTTCGGACCCGTCGCTGGCCTGCAGAAGCACCTTTGCGCGCCCCTCGGCCAGCCAGCCCTTGACCTTTTCGAAGCCGGCGACAGCCCGTCCGGTCTTTCGCGCCAGCGATACCAGTTCGACCACCCGCCTGGCGAGGCCGTCCTCGACCTGCGCCACGAGATCGGCGGGCACCGTCACCTTCGTTCGTGCCGCGCGCGAAAAGAGACCCTTCGAGGTCGCCTTTTCCAGCGCGTCACGATCGGCCGCGACCCATATGCCGCGGCCTGGCAGTTTCTCGGCCAGATCGGGAACGATCTGGTCCTCGGGACCGATCACGAAGCGGATCAGTCCTCTCTTGGGTTGGACCTCGCCCGTCGCGATGCAGCGACGTTCGGGGTCTTCCCTTTCATTGGTGCGTCCGCCTCGGCTCAATCCTGCCCTCCTGTCCGGGGCGCGATCAGGCCCCGGTTTCCTCGTCGTCGGTTTCGTCCTCGACCGGCTCTTCCTCGGATTCGAGTTCGGCCGGGTCGACCCAGCCCAACGACACGCGGGCGGTCATCACGAGGGTCTGCGCTTCTTCCAGGGTGACCTCGAAGGGTTCCAGCAGGCCTTCGTCCTTCACGCGCTGGCCGTTGACGGTGGTCCAGCCACCGGCAAGTTCCCAGTCCGCGCAGGTCGCGAAGTCTTCCAGCGTCTTCACGCCATCCTTGGCAAGCGCCTCGACCATCTGGGGTGTCAGACCGTCGAATTCAATAAGGCTGTCTTCGGCACCCAGTTCGCGGGCGGCCGAAAGCGCGGCCTTGTTCTTGGCTTCCAGCACGTCGCGGGCACGGGCCTGCAGTTCCTGTGCGGTGCCTTCGTCCACGCCGTCGATGGTCAGCAGCTCGTCCTGGTCGACATAGGCGACCTCGTCGAGATTGGTGAAGCCCTCGGCCACCAGCAGCTGGGCGAAGAACTCGTCCAGATCCAGCGCATCCATGAACAGCTGGGTGCGGGCGTTGAACTCGGCCTGACGACGCTTGGATTCCTCCTCGTCGGTCAGGATGTCGATGTCCAGGCCCGTCAGCTGGCTGGCAAGGCGCACGTTCTGGCCGCGGCGACCGATGGCCAGCGACAGCTGCTCCTCGGGGACGACGACCTCGATCTTGCCGGCTTCCTCGTCGAAGACGACCTTGCTGACCTCGGCGGGTTGCAGGGCGTTGACCAGGAAGGTGGCCTGATCCTCGTTCCACGGGATGATGTCGATCTTCTCGCCCTGCAGCTCACCCACGACGGCCTGGACGCGGCTGCCGCGCATGCCGACGCAGGCGCCGACCGGGTCGATCGAGTTGTCGTAGCTGATGACCGCGATCTTGGCGCGCGAACCGGGATCGCGGGCCACGGCCTTGATCTCGATCACGCCGTCATAGATCTCGGGCACTTCCATCTTGAACAGCTCGGCCATGAACTGCGGGTCGGTGCGCGACAGGAAGATCTGCGGACCGCGGTTCTCGCGGCGCACGTCCTTGACATAGGCGCGGATGCGGTCGTTCGGGCGATAGCTTTCGCGGCCGATCTTCTCGTTGCGGCGCAGGATCGCCTCGCCACGGCCCACATCGACGATGATGTTGCCGTATTCCTCGCGCTTGACGATGCCGTTGATGATGGTGCCCGCACGATCCTTGAACTCGTCGTACTGGCGATCGCGCTCGGCCTCGCGGACGCGCTGCAGGATGACCTGCTTGGCGGATTGCGCGGCGATGCGGCCCAGCTCGACCGGCGGCACCTGGTCGCTGATTTCATCGCCGACCTTGGGCTCGTCCAGATAGGGGCGAGCCTGCTCGACGGTCAGCTGCGCCTGATAGTTCTCGACCTCGTCATCGGCGACGACGGTGCGGACGCGGGTGAAGGTCGCGTTGCCGTTGCGGCGGTCGATCTTCACGCGGATGTCCATCTCGGCCCCGTAGCGCGACTTGGCGGCACGGGCGAGGCTGTCCTCCATCGCTTCGATGACCAGCTCGGGGTCGATCATCTTCTCGCGTGCGACGGCTTCGGCCGTCTGCAGCAGTTCCAGCTGATTGGCAGAGGTGATCGCCATCGCTCACTCCTTGGTCTGGGCGCCGTCGGCGCCATCTTGGTCGTCGGTTTCGATCTCGTCGAAGGCGGTCTCGTCCAGATTGTCGATCTCGACGCCCGCTTCCTTCTTCTGACGAAGCATTTCCTTGATCAGCTCGTCGGTCAGCACCAGCTTGGCATCCGACAGCCAGTCGAAGTCCAGGCCGATGGTGTGGGTCTCGCCCGCTTCCTCGATATTGATCAGGACCTCGTTGCCCTCGGTGCCCGCAAGGATGCCCTTCCAGCGCTTGCGGCCGTCGATCTGCTGGTTCGTCTCCAGCTTGACCTCGTAGCCCTCGAAGGTCTCGAAATCCTTCATGCGGGTCAGCGGCCGGTCGATGCCGGGGCTGCTGACCTCGAGGTTGTAGGCCTCCTCGACCGGGTCCTCGACATCCAGCGTGGCGCTGACCGCGGTCGAGATCTCGGCGCAGTCGTCCACGTTGATGCCGCCCTCGGGGCGGTCGGCCATGATCTGCAGCAGCGGCGTCTTGCCGCCCTGCAGACGCACGCGGACCAGTTCGAAGCCCATATCCTCGATCACCGGAATGATGATCTCGGCCAGGCGGCGGTCGATCGCGGTCTTGGCGATAAGGTCGTTCGAGACGGGCAGATCGTTCGACATGGGATCCTCTCGGACATGAAAAAGGGGCCGTCAGCGGCCCCCATGCGGAATTTCCGGTGGGCAGGGTTTGGACCCCTGCACCGCTGTCTTGCTGGGCATATAGCGCCGCTTGCCCGCGAATGCAAGCCGGATCAGCCCCCGGCGGCGCCGGGGTTGTCGCGCCAGATCCGCCAGTTCAGTCCCGTGGCCACCAGAAGCCATGCCAGATAGGGCAGGATCATCAGCCCCGACAGCCAGTCCAGACGCCAGAAGGCCAGCGTCATCGCGGCCACCGTCACCAGCAGCGTCAGGATGCAGACCATCGCCAGCGCCATGCGCCGCGCCCCGAAGAACAGGGGCGTCCACAGGGTGTTGAGCGCGATCTGCGCGGCCCAGAGCGCAAGCGCCATTCCCGCGCCGGGCAGCAGCGCCACCCGCGACGCGGCATAGGCCGACAGCAGGTAGATCGCGGTCCAGGCCACGGGAAACGCCCAGTTCGGCGGGGTGAAGCCGGGCTTGGCCAGCCCCTCGTACCAGGTGCCGGGCCTGAACACGAAGCCGGTCGTGGCGGCGGCGGCGCTGGCCAGCAGGAAGATCAGGAACAGGTTCATTCGTCACCCCGTGATGTGCGGTCATCGTCGCGGATCTGGTCCATCACGCCCGCCAGTTCCGCGGTGATGCGCGGTTCGGACAGGGCATGTCCCGATGCGGGCACCAGGCGCATCTGGCAGCGGTCCCAGCCATCGGCCAGCCGCCACGCGCTGAGCGGCGGGCAGACCATGTCGTAGCGGCCCTGCACGATCACGGCGGGCAGATGTTCGATCCTGTGACGGTCGCGCAGAAGCTGCCCTTCATCCAGGAAGCAGCGATTGCTGAAGAAGTGATTCTCGAGCCGGGCGAAGGCGCGGGCGTAATCGGCGGGGGCATGGCTGCCCGGCGACGATTGCAGGCCGGCCAGCGCGTTTTCCCACATCAGCCAGGGCTGCGCGAAGCGCGCCTGCCGCGAGGTGTCGGGATCGAACAGCCGCGCGTGATAGGCCGCGATCATGTCGCCGCGCTCGGCCTCGGGGATGGGTTCCTGGAACTGCGCCCACAGGTCGGGGAAGAACCGCCCCGCGCCGCCGCCATAGAACCAGTCCAGCTCGGTCTGCATCCCCAGGAACACCCCCCGCAGCACGAGGCCGGTGGTGCGGTCGGGATGCGTCTCGGCATAGGCGACGGCCAGCGTCGCCCCCCAGCTGCCGCCGAACAGCAGCCAGCGGTCGATGCCCAGATGCGTGCGAATCGCCTCGATATCGGCGACCAGATGCGGCGTGGTGTTCGCCTCGACCGAGGCCTGGGGCCGCGATCTGCCGCAGCCGCGCTGGTCGAACAGCACGACCCGGTAATGGTCGGGATCGAAGAAGCGCCGCATGAACGGGCTGCAGCCCCCGCCCGGTCCGCCATGCAGCACCACGACGGGCCGGCCCGCCGGGTTGCCGCATTCCTCGACATAGAGCGTGTGGCCAGAGCCCACCTCCAGCATGTGACGCGCGAAGGGTTCGACCGCCGGGTGAAGGCGGCCATGTGACGCGGTGATTTGTCCTGCCAATCGGTCCATGCCCCCTATATAAGACAGACAGACGACGCCTGCCAGAAGGACGCCCGCATGAGCGCCAGCATCGACCCCGCCGAGATCGCCAAGTTCGAGGCCATGGCCGCCGAATGGTGGGACCCGAGGGGCAAGTTCCGCCCCCTGCACCTGATGAACCCGATCCGGCTGGATTACATCGCCACCCAGATCGGCGCCGAATTCGGGCGCGACCGCCGCGAACCGCGTCCCTTTGCCGGGCTGCGCGTGCTGGATATCGGCTGCGGCGGCGGGCTTGTCGCGGAACCGATGACGCGGCTTGGCGCGACGGTGGTGGGCGCCGATGCGGCCGAGCTGAACATCAACGTGGCCCGCGCCCATGCCGAGACGCAGGGACTGGAGATCGACTATCGCGCCACCACCGCCGAGGCGCTGGCCGATGCGGGCGAGGTCTTCGACGTGGTCCTGGCGCTGGAGATCGTCGAGCACGTGGCCGACCCGGCCGAGTTCGTGGCGACCTGCCGCAGGCTGGTGCGTCCCGGCGGGCTGGTGATCCTGTCCACGCTGAACCGCACCACCAAAAGCTTCCTTGCCGCGATTGTCGGGGCGGAATGGGTCATGCGCTGGCTGCCGCGCGGCACGCATGACTGGCAGCGTTTCCCCACGCCCGACGAACTGGCGGGAATGGCCGAACGGGGCGGTCTGCTGCCCGTCGATCGCTGCGGGATGGTGTTCAATCCCGTCAGCTTCGGCTGGCGGCTGTCATCGACCGATCTGTCGGTGAACTACCTGCTGACGTCGCGCGCACCCTGAGCGTCCTCGGCGCTGGGCGGATCCTCCTCCAGCCGGATTCGCAATTCGCGCAGGACGGGCAGGGCGCTGCGGACCCGGTCGGCACCGATATCGCGGACGACGCCCGCGATCAGCGGCATGAAGGCGGCGATCGCCTGATCGCGTGCCTCGCGGCCGGTGCGGCTGATCGACACGAACTTGCGCCGCGCATCGTCCCAGTCGGGGCGGATATGCACATGGCCCGCCCATTCCAGCCGCGACAGCGTGTTCGTCATCGCCCCCCGCGTGACGTGGAACGCCTCGGCTAGCTGGGCGGGGGTGCGTTCCTCGTTCACATGCGCCAGCAGGTTCAGCACCGAGAAATGCGAGATCTGCATCCCGCGGGGCAGCGCCTTGCCAATCAGGTTGCGCGACAACTGATCCGCGATCAGCACCTCGGCAAAGAGGCTGGCGGCCAGTCCGCCATTCGCATGGTCGGCATCATTGCGTGTCACAGGTCTGATCAAAGCCTTCAGGGCCCCAGGAAGGGGCGGTCATGTGCAAGGGACGGGATGCGGGAACGTGCATCGCCAACCGCCTGAAGGTCAAGTGAAACCGTCGTGACGCCGGGTTCCGTGCCGCCATCGGCAAGAACCCTGCCCCAGGGGTCAACGACCAGCGAATGCCCGTGGCTGCGCCGAGGATCGCGGTCGGGGCTGTGGGGGCGGGGATGGGTGCCGCATTGCGCGGGCGCCAGGACGAAGCAGCCGGTCTCGATCGCGCGGGCACGCAGCAGCGTTTCCCAATGCGCCTGCCCGGTGGCGGGGTGAAAGGCCGAGGGCACGGTCAGCAGCTGCGCCCCGGCCTGCGCCAGGCTGCGATACAGCCGGGCGAAACGCAGATCATAGCAGATGGTCATGCCCATCGGCACGTCGTCCACCCGTGCAAGGACGGCCCGGTCGCCGGGGCGATAGGCCGCGCTTTCGCGAAAGCTCTCGGTGTCGCTGATGGTGACGTCGAACATGTGCAGCTTGTCGTATTGCGCCGCGATGCTGCCATCGGGGGCGATCAGCAGGCTGCGATTGGCAAAGCGCCCGTCCGGGTCGTCCGTGGCCAGCGCCAGCGATCCGATCAGCAACCAGATGCCTGCCTCGCGGGCCTCGCGGCGCAGGGCGCGCAGGGTGATGTCGCGATCCTCGGGTTGCAGCACCGCGCGCTGGCGGTCGCGGGATGGAGACAGGATGTTCGTGGCCTCGGGCGTCAGGACCAGCCTTGCGCCCGAAGCCGCGGCCTCGCGGATCAGCGGGATCGTGGTCTGCAGGTTCGTCTCGGGGTCGTCCCCGACATTCAGCTGCACCAGCCCCACGACCAGCGAGGCCGGGGCCATCAGGCCGCGCCCTTGACCAGCGGGTCCAGCTTGCCCGCGCGTTCCATCGCGTAAAGCTCGTCGCAGCCGCCGACGTGGAAATCGCCCACGAAGATTTGCGGGACGCTGCGCTTGCCCGCGCGCCTGGTCATGGCATCGCGCAGCGACGGGTCGGCGCCGACATCCGTTTCCTCGTAGGACAGGCCCTTCTGGTTCAGCAGCTGCTTGGCGCGGATGCAGAAGGGGCAGGTGCGGGTGGTGAAGATCTCGATGCGGGGTTGGGTCATGTCGGTCCTTTCTGTCTGGCCCCCTTATCTAGTGCTCCTTGAGCGACCTTGCCAGAACCACCACGGAAACCGGTCCCGATCCCGCCTGCAGAAGCGCATGCGCCGCCGCCGAGATCGTCCCCCCCGAGGCCATCACGTCATCGACCAGCAGGACGGGCCGGTCCTGCAGCGCCGCGACCTGGGCCTGCGTGACGGCGAAGGCGTCGGTCTGGTTGGCGATGCGTTCCAGCCTGCCGCGCCGGTCCTGCGATTGCGTGTGGCGCGTCCGGCGCAGCATGGTCGGGTGATGCGGCAGGTCCAGTTCGCGCGCCAACCGCGCGGCCAGCTGCGCCGCCTGGTTGTAGCGGCGCTTCAGCAGCCTGCGCGGATGAATGGGAATGGGCACGACGATCTGGTCGGGTTCGACCAGGGGGCGCGCCGCCCGTGCCAGCCAGCCTGCCAAGGGCGGGACCATGTCCAGCCTGTCGCCATGCTTCAGCGACAGGATCAGCCGCCGTGCCGTCCCGCCATAGACCATCGCGGCCCGCCCCCGCGACCAGGGCCGGGGGGCCGCCAGGCAATCGTCGCAGACGATGCCCGCAGCCTCGGTCAATCCGTCATCGGGCAGGGGCACCCCGCAGCAATCGCAGACCGATCGCCACAGGAATTCCGCCGCCGGCCAGCAATCGGGGCACAGCTGCACCTCGCCGGTGGCTGCGACGGCGGCGCCGCAGGACAGGCATTGGGGCGGATATATCAGCGCCAGCGCGGCTTTAACCGTCCCCAAAAGCACCCTATGTTGAAGCGTCATGAAAATCCCCGATCCCCGGACCCGCCCGACCCTGACCGACCGAGACGCCCTGCTGCGCCAACGCGACCGCGCGCGGCGTCGGGGCATGGTCGATCTGTTCCACCAGATCGCCGCCGACGAGATCGAGGATAGGCTGATCGAGGTTAACAGAAGCTTTACCGACATCGCGATCGTCACCGGCTTCCCCGAGATATGGCAGGCGCGTTTCCCGGCGGCGCGTGTCGTGGCGGACGATGCCCTGCTGGATCTGCAGCCCGGCGCGCATGATCTGGTGATCCATGCCATGGCGCTGCACTGGGCCGACGATCCGGTGGGCCAGATCGCGCAGTGCCGCCGCGCGCTGCGGCCCGACGGGCTGTTCATGGGCGTGGCCTTCGGCAACCAGACCCTGCAGGAACTGCGCGGCGCCCTGGCCCAGGCCGAGGCCGAGGTGACGGGCGGCCTGGCCCCCCGCATCCTGCCCATGGGCGAGATCCGCGATCTGGGCGGCCTGCTGCAACGGGGCGGGCTGGCGCTGCCGGTGGCCGACCTGCTGAGCCAGCGTGCAAGCTATCGTGATATCGCGCATCTGTGCCGCGATCTTCGCGGCATGGGCGAGGGGAACGCGATGGAGGCCCGGCTGCGGCGTCCAACCTCGCGCGCGGTCTTTGCGCGGGCGGGGGCGATCATGGCCGAACACCATGCCGACCGCGACGATCCGTCCCGTGTCGCAGTCACCTTCGATCTGGTCTTTCTGACCGGATGGGCCCCAGCCGAGAACCAGCAGAAACCCCTCAGGCCCGGCTCGGCCAGGACATCACTGGCCGATGCGCTGAACCAGTTCAGGAAGAACGACGAATGAAACCGACCCACGCGCCCGCAGATCACCCCCCCGTCAAGCCCGGCAAGACCGGCATCCTCATCGCGAACCTGGGGACGCCGGACAATTACGACTACTGGTCGATGCGGCGCTACCTGAACGAATTCCTGTCCGACCGCCGGGTGATCGACCTGCCGCGCTGGAAATGGCAGCCGCTGCTGCAGGGCATCATCCTGACCTTCCGGCCCTTCAGTTCGGGCAAGAACTACAAGTCGATCTGGAACGAGGCCGAGGGAGAGAGCCCGCTGGCGACGATCACCAAGTCCCAGACCCGGATGCTGGCCGAACTGGCGCAGGGGGAATGGGGCGATCAGGTGATGGTCGATTACTGCATGCGCTACGGCAACCCCTCGACCCATGACGTGCTGGACCGGATGGTGAAGGCGGGGTGCCGCCGGATCGTGTTCCTGCCGCTCTATCCCCAATATGCGGGACCGACCTCGGCCACGGCGAACGACCAGCTGTTCCGTGCTGCGATGGAGCAGACCTGGCAGCCGGCCATCCGCACCTGCGAGCCCTATGTGGATCGCCCCGACTATATCGCGGCGCTGGCCGACAGCGTGCGGCGCACGCTGGGCGACCGGGTTCCGTCCAAGCTGGTCGCCTCCTATCACGGGATGCCCAGGCGTTACCTGATGCAGGGCGATCCCTATCACTGCCAGTGCCAGAAGACGTCGCGCCTGCTGCGCGAGGCGCTGGGCTGGCCCGAAGGCGTCATCGACACGACCTTCCAGTCGGTCTTCGGCAAGGAGGAATGGCTGCGCCCCTACACGGTCGAGCATGTCGCCGAACTTGCGAGGCAAGGGCATGGCGACATCGCCGTCATCTCGCCCGCATTCTCGTCGGACTGCATCGAGACCCTGGAGGAGATCAACGGAGAGATCCGCGAGGCCTACGAGGAGGCCGGCGGCCACGGCTTCACCTACATCCCCTGCCTGAACGACGACCCCGCGCATGTCCGCGTCATGCTGGAGATCGTGCGCGAGAACATCCAGGGCTGGGTCTGATGCGAAAGGGGCGGCATGTCTGCCGCCCCCTCACGGATCAGGTCATGACCAGGACCTGAGTGCCCAGTTTTGCCAGGCCGAACAGCTCGGCAATATGTTCGTTGTACAGCCCGATGCAGCCGTTCGACGACTTGCGGCCGATCTTGCGCGTGTCATGCGTGCCGTGGATGCGGTAATACTGCCAGGACAGCCACAGCGCATGGGTGCCAAGCGGGTTGTCGGGCCCCGGCGGCACGAAATCGGGCCATTCGGGATTGCTGGCCTTCATGCTGGGGGTGGGCGCCCAGCTGGGACCGTCGACCTTTTTGATGATCTCGGTCCGGCCCGTGCGGGTCAGTTCGGCGCTGACCGGGATCGAGCTGGGATAGACGCGATAGGTGTTCCCGTCCTCGGACCAGTAATGCACCGCGCGCGACGTCAGATCGCACAGGATCGCGCCATTGGTCAGCGTCTCGAAATGCGGACGCCAGTCCTGCATCCGGAAGCTGGAGATGTTGTGCTGCGGCCCGCTGTTCGAAGGCGCTGCGGGCGCTGCCTGCGCGGCGGGCAGCGGCTGTCCGGTATAGGGGTCGTATTGCTGCGCGCGCGCGGGAACCGCCAGGGTGGCGGCGCCGAACGCGGCGGCCGAGCCGAGAAAGGCACGGCGGTCGAAGGACGATCTGCTCATCTGCTCAATTCCGTGGGTTGGTCCCCGCTCTGATGGGGCGGGATTGATCGGGGATCAGCATAAACCGCGACACGATTCGCCACAAACCCTTCCCTTCGGTTTCGGGCTCTGCTCGCCGTCACGTGAAGTTGCGTTTGATGCGGCGGGGCGCATTGGATAATGGTCGGAACGACAATACTCGAGGGACGCGAGGAAAACTATGCAGATCAAGGCGATCGCCGTTATCGGCATGCTGCTGGCCACGGCCTGCACCCCGGCATATCTGCGTCAGCAGCCCCTGCCGCAGACCGCCGAACCCGCCGCGGCCCCCGTCGCACCGGTCGATGACCGGGCTGCGATCGGTGGTAGGGTGTTGCAGCAGATCAACACGTTGCGCGGGAATATCGGGGCGCAGCCGCTGGTGCCGAACGACCAGTTGAAGACCGCGGCGCTGGCCCATGCACGGGACATGTCCGCGCAGAACCGGGCCTGGCACTGGGGCTCGGACGGGTCCTCGCCGCTGGATCGGGCGCAGCGGGCGGGATACCAGGGCCATCTGGTGGGCGAGAACATCTCGGAAAGCTACGAGAACGAGATCCAGACCCTGTCCGCCTGGATGAGCACGCGCGACACGCGCGACGTGATCATGGATCCCGCCGCCACGCAGATGGGCTTCGACTGGTACAAGGAGCCTTCGGGCAAGCTGTGGTGGGTCCTGCTGACGGGCAGCTGACCGTGCCAAGCGAAAGGCCCCGCGGATGGCGGGGCCGGAACGGGGATCAGGCGCTGATCACGATCGGGATGCCCGGCGGGACCATGGCATAGATCTCCTCGATCTCCTCGTCGGTGACCGAGATGCAGCCCGCCGTCCAGTCGCGGCGACGGGGGAACAGGTTGTTCCCGTCGGGGCCGCGGCCATGGATGAAGATGTCGCCGCCCGGGCTGCGGCCATGGGCCTCGGCATAGGCGCGGTCCTGCGCATTCGGATAGGACACGCCCACCGACAGATGGAAGGCGCTGCGCGGGTTGAAGCGGTCGATATAATACACGCCCTCGGGCGTCCTGCCGTCGCCCTCGAACTGCTTGTGACCGACCGGCGCGAACCCGAGGCTGACATCGTAGGACTTCACCACGGTGTTGCCGCTGACGAGGTACAGCTTGCGCGCCCCCTTGTTCACGTTGATCTGCGTCACCGCGGGACCGGAGTATCTCTGGAACTTGCTCGGCTCTTGCGGCTTGCCGCAAGCGGCCAGCAGCGCAAGCGCGGACAAGGTGAAACTCCGACGAGTCGTTTTGCTCATCACTGCCTCTGACACGTGTTTTTGTTGGTTGTTCATTTGGGATACCACAGCCTGCCGTATCATGCCTAGCGGGGGGTTAAGCCAGTGTGAATTGCGCGACAATTTCGACATGTGGCGAAAAGCGGAACTGGTCCACGACCCGCAGCGATTCGATCTGGTAGCCCGCATCGGCCAAGATACGCGCATCCTTGGCAAAATTGACCGGATCGCAGGCAACGAAGGCCAGCAGGGGGACGCGTGCCTCGGCGATGCGGGCCACCTGCGCCGCCGCACCCGCGCGTGGCGGATCGATCACGATCGCGTCAAATTGCGCAAGTTCGTCGGCCAGAAGCGGCCGTCTTGCAAGGTCGCGGATCTCGGTCGTGACCTTTCGCAGGCCTTGCCCGGACCGCCATGCCGAATCAAGCGCATGCAAGGGTTCGGCCATGCCCTCGACCGCATGCACCTCGGATCCCTCGGCCAGGGGCAGGGTGAAGGTCCCGCATCCTGCGAACAGATCCGCGATCCGCTGCGCGTCCCTGGTGATCCGCCGGACCTCGGACAGCAGTGCGGCCTCGCCCTGGGCGGTGGCCTGCAGGAAGGCTGCGGGCGGGGGGACCATGCGCGTGCGGCCCATCGGCAGGGCGGGCGCGCGGCGGGTGATGGATTCGCCGTCCCATGTCAGCCGCGCAAGATCGCCCTCCTCGGCCAGTGCCGCCAGTGCCGCGAACAGCGGCGGGTCCATCGGCTTGCCGCCGGCAACCGTCACGTCCAGCCCCTCGGGGGTGTGGATCACCGTCAGCGACAGTTCCGCCTGACGCGAGGCCCCGGTCACGACCAGGCGGCGCAGCAGCGGAAGGGCGGCGACGATGGCGGGGTGCAGGATATGGCATTCGGCCATGTCCACGATCACCCCCGATGCGCGGGCGTGGAATCCCAGAAGCGCGCCCTTCTTCGTGCGCTTGCCCGACAGGACGGCCCGCCTGCGGGAATTCAGCGGCGAGGTATCGACCCCGTCCACCTGCGTCTCGATCCCGTGGGCGGCAAGCGCGGCGGCGACCACCTGCGCCTTCCATTCGGCGGTGAAGCCTTCGGAGGCATGCATCAGCGAACATCCCCCGCAGGCGCGGTAATGCGCACAGATCGGGCGCACCCGATCCGGCGAAGGTGTAACGATCTTCGGCTGCGCGATCCGTCCCTCGATGGCCTCGCCTGCGATCTCCTCGCCCGGCAGGGTCAGGGGGGCCAGCGCGCGTTCGTCTTCGCGAAGGGCCACGCCGTCGCCGCGACGGCCCAGCCGTTCGATCGTCCAGTTCATTCGGCCGCCTCCTCGGTGCCCAGGAAGCCGCCCGATTGCCGGTTCCAGTAGCGCGCGTAAAGACCGTTCTGCGCCAGCAGCTGATCGTGGCTGCCCTGTTCGACGATGCGGCCGCCATCCAGCACCACGATCCGGTCCAGTTCCGCGATGGTGGACAGGCGGTGCGCGATGGCCAGCACCGTCTTGCCCTGCATGGCGCGGGTCAGGGCGTCCTGCACCTGGGCCTCGACCTCGCTGTCCAATGCGCTGGTCGCCTCGTCCAGGACCAGGATCGGGGCGTCCTTCAGGAAGGCACGGGCGATGGCGATGCGCTGGCGCTGCCCGCCCGACAGCTTGACCCCGCGTTCGCCCAGATGCGCGTCGTATCCCTTGCGGCCGGCGTGATCCTCCAGCCCCAGGATGAAGTCATGCGCCTCGGCGGCCCTGGCGGCGGCGACGATGTCGTCCTGCGATGCGCCCGGACGGCCATAGAGGATGTTGTCGCGGGCCGATCGGTTGAACATCGCGGTTTCCTGCGTGACCATCGCGATCTGGCGGCGCAGGCTGTCCTGGGTGATGCGGCGCAGGTCGCGCCCGTCCAGCCTGATCGCCCCGGTCTCCACATCATAGAGCCGCAGCAGCAGCGCCACGAGGGTCGATTTCCCGGCCCCCGAAGCGCCCACGATGCCGATCTTCTGGCCGGGTTCGATGGTCAGGTCCAGGTCCTGCAGCCCGCTTGCCTGCCTGCCATAGGCAAAGCCCACGCGGTCGAATTCGACCCGACCCTCGGCCCGTCCGATGGCCTCGGCATCGGGTGCATCGGCCAGGGCATGGGGCGGGGACAGGGTCTTCATCCCGTCCTCGATCTCTCCGATATTGCCCCACATGCCCATCAGCGCCATGCTGACCCAGCCGGTCATCTGCGACAGGCGCAGCGCGATCGCGCCCGAGGCCGCGACATCGCCCACGCTGGCCAGCCCGTCATGCCACAGCATGACCGATCCGCCGACCAGGATCACCGGCAGGATGCCTGCGACGAACATTAACGAGAACCGGAACCAGGTGGACACCACCCCGAAATCCAGCGCGCGTTCGCGGAACCCCGCCATGGCCCCCAGGGCGGCCTGATCCTCGTGGTCGTCATGGGCGAACAGCTTGACAGTCTTGATGTTGGTGATCGTATCCACGACCTGTCCCGTGACCATGGCCCGCGCCGCGGCCCGCGCACCGGATTTCGCCCGGATGCGCGGCAGGAAGAAGCGGATCAGGCCCAGATAGGTCCCGAACCACACGACCAGCGCCAGTGCGCCCCACCCGTCGACGGAAATCAGGAAGGCCGCCGATCCCAGCACCGAAGCCAACGCGAAGGCCACCACGTTCACCAGTTCAGAGGCGACATCGGTGACGGCGCGCGCGGTCTGCATCTGTTTCTGCGCCAGCCGTCCCGCGAAGTCGTTGTCGAAGAAGGTGACGGATTGTCCCATCGTCCAGCGATGCAGCCGCGACAGGACCAGCGGCAGGATGTTCGGCGTGACGATCACGTTGCTGCTGGCGGTGGACAGCCCGAAGATCGCGGGGCGCAGCAGCAGGAAGAAGCCCACGAAGACGGCCATGGCCACCCAGTTGTCGGCCCAGAAGCTGCCCGGCGTGCTGCCGGTCACCGCATCCACCACCAGCCCCAGCAGCATGGCCGAGATGACATCGGCAAGCCCGCCCAGTGCCGATGCGACGGCGGCGAAGCCCAGGCCCTTCCACGCGCCCGACAGGCACCAGCGGAAGAAGGCCAGCAGCGTGCGGGGCGGGGGGCCGTCTGCGGGACGGAAGGCGTCGACCATGCGACCCATGCGGGCGTGAAGGTTCATGCGGTATCCTCGGCTGCGGCGATGGCGGTATCGATGAGGGCGGGGGCAGGCATGACGAAACCCGAAGCGATCCAGGCGGTTTCCGCCGCGCGCAATCCGCGCCCGATGGCGGGGCCCTGCAATCCGGGCAGATCGCCCGCGGAAATGGGCAGGCGTGCGGCATGCGCCCGCTGCAGGCGCGCGCGCCAATCGGGGGGAAGGGACGCGCCGCTTGCGGCCACAAGGACCGCATGGTCGCGGGCGGCGACCGGGTCCAGCCGGTAACCGGCCTCGTTCAGCGACCAGCCTCGGGCGTCGCGCAGCGATTGCTGATGGCGGGTTTCCTGGCGCGACAGGCGCAGCGCTTCGGCAGCGTCGGGGGCATCCAGCGCGGCCAGGCGGCGTGGCCAACGGGGCGGTTCGCCAAGCGCGATCTCGGTCGCGATCAGCCTGTCCAGCGCCGGGGCGTCCGCGCCGGGCAGCAGATGGGCCAGCACGCCCCTCTGCGCCATCAGTTCGACCGAGGCGCGCGGATCGGGTGCGGCCAGCAGCTTGCGCATTTCCGCCCCGATGCGTTCGCGGGCGATGCGGTCCAGCCCGCATGCTAGCGCGGCGCAGGCATCGACGGCCTGCGGGTCGGCATCGTCGCCATACCAGGCCAGAAAGCGGAAGAATCGCAGGATGCGCAGGTAATCCTCGGCAATGCGGCGTTCGGGATCGCCCACGAAGCGCAGCCGCCGCGCCGCCAGGTCGGGCAGTCCGCCCATTGGGTCCAGCACCACCCCGTCGGCCCCGGCATAGAGCGCGTTCATCGTGAAATCGCGCCGCGCCGCATCCTCGGCCAGATCGTCCGAGAAGCTGACGACGGCATGGCGACCGTCGGTTTCCACATCGCGGCGCAGGGTCGTGACCTCGTATCCCTTGCCGCCCGCGACCAGCGTCACGGTACCGTGGTCGATCCCCGTGGGCACGGCCTTCAGGCCGGCATCGGCCGCCAAGGCCATCACCCGGTCGGGATGTGCGTCGGTCGCGATGTCGATATCGTCGACCGGCTGGCCCAGCAGCGCATTGCGCACCGCCCCGCCGACCAGCCAGGCCCGCGCACCATCGACACTCAGCGCCGCGAACACGCGCCGCAGGTCGGGATCGTCCATGACGGCATCGGGCATCCGCGTCATCGCGCCAACCTCTCGGCCAAACCGAAGAGGATGCGCGCCGTCGCGCCCCACAGGTAATACGGCCCGAAGGGCGCCGCCTGATAGGCCCGCCACCCCCCGCGCCAGCGGCGGCGATGGGTGACATAGCGTGCGGGGTCCGCGACATGGGCGAAGGGCAGGGTGAAGACCTCCTGCACCTCTCCGGGTTCGGGGCGCGGATCGAAGGGGCCGGTGATCAGTCCGACGACCGGGGTGACGGCAAAGCCCGTGACGGTGCGGTGCACCGGCAGGCAGCCCAGCAATGTCACCGATGCGGGGTCCAGCCCGACCTCTTCCCGGGCCTCGCGGAGGGCGGCGGCGGTCTCGTCCGCGTCGCCCGGATCGACCTTGCCGCCGGGCAGGGCGATCTGACCGGGATGATGGCGCAGACCCGATGCACGCTTGGTCAGGACCAGCCGCCCGTCATCGGCATGGAATGCGGCAAGAACGCCCGCCCGGCGCAGCGTTGCGTCGGGCGGGGTGGCACCGGGGTTCAGGTCGTAATCCGAACTGGCATGTCCCGGTGCGGCAAGGGCCCGGCGCAGCCTGTCGCCGGACCAGTCGCGGATCACTGATCCCCCTTGGGGTCCAGCGGGTTGCCGTTCTCGTCCACCGTCGCCTCGAAGCCCAGGCTTAGCGGATCGAATTCGTAATGCGCGCCGCAGAACTGGCAATCGGCCGTGACCTTGCCGTCATCGGTGGTCATGTGCTGGATGTCCTTGGCCGAATAGATCGACAGCGTCCCGCGAACCCGGTCCGCGCTGCACGAACAGCCGAACTCGACCGGCTGGGCGTCATAGGCGCGCGGGGTCTCCTCGTGGAACAGGCGCACCAGAAGGTCCGTGGGTCCGACCGCGGGGCCGATCAGTTCCAGCGTCTCGACAGTGTCCAGCAGCATGTTGGCGCGGTTCCAGTTCTCGGATTCGGCACCTTGCAGGATATCGGCGGCCTCGATCAGGCCGTCCTGTCCGCTGCCGCCATCGCCCGCCTGCTGGGGCTGGCCCGGCAGGGTCTGCAGCATCATGCCGCCCGCGCGCCATTGCGGACCCGAACCGGGCAGGTGCGAATGCCCCGACGCCAGGTGGAACCGCGTCGGCAGCTGTTCGGACTGCGCGAAATAGGTCTGCGCGCAGGCCGACAGCGATCCGCCCGCAATCGGGGTGATCCCCTGATAGGGCGTGCTGCCCTGGCCCTGGTCGATCAGGATCGCGAAATACCCGTCGCCGATCTGGTCGAAGGGCTTCGAGGAATCCAGCCGCTCGGCATCGAAGCTGGCCCAGGCACGGATGCGGGCGGGCGCGCCTTCGGCCTCGGGGGCGAAGTAATCGGCCGCCAATGTGCGGATCGCGCCCGTGCCACGGACCTGCAGGCTTAGCTTCCAGCGCAGCTTCATCGTCGGGCCGATCAGCGCGGTCAGCAGCGCGATCTCGGCCACCATGGCGGCGACGGGCGCGGGATAGTCGTGGCGGGTCAGGATATGGTCCAGAACGCCGTCCAGCCGGGCCACGCGGCCGCGGATGTCCGAACGGTCCAGCTGGAACGGCAGGACCGTATCGTCCCAGGCAATCTGGTTGATCTTGTTCATGGGGCTTCCTTGAATTCTCTTCCTGGGCGCCAAGCGCCGGGTCGGGGCCCAATATAGGCGATTTCGCGACGATCCCAAGGGGCCGCCTTTTACCGCAGGGGCATGCGCGGTATCACCGTCGCGCATATCGGACCTATTGGGGAAACAGCCATGATCCCGCGTTTCGGACAGCCGCCAAGCCCACGCCACGCCTATCGGCGGCGGGCGGGTGCCTATGCCATCCTGTGGCGCGACGGCCGCATCCTGCTGACCTTCCAGCGTCGGCCCGAACCCGAATTCCAGCTGCCCGGCGGCGGGATCGATCCGGGCGAATCCCCCATCCGCGCGCTGCATCGCGAGGTCTACGAGGAAACCGGCTGGCGGATCGGGCAGGCGCAGCGGATCGGGGCCTATCGGCGGTTCTGCAACATGCCGGAACTGGGCCATCACGCCGAAAAGCGCTGCGAGATCTGGGTCGCCCGTCCGACGCTGCTGCTGGGCCCCCCGACCGAACCGGGACACAGCGCGCATTGGGTCACCCCGTCCGAGGCGCTGGCACTGATCGAGGATGCGGGATCGCTGGCCGCGCTCAGCTCGTGGTTGGGCGGGCGCTGAGCTGGACGAGCCGCGCATCGTTGCGCATCTCGATCAGGACGGCCGAGACGTCGTCCAGTCTTTCGCCGCGGCTGTATTCCGATACCGACCAGGCCATGGATTCGAGGAAGGCATGCCCCGACAGGAAGGCGTTGGTGCGCAGGATCGCCTCGAGCCCCTCGTCGCCCAGCTGGGTGCCGTTCGGGGTCGCGGCCTCGGTCACGCCGTCCGAGGTGATCAGCAGCCGGTCGCCGGGCTTCAGCTGCAATTCCAGTTCGTCGAAGATGGGGCGTTCGAAGACGCCGATGGGCATGCCGCCCCTGCCCAGATGTTCGATGCTGCCATCCGCGCGCTGCAGCACGGGGTGGGGGTGGCCCGCCTGAACCATGCGCAGCTGCCCTGTGCTGTGGTTCATCTCGGCATAGATCATGGTGAAGTAGCTGTCGGTGTTCATCTCCTCGAGCATCATGCCGTTGAAGAAATGCGCCAGCGCGCCTGGACCGCGCGGATCGATCCCGCCCTGCGCCGCCCGAAGCGCGACGTTCAGATCGGACGAGCTGGACAGATGCACCGAAAGCTGCGCGGTCAGCAGCGCCGCCGTCACGCCATGCCCCGACACGTCCAGCGCATAGATCCCCAGCCAATCCCCCGAGATCGGAAAGAAGCCCACCAGATCGCCGCCGATATGCCCCGCGGGCCGCAGCAGCAGGCTGATGTCCAGCTGACCGAAACGCCCCGATCTTTCGCGCACCAGCCCCTGCTGCAGCTTGCGGGCCTCGCGCAGGTCGCGCTCCATCGCGGCCTGGGTTTCCGACAGCTGCGCCATCGCGGTGCGAAGGCGCGCATTGCTGGCGCGCAGGTCGTCTTCCGTCCTGCGCATGCGTTCGGCGGCCGCAAGGCGTGCCATCAGTTCCGGGCGGGCGACCGGCAGCGACAGGAAGTCATCGACCCCCGCCGCCAGCCCCGCCGCCATTCCCTTGTCGCCGCGATCCGATGTCAGCAGCAGGAAATACCCCGAATGCGGCCCCGGATGCGCACGGAACTGCCGGCACAGGTCCAATCCGGTCATGTCGGGCAGTTGCGCCGATGACAGCAACAGGTCGGGATGGCGCGCGGTGATCTGGACGATCGCGTCGGCCCCGGTGGCGGCGGCCGTACATTCCAGCCCCGCCTGCTGAAGCATGGCCTGCAAGCTGTCGCGGCACGCATCCGCAGGCCCCGCCAGCAGCGCGTGGCGCGGCCTGTGGGCGGTGGTGTCGGCATCCGAGGGGCGGGGGCGATTCGCGGCTTTCATAACGCGGACCCTAGCGGGCAGGCCGTAAAGAAGCCGTAAAGGGCGTGGGTTCCGGCAGCGCGGGATGCACCGCCGGAACCCGGGGATGGGTCAGACCAGCAGTTCGGCCAAGATTCCGTCATTGGTGATGTCGCGGAAATTGAACCCGCCCTCGGTCAGTCGCTGCATCAGCGCGGTCAGGTTGGCGGGGGCCGTCGTCTCGATCCCGATCAGGACCGAGCCGAAATTGCGCGCCGATTTCTTCAGGTATTCGAACCGCGCGATATCGTCCTCGGGACCCAGCAGCTGCAGCAGGTCGCGCAGCGCGCCGGGGCGCTGCGGCATGCGCAGGACGAAATACTTCTTCAACCCAGAAAAGCGCTGCGCGCGTTCCTTGACCTCGGGCAGGCGCTCGAAGTCGAAATTGCCGCCCGAACAGACGACGACCACGGTCTTGCCGGTCAGGTCGCCCAGATCCGCAAGCACGTCCAGCGCCAACGCGCCCGCCGGTTCCAGGACGATGCCCTCGGCGTTCAGCATCTCCAGCATGGTGCCGCAGATCCGGTCCTCGGGGGCCAGATGCACCTGATCGGCCGAAAAGCGCGACAGATGCTCGAAGGGCAGGGCGCCGATGCGCGCGACCGCCGCGCCGTCGACGAAGCTGTCCACCGCGGGCAGGGCCACGGGCGCGCCCGATTGCAGCGCGGCCTGCAGGCTGGCCCCGCCCAGGGGCTCGGCAAAGGCGAACTCGGTATCGGGGGCCAGCCCGCGCAGATAACGCGTGACACCCGATGCAAGGCCGCCACCGCCCACCGGCAGCACGACCAGATCGGGGGCGCAGCCCAGCTGGTCCAGCATCTCCATGCCGACGGTGGCCTGACCCTCGATCACGTCGGGGGCGTCGAAGGGCGACAGGAAGGCCGCACCCTGTTCGGCGCAGAAGGCCTGCGCGGCGGCCAGCGTCTGGTCGAAGTAATCGCCGGTCAGCACGATCTCGATGGCGTCGCCGCCGAAGACGCGGGTCTTCTGGATCTTCTGCTGGGGCGTGGTGACGGGCATGAAGATCGTGCCCTTCGCGCCGAAATGACGGCAGGCATAGGCCACGCCCTGCGCGTGGTTGCCCGCACTGGCGCAGACGAAATGTCCGCGCGTGCCGGGCGTCACCAGCTTGCGCATGGCATTGTAGGCGCCACGCAGCTTGTAGCTGCGCACGGGGGTCAGATCCTCGCGCTTGAGCCAGATGTCGGCGCCGTATTTCGCCGACAGGTGGTCGTTGCGCTGCAGGGGCGTGGGCTCGAACAGGTCGCGAAGCGCGGCCTCGGCATGCTGGACGGAGGCGACAAAATTTTCCATGGCCATGGCCATGCCGCGAAAGCATCCGATTGGCAAGGGCTCAGCGCAGATCGCGCCCCTCGACCATGTGCCCCCAGAGCGTGGTGGCCAGCGACAGCCCGGCCAGCGCCCAGGCCCAGGACATCAGCACCGCGACGATGCCCGCAAGCAGCGCGGAATATGTGACCGAGGCGATCGCGGCCGGAACGAGCGAGGGCAGCGATTGCAGCACGAAGATCATCACCGCCAGCGACAGGAAGCAGCGCCATTGCCCGCCGGTGGCCCGCCACGCCCGCCGGATCGGCGCGGGCTCGCGCAGCGCGGCACCGGGCAGGGCGGTCAGCAGCCGCAGTCCCAGGGCCATGAACAGCACCATCAGCACGATCATCGTCGCCATCGCGAAGACGGCGCGGCCCATGCCCATGCCCATCCCGCCCATCGTCAGCGACATGATCGCCATCCCGAGGAACACCGGGACCATGATGATCAGGGCAATGACGATCCCCGTA
This sequence comes from Paracoccus sp. C2R09, assembly GCF_018860625.1. Lineage (GTDB taxonomy): Bacteria > Pseudomonadota > Alphaproteobacteria > Rhodobacterales > Rhodobacteraceae > Paracoccus. Next base: position 237,883 of record NZ_JAHKQB010000014.1, read on the forward strand.
CCCGCATAGGTCAGCATCTGGCGCAGGCGGCCGGGTGCGACGATGCGCGGCGCGTCGCCCCGCAGGACGTGGCGATGCCACGCGACCGCCGTGGCAAGGAAGATGGCGGTATTCCCGGCGGCCAGGATCAGCACGATGGCGGGCGACATCCCCATCGGTCCCATCATCGCCCCCGGCACATGCGGGGTCGCGATCACCGACAGCAGCGTCGTCAGCGCCATCGCGGCAAGCAGCGGCCAGGCGACGTTCAGCGTGGCGCGCGGATCGTGGAACAGCATCAGCACCGCATGGCGCAGCAGGCGAAATGAAAGCATGGAAATGATCCCTATTCAGGCAGATGCACCCTATTCGCGCCGCAACCCTTGTGACAATGAACCGAACGCCGTATTCCCTGCCAAAATTCGTTGAAGGGTTAACCGCATGACCGACGCGCCGAAAAAAGTCGTCCTTGCCTATTCCGGTGGGCTGGACACCTCGATCATCCTCAAATGGCTCCAGACCGAGTATGGCTGCGAGGTCGTGACCTTCACCGCCGATCTGGGCCAGGGCGAGGAACTGGAGCCTGCCCGTGCCAAGGCGGAACTGCTGGGCATCGCCCCCGAGAACATCCATATCGAGGATCTGCGCGAGGAATTCGTGCGCGATTTCGTCTTCCCGATGTTCCGCGCCAATGCGCTCTATGAGGGGCTGTATCTGCTGGGCACCTCGATCGCGCGGCCGCTGATCTCCAAGCGGCTGGTCGAACTGGCGCAGCAGCACGGCGCGGATGCGGTGGCGCATGGCGCGACCGGCAAGGGCAACGACCAGGTCCGGTTCGAACTGTCGGCCTATGCGCTGGACCCGTCGATCAAGGTCATCGCACCCTGGCGCGAATGGGACCTGACCAGCCGCACCAAGCTGATCGAGTTCGCCGAGCAGAACCAGATCCCGATCGCCAAGGACAAGCGCGGCGAGGCCCCCTTCAGCGTCGACGCGAACCTGCTGCACACCAGCAGTGAGGGCAAGGCGCTGGAGAACCCCGCCGATGCCGCGCCCGAATACGTCTATCAGCGCACCGTCGCCCCCGAGGACGCCCCCGAGACGCCCGAATTCATCGAAGTGACCTTCGAGAAGGGCGATGCGGTCGCGATCAACGGCGAGGCGATGTCGCCCGCCACGATCCTGACCAAGCTGAACGAGCTGGGCGGCAAGCACGGCATCGGTCGCCTGGACTTCGTGGAAAACCGCTTCGTCGGCATGAAGTCGCGCGGCATCTACGAGACCCCCGGCGGCACCGTCCTGCTGGAGGCCCATCGCGGGATCGAGCAGATCACCCTGGACAGCGGCGCGGGCCACCTCAAGGACAGCCTGATGCCCCGCTATGCCGAGCTGATCTATAACGGCTTCTGGTTCAGCCCCGAGCGCGAGATGCTGCAGGCGGCCATCGACAAGAGCCAGGAACATGTCAGCGGCACGGTGCGTCTGAAGCTCTACAAGGGCAGCGCGACCTGCGTGGGTCGCTGGTCGGATCACTCGCTGTATTCCGAGGCGCATGTGACCTTCGAAGATGACGCCGGCGCATACGACCAGAAGGACGCGGCAGGCTTCATCCGCCTGAACGCGCTGCGCCTGAAGCTGATCGCCAACCGCAACGCCCGCTTCAAGTAAGCGCCGCGAAACGCGTTTCCGCAGCCCCGTCGGACATCCGTCCGGCGGGGTTTCCTTTTGCGCCGCGCCCCGCCAGATTGACCGCGCATCATCGAAAGGCCGCCCCATGACCCGTCCCGCCCGCATCGCCATCCTGACCGTCAGCGACCGCGCCGCCAGCGGCGAATACGAGGACAAGGGCGGTCCAGGGGCCGAGGCCTGGCTGCGCGGGGTGATCACCTCGGACATGGTAATCGACCGCCATATCGTCCCTGATGGACGAGAGGTCGTGGCCGACAAGTTGCGCGAACTGGCCGATGGCGGGGCGGACCTGATCCTTGTCACCGGCGGCACCGGCCCCGCGCCGCGCGATCTGACCCCCGAGGCGGTGTCCGACGTGGCCGAACGCGAATATCCGGGCTTTGGCGAGGAGATGCGCCGTGCCAGCCTGCGCGAGGTGCCGACCGCGATCCTGTCGCGCCAGACCGCCGTCAGCCGCGGCCGGACGCTGATCATCACCATCCCCGGCAAGCCCTCGGCCATCGCGACCTGCCTCGACGCGGTCTTTGCCGCCGTTCCCTATTGCCTGGACCTGCTGGGCGCCGCGCGGATCGAGACCGACCCCGCCCGCATCGAGGCGTTCCGGCCGAAGGCGAAGTGACCCGTTCCGGCACGAAACCGCCATGGCAGGGGCGGCCCGGTTGAATGCCCCCGTCGCCGGGCGTAGGCCCGGTGTCGATGCAACCGGCAAGGATAGGAAACCAGATGAAAAAATTCATGTCCCTCGTGGTCGCGGCAAGCTGCGGCCTGGGTGTCGGCACCGCAGCGGCGGCGCAGCCTTCCGATGCGCGGCTGGATGCGGCGGTCGGGTATTTCCAGGACATCTGCATGGGGGGCGGCGACCTGCGGGCATCGCTGCAGGCCTTCGAGGCATCGGGCGATTTCGGCAATCCGCAGGTCACCGATTCAGGCGGGCTCGTCTATGGCAGCTTCACCGGCCCGGATCGGATCAACGGTTCGGTCAAGATGGGCTTCGACGGGATCGCGGATCACTGCTCGATCATCGTGACGAACGCGGGCGATCCGCTGCAGACCTCCAAGGCCATCGCATTGCGCCTTGCGGGCGGCGATGCCGATGCGCTGCTGGCCGAGCCGGGCTTCGGCGATTATCCGGATGGCGGCATCGCCATCGAGGGGCCGCAGGGTGTGATCTTCGTGGCGCCGCTCGGGACCGGGGCGTCGTCGGACATCGTCCACGTCAACTTCTTCCCCGGCAAGTGATCAGCCGAAGGCCGCCAGCACAAGGGGCGCGATGATCGCCGTCAGCACGGCGTTCAGCCCCATGCCGATGCCGGAAAAGGCGCCGGCGGTCTGGTTCACCTGAAAGGCCCGCGCGGTCCCGATCCCATGCGCGGCGACGCCGATGGCAAAGCCCCGCGCACGCCAGTCGCGGATGCGCAGCAGGTCCAGAAGCGGGGTCACGACGATCGCGCCGAAGATGCCGGTCAGCAGGACCATCACGGCGGTCAGCGTGGGCTGGCCGCCCAGACGTTCGGCGATGCCGATGGCGACTGGGGCGGTGGTCGATTTCGGCGCCAGCGATGCCAGCACCGTGCCTTCGACCCCCATCGCATGGGCGATGGCCAGCGCGCTGATCACCGCCGTGCCCGACCCCGCCAGCAGCGCCGCGATCATCGGCAGGGCCGCGCGGCGCAGGCGGTGCAGGTTGTCCAGAAGCGGCAGCCCCAATGCGACCGTCGCGGGGCCCAGCATGAAATGCACGAATTGCGCCCCCTCGAAATAGGTCGCGTAATCGGTGCCCGTCAGCGACAAAAGCGCGCCCAGAAGGATCACGGCGATCATCACCGGGTTCGCCCAGCTCTGGCCCCCGGTGGCGCGCGCGCAGGCCGTTCCGGCCAGATAGGCCAGAAGCGTGGCGGTCAGCCAGATCAGGGGTTCCTGCGTCAGATAGGACCAGATCATCGCGTTCCCCGCCCGGATTTCAGTGCATTTGGATCGGTCGTTCCGGTCAGGCGCGACACCCATTGAAAGACCAGCGCCCCGATGCCGATGGCCAGCAGCGTGGACAGCGTGATGGCCAGCGCCAGTGCGATGCCCTGTTCGCGGATCAGCGCGACATGGGCCACGACGCCGACGCCCGCGGGCACGAAGAACAGCGACAGGTTCGCCAGCAGCCCCTGCGCGACGGGACGGATGCGGGTGATCAGCGCGGGGCGGATCATGCCCGCCACGACCATCAGGATCATGCCCAGCACCGGACCGGGCACGGGCAGGCCAAGCGCGCGGGTCGCGACTTCGCCCACGAGCTGGAAACACAGGATGATGGCAAGACCGGCGATCATGCCCCCTGAATACTGCGCGGGCGGCCCCTGCGCCAGCCCCGTGCATCTTGTGTGGCATCGCGCCGAACCCTGCCAGATATGGGGTTGCGGTTGACTTGCCGATGCGGGATTGGGACAATCCCTGTCAGATCCCGACCAAGGTGGAACCATTGCGCTTCGACCGGCTGCGCCTCAACGGCTTCAAGAGCTTCGTCGACCCCACGGACCTGGTGATCCGCGAGGGGCTGACCGGCGTGGTGGGTCCGAACGGCTGCGGCAAGTCGAACCTGCTGGAGGCGTTGCGGTGGGTCATGGGCGAGAACCGCCCGACTGCCATGCGCGGCGACGGGATGGAGGACGTGATCTTCGCGGGCACCGCGCGCCGCCCCGCCCGCGCCCATGCCGAGGTGTCGCTGTCGGTGGACAACCGCGACCGGCTGGCGCCCGCGGGCTTCAACGACGATGACGGCTTCGACATCACCCGGCGCATCACCCGCGACGCGGGCAGCGCCTACAAGATCGCGGGCAAGGACGTGCGGGCGCGCGACGTGCAGATGCTGTTCGCCGATGCCTCGACCGGGGCGCACAGCCCGGCGCTGGTGCGGCAGGGTCAGATCAGCGAACTGATCAACGCCAAGCCAAAGAGCCGCCGCCGCATCCTCGAGGAGGCTGCCGGGATCTCGGGGCTCTATGCCCGCCGCCACGAGGCCGAGCTGAAGCTGAACGGGGCCGAGACGAACCTGTCGCGGCTGGACGATACGCTGGATCAGCTGTCCTCGCAGGCGGCGACGCTGGCGCGGCAGGCCCGCGCCGCCGCGAAATACCGAGAGATCGGCGCGGCCCTGCGCCAGGCCGAAGGCGTGCTGCTGTTCCGGCGCTGGTCCGAGGCCGAGGCCGCCCGCCTTGCCGCTTCTGAAGCGCTGTCCGCCGCCATCCGCGCCGCGACCGAGGCCGGCCATGCCGCGACCGAGGCCGAGGCGCGTCGCGCATCCGCCGAAGGATCGCTGCCCCCCCTGCGCGAGGAGGAGCAGATCGCCGCCGCCATCCTGTCGCGCCTGACCGTCGAGCGTGACGCGCTGCTGGACGCCGAAACCCGCGCGACCGAGGCCATCGCCGCGCTGGAATCGCGCATCGCCCAGCTGGAACGCGATATCGACCGCGAGGAATCGCTCAACCGCGACGCGGGCGAGGTGGTCGAACGGCTGTCCTGGGAACAGGCCGAGCTGGAAAAGGCCGCCCTTGGCCATGACGACCGTCTGGATGCCGCGGCCGAGGTCGCAGATCAGGCGGCCGAGGCCCTGCACGAGGTCGAGCAGCGGCTGACCGAGCTGACCGACGAATCCGCCCGCCTTGCCGCGCGCCATCAATCCGCCGAACGGCTGGTCGCCGATCTGCGCGCCATGGCCGATCGCGCGACGAAGGCCGCGTCCGAGGCGGCCGAGGTCGTGACCCGTGCCACCGCGGCCGGCACCGATGCGCAGCAGGCGCTGGAACAGGCAGATGCCGCACAGGACCGTGCCCGCGACCGGGTCGAAGGCGCGGAAGAGGCGCTTGCCGCCGCCGAGGAGGCCCGCGCCGACCGCGAGGGGATCGAGGCCGCCGCCCGTGCCGCCCGCGCCGAAGCCGAGGGCGAGGCCGGTGCCCTTGCCGCCGAGATGGCCGCGCTGAAGCGCCTGGTCGAACGCGGCAGCCAGGGGGGTGCCACGCTGCTGGACCGCGTCGAGGTCGCGCGCGGCTACGAGACCGCCTTCGGGGCGGCGCTTGGCGACGATCTGCGCGCGGGCGTCACGGGTGACGGCTCGGGGTGGCACATGCTGCCCTTCTGGGACGCTCCGCAACCGCTGCCCGAAGGGGCGCAGCCCCTGTCGCCGCATGTGCAGGGGCCGCCCGAACTGGCGCGCCGCCTGTCCCAGACGGGGCTGGCCGTCGATGCCGATCGTGCCGCTTCGCTGCAGCCCGCCCTGCTGCCCGGTCAGCGGCTGGTGACCCCTGCGGGCGATCTGTTCCGGTGGGACGGGATGCGCCTCATGGCGGGCGAGGCGTCCTCATCCGCCGCGCTGCATCTGCAGAAGGTCAACGAGCTGGCCGAGATCACGCGTCAGGCCGAAGCCGCGCAGGCGCGGGTCGATGCGGCGGTCGAGACCCATGAGGATGCGCGCGGCGCACTGGCGGCAGCCTCCGAGGCCGAGAAATCCGCCCGCGATGCCCGCCGAGAGGCCGAGCGCCTGCTGTCCGAGGCCGCCCGCGCCGCGACCCGCGCCGAATCCGATCTGGCGATGGCCAGCAGCCGCGCCGAAAGCGCGCGCGGCGAACTGGCCCGCCACCGCGCCGATGCCGCCGACGCCACCGCCCGCCTGACCGAGGCCGAGGGCCAGCTGGCCGCGCTGCCCGATCGCGGGGCCGCAGCCGATGCCGTCGAACATGCCCGCACGGGCGTCGAGGCCGCGCGGATCGCCACCATGACCCGCCGCGCCGCGCTGGACGAGCTGCGCCGAGAGGCGAATGCCCGCCTGAAGCGCCTGCAGGAGATCGCCAAGGAGGAATCCGGCTGGCGTCTGCGCCTGCAGCAGGCAGGCACCCGCGCTGCCGAACTGATCCAGCGCCGCGACGGGGCCCGCGACGAACTGGCGGGCGCCCGCAGCCAGCCTGCCATCCTGGCCGAACGTCGCCGCGCCATGGCCGAACGCGAGGCCGAGGCCGAGACCCGCCTGACCCGCGCCCGCGACGCGCTGGCCGCCGCCGACGATGCCGCGCGCAGCGCCGCCCTTGCCGCCCGCGAGGCCGAGCGCATCGCATCCGAGGCGCGTGAGACCCGCGCGGCGCGCGAGGCCCGCGCCGAGGCCGCCCGCGATCTGGAAGAGGCCGCCCGCCTGCGCATCCACGAGGAGACCGAGAAGACCCCCGCCGAGCTGCGCGACGCCCTTGGGGACATCCCGGACGACGTGGCGGCGGATACGCTCGAGGCGCAGATCGCGAAGCTGCGGTCCAGCCGCGATGCGCTCGGGGCCGTGAACCTGCGCGCCGACGAGGACAAGCAGGAGCTGGAGACCGAGCGCGACCGCCTTGCCGCCGAGAAATCCGATCTGGAAGAGGCCATCCGCAAGCTGCGGGCGGGCATCGGCAGCCTGAACCGAGAGGGTCGTGAACGCCTGCTTGCGGCCTTCGAGACGGTGAACGCCAATTTCGGCACGCTGTTCACCACGCTGTTCGGCGGGGGCGAGGCCCGCCTGGTCATGGTCGAATCCGACGATCCGCTCGAGGCCGGGCTGGAGATCATGTGCCAGCCGCCGGGCAAGCGCCTGTCGACGCTGTCGCTTCTGTCGGGGGGCGAACAGACGCTGACCGCGATGGCGCTGATCTTCGCGGTCTTCCTGGCGAACCCCGCGCCGATCTGCGTTCTGGACGAGGTCGACGCGCCGCTGGACGACGCCAATGTCAGCCGCTTCTGCGACCTTCTGGACGAGATGACCCGCCGGACCGAGACGCGATTCCTGATCATCACCCACCATGCGGTGACGATGGGGCGGATGGACCGGCTGTTCGGCGTCACGATGGTCGAACAGGGCGTCAGCCAGCTGGTCAGCGTGGACCTGAAGCGCGCCGAGGCTCTGGTCGCCTGAGGATTGCCGCGTTAGGGTCGCCCGCGAATCCCAACCGCGAGGACATCATGAGCGTCGAACAGACCCTGGCCGACAAGGGCATCACCCTTCCCGAAGCACCCATGCCCGCCGCGAATTACGTGCCCTTCGTGCAGACCGGCAACCTGGTCTTCATCTCGGGGCAGATCAGCGCCGACGAAAACGGCCTGATCACCGGCAAGCTGGGCGACGGCACCAGCGTCGATGACGGCGCGGCCGCCGCCCGCCGCTGCGGTCTGGCCCTGATCGCGCAGCTGAAGGCCGCCATCGGCGATCTGGACCGCGTGACCCGCGTGGTCAAGCTGACCGGCTTCGTGAACTCGACCCCCGATTTCACCGACCAGCCCAAGGTGATCAACGGCTGTTCGGACCTGATGGTCGAGGTGTTCGGCGATGCCGGGCGCCATTCGCGTGCCGCCGTCTCGGCCCCCTCGCTGCCCTTCGGCGTCGCGGTCGAGATCGAGGCCATCTTCGAGATCGCCTGATGGCCCTGCCGCAGGTCTTCCTGACCACGCCCATCGCGCATCGGGGCTTTCATGCCCCGGGCGTCCCGGAAAACAGCCTTGCCGCCGCGCGTGCCGCGATCGAGGCCGGATACGGGATCGAATGCGACATCCAGCCGGCGGCCGACGGCACGCCGATGGTCTTCCACGATTACGACATGGCGCGGCTGACGGGGCAGGGCGGCTTCATCGCCAAGACCTCGCCCGCCGATCTGGCGGGTCTGCGGCTGACCGGCAGCGACGAGAAGATCCCGACCCTGGCCGAGTTCCTGGACCTGGTGGCGGGCCGCGTGCCCCTGCTGATCGAGATCAAGGACCAGGACGGCCGGCTGGGCCCGGATGTGGGCGATCTGCCCGCGCGGGTGGCCGAGGCGCTGAAGGGATATGACGGGCCGGTCGCGCTGATGTCCTTCAGCCCGGACACGGTCGCGGCCTTCCATGCGGCGGCACCCGAGATCCCCGTGGGCCTGACCACCTGCGATTATGCCGAGGCCGACTGGCCGCAGATCCCGGTCGAACGCCGCGAGGCGCTGTCGCTGATCGTGGATTTCGACCGCGTGGGGGCCTGCTTCATCTCTCACTCGCGGGCCGACCTGGGCAATCCGCGCGTCGATGCGCTGCGCGTGCAGGGCGTCCCGGTCCTGACCTGGACCATCCGTTCGCCCGAGGAAGAGGCCGAGGCCCGCAAGGTCGCGCAGAACGTCACCTTCGAAGGCTATGCCCCCTGAACGGGCATCGCGGGCCCATCGCGACGGACAGGGGGCCTGTGGCACCCTGTCCACCCGCTGCCCCCTGACAAGGGGCGCATCCCTTCCTATCTTCGGGGCATGACAGAGACCCTGACCCTTTCGACCCATGATTCGATCCACAAGATCGCGCCCGAGACATGGGACGGTCTGGGCGACGGCAATCCCTTCACCACGCATCGCTTCCTGGCCGCGCTGGAGGATTCGCGATCGGTGGGCACCGGCACGGGCTGGCAGCCCCTGCATCTGACGCTGGAACGTGGCGGGGATGTGGTGGCGGCCATGCCGCTCTATGCGAAATCGCACAGCCAGGGCGAATACATCTTCGATCACGCCTGGGCCGAGGCCTATATGCGCGCGGGCGGGCGGTATTACCCCAAGCTGCAGGCGACCGTGCCCTTCACCCCCGCCACCGGCCAGCGGCTTCTGGCGCGCGACGACCGCGACCGCGCAGCGCTGTTGCAGGCGCTGATGCAGCTGACCGAACGCGCCGAATGTTCCGGTGCGCATGTCACCTTCTGCACCGCGTCCGAGGCCGCCTTGGGCAAGGATGCGGGCTTTTTGCCGCGGGTGACGCAGCAATATCACTGGCTGAACCGCGGATATGGCAGTTACGACGACTTCCTGGCCGCCCTGTCGTCGCGCAAGCGCAAGGATCTGCGCAAGGAACGCGCCAAGGCGCAGGGCTTCGGCGGCACGATCAGGCATCTGACTGGCGACGATCTGCGGCCCGAACACTGGGATGCCTTCTGGGAATTCTATCAGGATACCGGCGCGCGCAAATGGGGGCAGCCCTATCTAACGCGGGCCTTCTTCGACCGCGTGCAGGAGACGATGCGCGACGACATGCTGCTGGTCATGGCCGAGGATGACGGCCGCCCCATCGCGGGTGCGCTGAACTTTCTCGGGCCGGATGCGGTCTATGGCCGCTACTGGGGCTGCGTGCAGGACCACGCCTTCCTGCATTTCGAGCTGTGCTATCATCAGGCCATCGACCATGCCATCGCGCATGGGCTGGGCCGGGTCGAGGCCGGGGCGCAGGGCGAACACAAGCTGGCACGCGGATACGAGGCCGTGCCCATCCATTCGCTGCACTGGGTGCGCGATCCGGGCTTCCTGCGGGCGTTGGAGAATTATCTGGACGAGGAACGCGAGGCGATGGGCCATGAAATCGCGGCGCTTGCGGATTTCACGCCCTTCCGCAAGGGCGGCTAGCGGTCGGGGGCGAACCCCCGACCGGCCTGGATCAGGCCTTTTCCAGCAGGCTTTCGCCCGCGCTGACGCTGCAGGTGCCGGGGCTGTCCTCGACCTCGATCGTCTCGACCGTGCCGTCCTTGACCAGCGATGCGAAACGCTTGCAGCGGCCGAAGAAGCCGACCGGCGGCGCGTCGAAATCAAGGCCCATGGCCTTGGCCACGCTGCCATCCGCATCGGCCAGAACCTCGATCCCGGCAGCGGTCGCGCCGGTGGATTCGGCCCATGCGGCGGCCACGAAGGGATCGTTCACGGTGACGCAGACGATGCGGTCGATGCCCTTGTCGCGGAAGGCGTCGGCGGTGCGCACGAAGCTGGGCATATGCGCATTGGTGCAGGTGCCGGTATAGGCGCCCGGCAGGCCGAACAGGGCGACACGGCCCGCGCTCAGCTCGGCCATGGTGACGGCTTCGGGCCCTTCGGCACCGATGCGCAGCAGCTTGCCCTCGGGCAGTTTGTCTCCGGCGGCGATGGTCATGTAACGCTCCTGAATTGCAACGGATTCGCATGGAATATAGGGTGCGTGCCGGACACAGACCAGAAGGCGGAAACAGATGCGCATTGTCATCCTGGGTGCGGGGCAGGCGGCGGCCTCGATGGCGGCACGGTTGCGGGCGAAGGGCCATGACGGTTCGCTGACCGTGATCGGGGATGAAACCGCCGCGCCCTATCAGCGTCCGCCGCTGTCCAAGGCCTATCTGCTGGGCGACATGGCACTGGACCGCTTGATGCTGCGCGGCCCCGACTGGTGGGCCGATCAGCGGATCGACCTGCGGACCGGCGAACGCGCGCTGACCATCGACCGCGCGGCACGGACGGTGACGACCAATGCGGGGGTCCATGAATACGATGCGCTGGCCCTGGCACTGGGGGCCGCGCCGCGCCGTCTGCCTGCCGCGATGGGGGGCGATCTGCCCGGCACCCATGTCATCCGCAACCTGGCCGATATCGATGCGCTGGCACCCGCGATGCAGGCCGGGCGCAACCTCGTGGTGATCGGCGGCGGCTATATCGGGCTGGAGGCTGCGGCGGTGGCGCGCAAGCTGGGCCTGAACGTCACCCTGATCGAGGCCGCGCCCCGCATCCTGGGCCGCGTCGCCGCCCCGCAGACGGCGGACATGATCCGCAACCTGCACCGCGCCCACGGGGTCGAGATCCTGGAAGGCACGGGCATCGCCACGATCGAAGGGACCGACCGCGCGACCGGCGTTCACCTGACCGACGGGCGCAGCATTCCCGCCGATCTGGTGATCCAGGGCATCGGCGTCCTGCCCGAGACTGCGCTGGCGGGCGCGGCAGGGCTGACCCTGGAGGACGGCATCGCGACCGATGCGCAGGGGCGCACATCCGATCCCGCCATCTGGGCTGCGGGCGATTGCGCCAGCTTTGCCACCCCCGCGGGCCGGATGCGGCTGGAAAGCGTGGGCAATGCCATCGACATGGCCGAATGCGTGGCCGACAACATGCTGGGCGCGGGACGCGATTATGCCCCGAAGCCGTGGTTCTGGTCGGATCAGTTCGACGCCAAGCTGCAGATCGCGGGCATCGGCGCGGGGCACGACCGGATCGTGACGCGGGCCGGGCAGGGCGATCACGCGGGCTCGGTCTGGTATTTCCGCGAAGGCCGCCTGATCGCGGTCGATGCACTGAACGACGCCCGCGCCTACATGATCGGCAAGCGCCTGATCGAGGCGGGCCGAAGCCCCGACCCCGACGCGATCCCGTCCGCGCCCGACCTGAAGGTGCTGCTGTGAGGATCGTCGGCGGCAGCCTGCGCGGCCTCAAGCTGGCCGATCTGGGCGAGGGGGACATGGCCGCCCATCTGCGCCCGACGACCGACCGCGTGCGGGAATCGATCTTCAACCTGCTGATCAACGGTAGCCATGGCAATCCGCTGCCCGGCGCACGGGTGCTGGACCTGTTCGCGGGGACGGGGGCCCTGGGCCTCGAGGCGCTGTCGCGGGGGGCGTCCCATGTCACCTTCGTCGATGACGGGGTGAAATCGCGTGCGCTGATCCGGCAGAACGTGGAAAAGGCCCGCGCGCAGGGCAGCACCGACCTGTGGCGGCGCGACGCGACGAAGCTGGGCGAGATCCGGGGCAAGCCCTTCGGGATGGTCTTCCTCGATCCGCCCTATGGGCAGGGCAAGGGCGAACTGGCGATGGCATCGGCGCTGGAAGGCGGCTGGCTGGCGCCCGGTGCCACGGTCCTGTGGGAAGAGGCCCGCCCGCCCCTGCTGCCCGCCGCGCTGACCCTTCTGGATCAGCGCAGCTATGGCGATACCGTGGTGACGCTGGCGCGGCTGCCCCTAGGCTGAGGCGGCGATGCTGGCGGCCGCGGCCTCCAGCGCGCCCGGACCGTGGGGGATGCCAAGGGCGATCAGCCCGGCCTGCATGGCACCCAGAACGCCCATGACGGTGCCTGCGCCCGTGTGGCCCATATGGGCGATGCGCAGCGCATTCTCGGGTTCGGGCGCGCCCAGGCCCACGCCCAACGTCACGCCGCATTCGCGCGTCACCCATGCGCGCAGCTCTGCCGCGCGGGGCAGCGTCACCGCCGTGACCGAGGCCGCGCGGGCGTCCGGATCGTCCACCGACAGCCGGATGCCGCTGCCATCCGCGCCCCAGGCATCGACGGCCGCCCAGACGGCGCGGGCCAGCCTTGCATGGCGATGCCAGACGGCCTCCAGCCCTTCCTCGTCCAGGATCATGGTCAGCGCCTCGGACAGCGCGAAGATCGTCTGGACGGGGGGCGTGCCGCCCCAGAACCGCCACAGCGCCTCGGCCCCCGCGCGGGGGCGCCAGTCCCACCAGGGCGTGGTCAGCCCGGTGGGCGATTCCGCCGCCGCCCTGTCCGAGAACCAGACGAATGCGGCCCCCGGCGGCGACATCAGTCCTTTCTGGCTGGCCGCGATCAGCACGTCCACGCCCCAGTCGTCCATCCGCATCGGCGCACAACCGAGCGATGCGATCGCATCGACCACCAGCAGCGCCGGATGATCGCCCATCGCCGCGCGGATCGCGGGAATATCGGCCATGGTCGCGCTGGCCGTGTCGGTCTGGCAGACCATGACGGCGCGGATCCCGCCCTGCGCATCCCGGCGCAGCCGTTCGGACAGGCGCTGCGGATCGGGGGGCAGGTTGCCGCTGTCCTGGCGTTCCACCTCGATCCCCGTGGCCTCAAGCATGTCGGCCCAGGACCGCCCGAAATGCCCCGAGGTCAGCAGCAGCACCCGATCGCCCCGGTCCAGAAGGTTCGCGGCCGCGGCCTCCCATCCCGCGTGCCCGTTCCCGATATAGGTCGCCAGATGGGCATCCGTGCCCGCCAGGCGCTTCAGCTGCGCCATCAGCGACAGGTTCACCTGCGCCAGCGGTTCGCCATAGATGTCGGGCGATGCGCGATGGGCGGCGTTCATGACCCGTGCGGGCAGGGGCGAGGGGCCGGGAATGGCGATCAGCTCGTGGCCGTGGGCAAGGGTCATCTGTCGTCTCGGGGTATGGTTTGCGGAACATGCAAGCGGTAGGGCCAAGCGCCGCGCCGGTCAACGGGGGGCGGTAGGGGCAGAGTGGCGGTCTTGTGGCACCCCCGCCATCGGGGGTAAGCCTGTGGTTTCAGACAGCCATCACCGAAGGCACGATCAGCACGTGGACCCCAAGACCCAAAGCCCGACCCGCATGATCGCAAGCGCGGGGGCGACCCCGTCCCGCGTCTCTCCCCAGAAGGTGCAGGGCCTGCTGGGGCGGTTGTGGCAGGACTATCTGCGCCCGCACAAGGGGGGGATGGGGCTGGCCTTCTTCCTGATGACGCTGGAGGGATCGACCCTGGCGCTGATCAGCTGGATGCTGAAACCGCTGTTCGATCTGGTCTTCGTGGGCAAGCAGCAGGGCGCGATCTGGTGGGTCGGCAGCGCGATCTTCGGGGTGTTCCTGCTGCGCGCGGTCACGCTGATCGCCAGCCGGGCGTTGCTGACGCGGATATCGCTGTCGGTATCGACGCGGATGCAGACCCAGCTTCTGGCGCATATCCTGACGTTGGATCAGCGGTTCTTTCGCGACAATTCCCCCGGCGCCATGATCGAGCGCATCCAGGGCGACACCATCGCCGTGCAGGGCGTGTGGGCCACGCTGATCACCAGCTCGACCCGCGATGTCATCTCGTTGGTGATGCTGTTCGCGGTGGCGCTGACCATCGATCCGGTCTGGACCCTGGGCGCGCTGATCGGCGCGCCGATCCTGATCATGCCCGCCGCGCTGGTCCAGAAATACATCCGCCGCAAGATGCGCCAGAACCGCGCCAATGCCAGCCTGCGCGCCACGCGCCTGGACGAGGTGCTGCACGGCATCCAGGCGATCCGGCTGAACCGGGCCGAGGATGCGCAGACCGCGCGTTTCGCGTCCATCGTGGGCCGCATCCGGCAGGCGGAAACCAAGGTCGCGGCCACGGCCAGCGTCATCCCGGCGCTGACCGACATCGTGACGGGCATCGGCTTTGTCGCGGTGCTGGCGCTTGGCGGGAACGAGGTGATGGAGGGGAACCGCAGCGTCGGCGACTTCATGGCCTTCTTCACCGCGCTGGCGCTGGCCTTCCAGCCGATGCGCCGTCTGGGCGGACTTGCGGGGACATGGCAGACAGCGGCGGCCAGCCTGGAACGCATCTACCAGGTCTTCGACACGCAGCCCTCGGTCCGGTCGGGCCCGCGCAAGGATGCGCCGGACGATGCGGGCATCCGGCTGGACGATGTTTGGCTGTCCTATGACGGTCAGACCGTCCTGCACGGCCTGACCTTCGAGGCCGAGCCCGGCCGCACCACCGCGCTGGTGGGTCCGTCCGGCGCCGGCAAGTCCACCGTCTTCAACCTGCTGACCCGCATGGTCGATCCCGATCGCGGGCAGGTCCTGCTGGGCGGCACCCCGGTCGCGGATTACGATCTGGGCGTGTTGCGCGACCAGTATTCGACCGTCTCGCAGGATGCCGCGCTGTTCGACGAAAGCCTGCGCGACAATATCCTGATGGGTCGCCCCGACGCCCCCGAGGCCGATCTGCAGCGCGCGCTGGACGTGGCGCATGTGCGCGATTTCCTGGACGGGCAGCGCGATCTGGACAGCCCTGCCGGACCGCGCGGATCGTCCCTGTCGGGCGGTCAGCGCCAGCGCGTGGCCATTGCCCGCGCGGTTCTGCGCGATGCCCCGATCCTGCTGCTGGACGAGGCCACGAGCGCGCTGGACACCGCAAGCGAGCGGCTGGTCCAGGACGCGCTGGACCAGCTGTCGAAGGACCGCACCACGCTGGTCATCGCCCACCGCCTGTCCACCATCCGCAATGCCGACAAGATCGTCGTCTTGGAATCCGGACGGGTTGTGGAACAGGGCACGCATGACCAGTTGATGCGGAAGGGCGGTGCCTATGCCCGCCTTGTTGCAATGCAGTTCGGAGACACTGAATGAGCCGCCAGATCATCCGCGTGACCGGCGAGGACCGGGTCGAGTTCCTGCAGGGGCTGGTCACGAACGACGTGACCCGTGCGCCCTGCTGGGCGGCCATGCTGACGCCTCAGGGCAAGTACCTGGCCGATTTCATCGTGGTCCCCGACGGTGACGCGCTGCTGATCGATGTCGATGCGCGGCTGGCCGACGATCTGACCCGCCGCTTGTCAATGTACAAGCTGCGATCGAAGGTGGCGCTGGAGCCTGTCGCGATGGATGTGGCGCGCGGCACCGGTCCGGCCCCGGACGGCGCGATCGTCGATCCGCGCGATCCGGCGCTGGGTTGGCGCCATTACGGCGCCTCGGGGGATGACGGCAGCGACTGGGATGCGATCCGCGTGGCCCAGTGCATTCCGGAAACCCTGGTCGAGCTGATCCCGAACGAGACCTTCATCCTGGAGGTCGGGTTCGAGCGTCTGAACGGCGTCGATTTCCGCAAGGGCTGCTATGTCGGGCAGGAGGTCACCGCCCGGATGAAGCACAAGACCGAACTGCGCAAGGGGCTGCGCAACGTTGCCATCGACGGGCAGGTGGACCCCGGCACCCCCATCACGCGCGATGACCGAGAGGTCGGGCGCATCTTCACCCAATCGGGCGGGCGGGCCATCGCCTATCTGCGCTTCGACCGCATGGGCGAGGGCATGGTCGCGGGCGGCGCGGCGGTCCGCGCCGAATGATCCCGGGGGCGGATGACCCGTCCCCGCGCCGGATCATCCATATCGACATGGATGCCTTCTTCGCCTCGGTCGAGCAGCGCGACAATCCCGCGCTGCGCGGTCGTCCCGTGGCCGTCGGCGGTTCCAGCCAGCGCGGCGTCGTGGCCGCCGCCAGCTACGAGGCGCGGGTCTTCGGCGTGCGATCGGCCATGCCGTCCGTCACGGCGGCGCGGCTGTGCCCGGACCTGATCTTCGTCAAGTCCCGCTTCGAGGTCTATCGCGCCGTCAGCCAGCAGATCCGCGAGATATTCGCCGACTATACCCCCCTGGTCGAGCCGCTGTCCCTGGACGAGGCCTATCTGGACGTCACGGACCATCTGCCGGACGGTATGACGGCCACCGCCATCGCCAAGCAGATCCGCGCCCGCATCCGGCAGGTGACCGGACTGACCGCCAGCGCGGGCGTCAGCTACAACAAGTTCCTGGCCAAGCTGGCATCGGATCAGAACAAGCCCGACGGGCTGTGCGTCATCACCCCCGATCGCGGCCCCGAATTCGTGCTGAAACTGCCGGTCGGCAAGTTCCACGGCATCGGTCCCGCCACCGCCGCCAAGATGCAGGCGATGGGCCTGCATACCGGCGCCGACCTGCGCGCGCAGTCCCTGGAGTTCCTGACGCGCCGTTTCGGCAAGGCCGGGCGGTATTACTGGAACATCTCTCGTGGGGTGGATTTCCGCCGGGTCAGCCCCGACCGCATCCGCAAATCCGTGGGGGCCGAGAACACCTTCGCGGCCGACCTGATGACGCTGGACCAGGCCGATCAGGCGCTGGAGCCCCTGGCCGCCAAGGTCTGGACCGCGGTCGCGCGGCATGAATTGCAGGGGCGGACGGTGACGATCAAGGCCAAGTTCTCGGATTTCCAGCAGGTCACGCGGGCCCGCAGCCTCGGGCATCCCGTCGCGTCCGAGACCGAGCTGCTGACGATCGCGCGCGACCTGGTGCGGATCGTGCTGCCCGATCCGCGCGGGGCGCGGCTGCTGGGCATCACCCTGTCGGGCTTCGATGTGCCGGATGACGGTCCCGAGCAGCTGGACCTGTTCGCCTAGCGACGTCCGGGCTGCGAGGCCAGGATCAGCAGCCCGCCCGCGATGGCCCAGTTCTTGACCATGATGCTGACCTGCCAGGGATCGACCCGCAGCTGCCAGTGGAACCAGCTGGTCCCGATGCAATAGATCGCCAGCAGCAGCGCCCATGCCCGCACATACGGCCCGAAGATCAGGCAGACCGCCGCCAGCGCGTTGAAGGCCGCGACCGTCCAGACCAGCCCGCCCGGCAGACCGATCCCGGCGATCATCCGCGCGACCGGGGCGGGGTCGGTCACCTTCTGCAATGCGCCGCCCGCGAACAGCACCGCGATCAGCACGCGTCCGGCCAGGTTCAGGTATCGGTTCATGCGGACCCTTCTGCGTTCATGCTTTTCAATCCTGCACATGCGTCCTATCGAAGGGCAAGCCGATGATCCGAAGGGGGCCGCCATGAACATCCTGTCGATCCAGTCGCATGTCGCCTATGGCCATGCCGGAAACGCCGCCGCGGTCTTTCCGATGCAGCGCCTGGGGGTCGAGGTCTGGCCGGTCCACACGGTGCAGTTCTCGAACCATACCGGGTATGGCGACTGGAAGGGCCGCGTCTTCGACGGCCCTGCGGTCGAGGAAATCGTCGAGGGCATCGCGGATCGCGGCGTGCTGCCGGGCTGCGACGGGGTCATCTCGGGCTATATGGGGTCGTCGGATATCGGCAACGCGGTGATCCACGCGGCCGAGGCCGTGCGCGCGGCGAACCCCAAGGCCATGTGGTGCTGCGATCCGGTGATCGGGGATGTGGGGCGCGGTATCTTCGTGCGTCCGGGCATTCCCGAATTCATGCGCGACATCGCCGTCCCCGCAGCCGATATCGTCACCCCCAACCATTTCGAGCTGGAGTTCCTGACCGGGACCGAAATCCGCGACCTGCCCGCGCTGAGGGCCGCGCTGGCTGCACTGCACGGGACGGGCCCGCGCGTGATCCTCGCGACCTCGGTCCTGCTGGAGGATACGCCCGCTGACGCCATCGACATGGTCGCCAGCACGGGCGATGGGCAATGGCGCGTCCGCACCCCCCGGTTGCAGCTGAACGCCAACGGCACGGGCGACATGGTGGCCGCGCTGTTCTTCGTCCATTTCCTGCGGTCGGGCGATGCGGCGCAGGCGCTCGGGGCCGCCGCCGCCTCGGTCCATGGCGTGCTGTCCGAAACCGTTCGCGCAGGCACCCGAGAGATCCGCCTGATCGCGGCGCAGGACGAATTCGTCAGCCCCACCCAGAACTTCGCGCCCGAGAAGCTGGGCTGAACCCCGCCCCCCGGAAGCCAGGACAGGAGAACCGATGCAAACCGTGCACATCATTGGCGGCTCGAACAGCCTGCTCAGGGACGGCTGGGCGCCGCAATTCGCGCAGCTGGCCCAGGACAGGCAGGTCGTCAATCTTTCCCTTGGGGCGGCGACATCCCTGATCGGGATCTTCCGCATCCTGCGTGACGAGGTTCCGGACGGTGCGACCGTCATATGGGAATATGCCCTCAACGAGCAGAACCATTTCACGGGCGGCCAGTCTGTCGAGAGCCTCATCCATCACCTGCACTGGTTCCTCGAACTCTGCGCCCGGCGGGACATATCGGTGCTGCCGCTGATCTTCTGGAACCGGGACGAGATGTCGGACGGCTCTGCGACAGAATACAGGGATGCATTGCGGGCCTGCCTGCGGGGGCGGGGACTGAAGCCTATCGACATGAAGCCGATGCTCCGCCAATTCGCGCAGAACCGGGACAGGACGATCGACGAGCTCTATCAGGACCGGATGCATTACCGGATCGGCAGCGGCGTCCCACGCCGCATCGCGACGGCCGCCCGGAACCGCCTGGACGAGGCCTGCGTGCCGACGGCCCGCCCCGAACTGAACGGGCTGGACCTGACCCTGCACCGGCCCGAGGGCGAACCCGACGAGCATTTCGCGAACCGGATCGTGAAGGCCGATCTCTATGCGGTCGATCACGAGCTGGAGTTCCGTGCCGACGGGCGGCTGCTCTGCTGCTTCATCATGAGCGGCGATGCCGGCCGGCCGGTGATCGTCGGCACGGAAGATGCCATCGTGGGCCACTATTCCACGCGCTGCCCACCGGGCAAGGGCAACCTGTCGCGGCTGATGAAGCATCTGGTTCTGTGGAAGACCGAAGGGGACATCCACCAGATCGGGGGCAGGGCCCGTCTGCGACGCAGCGGTGCCGAATGCCTTGAGGTCGAGGTGCAGAACATGTTCGCGCCGCCCGCCCATGACGCCACGGGTCAGCCCGAGAAGGTCATGTCGATCCTTGTCGAACATCCGGCATGAAAAAAAGGGGCCGCGCAGATGATGCGCGGCCCCTTCCATGTCGAATGCGATCCGTTCGATCAGGCGCGTTCGCTGTATTCGAACAGTTCGGTGTTCACGACGATATCCTCGCCCTCGCCCACGAAGGGCGGGATCATGATGCGCATGCCGTTGTCGAGGATCGCGGGCTTGTAGCTGTTGGCCGCGGTCTGGCCCTTCACGACCGGCTCGGTCTCGGCGATCTTGCAGACGACCTTCTGGGGCAGCGACACCGACAGGGCCTCTTCGCCGTAATATTCGATGGTCGCGGTCATGCCGTCCTGCAGGAAGGGGCGGCGTTCGCCCAGCAGATCGGCATCCAGTTCGGTCTGCTCGAAGGTCTCGCTATCCATGAAGACCAGCTTGCCGTCGGTCTCGTACAGGAACTGCTGGTCCTTCTGGTCCAGGCGGACGCGCTCGACCTTGTCCTCGCTGCGGAAACGCTCGTTCAGCTTGCGGCCGTCGCGAAGGTTCTTCATCTCGACCTGGGCGAAGGCGCCGCCCTTGCCGGGCTTCACGTGGTTGACCTTGACGGCGGCCCAGAGGCCCTTTTCGTGTTCCAGCACGTTGCCGGGACGGATTTCGTTGCCGTTGATCTTGGGCATCAGGATTCTCGCGATTCTGAGGGGGTGCCGCCGGTTCGATCATTGAACGGCGGGATGGCGCCCCTATATCGGGACGATACGGCCCAAGCAACCAAAAGGCAGTTGCGGCGTTGTCAAGGCGACCGATGGCAGGGATTTCGGCTGACATTTGCGTGATTGGGCAGGGTTTCCCCAACCATTCGCGTGCCATGCGCGCCTATCATGGCTGCCATGCGGTGCAGGGCATATCGAATCGGGGTGCCGAGGGCGTAAGCAGTGCGGCACCGTCAAAGAAACGGAAGTAAGAAACATGGGAAAACGTCCAGTTTTCCCAATGGTCCTGTTTTTCGGGCAGCGACCGCAGATGATGGACAAGAATGATGCGCGATTTTGTTGACGGCTCCGCTTTCAATTACGAACAAGGCCAGCGCGCCCGCAAGCTGTTTGCGGCGGTGGTTCTTGCAGCGCTGGACGATGCGATTGCGGATGACAAGAAATATGGCAACGGCCCCGAGCAGATCGCCCGGTGGGCGCGGTCGCGCGATGGCCGCGAAGTGCTGTCCTGTGCCGGGATCGACCCGAACGAACGCGTCGTGAAGGGTCTGATGGAATTCGTGGGCAAGGGCGTGCGCACCTCGGTCGCGCTGTCGCGCGAAGAGAGCGAGCGCCGCATGGCCGCCGAGGCCGACGAGGCCGAAGCCGCCTGAACCGACCGTGCTTCGCTTGCATCATGGCCGTCCCCCGGGGCGGCCTTTTGCATTTGCGGTGTTGAGGACTGGCGGGTGCTTAGGACAGGCGGGTGCTCAGGACAGGCGGGTCACGACGCGTTGCGAATAGAAATGGCGCACATCCTCGGCCCGGCACAGTTCGGTCGCGGGGGTCATCACGGCGGCGGATGCCGCGGCAGCGCCCAGGGCCAGCGCCTCTTCGGGGGGCCAGCCGCGTGCCATGGCGAGGACGAAGCCCGCGACGAAGCTGTCGCCCGCGCCGACGGCGCTGACCACCTTCACGGGGGCGGCCTCGGCGTGCCATGCGCCGCGCATGTCGGCCAGGACCGAGCCTTCGGCGCCGCGCGCGACGATGACGATGCGTGCGGCCCCGTCGCGGACAAGCCCGGTCGCGAAATCCGCGCTGTCCATCCGGTCGGGCAGGGGCCTGCCGGCCAGCATCTCGGCCTCGTGGCTGTCCATGCGCAGCACGTCCACGGGGATGGACGACCCGGCCATCGCCATCAGCGCATCGCCCGAGGTGTCGACCATCAGCTTCGCGCGCCCGTCCTTCAGGCGCACCGTCAGCATCTGTTCGAAGCCCGGCGCGATGCCGGGTGGGTTCGATCCCGACATGACCACCCAGCCGCCGGTCAGGGCGGCCTCGGCGATGGCTGCAAGCGCGGTGCCCGTCTGGGACATGTGCCATTCCGGGCCGGGCATCACGAAGCGGAACTGCCCCCCGGTCGCGCGGTCGGTGACGGCCAGCGACTGGCGCGTCTCGCCGGGGGCGGTCAGGCGCAGCACGTCGAGCCCCGCGGTCTTCAGCATGTCGCCCATCCGCGCACCCGTCGCCCCGCCAAGCGCGACCATCGCGCGGGACTGACCGCCGATCAGCTTGATGGCGCGGCTGACATTGATGCCGCCGCCGCCCGGATCGAAGACCGGCTTGTCGCAGCGCAGCTTCAGGTCGGGGCGCACCTTGTCGGCGGCGGTGCTGACATCCAGCGCCGGGTTCAGCGTCACCGTCAGGATCGGGGACTGGCCGCTCATGGCGTCATTCCCACCAGCGGTCGATCGCGGCGATGTCGTCGTCGGACCAGCCGAAATGATGCGCCATCTCGTGGATGACGACATGGTGAACCAGCTCGGCCAGGCCCACATCGCCGCGCGCGGCCCATTCGTCGATGATGGGACGACGGAACAGCCAGATCGTGTCGGGCAGCGCCATGTTGTCGTCCAGCGACTTCTGCGTCATCGGGATCCCGTCATAGAGGCCCGTCAGCTCGAACGCGTCGTCGATCTGCAATTCGTCCAGCATGCCTTCATCGGCGAATTCCGCCACGCGGATGGCCACATCCGCCGCGGGCCCCGCGAAGGCCACGGGAAGGTTGGCGATCGCCTTTCTGGCGATGGCCTCGATCTCGGAGACCGCGGGGGCCTCGCATCCGGTCCAGTCGTTCATCGCGTCCGCCCTGCCATGTGATCAGTCCCCGATATGGACAAAAAACGCCCGTTGTGAAAGAGCAAGCCCCGACAGGAGACCGCAATGACCATCACCCGCTTCGCGCCGTCGCCCACCGGCCATATCCATGTTGGCAACCTTCGCACCGCTCTGTTCAACCACCTGATCGCCCGCAAGAGCGGCGGGACCTTCATCCTGCGTCTGGACGATACCGATCAGGAACGCAGCAAGCAGGAATATGTCGACGGCATCAAGCGCGATCTTGAATGGCTGGGCCTGACCTGGGACCGCGAGGAACGCCAGTCCCTGCGCCTGGAGCGTTACCGCGCCGAGGCCGAGGCGCTGAAGGCCTCGGGCCGTCTCTACGAGGTGTTCGAGACCCCGACCGAGCTGGACCTGAAGCGCAAGAAGCAGCTGAACATGCACAAGCCGCCGGTCTATGACCGGACCGGCCTGACGCTGAGCGATGCCGACAAGGACCGCCTGCGCGCCGAGGGGCGGCAGGGCTACTGGCGCTTCAAGCTGGCCCATGAGCGGATCGAATGGAACGACGGCATCCTGGGCGACATCTCGATCGATGCCGCATCGGTCAGCGACCCGGTGCTGATCCGTGCCGACGGGCAGGTCCTCTATACCTTCGCCAGCAGCGTGGACGACACGGACATGGGCGTCACGCATATCGTGCGTGGGTCCGACCATGTGACCAACACGGCCACCCAGATCCAGATCATCGAGGCGCTTGGCGGCACGCCGCCGGCCTTCGCGCATCATTCGCTGCTGACGGGCGCCAAGGGCGAAGAACTGTCCAAGCGGATCGGGGCGCTGTCGCTCAAGGATCTGCGCGAGGCGGGCGTGGCCCCCGAGGCGCTGATCTCGCTCATGGCGCGGCTGGGCTCGGGGCAGCCGGTCGAGCTGTCCTCGCTGGACGATCTGGCCGAGGCCTTCGATCTGTCGCAATTCGGCGCATCGCCCACGAAGTTCGATGCCGAGGATCTGTGGCCGCTGACGCGCGAGCGCAACCAGGCGCTGCCGCTGGACGCCGTGCGCGACCGGATCGCGGCGCTTGGCGTGCCAGCCGACAAGGTCGAGCGATTCTGGCGCGTGGCCTCGCAGAACATCACGGTGCTGGACGATCTGGGGCCGTGGTGGGACATCTTCAGCGAGGGCGCCGAGCCCGACATCGCCCCCGAGGATGCCGATTTCATCGCCCAGGCGATGACGCTGCTGCCGCCCCCGCCCTATGACGAGACGAGCTGGTCCGAATTTACCTCCAAGGTGAAGGAGGCCACGGGCCGCAAGGGCAAGGGGCTGTTCATGCCGCTGCGCAAGGCGCTGACGGGCCAGGCGCATGGGCCGGACATGTCGGATGTCATGCCGCTTCTGCAGGTCGTCAAGGCGCGCGGCTGACCCTGCGGCGACGGTTGCGGAATATTGCGTCCCGCGGGGGGTGCGGGGGGCTGCCTGCCCCCCGCACCCCCCGGTCGTTCCAAGCCCTGCCGGGTCCGGGCAGAAAAATGCACCGGAACGCGGAATTTCGGATCGAAGGAGCTTGACCTCGTTCGCGCCACGCCGTAAATCGCCGGCACTCCGTGGCGGAGTAGCTCAGTTGGTTAGAGCAGCGGAATCATAATCCGCGTGTCGGGGGTTCAAGTCCCTCCTCCGCTACCACTTTACCCCCTCATCATGCCCGATGCGTCACGCGAACCTCTTTCCGGGGTCGGGGTGGAACGCGCACCGTCCGGCGGGTGTTGTCACGCGGCGGGCGGCACTGCATTGTCGCACCCGACGTCAACCCGATCGGAACAGAACAAGGGACAATGGCAACGATATGGATCTTTCCACGAATCGTCTGACGCGTCCCGGCCGCAACTGCTGGCGGATCGAGCAGTCGCACCGCTTTGCCTTCATCGTCGATGCGGATACCTATTTCACCGCCGTCAGGCAGGCGATGCTGCAGGCACGCCGCAGCATCCTGATGATCGGCTGGGATTTCGACGCGCGGATCGAACTGGGCGATCCTGCGGATGGCGGCCCGGCCAAGCTGGGCGATTTCGTCCGCTATCTTGCCGACCGGAACGAAGGGCTGCAGATCCGTCTGCTGCGGTGGGATACCGGTGCGCTGAAGGCCATGTTCCGCGGCAACACCCTGCTGACCATCCTGCGCTGGAAGGCGCATCCGCGCATCACGCTGCGGCTGGACGGCAAGCATCCGATCGCAAGCTCTCATCACCAGAAGATCGTGGTGATCGACGACTGCCTGGCCTTCTGCGGCGGCATCGACATGACCGAGGGACGGTGGGACACGCGCGATCACCGTGACAACGATCCCCGCCGGGTCACCCCCTCGGGGCAGCCGCTGAAACCCTGGCACGACGCGACATCGGCCTTCGACGGCCCTGCGGCGCGGGCCCTGGGCGATCTGGCACGGGAACGCTGGAACATCGCATCGGGGCAGCACCTGGCGCCCATCACCGACGCCCAGGGGTGCTGGCCAGAGGTCCTGGAGCCCGAATTCCGCGACAAGCCCCTGGCCATCGCCCGCACCCGTCCCGAAATGGACGACGTCCAGCCCAGCTTCGAGATCGAGCAGATGTATCTGGATCTTGTCGAACGGGCGAAGCGGGTGATCTATGCCGAAAGCCAGTATTTCGCCTCTCGTCGGGTGGCGCAGGCCATCGCCCGCCGCCTGGTCGAGGAAGATCCGCCCGAGATCATCATCGTGACCCCCGTATCCGCGCAGGGATGGCTGGAACCGATCGCCATGGACAGCGCGCGGGCCAAGTTGTTCGAGGCGCTCAAGCGGCTGGATCACAAGGACCGGCTGCGGCTCTATCATCCTGTCACGGACGGGGGCGAGGATATCTATGTCCACGCCAAGGTGACGATGGTCGACGATCAGTACCTGCGGGTGGGTTCGTCGAACTTCAACAACCGCTCGATGCGGCTGGACACCGAATGCGACATCGTGCTGGCGGCGGACCGCCCCGGCGACGAGGATACGGGCAAACGCATCACCGCCCTGCGCGACGATCTGCTGGCCGAACATCTGGGCCTGTCGCCCGCCGAGGTGACCGATGCCATCGCCCGGCATGGCCGTCTGATCCCCGCGATCGAGGAGAACCTGCGCTCGCGCGGGCAGGGGCGCACGCTGGTCCCCTACGAGTTGCCCGAACTGAACGGGTTCTACGAATGGCTGGCCGAGAACGAGATCCTGGACCCGGACGGTCCCGACCAGATCTTCGAGGCGCCCGCCAAGCGTGGTCTCAGGCTGGGCTGGTTCCGCAAGCTGCGCTCAGTCGCGCGGCGGCGGCGGAAGCGGTAGGCCCCGCGCGATCCCTTCGGGGCTGTTGCTTGACAAGAGCCCCGCATCGATCGCGCGAAGCACCGCCTGGGTGTTGTCGGGCGCGTCCAGCGCCTCTCGCGCGGCCGCAAGCCGGTAGCGCAGCGCCGTCCGCGAGATGCCCAGATGCGCGCAGGCCTGATCATAGGTCATCCCGCAGGCGATGGTGTCCAGCGCCTCGATCAGGATCGGGCGCAGATGCAGGGCGCGGCCCACGACCTCATGGCCGCGCCGTATCAGCTCCAGCATCTCGGCGATCTCGTCATCGGTGAATTCGCGGCTGCCATGGGACAGCCCGCAGATCGTGCGCGATTCCGGCGATCCGACGCCGATCGACACGCCGAAGGCCGCACCGTGGCGGCGCGCGGCCTCCATCACGCCCATCGGGTCGGCACAATGTCGTTCGATGATGCTCCACCGCAGGGCGCCGTCGTTCAGCATGGCCCAGATCGTGCCCGGATCGGCCAGGACCATGTTGCGCCGGGTATAGGTCTCGATCCACTCGGTCGCATAGGTCGTCACCCGCCGTACGGGCCTGGAGAAGCGGATATGGTACCCGCACATGTATCCGCGCGGAGCCAGAATGCTCAGCCGGTTCTCGATTGTCTGCAATTCGCTCATGAAAAAATGCCTGTAAATACACGCCAGAAATGCAAGTATAGCCAGGTATTCGCGCAGTGGCAGAGCCAGATAATACTTAAGTATAGAGGAATGCCGACCATGTGCCGTGTCGCTGCTGCAACATAGCCCTAACGCGCTATGGAAGCTGTTAATGTCTGCATTTAATTGGGTCATGCACCCGCGGGTGCGGGCGGTGAATGGTAATGCCTTCGGGCAAGTGTTTCATGATTGCGGCATCCCGTTCGCGGGATGCCGATGCCCGCCCGGACCGTCCGCCCGAACCGCTTGCGCTTCCCGTGACGATCGCTAGCTTGCCTTCCGAAAATGTCGGTTCGACAAATGATTGCGGGGTACAGCATGAAGCGCGTGAAACTGGGCGGCAGCGATATCGAGGTCAGCGAGATCTGCCTTGGCACGATGACCTTCGGCAACCAGACCCCCGAAGAAGAGGCCCACCGCCAGATGGACATGGCGCTGGATGCGGGCATGACCTTCTTCGACGTGGCCGAGATGTATCCCGTGAACCCCGTCCGCCGAGAGACGATGGGGGTGTCCGAACAGATCATCGGCAACTGGCTGACGAAGACCGGCAATCGCGCCCGGGTCGAGATCGCGACCAAGATCACCGGCCCCAGCCAGATGATCCGCGACGGCAGGCCCTATGACGGGGCCACGGTTTGCGAATGCATCGACGCCTCGCTTTCGCGGCTGCAGACGGACCGCATCGACCTCTATCAGTTGCATTGGCCGGTACGCGGATCCTGGGCGTTCCGCCAGAACTGGCGCTATGATCCTTCGGCGCAGGACAAGACGCAGACCCTGGATCACATGGCCGACGTGCTGGACGCGCTGCAGGGTGCCGTCCGGGCCGGCAAGCTGCGCGGCATCGGCCTGTCGAACGAGACCGCCTGGGGGGTCGCCCGCTGGTCGGATGTCGCCGACCGCATCGGCGCCCCGCGCATGGCCTCGATCCAGAACGAGTATTCGCCGCTTTATCGCCTGTTCGACACGGACCTGGCAGAGGCCGTGGTGAACGAGGATCTGACGCTGCTGTCCTATTCCACGCTGGCGGCCGGCCTGCTGACCGCGAAATACGCGGGCGGGGCGATGCCCGAGGGCAGCCGGGCCGCGGTGGACAAGGCCAATGGCGGTCAGGGCAATCTGGGCGGGCGCAAGACGGCGGCCGGCCTTGCGGCGGCGCAGGATTACGCAGATCTGGCGGCGGAACACGGCTGGGACCCGATCCACATGGCGACCGCGTGGCAGCTGACGCGCCCCTTCAAGGTCGTGCCGATCATCGGGGCCACCACGGTGCCGCAGCTGTCGCATACGATCGACGGTCTGGGCCGCGAACTGCCCGAGGATCTGACGCGCGGCATCGACCGTCTGCACCGCGCCCATCCGATGCCCTATTGATACCCGGCGGCCTGCATCTATCTTGGGTGCAAGCCAGTTGATTGCACAAGATGGGGGCCATGCATGGCAAGCGATCCATATGCGGCGCTTGGTCTGTCGCGCGGTGCCGGCACCAGCGACATCAAGAGCGCCTATCGACGTATCGTCAAGAACGACCATCCGGACGTGAACCCGGACCCGGATGCGACCGCGCGGTTCAAGGCCGCGACGGCGGCCTATGACCTGCTCAAGGACGAGGACCGCCGCCGCCGCTTCGACGCCGGAGAGATCGACGCGGACGGAAACGAGAAGATGGCGGGTTGGGGCCGGGGCGGCGGCAACCCCTTCGGGCAGGGGCCGTCGCATGGCGATCCGGACCTGTCGGACATCTTCTCGGACCTGTTCGGGCAGGCGCAGGCCCAGCAGGGCCGGCGCGGCGCCGGTTTCGGCGGGTTCGGAGGATTCGGCGGCTTCGGCGCGGGGACCCGGAGCGACCGGCGCGGCGACGATCTGCGGATGGGGCTGCGGGTCGATTTCCTGACCGCCGCCAAGGGCGGACGCAAGCGCATCACGCTGCCCGATGGAAGCACGCTCGAGGTGTCGATCCCCAAGGGCGTGCGCGACGGGCAGTCCATCCGCCTGCGCGGCAAGGGCGAGGCGGGGATGGGGCGCGGTCCGGCGGGCGATCTGTATCTGGAGGTCGCGGTCGATCCGCATCCGCAGTTCCGCCGCGAGGGCGACGACATTCATGTCGTCCTGCCCATCACCATCGACGAGGCCGTGCTGGGTGCCAAGGTCGCGGCGCCCACCATCGACGGGCCGGTCAAGCTGTCGATCCCGGCGGGCGCGACCTCGGGGCAGAAGATGCGGCTGCGCGGGCGGGGCATCGCCGGCGGCGATCAGCATGTGGAGCTGCGCGTGGCAATGCCCGAACCCGATGCCGAACTTGCAGCCTTCCTGACGGAATGGCGCAAGACCCACGGCTACGACCCGCGGGGCTGATCCCTTCGCCGCGCGGGCAGATCGTCCATCACCGCGCGGCGTTCCCTGTCGGACATGCCTGCCCAGGACGCGATCTCGGACAGGGTCCGCAGGCACCCTTCGCAAAGTTGCCTGTCCGGATCGATCCGGCAGGTCCCGATGCAGGGACTGACCACGCGGGAGCTTGTCGTCATCCGCGCAGGTGGCGCAGCCGGTCCAGCGCGCCCTGCAGGATATAGCCCGCGGCGACCTGGTCGATCACTTCGGCCCGCTTCCTGCGCGAGGTGTCGGCTTCCAGAAGGGCGCGTTCGGCGGCGACGGTCGACAGGCGCTCGTCCCAGAACCCGATGGGCAGTTCGGTCAGGCGCGACAGGTTGCGCGCGAAGGCGCGGGTCGATTGACAGCGCGGACCTTCGGACCCGTCCATGTTGCGCGGCAGGCCCAGGATCAGGCCCTTGAGGTCGCGATCTGCCGCGATGTCCAGAAGCGCCTGCGCGTCCAGTCCGAATTTCTTGCGCCGGACGACGGTGATGGGCGTCGCGACCGAGCGCAGCCCGTCGCTGACCGCGACCCCGATGGTCTTGGTGCCCAGATCCAGCCCCGCAAGCGCGCCGACGGGGGGCAGGGCCGCCATGAATTCGGTGATGTCGTCATGGACCATTCGGGGTCTCTTTCATGTCGGGGGCCGGTGCGGGGGCATTCAGGCCCGCGCGTTCGGCCGCGGCGTTGATGCTGTCCAGCGCCGAGGCGCTGTCGCTGAAGATCTCGCGCGCCTCGGACAGGATGGCCCTGGCGTCGTCGTCGCGGCCCTGGACCGCAAGCGCGCCGATCAGGCGGGCCCATTCGGCAGGGCTGCCTCCTTCCGCGGCAAGGCGCGCGCGCAGGCCTTCGACCATGCCGTCGATCATCTGCGCGCGCTGGTCCTCGTCCAGGTCGGCGGCTGCCGCGATGTCGTCGGCGGACGGGCCGGGCAGGGCGGGCAATTCGTAATCGGGCTGCCCCGCCAGCCAGGCAAGCTCGGGCAGGGTGGCGCGGAGGAAATCGTTCCAGGGCGCATCGTCAGGCCCGGCTTCCAGCAGATCGCGCCAGATGGGGAAGGCCCGGTCGGGACGTCCGTTCTGCACCATCAGCACGCCCTGCAGGTAACGGGCCTGCGGCTGGCGTGGATCGGCGGCCAGGGTGCGGGCCAGCACGGTCTCGGCCTCGGGGGTGACGATGCCGCCGGCCGCATCGACCATGACCGTGGCCAGCTGCGCCAGATTGCCCGCCGTCGGGCGCAGCGCGACCAGACGTTCCTGGGCCGCGCGGGCGGCGGGCAGGTTGCCCAGATTGGCCTCGCTCTCGGCCAGCAGGGTCAGGCCCTGCGGATCCTCGGGGCGTTCGGCCACGCGTTCGCGCAGTTGCGCCACCAGGTTCAGATAATCGTCGTCGGCCTCGACCCGCGGGGCGGGGGTCAGCCCTTCGGCCTGCGCCTGCGAGGGGCGGTCGCGATAGACCTGTTCCGCGGCATCGAAGCGCGCCTGAAGCGGCAGGTCGGGCGCCCCCGGCACCCCCTGCCGCAGATAGAGCATGACGCCCACCGCCAGCAGCAGGACGATCGCGCCCCCCGCGAAGACCCTGCCCGCCGCGCCCGAATGCGACCGGCCCGCCGAGGCGCGGCGATCCGCGTCCAGCACCTTGCGACCGATCTCTCGGCGCAGGCGTTCGGCATCCTCGGCGTTCAGGATGCCGCGATCCAGGTCGCGATCCACCTCGGACAGCTGATCGCGATAGACGCGCAGGTCGTAGGCCGCCGCGGGTTCGGCCTGCGCAGGCGCGCGGCGCAGCGGCAGGATGATGGCTGCCGCCGTCGCGACGATCATGGCTGTCCCGACGATCCAGAACATGGCGGTCCCCCAAGCTTTCGCCGCCCTGACTATCGCCAATCCCGCCGGATCGAAAGCGTTGCCGTGACGCGTGCATGGGCGGGATGTCGCATTTTGCCGTGATCTGCCGTTCGGCGTCTTGCCGCAGGCTCGGGGCGCGGCCATGCTGCCCCGGAAACACCGATGAGGCCCCCATGCCCGATACCGCCCGTTCCGGTCGCTATTCCGTCTTCGCCCTGGCCCGCGAGGCCATGCGCCAGCACAAGGGCTGGAACCGCGCCTGGGCCAGCCCCGAACCGCGCAAGCAGTACAAGGTGATCGTCGTGGGCGCGGGTGGACACGGGCTGGCGACGGCCTATTACCTGGGCAAGAATTTCGGCATCACCGACGTGGCGATCCTCGACAAGGGCTGGCTGGGGGGCGGGAACACGGGGCGCAACACGACGATCATCCGCTCGAACTATCTGCAGGATCCGTCGGCTGCGATCTACGACAAGGCGCTGAAGCTCTACGAGGGCCTGTCGCAGGACCTGAACTACAACGTGATGTTCAGCCCGCGCGGGTTGATCATGCTGGCCCAGACCGAACACGAGATCCGCGGCTACAAGCGCACCGTCTATGCCAACCACCTGCAGGGGGTGGCGACCGAATGGGTCGATCCGCAGCGTCTGAAGGAGCTGGTCCCGATCATCAATATCGACGGACCGCGATACCCGGTGCTGGGCGGTCTGTACCAGGCCCGCGGCGGCACGGCACGCCATGATGCGGTCGCATGGGGCTATGCCCGCGCCTGTTCCGACATGGGCATGCACATCATCCAGAACTGCGAGGTGACGGGCGTCGAGACCGAGGGCGGGCAGGTCCGCGCCGTGAACACCAGCAAGGGCCGCATCGGCTGCGAGAAGCTTGCGATGGTCGTTGCCGGCCATTCCAGCCACCTGGCCGAGATGGCGGGCTTCCGCCTGCCCATCGAAAGCGTCGCCCTGCAGGCGCTGGTCAGCGAACCGGTCAAGCCCTGCATGGATGTCGTCGTGATGGCCAACACCGTCCACGGATACCTGTCGCAATCCGACAAGGGGGAAATGGTCATCGGCGGCGGCACCGACCATTTCAACAACTTCACCCAACGCGGCAGCTGGCAGCATGTCGAGGAAACCGTCCGCGCCCTGGTCGAGACCTTCCCGATGATCGGACGGCTGAAGATGCTGCGCCAATGGGGCGGGATCGTGGACATGACGGGCGACCGATCGCCCATCCTGTCCCGCACGCCCGTGGGCGGGATCTTCGTCAATTGCGGCTGGGGAACGGGGGGCTTCAAGGCGATCCCCGGATCGGGTTGGGCGATGGCCGAACTTGTGGCCAATGGCCGCCCCGGTCCGCTGGCCGCCGATTTCGGGCTGGACCGTTTCCGCGAGGGACGCTTCATCGACGAATCCGTCGCGGCGGGGGTGGCACATTGATCACGCCCAGGCCGCGCATCGCGCCGGAGGAAACCCATGCCGGGGTTTCGGCATTGGCTCTTCACAACTCCGGACGGAGAAAGGAAAGCCAATGTCCGATCGTAACAACAACGGTCTCTATTTCATCGTCGGCGGCCTCGTGGTCGTGGTCGCGCTGCTGTTCTTCTTCATGTCGGGCGGCGACGCGGACATGCCCGCGACCGGCGGCGGCGACAACACCGAAGTCAACGTGGATGCCGGCGGCTCTGAACCCGCAGCCACGCCCGACGTCTCGGTCGAGGCCGATTCGCCCGAACCGGCGAACTGATACCGCGCATCCGCGCGCAGTCCTGAACGGCACCGCCGGGGGTTTCCCGCGCGGTGCCGTTTCGCGTTCCGATACCCTGTCTGCAAGGCCTGCCCCATGCTGATCCTGACCTGCCCGCATTGCGGCATCAAAGCCGAAGAAACCGAACTGCATAACGGGGGCGAGGCGCATCTGAAGCGCATGGGCCCCGGCAGCAGCGACGAGGCGTTCGAGGATTACATGTTCGCCCGCAAGAACCCGCGCGGCGTCCATCTGGAACGCTGGCGGCATGTCTTTGGCTGCAACAAGTGGTTCATCGCGGCCCGTTGCACGATGACGCTGCAGGTCTTCGGGACCTATCCGGCCCAGACCCCTGCGCCGCCCGACCATATCGTGCAGGCCATCCGTGCCGCACGCCCAGACTGGAACCCGACCGAAGAAGGCGTCTCCGAATGACCCATGTGCCCCCCTTCCGGCTGCCGCGGGGCGGCCGCCTGATCGACCGTTCGGATCAGCTGGGCTTCCGCTTCGACGGACGCCACCTGCGCGGGCTGCGCGGGGACACGCTGGCCTCGGCGCTGATGGCCAATGGCCAGATGATGATGGGCCGTTCGTTCAAGTATCACCGCCCGCGCGGCCCCGTCGCTTCGGGGGCCGAGGAGCCGAACGCGCTTCTGGGCCTGGGGCAGGGCGGACGGTTCGAGCCGAACCAGCGCGCGACCACCACCGCGCTGGTGGCCGGCATGGTGACGCGCAGCCAGAACTGCTGGCCGTCGCTGGATGCCGATATCGGGGCGGTGAACGGATGGCTTGCGCCGTTCCTTCCGGCGGGCTTCTACTACAAGACCTTCATCCATCCGCGCCCTTTCTGGAAGCATGTCTTCGAACCCGTGATCCGTCGCAGCGCGGGGCTGGGCCGGGCACCGACCGACCCGGATCCCGACCGCTACGAGCAGGCCTACGGCTTTGCCGATGTCGTGGTCGTCGGCGGCGGCATCGCGGGCCTTCGGGCGGCGCGCGACGCGGCGGCGGATGGCGGCACGGTCACCGTGCTGGAACAGTCGCCCCATTGGGGCGGGCGCACGCCCGTCGATCATGCGGGCGGACAGGCGGCCATCGACGCGCTGCTGAGCGAACTGCGCGCCATGCCGCATGTCACCCTGCGCCGGAACTGCATGGCGACGGGGCTCTATGATCACGGTTACCTTATCGCGCGCGAGGCGCTGGCCGATCACGATCCGAACCAGGGCATCCCGCGTCAGCGCCTGTGGCGGATCCGGGCGGGACGCGTGATCACCGCGACCGGGGCGCTGGAGCGTCCGCTGTCATTCGCTTGCAACGACGTGCCGGGCGTGATGCTGGCTTCGGCCATGCGCGACTTCATCGACCTGCACGGTGTCACGCCGGGGCAGCGCATCGTGGTGGCGACGAATAACGACGATGCCTATCGCACGGCGCTGATCGCGGCCGATGCCGGGCTGGACGTGGCTGCCATCGTCGATGCCCGCCCGCAGGCGACGGGCGATCTGCCGCGGGCCGTCCGCGACCGCGGGATCGAGGTGCTGACCGGCAGCGCGATCGCCAAGGTGAAGGGCCGCCGCCATGTCGAGGCCATAGCCGTCTGCGACCAGAACGGCGGGGGCGCGATCACCCGCACCGTCGAGTGCGACGCGGTGGCGATGTCGGGCGGCTGGTCGCCGGTCGTCCATCTCTACAGCCATTGCGGGGGCAAGCTGACCTGGGACGAGGGGCAGGCCCTGTTCCGCCCCGATCCCGACCGCCCGCCCCTGGGTGCGGACGGGCAGGGGATCGCGCAGGCCGTAGGCGCGGCGAATGGCGATCTGCGTTGCGCGGGCGATCTGGAACGGGCCGAGGGTGCGACCATGCCGGTCTGGGTCATGCCCGCCCGTGCGCCCCACAAGCTGCGTGCCAAGATGTGGCTGGATTTCCAGAACGACGTGAAGGTCACCGATGTCGAACTGGCCGCGCGCGAAGGCTATGCATCGGTCGAACATACCAAGCGCTATACCACGCTGGGGATGGCCACCGATCAGGGCAAGCTGAGCAACATCAACGGGCTGGCCGTCCTGTCGGGCGCGCTGGACCAGCCGATCCCGGCCACGGGGACCACGACCTTCCGCCCGCCCTATACGCCGCTGACCCTGGCGACCATCGCCGCCGATGCGCGGGGCGAGGCGTTCCAGCCCCTGCGCAAGACGCCCATGCATGGCTGGCACGAGGCACATGGCGCATCCTGGGACCCGGTCGGCCACTGGCGCAGGCCCTATGCCTATCTGCAGGGGGCCGAGGACCGCGAGGCCGCCGTCGCCCGCGAGATCCTGGCCGTGCGCAAGGGCGTGGGCACGCTGGATGCCTCGACCCTGGGCAAGATCGTCGTGAAGGGGCCGGATGCGGGCCGCTTCATGGACATGATGTACACGAACATGATGTCCACGCTGAAGGTCGGGCGCTGCCGCTACGGGCTGATGTGCAGCGAAAACGGCTTCTTGATGGATGACGGCGTCGTCGCGCGCCTGTCGGACGATACCTGGCTGTGCCACACCACCACCGGCGGCGCCGATCGGATCCATGCGCATATGGAGGATTGGCTGCAATGCGAATGGTGGGACTGGAAGGTCTTCACCGCCAACCTGACCGAGCAATATGCCCAGATCGCCGTGGCCGGCCCGCAGGCGCGCACGCTGCTGGAGCGTCTGAACGGCAGCATCGATCTGTCGGCGGATGCGCTGCCCTTCATGGCCTGGGCCGAGGGCGACCTTGCGGGCATCCCCGCGCGGATCTTCCGCATCAGCTTCTCGGGCGAGCTGAGCTTCGAGATCGCGGTGCCTGCCTCGCGCGGGTTGGAGCTGTGGGAGAAGCTGCATGACGCGGGCCGCGATCTGGGGATCGCCCCCTACGGCACCGAGGCGATGCACGTGATGCGCGCCGAAAAGGGCTTCATCATGATCGGTGACGAAACCGACGGCACGATCATCCCGCAGGATCTGGGCCTCGACTGGGCGATATCCAAGAAGAAGGCCGACTATATCGGCAAGCGTGCGCAGCGGCGCCTGCACATGGTGGATGGCGGCCGCTGGAAGCTGGTGGGACTGGAGAGCGTGGACGGCCGCGTCCTGCCAGACGGGGCCTATGCCGCGACCGACAAGGTCAACGGCAACGGCCAGCGCGTGACCGAGGGTCGCGTGACCTCAAGCTATCACTCGCCCACATTGGATCGCCCCATCGCGATGGGGCTGGTGCGCCACGGGCCGTCCAGGATGGGGCAGGTGCTGGACTTTCCGATGCCCTCGGGCGGGTCGATGAAGGCGCGCATCGTCGATCCGGTATTCTACGACAAGGAAGGGAGCCGCCTGAATGGCTGAGCAGCTTGCCCGCATCACCGAGGTGCACGACCTGGGAATGATCGCCCTTCGCGGCGATCTGGACGCCATCGCCGCGGCGCTGGGCATGGCCGCGCCCGACCGGACCAGCATCGCGACCGAGGGGGACCGCATGCTCGGCTGGATGTCCCCCGACGAGGCGCTGCTGATCCTGCCCGCCGCCAGCCGCGCCGCGGACCTGTCCCGGTTGACCGAGGCGCTGGCCGACCGCCATGCCCTGGTCGCGGATGTTTCTGACGCCCGCGCGGTCTTCGACGTGATCGGGCCCCATGCCGATGACGTGATCGCCAAGCTGGCCCCCATCGATGCGGGCACGATGCCTGCGGGCCATCTGCGCCGGACCCGTCTGGCGCAGGTCGCCGCCGCGATCTGGCGCATCGAGGGCGGGTTCCGGGTGATCGGGTTCCGTTCGGTGGCCGATTACATGCGGCTGGTCCTGGCCAATGCGGCGATCCCCGGCAGCGGGCTCGGGCCGCGCTGACCCGGGAACCCCGACCGAGGGCCTTGCGTTGACCGCCCGAATCCGTGACTGTGCCACCGGAACGGTCCAACCTACTCAGAAAGGACAAGAAATGGCTTTCACGCTTCCCGATCTTCCCTATGCACATGATGCGCTTGCAGCAGGCGGCATGTCCAAGGAAACGCTGGAATTCCACCACGACAAGCACCACAACGCCTATGTCACCAAGCTGAACGAGCTGGTCGCCGGGACCGAGTGGGAAGGCAAGTCGCTGGAAGACATCGTCAAGGGCACCTACCAGGCCGACGCGGTCGCCCAGAACGGCATCTTCAACAATGCCAGCCAGCACTGGAACCACAGCCAGTTCTGGGAAATGATGGGCCCCAATCCCGGCCCGATGCCGGCGAACCTGGAATCGGCCATCGTCGAGAGCTTCGGCTCGGTCGACGAGTTCAAGAAGAAATTCACCGAGAACGGCGTCGGCCAGTTCGGTTCGGGCTGGGTCTGGCTGGTCAAGAACAGCGATGGCAGCCTCGAGGTGACCAAGACCGAGAACGGCGTCAACCCGCTCTGCTTCGGTCAGACCGCGCTCTTGGGCTGCGACGTGTGGGAACACAGCTACTACATCGATTTCCGCAACGCGCGTCCGAACTACCTGTCGAACTTCCTCGAGAAGCTGGTGAACTGGGACAACGTGGCCTCGCGCCTCTGATCCGCACCGTCTTGTCCGTGAAGGCCCGTCGCATTGCGGCGGGCCTTTTGCGATTGCAGGACCGTGAATGCGCGAAGGCCCGTCCGGCATTGGCTTTTCCGGCCATCGCGGTATATGACCGGACGGACTGCCCACAGATCGGATGATTGCCGCCATGGCCAACCAGAACGACAGCTTCATCGACGAAGTCACGGACGAACTGCGTCGCGACCGCCTCTATGGGGCGTTCCGCCGTTTCGGCTGGATCGGCGCCGTGGTGATCCTGGCGATCGTGGGCGGGGCAAGCTGGCGCGAATACAGCAACAGCCGCGACCGCGCATCGGCGCAGGCCTTCGGCGATGCCGTGCTGGCGGCCGAGGATGGCGGCGCGGCCGGCATCGCGGATGTGGACCCCCAGGGTTCCAGCGTGCGCGCGGCCCTGACCGAGCTTCTGGCCGCCGGCGCCTACATGGCCGAGGGTGACGATGCCGCATCCGTCGCGGCCCTGTCCGAGGCCGCCGAGATCGCCCCCGAGGGCGACGTCCTGCGCGAGCTGGCGCAGTTGAAGCGCGTGATCGCTGCCGGTTCCGCGATGGATGCATCCGAACGCGACCAGATCCTGACGCGCCTGTCGCGCGCGGGCGCCCCGTTCGAGCTGCTGGCCCTGGAACAGAAGGCCGTCGCCCTGATCGATGCGGGACGGCGCGAGGATGCGATCACGCTGATCCGCCAGATCCAGCAGAAGAATGGCCTGAGCCAGGCCTTGCGCAACCGCCTGTCCGAGATGATGATCGCCCTTGGTGCGGACCCCGCGCCGAATGGCGACATGGCCTCGGGCGGCTAAGGACGGGCCCTTGGGCATCAGGAACGGACGAGGGAGATACGGGGAATGACCGCGACCTTGCGATTGACGCTGGCGATTGCCACGGCCATCGGGCTTGCAGGCTGCGACCGCGACGAAAAGCTGCCGGGCCAGCGGCTCGATCCGCTTGCGGTCACCTCGCCCGACGGGCCGGGATACGAAGGCGCGCCCGGCGTCAGCAGCACCGCGCTGTCGCTGCCCGCGATTTCCGGCAATGCCGAATGGACGCAGCGTGGCGGCAACGCGGCCCATGCGCCCGTTCACGCGGCCATCGGGCAGGGCACCAGCCGCATCTGGTCGGCATCGATCGGGCAGGGCGCATCGAAAAGCCACCGCATCACCGCCGATCCGGTCGTCGCGGGTGGTCTGGCCTTCACGCTGGATGCGCAGGCCCGGGTGACCGCCACGACCCTGAATGGCGGCCGGGCCTGGTCCACCGACATCACGCCCGTGCAGGAAAACCCCGCCAGCGCGTCGGGCGGCGGGCTTGCCTATGAGGGCGGGCGCATCTTCGCGACCACGGGCTTTGGCGAACTGGTCGCACTGGATGCCATCAGCGGCGCGGTGCTTTGGCGCCAGCGCGTGGACAATGCCATCAGCGGCGGTCCCGCGGTTCGGGACGGCATGGTCTATGTCGCCTCGCGCAACAGCGTGGGCTGGGCCGTGCGCGCCAGCGACGGTCGCGTGATGTGGCAGACCTCGGGGTCGCCCTCGACCTCGGGGGTGATGGGCGTGTCGACGCCCGCCGTGTCGGGCGGAACGGTCGTCTTCCCCTTCGCCTCGGGGCAGCTGGTGGCGGTGGACGCGACCAGCGGGCTGACGAACTGGACCGCGCAGATCGCGGGCCAGCGCGCGGGCCGCAGCATCGGATATATCCGCGACGTGACCGGCGATCCGGTCATCGCGGGCGGGCGCGTTTATGGCGGCACGTCCTCGGGGCGGATCGACGCGGTCGACATGGCCAGCGGGATGCGCGACTGGGATGCCGATGACGGCGCATCCGGCCCGGTGGTCGTCGCCGGCGGTTCGGTCTTCGCGGTCAACGACCAGGCCGAGCTGATCCGCCTGGACGCTGCGACCGGCGGCGTCATCTGGCGCCAGCCCATGCCCTATTTCACCACCGAGCGTGTTCGCCGCCAGTCCGGCATCCACGCCCATTACGGCCCCGTCCTTGCAGGCGGTCGGCTGTTCGTCGCCTCTTCGGACGGCGTGCTGCGGATCTTCGATCCGGCGTCCGGCGCGCTGACGGGGCAGGCTGAAATTCCCGGCGGCGCCGCCTCTGCTCCTGTCGTCGCCGGACAGACCCTTTATGTCGTCGGACGCGACGGCCAGTTGCACGCATACAGATGACCTTCACACTCGCCATCGTCGGCCGCCCCAATGTGGGCAAGTCGACCCTCTTCAACCGTCTCGTCGGCAAGAAGCTGGCGCTGGTCGACGACCAGCCCGGCGTCACGCGCGACCTCCGCGAAGGCGCGGGCCGCCTTGGCGACCTGCGCTTCGTCGTCATCGACAGCGCCGGCCTGGAAATGGCCGAGGATGACAGCCTGCAGGGGCGCATGCGCCGCCTGACGGAACGCGCCGTGGACGAGGCCGATATCTGCCTGTTCGTGGTCGATGCCCGCGCGGGCGTCACCGCGGCGGACGAATATTTCGCCGACATCCTGCGCCGCCGCGCCAAGCACGTCATCGTGGCCGCCAACAAGGCCGAGGGTCGGGCGGGCGAATCCGGCGCGCTCGAGGCCTATGGCCTCGGCCTGGGCGATCCGCTGCGCATCTCGGCCGAGCATGGCGAGGGGATGGACGATCTCTATTCCGTGCTGATGCCCCTGGCCGACGAGGTCGAGGCCGCGCGCCCCGCACCCATCGCCGCCGAGACCGACGTGACCCTGTCCGACGAGGATGCCGAGTCGGGCGAGGGCGAGGAGGATTGGCGCCCGAGCGCCGCGCGCCCCCTGCAGCTTGCCGTGATCGGTCGCCCGAATGCGGGCAAGTCCACGCTGATCAACAAGATCATCGGCGAGGATCGCCTGCTGACCGGCCCCGAAGCCGGGATCACCCGCGATTCCATCAGCGTCACGACCGAATTCATGGGCACGCCCATGCGGATCTTCGACACGGCCGGGATGCGCAAGCGTGCCCGCGTCACCGATAAGGTCGAGAAGCTGTCGGTCGCCGACGGTCTGCGCGCCGTCCGCTTTGCCGAGGTCGTGGTCGTCCTGCTGGACGTGGCCATCCCGTTCGAGCAACAGGATCTTCGCATCGCCGATTTCGCCGAGACCGAGGGCCGCGCCGTGGTCGTCGCCGCGAACAAGTGGGATCTGGAGGATGAGAAGCCCGAGAAGCTGAAGGAACTGCGCGAGAGCTTCGAGCGCCTGCTGCCCCAGCTGAAGGGTGCGCCGCTGGTCACCGTCTCGGCCCGCACGGGCAAGGGTCTGGACCGGCTGCACAATGCCGTCCTGAAGGCGCACGAGGTCTGGAACCGCCGCATCAGCACCGCCAAGCTGAACCGCTGGCTGGAGGCCATGACCGAGAGCCATCCGCCCCCCGCCCCGGGTGGGCGCCGCATCCGCCTGCGCTACATGACGCAGGTCAAGACGCGTCCGCCGGCCTTCATCGTGAAATCGACCCATACCGATCAGATCCCCGACAGCTATCAGCGGTATCTGGTGAACGGGCTGCGAATCGATTTCGACATGCCCGGCACGCCGATCCGGTTGTTCTTCCGCGATCAGGGTCAGGAAAACCCCTACAAGGCCAAGGCGCAGAAGATCAATCAGTCCGGCGCCCTGTCCAAGCACAAGAACCGTCAGAAGCCGAAGGGCTGAGGTCCTTCAGCTTGCCGCGCGGATCAGCACGGCCGCCATCCCGGAAATCCCCAGGATGGCGGCCAGCGCGATCACCGGGTCGCTGCCCATGGCCGTGACGGCCACCGCGCAGAAGGCGCAGATCAGCGCCATGGAATATCCGATGCTGGGACCGATCCAGATCTGCGCCGCCATGCCGATCGCGGTGCCGGGCAGGATCGCCAATGCGGCGATGGCCTGGGTCTGAAGGTTGTAGATGTCGGTCAGGCTGCCCGCCAGCGTGGCTGAGAACAGCGCCGTGGCCCATCCGGCCAGGAACCCCACCGCGGGTCTCTGGCGGCCCGCCGCGCGCCTTGCGGCCCAGATCGCCAAAAGCATCCCGATGCCCGTGCCCAGCAGCAATCCTTCGCGGTCGTTCGGAAACAGCCATGGCGAAATGGCCAGCGCGATCAGTGCAGCGGCCAGCTGCGGCCAGATCCGGCTGCGCCCGTTGCGCAGTTCGCGTCGGTCCGTGGGGTCCAGCCACTGGCCCAGCACATCCGCGCCGATGGCGAACCAGACCAGCAGCAGCAGCGCCCACATCAGCACGTTGGCCGGGTCCAGGTACAGAAGCGGGATGGCCATCCCCTCGGCCAGTTCGGGCGCCCCGCTGGTCGGCATGTTCGACGTGACGTTGTAGGGGGTCAGGATCGCGGGCCCGGACAGCATGGGCGGCGTGAAGACCGGCGGATGGGTCCGCCAGGAAAAGACGATGCCGCCGATCACGAAGATCAGGGCGGCAAGCGTCTGTATGATCACACCGGTCAACTTCATCCCGGCCAACGCGCAACCGCGAACCCGGTTGCACGGGGAACGCAAATGTCGGTCAGACCAGCTGACCTTCCGCGCTCAGGGTTTTGCGACCGCCCAGATAGGGCCACAGAACCTCGGGCAGGGCGACCGAACCGTCCGCCTGCTGGCCATTTTCCAGCACCGCGATCAGGGTGCGCCCCACCGCCAGGCCCGAACCGTTCAGCGTGTGGACGAATTCGGGCTTGCCGCCGCCCTCGGGGCGATAGCGGGCATTCATCCGCCGCGCCTGGTAATCGCCGCAATAGCTGACGCTGGAAATCTCGCGATAGCGGTCCTGACCGGGCAGCCAGACCTCCATGTCATAGGTGACGCGGGCGCCCGCGCCCATGTCGCCCGCGCAGAGGATCATCGTGCGATAGGGCAGGCCCAGCTTCTCCAGCACCGTCTCGGCGCAGCGGGTCATGCGCTCGTGTTCGGCCATGCCGCTCTCGGCATCGGTGATCGAGACCATCTCGACCTTCTCGAACTGATGCTGGCGCAGCATGCCGCTGGTGTCGCGGCCCGCGCTGCCGGCCTCGGAACGGAAGCACTGGCTGTGGGCGACCAGGCGGCGGGGCAGGGTGGCATGTTCGACCAGATCGCCATGCACGGTATTCGTCAGCGTGACCTCGGCCGTGGGGATCAGCCAGTAACCTTCGCGGGTCTTGTAGCTGTCCTCGCCGAATTTCGGCAGCTGGCCGGTGCCGGTCATCATGTCTTCCAGGACCAGGACCGGGGTCCAGGTTTCCTGCAGGCCGTGTGCATCGACATGCAGGTCGATCATGAACTGCGCCAGCGCGCGGTGGATGCGCGCGACCGCGCCCCTGAGCACGACGAAGCGGCTGCCCGACAGCTTGGCGCCGGTCTCGAAATCCATGCCGGGGACGACGCCCGCGATCTCGTAATGCTCTCGCGGCTTGAAGTCGAAGACCTGCGGATTGCCCCAACGGCGCAGCTCGACATTGTCGTCCTCGTCCTCGCCGTCGGGGACCATGTCCAGCGGCAGGTTGGGGATCCCCATCAGCAGGTCGCGCAAGCGGGCGTCCAGCTCGTCCGCCTCGGCCTGCATCCGCGCGATATCGGCCTTCTTCTCGCCCACCAGGGCACGAAGGCGCTGGAATTCCTCCTCGTCGCCGCGTGCCTTGGCGGCGCCGACTTCCTTGCTGGCCTTGTTCTGTTCGGCCTGCGCGGTCTCGGCGGCGCTGATGCAGGCGCGGCGTTCGGAATCCAGCGACAGGATCTGGTTGCTCAGCCCGCTGAGGCCGCGCCGGTTCAGTGCGCGCTCGAAGGCTTCGGGATTTTCACGGATGGCCCGGATATCATGCATGGCGTCGATCCTGTCGCTTGGGAACGTCGCATGCCTAACCCATGGCCGCGCGGGACAAAAGCCCGCTTCAGCTGTCGGGGGCGCAGAACAGCTTGTACATCAGGCCCACGACCTCGGCCGCGCGGGGATCGGCGACCGAATAGTAGCGCGCCTTGCCGTCGCGTCGGCATTCGACCAGCCCCTCGGCGCGCAGCCGGGCCAGTTGCTGGCTGACCGCGGCCTGTCGCAGTCCCAGCAGATGCTCGAGTTCGCTGACGGTACGTTCGCCGGCCGACAGATGGCACAGGATCATCATCCGGCCTTCATGCGCCAGCGCCTTCATGAAGGCGCTGGCCTCGCCCGCGCGGCGGATCATCTCGGATTGGGTCATGCCCGTGACAGCACGGGCCTCGCGTTGTCGTTCTGACATCTCCGTGATCTGGTTCATGTCGTCTTCCCCCTTCAATATGCCGCGCCGCTGCGGCTCAGCGCCGAACTCAGGCGCTCGTGAAATGTCGCGGCGTCGGAATATCCCTCGAACCGAGCGATCTCGACCCCGCCCTGCAGGATCAGGAAGCTCGGCGTGACGCGCGGCATCCGTCCGATGGCAAGCCCGTCGGGCCATGCGGCATCCATCGGCTGTTCGATCATCGGCGCGACCCGCGCGGCGGGCGTGCGCCCGTATCCCGGCATGACCTCGCGCCGGAAATCCGCGCTTTCGTGGCAGTCACGCGATGTGATCACCATCAGCTGAAGGCCCGGCGCGGCGGCTGCGCGCAGGGGGATCCAGCTGACCATCAGGCCGGCAATGACGGCTCGTCTCGATGGCGTCGGCATGGAAGGCGGCTCCTTTCGGCGATGGGGCAGTTTACGCCCCGGGGGGTGCGTCTGGCAAGCAAGCTGCGCGGCCTGCAAGCCTTGTCCGCGGGTCTTCGCTGGTCCAGTCTGTCGTGAAACGGATCGGCGGGGATCATGGATCAGCTTATTCAGCCATTGCTGCAGGGGGACCGGCGGGCCTTGTCGCGCGCGATCACGCTGGTGGAATCGACCCGACCCGACCATCGCGCACGGGCCCAGGACCTGCTGGCGGTGCTGCCGCCCGCGCCTGGCAGCCTGCGGATCGGGATGTCGGGCACGCCGGGGGTGGGCAAGTCCACCTTCATCGAGGCCTTCGGCACCGCCCTGACCGAGGCGGGCCTGCGCGTGGCGGTGCTGGCGGTCGATCCGTCCTCGACCCGGTCGGGCGGCTCGATCCTGGGCGACAAGACCCGGATGGAGATGCTGTCGCGCAATCCGCGCGCCTTCATCCGGCCCAGCCCCTCCAGCGCGCAGCTGGGCGGCGTCGCCCGCCGCACCCGCGAGGCGCTGCGCCTGTGCGAGGCCGCGGGCCACGACATCGTCCTGATCGAGACGGTGGGCGTCGGCCAGTCCGAGACGCTGGTGGCCGAGATGACGGACCTGTTCGTGCTGCTGCTGGCGCCTGCGGGGGGCGACGAATTGCAGGGCGTCAAGCGCGGCATCATGGAGATGGCCGACCTCGTGCTGGTCAACAAGGCCGATGGCGACCTGCTGCCGACGGCCCGCCGGACGGTCGCGGATTACGCGGGCGCGCTGCGCCTGCTGCGCAAGCGGCCCCAGGACCCCGAAGGATTCCCCAAGGCGCTGGCCGTGTCGGCGGCGACCGGTTCGGGCCTGCCCGAGGCATGGGACCAGATGCAGACCCTTGCCAGGTGGCGCAAGGAGGCCGGGCATTTCGACACGAACCGCGCCCAGCAGGCGCGGCACTGGTTCATGGCCGAACTGCGCGCGGGTCTTCTGGCGCAGCTGGAGACCCCGGATGCGCGCATGCAGGTCGAACGGCTGGGCAGGCGCGTGGCGGCGGGCGATCTGCCCCCCGGGCAGGCCGCGCATGAGATGCTGGACTGGCTGGGCGAAAGATGACGCATCGCGAAATGACTGCCCGATTTGCGGCCCCGTCGTGGTCCGGGCCGTGGCATGATGGGACGCAT
This sequence comes from Paracoccus sp. C2R09, assembly GCF_018860625.1. Taxonomy (GTDB): domain Bacteria; phylum Pseudomonadota; class Alphaproteobacteria; order Rhodobacterales; family Rhodobacteraceae; genus Paracoccus. The sequence continues at coordinate 282,643 of NZ_JAHKQB010000014.1, forward strand.
GACGAAAGGTGTTCCCATGCGCGATGCGACCGATGACACGCTCTATCAGGCGCTTCTGGCGCGCGATCCGGCCTATGAGGGGCGGGCGCTGGTCGGCGTCACCTCGACCGGGATCTTCTGCCGCCTCACCTGCCCGGCGCGCAAGCCACTGGCCCGGAACTGCCGGTGGTTCGCGGATGCGGCCGCGGCGCGGGCGGCCGGGTTCCGCCCCTGCCTGCGCTGCCGCCCCGAGGATCGGCCATTGCCCGCGCTGGTCGAGGGGCTGCTGGCGCAGCTGCAGGCGCAGCCGGATCGGCGCTGGACCGAAGCCGATCTGGCCGCGATGGGGCATGACCCCTCCACGGTGCGGCGCCAGTTCCGCACGCATATGGGGCGCAGTTTCCTGCAGATGGCGCGCGAGGTGCGGATGCGGCAGGGTCTGGAACGTATCGCAATCGGGGATGACGTGATCGAGGCACAGCTGGAGGCGGGGTTCGACAGCGCATCGGGGTTTCGGGCGGCGTTCAGGCGGCTTTTCGGCCATGCGCCGCAGGATCTGCGGCAGGGGGGCGATCTGTCGGCGGAATGGCTGGACACGCCGCTTGGGGGCATGATCGCCATCGTGGACGACCGGTCGCTGCACCTGCTGGAATTCGTGGACCGCAAGGCGCTGCCGGCAGGGCTTCAGCGATTGTCGCGCATGGTGGGCGGACGGATCGGGCTGGGGCGCAGGCCCGTGACCGACCGGGTCGAGGCCGCGCTGCAGGATTTCTTCGCGGGCCGGGACGGGCGGCTGGACCTGCCGGTGACGCTGCACGGGACAGAATTCCAGCGCCGCGTCTGGACCGCGCTGCGCCAGGTGCCGCCCGGCGAGACGCGGAGCTATGGCGGGCTGGCTGCCGATATCGGCAGCCCCCGTGCCGTCCGCGCGGTGGCCGCGGCCAATGCCGGGAACCGATTGGCGCTGGTGGTTCCCTGCCATCGCGTGATAGGAAGCGACGGCAAGCTGACCGGTTATGCAGGCGGTCTGTGGCGCAAGGAGCGGCTCATCGCGCTCGAGGCGTCCTATCGCGATCCGGGGGCGAATCGGGTTGACGCAGGGCAGTTGCCGCTGTAATCACCCGCGAACGGAATTCCGGGCGCTGCCTCGCGGCGCCCTTTCACATTGGGACGGACCCACCGCCGGGAACGCCCGCATAGCTGAGACGAAGGAACAACACCATGTCGCGCGTCTGCGAACTGACCGGCAAAGGCCCGATGACAGGCAACAATGTCAGCCACGCCAACAACAAGACCCGTCGCCGTTTTCTGCCCAACCTGAACGACGTCACGCTGATGTCGGAAAAGCTGGGCCGCAGCTTCTCGCTGCGCATTTCGGCAGCCGCCCTGCGTTCGGTCGATCACCGTGGTGGTCTCGACGCCTTCCTGGCGAAAGCCAAGGACACCGAGCTGTCGGATCGTGCGCTGAAGATCAAGCGTGAGATCGCGAAGTCGACCGAAGGCGCAGCCGCCCTTTCGGCCTGAGGTTCCGGCGGCAGGGTGGTCCTGCCGACAGACCTGACGGATTGCCCCGCCACCGGCGGGGCTTTCGCATTTCGGCCTGCGACGGATCGTCTTTTGCCTGCTGACCTGCCCGGTTGCCGCTGCTAGGGTCCGCCGCATGTTCCGGCCCCTGCCCATATTGCTGGCGATCGCCATTGCGCTGACCTCGGTCGGGATCGGTGCCGCGCGCGGCACGATCGGCAGCGGCGGGCAGATCGTCCTGTGCACCGGGAACGGCGTCGTCACGGTGCCGGACGGGCGGGGCGGCGGCGACGTGCATCTCTGTCCGGACATGGCGCTGGCCTTCCTGCAGGCCCCCTTGCCGGCCGATGCGGGCCTGCCTGCCCGGGCGGGGCTGCCGCGATCCATCCATTGGCCGGACACGGCGCAGGCGATGCGTCCTGCCGGGGATGTGTCCTTCCGGGCGCGCGATCCGCCGGGCGGGTTTCCGAGAACGACCACGGAAACCTGAACCCCAAGGAACACGACCATGAAACTTCTTCTTCCGACCGGCCTGCTGGCCCTGATGCCGATTGCGGCCTTCGCCCATGACGGAATGCATGTGAACGACGCCTTCGCCCGCAGCACCAACCCGGTGACCGCGGCGATCTTCATGCAGCTGGAAAACCACCGCGATGTCGCCTGCACGCTGCAGGGCGTCACCTCGGACGCGGCCGAACGGGTCGAACTGCACACCCATGCCGAGGAAGACGGCGTCATGCGCATGGGCAAGATCGAGGGCGGGATCGAGATCCCGGCGGGCGAGGCGCACGAGATGATGCGCGGCGCGGACCATGTGATGATGATGGGCCTGACCGCGCCCCTGAAGGACGGCGATCAGGTCGCCTTCACGCTGGATTTCGGCGATTGCGGCACGGTCGATGTCGATGCCGTCGTGGATAACGAACGCGGCGCGATGGATCACGGCGACGGGCATGACGCCCATGCCGGACACTGATCGCTAATCAGGCCGCCAGTCGGCCGATCAGCTGCGCCGTGACGGGGCCCAGTTCGGCCACGATGCGGCGCACCCCCTCGGCCGAGGCATGGACCCCGTCGGGCTGCAGCAGCGGCCCGCGCAGCTCGGGGTCGACCGCCGCCAGGGGCGCATAGAGATCGGGCAGCAGAAGCGCGCCGTGCCGTTCGGCCAGACGCGGCCACAGCGCGGCCCAATCCGCGCGCCAGTCGTCCGGGCCCTTGGGGGCCTGGATGCCCACCAGCAACAGGGGACGCCCGCCACGCCCCGCGCGGGTCAGGATCGCATCCAGATTGGGTTCGGCATCCGCCGCCGTCCAGCCGCGCAGCATGTCGTTGCCGCCCAGTTCAACCATGACGGCGTCGGGATCGTGGCGGGGCATCGAGACCTCGATCCGGATGCGCCCGCCATAGGTGGTATCGCCCGACAGGCCGCCATTCAGCAGCATCGCCGGACGATCCGCCGCCCTCAGCCATCCCGAAAGCTGCGGCACCAGCCCCTGATCCTGGTCCAGCCCGTATCCCGCCGTCAGGCTGTCGCCGAAGCACAGGATGCGCGGCGCCCCCTGGGCAAGTGCGGGAAGGGCAGGCGCAAGCGCGCCCGCGGCAGCAAGGGACAGCAGATGGCGGCGGTTCAGCTTCATGCGGCGGACCTCAGGCGTAGGGCATTGGTGATGACGAAGACCGATGACAGGGCCATCGCGCCAGCCCCCAGCATAGGCGACAGCTGCGGTCCGCCGAAAGGCACCAGCACCCCCATCGCGACCGGAATCAACGCGACGTTATAGGCGAATGCCCAGAAGAGGTTCTGCCGGATGTTGCGCATCACCGCCCGCGACAGGCGGATGGCCCGGGCCACGCCCTCGGGCTCGCCCGAGATGAGGACCGCGTCGGCGGCCTCGATGGCGATGTCGGTGCCGGTGCCGATGGCGATGCCCGTGGGCGCGGCGGCAAGGGCCGGGGCGTCGTTGATCCCGTCGCCGACGAAGACGCCGCCTTCGCCCAGCTCGCCGATCAGGCGCAGCTTGTCCTCGGGCAGAAGCCCGGCCTCGACCCGGTCGATGCCCAGGCGGTCCGCCACCGCACGTGCCGTCTGCGGGCGGTCGCCCGACAGGATCGCGGTGCGCACGCCCATCTCGTGCAGCGCGGCGATCGCGGCCTTGGCCCCTTCGCGTTCGCGGTCGGCCAGTGACAGGGTGGCCATGTGCCGCCCGTCGATGGCCAGCAGCACCTCGGTGCCCTCGTCAGATCCGGCAAGGGCGGGCAGGGGGGCGATGCCCGCATCGCGAAGGGCCGCGGCATTGCCCAGCAGAATGCGCCGCCCCTCGACCAGCGCCTGCAGGCCACGACCGGGGGTGGCCTCGACCTCGGACGCCTCGGGCAGGGGGCCGTCATGGGCCGCAAGGATCGCCGCCGCCAGGGGATGTTCGGAACGTGCCTCGGCCGCGGCGGCAAGACGCAGCGCTTCGGACCGGTCGATCCCGTCGGTCAGGATGCCGGTCAGGCGGGGCTTGCCCTCGGTCAGGGTGCCGGTCTTGTCGAAGGCCACGATCTGCGCGTCAGCCAATCGCTGCAACGCGTCGCCGCGACGGAAGAGGATGCCCAGCTGCGCCGCGCGGCCCCCGCCCACCATGATGCCGACCGGCACGGCCAGCCCCATCGCGCAGGGGCAGGCGATGATCAGAACGGCCACGGCGGCGACGACGGCATGGGCCAGCCCCGGCCCGAAGGCCAGCCACAGAAGGAAGGTCAGTACCGACAGTCCGATGACGGCAGGCACGAAGACCCGCGTCACCCGATCGACCAGCGCCTGCACCGGCAGACGGGCGGATTGCGCATCGGCCACCATCTGCACGATCCGCGACAGCACCGTGTCCTGCCCCGTCGCCGTCACGCGATAGGTCAGCGCGGTCCGCCCGTTCATCGTGCCGCCGATCAGCCGGTCGCCCGGCGATTTCGAGACCGGCAGCGCCTCGCCCGTCAGCATGGATTCGTCCAGATCGCCCCGGCCCTCGACCAGTTCGCCGTCCAGCGCCACGCGTTCGCCCGGGGCCAGCTGCAGCAGGTCGCCCGGCACCAGCGTTTCCACCGGAACCTGGCGGGGTTGGCCGTCGCGGATCAACGTCACGCTGTCGGGCCGCAGCGATACCAGCGCGCGGATGGCCTGCCCGGCCTGTCCGCGTGCCCGCGCCTCCAGCCAGCGGCCGGTCAGGATCAGCGTCACGATGACGGCCGCGGCTTCGAACCAGACAGCGCGCGATGCTTCGGGCACGATCTGGGGAGCAAGCGTCACCACGGTCGAGAAGGCGAAGGCCGCGCCCGAACCAAGTGCGACGAGGCTGTTCATCTCGGGCGCGCCGCGCAGCAGGGCGGGGATGCCCGCGCGGAAGAAGCGCCGCCCCGGAATGGCCAGCACCGCGAAGGCCAGCAGCATCTGAGCGACCCACAGCATGCGCATCGGAACCAGCCCGTGCAGCCAGTCGTGGAAGCCGGGGAACACGTGGCCGCCCATCTCGGTCACGAAGATCGGCAGCGTCAGCAGGGCCGCCAGCAGCGCGTCGCGCGCAAGGGGGGCGGCCTCGTCCTCGGGGATGTCGGCGTGATCGGCGGCGGGGCGGGCAGGATAGCCCAGATCGGTCACGATCCCCGCCAGCGCCGCGGGGTCGAGGCTGGGCGCATGGGTGATCACGGCCTGATGGGTCGCAAGGTTCACCTGCGCCTCGGCGATCTCGGGGCGGTCCTGCAGGGCGCGTGTCACGCGACCTGCACAGGACGCGCAGCTCATGCCCTCGATCGACAGGCGGGTGGTCTGCAGCTGCGCGGGATAGCCCGCATCGTCCAGCGCGCGGCGGATGTCGGACAGGCTGGCCTGTCCCAAACCGATGCGCGCGCTGCGCGTCATCGGGTTCACGGATTGCGATGCGATGCCGGGAACACCGTCCAGCGCGCGACCCACGCGGGTCGCGCATCCGGCGCAGCTGATCCCCGGAACGGGAAGTTCGATTTCAGTCGTGCTTGTCATGATTGGCCTCACCAGGATTGCAGAAATTGGCTGCGATCGGTGGGGCCGGGGGCGCCTGCGGTCGTGCGGGTGCGCGATCGGGGGGATCGGTCGCGGGCCGGATCACGGCGGGGGGCAGGGGGTGGCATGCGGCGCGCGACAGGCGCCTGCGGGCCGAGACATGGCAGCGGCACGACCTGTCGCCCCGTCCGCGGCAGAGATGCGGCGGGCGTGTGCTTGCCTTGCGGGCATGACAGGTGTGGGCCTCTTCCATGTGCAACAGATGTGGGTCTGTTGCGTTTGGGTCAAGGCCCCGGTGCCATCACGCCTCGTCTCGGTTGCGGGAAGGATGCGTTTCGCGGTATCGCAAGGGGCAAGACAGACAGAAGGATACGGACCATGAACCGCCGTCAGATGATCCTTTCGGCCCTGCCGTTGATCGCCATGCCCGCGCTGGCCTCGGCACAGGCAGCGCCTGCCGCCGACCCCTATGTCCCGACCGAGGTCGCGATCCGCGACGATTTCGAGGTCGGCAGCATCGTCGTCGTCAGCAAGGATTTCTTCCTCTATCACGTTGTGGCCCCGGGCCGTGCGGTGCGTTACGGCGTGGCCGTCGGCACGGCCGAGCTTGTCTGGAAGGGCAAGGCCACCATCGGCCGCAAGGTCGAATGGCCCAGCTGGCGTCCGACCCAGTCGATGATCGAGCGCGACCCCGACGCATATGCGAAATATGCCGACGGGATGCCGGGCGGTCCGAAGAACCCGCTTGGGGCACGCGCGCTGTATCTCTACGACAAGAACGGCAACGACACGGCGATCCGCATCCATGGCACGACCAATCCCGGCTCGATCGGCAAGGCCGTGTCCAACGGTTGCCTGCGCATGCGCAACGAGGCCGTGATCGCGCTGTTCGAAAAGGTGCCGCTCGGCACGCCCGTCTACGTCTTCTGATCTTGGCACTTCGTCTGGACGGCATCTCGGGGCCCGCGCTTGCGGGCTTCGACGACGTGATCGATGTACGCTCGCCCGCAGAATACGCCGAGGATCATCTGCCCGGGGCGATCAACCTGCCGGTGCTGAGCGATGACGAACGGGTGCAGGTCGGCACCATCTACAAGCAGGTCTCGCCCTTCGATGCGCGGCGGATGGGCGCGGCGATGGTCGCAGCCAATGCCGCGCGCCATATCGCGGGGCCGCTTGCCAACCGCGACGGGGGGTGGAAGCCGCTGGTCTATTGCTGGCGGGGCGGCCAACGTTCTGGCAGCTTCGAGGTGATCCTGAAGCAGATCGGCTGGCGCGTGAACCGCATCGAGGGCGGATACAAGTCTTGGCGCGCGCTTGTCGTGGACCGCCTGCAGAACGGCCCGATCCCGTCGCCCGTCGTGGTGCTGGACGGCAATACCGGCAGCGCCAAGACCGAGATCCTGCACCGGCTGGCCGCGCGGGGGCATCAGGTGATCGACCTGGAAGGTCTGGCGCGGCATCGCGGCAGCCTGTTCGGTGCGGTGGCCGAAGGTCAGCCCAGCCAGAAGATGTTCGAGGGCCGCCTTGCCGCGCAGATCGAGGCGCTGGATCCCGCCCGCCCGGTCCTGGTCGAGGCCGAGAGCAGCCGCATCGGCAATATCACCGTTCCCAAGGCGATGTGGCAGGCGATCTGCGCCGCGCCCCGTCTGCGGTTGGAGATTCCGGTCGAGGCGCGCGCCGCCTATACCGCGCTGCGATATGACGACATGGTGGCCGACCCCGACCGGGTGCAGGCAATCCTGGCACGGCTTGCGCCCCAGCATCCGGCCGACCGGATCGAGGAATGGCGCGGGCAGCTTGCGCGCCACGAATGGAAGGAATTGTCGCAAGGACTGCTGCGCGATCATTACGATCCGCGTTACCTCAAGCACCGCCTGCGCTATGCCGAACGCGAGACGGGCGTGCTGGTGCTGGACGGTCTGGACGATCTGGAACTGGCGGCGGGCCGGGTCGAAGACGCGCTGGCCCGCCTGTCCTGATCGGTCGGCCCCGGTCAGTTGGGCCCCGGGTCAGTCAGCCTCGCGCAGGAAGCGGCGCAGCAGCTTTTCCAGCTTGGCAGCCCCGATCGGGGCCATCGCCTTGGTATGGTCGTGGCTGATCGATTCGTCCGACAGCCCCGCCCCCATGTTCGTCACGACCGAGATCGCCGTGGCACGAAGCCCCAGGAACCGCGCAAGGATGATCTCGGGGACGGTGGACATGCCGACCGCATCGGCACCCAGCACGCGGGCGGCACGGATCTCGGCCGGGGTCTCGAAGCTGGGCCCCGAGAACCAGCAATAGACGCCCTGCGGCAGGTCGACCCCCTCGGCCCTGGCCGCGGCCAGCAGCCCCTGGCGCATCTGCGCGTCATGGGCATCGGTCATGGGAACGAAGCGGGCATCGGTCGCCTCGCCGATCAGCGGGTTGGTGCCTGCAAAGGCGATGTGGTCGTTCAGCAGCATCAGCCCGCCGGGCGGGATGTCGGGGCGCAGCGACCCCGCCGCATTCGTCAGGATCAGCCGCGTGCAGCCAAGCGCCGCCAGCACTTCGAGCGGCAGGCGCATCGCATCCGCCCGCCCGGATTCGTAGTAATGCGACCGCCCGCCGAAGACCGCGACGCGCCGTCCCTCCAGCTGGCCTATGACCAGCTGGGGCACATGGCCCGACACGCCCGCATGGGGAAAGCCCGGCAGGTCGGTATAGGGGATGGCCGTGCCCTCGATCTTCTCGGACAGGTGGCCCAGCCCCGATCCCAGGGTCAGGGCGTATTCGGGGGCCTCCTCACCCGCGCGGTCGCGGATGAGGGCTGCAAGCTCAGCGCTCCTTGACATAGGGCTCTCCTCCGGCGCGGGGGGGGATCGCGCGGCCCACGAAGCCCGCAAGGATGATCACCGTCAGGATGTAGGGCAGGGCGTTCATGAACATGGACGGCACCACGATGATCCCCAGATCCAGGTTGGGATAGAGGTTCGCGATCGCCTCGAGCAGGCCGAAGAGGAAGGTCGCGAACAGCGCCTGCCACGGCTTCCACTTGGCGAAGATCAGCGCGGCCAGTGCGATGAAGCCGCGGCCTGCCGTCATCTCCTTGACGAAGCCCGCCGACAGGCCCGTGGCCAGGTATGCCCCCGCGATGCCGGTCAGGACGCCGCAGATCGCCACCGCGGCATAGCGCAGCCGTGTGACCGACACGCCCGCCGTATCGACCGAGGCCGGGTTTTCCCCGACCGCGCGCAGACGCAGCCCGAAGCGGGTGCGGAACAGCACCCACCAGGTCAGCGGCACCATGGCAAAGGCCACATAGACGAGGATCGTCTGCCCCGAGATCAGCTCGGAATAGATGGGACCAAGAACCGGCACGCCCGACAGCGCTTCCGCGAAGGGCAGGGTGATCGGGTTGAACCGGCCCGCCCCGCTGAGCGACGGCGTGCGCCCGCCCAGCCCGAAGACGTTCTGACCGATCAGGACCGTCAGCCCCGAGGCCAGGAAGTTGATCGCGACGCCTGCGATCAGCTGGTTGCCCCGGAACGTGATCGAGGCAAGCCCGTGGATCAGCGACAGCGCCAGCGCGCCCGCGATCCCGGCCAGCAGCCCCAGCCACGCGCTGCCGGTCAGATAGGCTGCGGACGCGGCGGTGAAGGCCGCCATCAGCATCTTGCCTTCCAGCCCGATGTCGAAGACGCCCGCGCGTTCGGAATAGAGGCCCGCAAGGCAGGCCAGCAGCAGCGGCGTCATCAGACGCAGCGCGCTGTCGATGCCCTGCTGAGCCGCGCGCGCATCGACGAAGGCCCAGATCAGGCAGATCGCGACCACGATGATGGCGGTGAGGGAATCCTTGATCCTCATTCCGCGGCCTCCTTCCGGCGCAGGCGCAGGAACAGGCGTTCCAGCGGCATCCGCACCATGTTGTCCAGCGCGCCGGTGAACAGGATCACCAAGGCCTGGATGACGATGATCAGTTCCCGCGGGATCGAGGTCCAGAGCGCGAGTTCACCCCCGCCCTGATAGAGGAACCCGAAGAGAAGGGCCGCAAGCAGCACGCCGAAGGGATGGTTGCGCCCCATCAGCGCCACGGCGATGCCGATGAAGCCCGCGCCCTCGACCGCGTTCAGGACAAGACGCTCGGCCTCGCCCATGACGTTGTTGATGGCCATGAGGCCCGCCAGCCCGCCCGAGATCAGCATCGCGATCACGGTGATCCGCACGGGGTTGATGCCCGCATAGACGGCGCCCGGTTCGGATTTCCCCAGGGCCCGGATCTCGTAGCCCAGCCGCGTGCGCCAGATCAGCAGCCAGATCAGCAGGCAGGCGATCAGCGCCACGAAGAAGGTGACGTTGGCGGGCGTGTTGCGGCCCCATTCGAAGCCGAAACGCGCGAAGGCGTCCGACAGCGTGGGCAAATTCGTCGATTCGGGGAAACGCGCCGATGCCGGGTCCATGCTGCCCACGGGGCGCAGCAGCCGCACGAGGACATAGTTCAGCGCCGCGGCGGCGATGAAGTTGAACATGATCGTCGTGATGACGATGTGGCTGCCGCGCTTCGCCTGAAGGATCGCGGGGATGAAGGCCCATGCGGCCCCCAGGATCGCGGCCCCGATCATCGCGACCGGCAGCGCGAGCGCCCAATGCGGCAACGGGATGTAGAGAAGCGCCAGCGCGACGCCCAGGCCCCCCATCGCGGCCTGACCCTCACCGCCGATATTGAACAGGCTGGCATGATAGGCGACCATCACGGCCAGCCCGGTAAAGATGAAGTTCGTCGCGTAATACAGCGTGAACCCCCAGCCATAGCTGGACCCGAGCGCGCCCTGCACCATGGTCTTCATCGCTTCCCACGGGCTTTCCCCGATGGCAAGGATCACCAGCGCCGAGATCGCCATCGCCAGCACCAGCGAGATCAGCGGTGTCAGGATGACATCCGCCCATTTCGGCATCTTGTCCATCAGCGAGGCTCCTGCGGCAGTCCCTCGACATGGGCATGTTCGGGCGGGATGCCCTGATCGTCGGGGGTATTCTTCGTATCGGTGACGCCGGCCATCAGCAGGCCCAGTTCACCGGTGGTGGTCGATGCGGGATCGCGTTCGCCCATGATGCGCCCGTCGAACATGACGGCCACGCGGTCGGACAGGGCCAGGATCTCGTCCAGCTCGACGCTGACCAGCAGGATCGCCTTGCCCGCGTCGCGCAGCTCGATGATACGCTTGTGGATGAATTCGATCGCGCCGATATCCACGCCGCGCGTGGGCTGGCCGATCAGCAGCAGGTCCGGATTGCGCTCGATTTCCCGGGCGACCACGATCTTCTGCTGGTTCCCGCCCGAGAAGTTGCGCGCGGCGAGGTTCGGGTTGCGGGGGCGCACGTCGAACCGTTCCATCTTGGCCGCGGCATCCTCGCGGATGGCGGCGTTGTCCATCACCCAGCCGCGATTGAATTCCGGTGCGTCCTGCCAGCCGAAGGCCACGTTTTCCCAGGCGGCGAAATCCATGATCAGGCCTTCGACCTGCCGGTCCTCGGGGATGTGCCCCATGCCCGCGCGGCGACGCGCGGCGGCGTCGCAGCCGCTGCCCGACAGGGGCAGGGGGGCGCCGTTCATGGTCACGCGACCCTCGACCTTCGATCCCTTCGGGGGATAGCCGCCAAGGATCTCCAGCAGCTGCGTCTGGCCATTGCCCGAGACGCCCGCAAGGCCCAGGATCTCTCCGGCGCGGATCTGCAGGTCGATGCCGCGCAGCCGTTCGACGCCGTCATCGTCGATCATGCGCAGGCCCTCGACCTGCAGGACCGGCTGCGTGGGGCTGGCGGGGGCCTTCTCGACGTTCAGCAGAACCTTGCGGCCGACCATCAGTTCGGCCAGTTCCTCGGGGTCGGTCTCGGCGGTCTTGACCGATGCGACCATCTCGCCCCGGCGCATGACGCTGACATTGTCGGTGATGTCCATGATCTCGCGCAGCTTGTGCGTGATCAGGATGATGGTCTTGCCCTCGTCGCGCAGCCCTTCGAGGATGCGGAACAGGTGATCGGCCTCGGCCGGGGTCAGCACGCCCGTGGGTTCGTCCAGGATCAGGATGTCGGCCCGGCGGTACAGCGCCTTCAGGATCTCGACCCGCTGCTGGTGGCCGACCGACAGTTCCTCGATCCGTTCGTCGGGATCGACGTTCAGCTGGTATTCCTGCGCAAGCTGCTTCAGCACCTTGCGGGCCTTGGCCAGCGACGGACGCAGCAGGGCGCCGTCCTCGGCCCCCAGAATGACGTTTTCCAGCACCGTGAAGTTCTGGACCAGCTTGAAATGCTGGAAGACCATGCCGATGCCCGCGCGGATCGCCGTCTGGCTGTCCGTGATGGCGATGGGCTGGCCGTTGATCAGGATCTCGCCCGCGTCGGGGCGGTAGAAGCCGTAGAGGATCGACATCAGGGTGGATTTCCCCGCGCCGTTTTCCCCGATGATGCCGTGGATCGTTCCCTTGGGGACGTTCAGCTTGATATTGCGGTTCGCCTGAACCGGTCCGAATGCCTTCGAGATGCCGCGCAGCTCGATTGCAGCGGGGGCGGCCGCATGCGACCGCCCCCCCGTCATTTCGCCTGCGGCACCCATTACGAGGCCGGGCAGCTGTTGTCGGTCATGTAGTCGTGGACCTCGATCTCGCCCGAGGCGATGCCCGCCTTGGCCTCGTCGATGGCGGCCTGCATCTCGGCATCGACCAGCTCGGCGTTGGAACCGTCGATCGCGACATCGACGCCGCCCGCGGCCAGGTCCATGACCTTGATGCCGGGTTCCAGATCGGCGCCCTGCGTGAAGGCGTCGAAGACCGCATTGTCCACGCGCTTGACCATCGAGGTCAGGACCTGGCCCGGATGCAGCGCGTTCTGGTTGCTGTCCACGCCCACCGACAGCGCACCCTCGTCCGCGGCGGCCTGCAGCACGCCGATGCCGGTGCCGCCAGCGGCCGCATAGATCACGTCGGCGCCCTGAGAGATCTGCGCACGGGCCAGCTCGCCGCCCTTCACGGGGTCGTTCCAGGCCGCCGGGGTGGTGCCGGTGAAGTTCAGCAGAACCTCGCCCTCGGGCTGGGTCGCCTTGAAGCCCTGCGCGAAGCCGCAGTGGAACTTGTGGATCAGCGGGATGTCCATGCCGCCGATGAAGCCCGCCTTGCCGCTGTCCGACGACATCGCCGCCATCACGCCCGCCAGATAGCTGCCCTCTTCCTCGGTGAAGACGACGGATTGCACGTTCGGGGCCTCGACCACCATGTCGATGATCACGAATTTCGTTTCCGGATAATCGGGCGCGATCTTGGTCAGCACGTCGCCGAAGGCGAAGCCGGTCATGACGATCGGGTTCGACCCCGTTTCGGCCAGACGGCGAAGCGCCTGCTCGCGCTGCGCTTCCGATTGCATCTCCAGCTCGCGATAGGAACCGCCCGTTTCCTCGACCCAACGCTGCGCGCCGACATAGGCCGCTTCGTTGAAGGACTTGTCGAACTTGCCGCCCAGATCGAAGATCAGCGCCGGGTCGGCCAGGGCAGCCGCCGTGGACAGAACCGTCAGCGCAGAACCCGCCAGAAGCGTTTTCATGAAAGTCATCGAGGAACCTCATCCTGTTGGTGCGGGCGATTCAGATTTGCCCGTCTGGTGACGCGATTAGGGCGCATCGGTCGGGGTCGGTCAACCGCCTTGTTGGGCCGTTTCCAGCCGTGACCGCATCACGATCGCATCCGTCGCAGGCCCGTAATAGCGGGGCCGAAGCCCGGCTTCCACCCATCCGTTCCGCAGGTACAGGCTGCGTGCCGCAACGTTGTCCGCCGCCACCTCGAGGAATGCCTCCTCCGCGCCCAGACGTGCCGCGCGGTCTGCGAATTCCGCAAGCAGTTCGCGTGCGATCCCGCGTCGGCGCAGGGCAAGATCGACGGCCAGCGTCAGCAGTTCGGCCTCGCCCGCAAGGGCGCGACCCAGCAGGAATGCACGCGGATTGCCCAGCAGAAAGGCACCCGGCCCCGCCAGCAGGTCGTCGAACTCGGCGGCGCTCCAGGGCCGGGGGACCGTGAAGCAGGCCGCATGGGTCGCGGCCAATGCGGCGGCATCGGTCATGGCAGGATCGTCGGGGGCGCATCGCGCCCCGGCGCCGCGTCGGCCGCCCGCAGATAGAGGGGCGCGGGACGGGGCAGGTCGCCGCGATCCGACATCAGGCGCGCCACGCGGGCGACCCCTTCGGCAATCTCCACCGCCGGCGCAGCCGGCGCGGGGCCGGGCGGCAGCGCGCCGGTCGCAGCCTGCTGCGGCCGGCCCCCCGCCATGGGTTCGTCGCCGGGGGCGAAATCCTGCCAGATCAGCGTGTCGTTCCGCGACGGAATGGCGATGCGGCAGGGACGGGGCAGCCCGAAGGCCAGCGCCTCGGTCGCGCCGATCCCGATGGCCGGCACGCCCATCGCAAGCGCCAGCCCGCGCGCGGCGGCGACCGCGACGCGGATGCCGGTGAAGTTGCCCGGTCCCACCCCGACACCGATCACGTCGATGTCGCGGAACCCGACGCCGGCCTCGGCCAGCATCTCCTCGATCATCGGCATCAGGCGCTCGGCCTGGCCCTTGGCCATCTCCTCGTTACGGCTGGTCAGAAGCGTGTCGCCACGCAGCAAAGCGGCCGCGCAATGCGCGGCCGATGTGTCGAATCCCAAGGTGAGGCGGTCAGGCAACGGGGCGGACCTCGATCACCTCGGGGATATAGTGACGCAGCAGGTTCTCGATCCCCATCTTCAGCGTCAGCGTGCTGGACGGGCAGCCCGCGCACGCGCCTTGCATGTGAAGATAGACGACGCCGCGGTCGAACCCGTGGAAGGTGATGTCGCCACCGTCCTGCGCGACCGCCGGGCGCACGCGGGTGTCCAGAAGCTCCTTGATCTGGCCCACGATCTCTCCGTCGGGGCCATCATGGGCGGCATGCCCGTCATGATCGGCAGCCCCTTCGATGACCGGCGCGCCCGACTGGAAATGTTCCATGATGGCGCCCAGGATCGAGGGCTTGAGATGGTCCCAGGGCGCGGTCTCGACCTTGGTGACGGTCACGAAATCGCGGCCCAGGAACACGCCCGTCACACCCTCGACCGCAAAGATCCGCTTGGCCAGGGGCGAGGTCGCGGCGCTGTCGGGCGTCGGGAAATCGGCCGTGCCTGCACCCAGCACGGTCTCGCCGGGCAGGAATTTCAGCGTCGCGGGGTTCGGGGTCGTTTCGGTCTGGATGAACATGGGGCGGCTCCTTTGATCCCGATATGGCGATCGTACGCCCTTGGGTCAAGCAGCCCGTCAGGTGATGGATTCCAGCCGTTCTTTGGACAGATCGCCCGGCACGACCGTGATCGGGCAGTGCAGCGCGCCCGGATCGCGCAGCAGCCGGTTCAGCACCGGGTTCGGCCCCGCCTTTTCCGGGCTGAGCCCCAGCACCACGATGCCGATATCGTCGTCATCGGCGATCTGGGCCATCAGTTCCTCGGCCGGGTCGCCCTCGCGGATGACCAGCTCGGGCTCGATCCCCGGACGCGACCGCATCCACTTGGCGAAGACCTCGAAATGGGCCTCGATCCGCTCGCGCGCCTCGGCGCGCATGACGTCGGCCACGCCGAAACCGTGCTGGATCTCCTCGGCGGGGATGACGGACAGGATGACCACGCCGCCTTCGGTCTTCGCGGCCCGCATCGCCGCGAAGCGCATCGCGTTCAGGCATTCCTTGCTGTCATCCAGAAGTACGAGGAATTTGCGCATCTTTCTGCCGATCCTTTGCCCAACACGGCCCCGATAGCGTGGCAACAGTGGCCGATGCGCCATGCTTGTGCAAGATGTACTGCCGAATCCTTCGGCAGCCGTTCCCATGCCGCGGCAACTGTGCTAGCGGCTTGAAGGTGCGGCAACATCCACGATTGGACGGTAGCGTGACGATCCACCACGACTGGGAAAAGACCGACGCGGCGCGTCTGGCCAGCCTGACAGCACCCAGAATGGGCTGGTTCATGGGCGAGGCCTCGGCCCCCGGTGTCGATCCCATGCCGCGATCCAAGCGGATCTTCGACTTCACCTTCGCGCTGATCCTGCTGATCCCGCTGTCATTCGTGATGCTGGTCGTGGCCTGCACCCTGCTGGTGCTGCAGGGGCGGCCGATCCTCTATACCGCGCATCGGATGCGCGGCCCGAACGAGGCGTTCAACCAGTACAAGTTCCGCACCATGCTGTGCGAGGAACATGATTTCGGCGCGACCGGGGCGCACAAGGCCTGGCGAATCACGCCGGTCGGGCGCTTCCTGCGCAGTTCCCGCATCGACGAGCTGCCGCAGCTGTTCAACATCCTGCGCGGCGACATGAGCTTTGTCGGACCGCGGCCGCCGCTGCGCGAATACGTGGAACGCTTTCCTGCCGTCTATGCGCAGGTGCTGCACAGCCGTCCGGGCGCCACGGGCCTTGCCACGCTGATCTATCACCGCCACGAGGACCGCATCCTTGCGCGGTGCAAATCCGCCAGCGCGACCGAGGCCGCCTATTACCGCCGCTGCCTGCCGGCCAAGCTGAAGATCGACCTGATCTATCAGCGTCATCGCAGCATGCGCATGGACCTGTGGATCCTGTGGCACACGATCAAGATCGTGGTCTCGCGCAGGGACGAACGTCCGCGCCGGCGTCGCGGGGACCGGACCTGGCTTCCGGTCGGCCCCTCTCCCCGGTCCCGCCGTCAGGCGAAGGGATCGCGCGGGTAACCCACCCCCGTCAGATACAGCCCCTGCGGCGGACAGACCGGACCGCAGGCGGCACGATCCGCGGCCAGCAGCGCATCGCGCACGCGGTGGGGCTGCCATGACCCCGCGCCGACCCGTTCCAGCGTTCCGACGATCGAACGCACCTGGTTGTGCAGGAACGACCTTGCCCGCAGGCGGAACTGGAATTCGGTCCCATGCGGGATGGGATGCGCGTCTATCGTGATCTCGTCGATCGTCTTGACCGGGCTTTTCGCCTGGCAGATCGAGGATCGGAAGGTCGTGAAATCGTGCAGGCCGACCAGATGGGCCGCCCCCGCGCGCATCGCGTCCAGATCCAGCGGGTTCTGCACCTGCCAGACCTGCCCCTTCTGCGTCGTCATCGGCGCACGGCGGCTGACCACCCGGAACAGATAACGCCGCTCATGCGCCGAGAAGCGGGCATGGAAATCGTCATCCACCCGCGCCGCCGCAAGGATGGCCACGGGCGCGGGCTTCAAATGAAAGTTCAGCGCCTCGGACAGGCGGAACGGGTCCCAGTCGCGCAGCAGATCGGCATGCGCGACCTGGCCCGTGGCATGGACCCCCGCATCGGTGCGTCCCGCCGCGGCGATCCGCGCGCCTGCGGCAAATCCTGTATCCAGACGCGCAAGCGCGGTTTCGATCGCGCCCTGCACCGACGGCTGATCGGCCTGCGCCTGCCATCCGGCGAACGGAGCGCCGTCATATTCGATCTTCAATGCGTAACGGGGCATCAGTCCTGCCTGCTTCCGATCTTCCGGTCGGGAAACGAGGTCGACAGAAGCTGATCCAATGTCTGCGCCTCCTGGCTCTCGATCCGGGGGCGTTCACCCGAGGGGACGCTGGTGGCCGCGCCGGTCAGCCCTTCGCGTGCAAGGCGTTCGCGCAGGACCGACATCTCGATGTCCAGCGCCTCGCGGTTGCCATCCATCAGACGGTCGGCACGCGCGATGAAATCTTTTTCCAGATCATCCAAGAAGCTTTCGTATTCCTGCCGGGCGCCCTCGTCGCGGGTCTGGGAATAGAGGTCGGCGAACTGGCTGGTCGCATCGCGTGCGCCCATCAGATAGACACCCATGTAGCGCCGCGCCGAGGCCAGCCCCGAGGGGTTTGCGCGCACCCTTTCGAACAGATGGCGGACGCTGGCCTCGAACATGCCGACACGCGCCTCGAGCCGCCGGTCGCCGGCCCGCGCGATGGCGGCGCGCATTTCGGCCAGATAGGTCTCGCCCTCGTCGATCATGCGGTCCGCGCGTTCCTGCTGGAAATCGTCCACGCCCTCGGCGCCCTTGTCGCGCCAGGGGTCCAGCCCGAAGGCCAGCTGATGCAGCGCGATCCCCGCGATGCCGATCAGGCCCGTGCCCGCCACCGCACCCGGTTCGGCCGCGCCGATTCCCAGCCCGATGCCCGCCAGCACCCCGCCGAACAGCTTGCGCGGGATCGCGGGGCGCTTGGCCACGCGGCGGGCCTCGAAGGCGGCCTGCGCCTCCAGTCCCTCGCGGGTCATCCACATGCCGCTGGCGATCATTCCGAAGGCCGCAAGGTCCGCGACCATTCCGCCCGCCGACTGGAAGAACGCGCCCAGCAGAAACGGGCTGGCCGCCAGCGTGACCCATTTCGGGCGCCCTTCATGGGGGTGGCGCGGAACCTGCGGCAGGTCGGGCCGCGCCGTCCCGTCGGGCAGGTTGTTCTTCAGCATGTCCCGCGGAGAGAAGCGCCCGCCATATTTCCGTGCCATGACGCGCCCCCTCAGGCCGCGCCGGCGAATGACGCATAGAGCGTCAGCAGCACGAGCAGGTAGAAGCTGAGCCTGGTTCTGGCCTTCGACGACATGGGCAGCCCTTTCGCGGCGGTTTCATCCCTCTATATCGGCCCGGCGGGCGGGATTTCAAACCGGATCGGGGAACAGGCGGTCGAAGGCCGACCGAAGGGGGGCATCGTCGCGCAGCGACATGCGCACCGGCAGGGCCATCACCTTGGGGCGGAAGCTGCGGGGCAGGCGGGCCGCGTCCTTCTCGGTCGTGACCAGCTGCGCGCCCAGGGTGCGGGCCTCGGTCTCCAGCCGGGTCAGCAGGGCGGGGGTGAAGGGCTGGTGATCCTCCAGCGCCTCGGCGCGCAGGATGACGGCGCCCAGATCGCGCAGGGTGGCGAAGAACTTCTCGGGGTGGCCGATGCCTGCGAATGCCAGCACGCGGTGCCCGCGCCAGTCGAAGCCCATCTGCAGGGGCAGCAGCTGGCCGCGCAGATGCGGGGGCGCGGGTTTCGGGGTCGCGAACAGCGCCTGCGCGGCATCGGGCCCGACCGACAGCAGCAGGTCGGCGCGGGCCATTCCTGGCCCGACCGGTTCGCGCAGCGGGCCCGCGGGCAGGCACATCCCGTTGCCGAAGCCCTTGGCGGCATCGACCACGACCAGCGACAGGTCGTGATGCAGCGCCGGGTCCTGGAAACCGTCATCGAGGATGATCGCCCGCGCACCCTCGGCGATGGCGGCCCGCGCGCCCGCCACGCGGTCCTTCGCGACCCAGGTGGGGCCGAAGGCCGCCATCAGCAGCGGCTCGTCGCCGGTCAGGGCCGCGTCGTGCCGGGCCTCGTCGACGCGCAACGGGCCGGTCGCGCTGCCGCCATAGCCCTTCGAGACGACATGCGCCGCGATCCCGCGTGCGGCCAGCATCATCTGCAGATGGATCACGGTCGGCGTCTTGCCGGTGCCGCCCGCATTGATGTTGCCCACGCAGATGACCGGAACCTCCAGGCGCAGCCTTACCCCCTGCGCCAGCCTGCGCGCCGTGGCACGGGCATAGAGCGCGCCGAGAGGCGCCAGCAGCCGTGCGCGCGGGGTGGGCGGGGTGATGAACCAGAAACCGGGGGTGCGCATCAGCCTGCCTCGGGGGTGGTGACGGGTGGGGGCGGCGCGGGGATCGCGCGGCTGGGCGGGCTGCCGTCGATCAGGCCCAGCACGCGGTCCGCGATGCGGATGGCGACATCCGCCCCGCCCGTGCTGACCCGCCAGGCATTGGCCGCAAGCGTCGCGGCAAGTTCGGCCTGCGTCAGCTCGACCAGGGCCGCGGCCAGGCTCTCGGGCGAGGTGACGCGGCGGGCGGCATGGGCGCCGTCCAGCTGCTGCCATTCCGTCTGGAACGCGCCGCTTTCGGTGCCGTGGACGATGGCCGAGCCGAGCGCAGCCGGTTCGAACGGATGGCGCGTGTCGCTGCCGCCCGACATGGTGCCGCCCATGAAGCTGACGGGTGCCAGCCGATACCACAGGCCCATCTCGGTCGGGCCGTCGGTCAGCATCACCTGGATCTCCTCGGTCGGCTCCTCGTCCTCGTCCCGGCGGGCGAGGATCAGGCCCGCACCCTCGATCTTGCGGGCCAGTTCGGGGATACGGGCGGGATCGGCGGGGGCGATGAACAGCAGCGCGCGATGCGAATGGTGCACCACCTCCTGATGGGCGGCGATCACCGCGTCCTCCTCGGGTTCGGGCAGGCCCGCGGCGAACCAGGCATGGCGGCCCGTGATGAGGGCTGCCAGCACCGCGCGTTCGGGCTCCGAGCAATGCAGCGGCTCGCGGATCTCGGAAACCGGGCCGGTCATGTGCAGCCGCCATGCAGGCAGCCCCATGCGGCGGGCGGCGGCATGGCTTGCGGCGTCCGTCATCAGCAGCGCCTGTGCCCTGGACAGAAGCTGCCTGCGGATGCCCGCCTGCATGCCCCAGGCAAGGTCGCGCGGTTCCAGCCGCAGTTCCGACAGGATGACGGGAATGTCGTGGCGCGCGGCCCCCGCGATCAGCGCGGCGGGCAGGGCGCTGCCCATGGCCAGCACGGCCTGCGGTCGCGTGCGGGCGATGAGCGCCTCGATCAGGGCGGGGTCCAGGGCGGGATCGACGCCGTCATCCTCGGGGTGCAGATCGACGATCCGCAGGCCGGGGCGCGACTGCATCAGCCTGCGACGGACCTGCGCCTCGGCCTGGCGCGCGTCGGGCGCGACATGCAGCAGCAGGACGGCGCCCGCCCCTTCGGGTATCCGGGGCAGGGCCTGCGCCTGGTCGCGGGCCTGGCGCAGTTGCCACCACAGCCCAAGCCTGCCCAGCCCCGATCGCGGCATCAGCCGCCCAGTTCTTCCGTCGGGCTGACTTCGCGTTCCTCGTCGCGCAGGCGGTGCAGATGCGCGATGAAGTAGCGGGTATGCGCGCTGTCTACGGTGCGCTGCGCTTCCGATTTCCACGCGGCATAGGCGGATTCGTAGGACGGGAAGATGCCCACCATGTGGATGTTGTCGGTGTCGCGGAACTTGGTTCCCTGCGGATCGACAAGCTCGCCTCCGAAGACGAGGTGCAGACGCTGGCTCATGTTGCCTCCTGGCGTTTGGGGTGGCCCGAGCCTAGCGCAGGCGCGGGCCGGGATGAAGGACCGGGCGCGCGGTCAGTCCTGATCGGCGCCCGACAGTTCCATGACGACCGCCCATTCGGCATCCGTCACCGGCTGCACGGACAGGCGCGTGTTGTTCACCAGCACCATCTCGGCCAGGCGCGGCTCGGCCTTGGCCTCGTCCAGGGTGACGGGACGCGGCAGCTTGCGAACCGCGCGGACGTCCACGCATTCCCATTTCGGATCCTCGGCGGTGCTGTCGGGATGGGCCTCGGCGATGACCTCGCAGATGCCCACGGCCTCCTTGCCGATATTGGAGTGATAGAACAGCCCCAGATCGCCCTTCTTCATCGCGCGCATCATGTTGCGCGCCTGATAGCTGCGGACGCCGTCCCATTCCTCGCCCGCGTCGCCCTTGGCGACGAGGTGATCCCAGCCGAAGACGTTCGGTTCGGACTTGAACAGCCAATAGGCCATCAGCCGATCACCTTCTTCCATTCCACGATCTCGACATGATCGAACAGGCCCGCGGCCTTGTAGGGGTCGTTCGCGGCCCAGTCCTCGGCGGTGGCCATGTCGGGGGCCTCGAGCACGACCAGCGAGCCGCGCATCTCGCCATCCTCGATCAGGGGGCCGGCGATGAAGACGAGGCCGCTGTCGCGCAGATGCGCCAGATGCGCATCGCGGTTGTCCAGGCGGGTCTGCAGGGCGCCGGGCTTGTCCCGGCAGATCACGGCGTAATGGGGCATCATTCCTCCTTCAGGGGACGGCTGAGCAGATGGTCCATGGCCTTTTCCACGGAAACGAGGCCTTGGGCAAGTCGGGCGACCATGGTGGCGATGGGCAGGTCCAGCCCGTCGCGCTGCGCCATGCGGACCAGCGCCTGCGCGGTGGCGGCACCTTCGACCGTGGTGGCGGCATCGAATTCGGCACCCGCGCCAAGCGCCTGGCCGAAGCGGAAATTGCGCGACTGCGCGGATGTGCAGGTCAGCGTCAGATCGCCCAGGCCCGACAGCCCGGTCAGCGTCTCGGGGCGGGCGCCCAGATGGGTGGCAAGGCGCGTCATCTCGGCAAAGCCGCGCGTGATGATGGCGGCGCGCGCGCTGTCGCCCAGGCCCGCGCCGATCACCGCGCCCGCCGCGATGGCGGCGACGTTCTTCAGCGCGCCGCCCAGTTCGGCCCCCGTCACGTCGGTCGTCCTGTAAAGCCGCAGCACCGGCGTCGAGAGCTGCGCCTGAAGCGCCGCCCCCGCATCGGCATCGGCACAGGCAAGCGTCAGCGCGGTGGGCAGGCCGCGCGCGATATCGGCGGCAAAGGACGGTCCCGTCAGCAGCGCGACCGTCGCTTCGGGACAGGCATCCGCGATCAGCGCCGAAGGCCCGGTCAGGCGCTGCATGTCGATGCCCTTGGCGGTGTTGACCAGGCGCTTGCCCGCAAGGGCCGCGCCATGTTGCGCCAGGAACCCGCCCAGTGCCTGCGCAGGCAGGGCCAGCAGGATCGTGTCGGCCTGCGCGGCGCGGTCAAGGTCGTCGGTCGGGGTGACGCCGGCGGGGATCTCGACCCCCGGCAGACGCGGGTTCCGCGGCCACCAGCCCATGTCGCGGCCCCACAGCGTGACCGGCCCCCGCGCGCCCAGCGCCGTGGCCAGCGCGGTCCCGAAGGCCCCTGCGCCCAGAACCGAGATCATGCCTTCGCCCCCTTCTTGCCGCTGCCCAACATGGGCGCGGCCTTGCGGTCCAGCGGCCAGCGGGGGCGGGCGGACAGGTCCATCCCGTCGCGCTGACCGGCCAGGAAACGCTCGATCCCCGCCCAGGCGATCATCGCGCCATTGTCGGTGCACAGCCGCAGGGGCGGTGCAAGAAAGCGCGTGCCCGCATCCTCGGCCACCTTCGCCAGCGCGGCGCGGATCTGAGAGTTTGCCGCAACGCCCCCCGCCACCGCCAATACCGGCACCGGATGCGCGGCCAGCGCACGGCGCGACTTCTCGGCCAGCACCTCGGCCACGGCGGTCTGGAAGGCGGCGCAGAGATCGCGGCGGTCCTGCTGGCGCAGCCCGCCCTGTTCGGCGATCAGCTGATCGCGCAGGCGCAGGGCGGCGGTCTTCAGACCGGAAAAGCTCATGTCGCAGCCGGGCCGGTCCAGCAACGGGCGCGGCAGGGCGAAGCGGCTATCGTCGCCAAGCGCCGCCTCGGCCTCGACATTGGGGCCGCCGGGTTGGGGCAGGGCCAGCAGCTTGGCGATCTTGTCGAAGGCCTCGCCCGGGGCATCGTCGATCGTGCCGCCCAGCCGCGTGAAATCGTCCGAGCCGTCCACCCGCAGGAACTGGCAATGTCCGCCCGACACAAGCAGCATGACATAGGGATAGTCGATCCCGTCGGTCAGACGCGGTGTCAGCGCATGGCCCGCAAGATGGTTCACGCCGACCAGCGGCAGGCCCGTTCCGGCGGCGATGCCCTTGGCGCACATCACGCCCGCCATCACGCCCCCGATCAGCCCCGGACCCGCCGTGACGGCGATCCCGTCCAGGTCGGCCAGCGACAGGCCCGCATCCGCCAGCGCCTGTTCGACCGCGATGTCCAGGCGTTCGGCATGCGCGCGGGCCGCGATCTCGGGGACGACGCCGCCGTAATCGGCATGCAGCTCGGTCTGGCTGCTGACGACATTCGACAGCACGCGGCGGTCGCCCGTCACGATGGCCGCGGCGGTGTCGTCGCAGCTGCTCTCGATGCCCAGAAAGATCGGATCCTTGCCCATGGCGCGCCCCATGCTTACCCCTGAGCGCAGTAGCACCGGTGCGAAAGGATGCCAATGCCGACCCCGACCCTGCTTCTGACCCGCCCCGAGGCGGATGCGCGGCGGTTCCTGGCATCGATGGGGGACTGGCCTGCCGTGATCTCTCCTGTGATGCGGATCGAGCCGGTGGACCATGACGCCGCGCGGCTGCACGATGCGCCGGGGCTGGTCTTCACCTCGGGCCATGCGGTGGCGGCGGCCGGTCCGGGCCGGGGCAGGCCCGCGATCTGCGTGGGCGGCCGCACGGCCGAGGTCGCGCGGGCGGCGGGGTTCGACGTGACCGAGGGCGAAGGCCGGGCCGAGAGCCTGATGCCGCTGATCCGGGCGGCGGATGTGGCGCTGATCCACCCCCATGGGCGCCATGTCGCGCGCAGGCTGCCCGTGCCGGGGGTTGTCGTCTACGATCAGGTGGCGCAACCTCTGAACGATGCGGCGCATGCGCTGCTGGCGGGGGATGGGGCGGTGATCCTGCCGGTCTTCTCCCCCCGGTCGGCGGATCTGTTGTCGCAGGCGGTGGCGGGGGCGCGCGCGCCGCTCTGGGTGATCGCCCTCAGCGATGCGGTGCAGAATGCCTTTCGGGCAAGGGCCGCGCGGGTCGAAACGGCCTGCCATCCGACGGGCCAAGCGATGCGGCGGGCGATCCTGCGGATGGCCGGCACGGAACAAAGCTGAAAGCCGCGGGTTGAGCGAAGGCTTTTCGCTCATTAGGCTGCGGCAGACGCGCGACAGCGGCCATCAGCGCATGGCATGAAGACGGGGACAGCACGTGACAAAGCCGACAGACAAGAATGCGGACAAGAACGAAACTACCGGGAGCGAAGCCTCGGGGCTGTCCGAAAACAGCAAGGGCCGCAAGGCGGCAGCCGCCCCGGGGGTGATCGCCTCGACCGATATCGGGCAGGGGAAACCCGCGCAGGCGGGCCAGCCGGGTGAATTGCGCCCCATCGAATCGGAACTGCTGGGCGATGGCACGGATGGCCGTCCGGCAGCGGCGAAGAAGGCCGAAACCGACGGCCAAGCACCGAATGAACCGGCGCCGAAGCCCGCGGACAAGACGCGCGCACCCGCCCAGCCGAAGCAGCCCGAGCCCGCATCGAAACCCGCCGCCGCGCCTGTGAACGCGCCCGTGAAGAAGACCGGCTTCTGGCCCGTTGTCCTGGGTGGCGTCGTCGCCGCGGGCCTTGGCGCCGGCGCCACGATCTGGGCGCTGCCGCATCTGCCGCAGGGCTGGCTGCCGCCGCAGGCCCCCGCCCAGCCCGCGCCGCCCCCCGATCAGCAGCCCGTGATCGATGCCGCCGTCGCCGCCGCGCGCGAGGCCGTGGCGAACCAGCCCGGCGCCCCCGCCGCCCTGCCCGACGATCTGGCCGCGCGCCTCGATGCACTGGAACAGGCACCCGACATCCGCGCCGAACTCGAGGCGCTGCGCAAGCAGCTCGAGGAACAGCAGGCGCAGATCGCGGATCTGCCCGCCGCCGCCGATGCGGGCGAAGCCACCGACCGGATCGAGGCCGCCGCGGCCGAGGCCGAGGCCCGTCTTCAGGCCGCCCGCGAAGAGGCCGAGGCACTGCAGCAGGCCGCCGCCGAAACCACCCGCCGGGCCGAGGCCGTGGCCGCGATCGCATCGCTCCAAGCCGCGCTGGACCGCGGCGTATCGGCCGACGAGGCGAAATCCACGCTGGAAGGCGCGGGCATCGACGCCCCCGAGGCGCTTCAGCAGGACGTCCCCAGCCTTGGCGAATTGCAGGATGCCTTCCCCGAAGCCGCGCGCGCCGCATTGCGCGCCGATCTGTCCAGCAGCAGCGCCAGCGGCGAGGGCAATCTTCTGACGAACTTCCTGCGCGCCCAGACCGGAGCGCGTTCGGTCGCGCCGCGTGACGGCGACGATACCGACGCGATCCTGTCGCGGGCCGAGAATACGCTGAACGGCGGCGATGTCGCGGCCACGGTCGGCGAACTGGACGCCCTGCCGCAGCCCGCTGCCGACGCATCGGCCATGGCCGATTGGCTGGCCCGCGCGAAAACCTATTCCGAGGCGCAGTCGGCCCTGTCCGATCTGTCCTCGACCCAAGATTGAGGGCCGCCCGATGCTGTTGTCTCTGCTGAAGATCATCGCCTTTTTCGCCATCGTCCTGGCCATCGCCCTGGGGGCGCAGCACCTGTCCGAAACGGGCCAGATGCTGCAGATCCGCTATGGCGGGACCGAGATCGCGCTGACCCCTGTCAAGGCCGTCGCGGCCCTGCTGGTCCTGATGGTCCTGGCCTGGCTGATCTTCAAGATCCTCGGGCTGATCGTGGCGGTCCTGCGTTTCCTCATGGGCGACGAAACTGCCGTGAACCGCTATTTCTCGCGTGCCCGCGAACGCAAGGGCTATGCCGCCTTCGCCGAAGGCATGCTGGCCGTCGCCTCGGGCGAGGGGAAGCTGGCGCAGGACAAGGCTGCCCGTGCGGGCCGCTTCCTGAACCAGCCGCATCTGACGAACCTGCTGGCGGCCCAGGCCGCCGAGACGGCGGGCGATTCGAAGCAGGCGGTGGGGATCTATCGCCAGCTGCTGGAGGATGACCGCACCCGTTTCGTGGGCATCCGCGGCCTCATGCGCCAGAAGCTGGCCGAAGGCGATACGCACAAGGCGCTGCTGCTGGCCCAGAAGGCCTATGCGCTGAAGCCCCGCCACGCCGAGGTTCAGGACACGCTGCTGGATCTGCAGACGCGCGAACACGATTGGAAGGGCGCGCGCAAGACCCTGAAGGACAAGCGCAACCAGGGCCAGCTGCCCAAGGCCGTGGCGCTGCGGCGCGATGCCGTTCTGGCGCTGAAGGAGGCCAGCGACGTTCTGGCCGAGGGTCAGTCCGCCAGCGCCCGCGAAGCCGCGATCTCGGCTGCTACGGCATCGCCCGACCTGATCCCGGCCGCCGTGCTGGCCGCACGCAGCTATATCGAGCAGAAGGATTACCGGAACGCCTCGCGCATTCTGGAGAAGACCTGGTCGGTGCGACCGCATCCCGACGTGGCCGCAGCCTATGCCGAGATCGTCCCGGACGAGAAATCCTCGGCCCGTCTGCGCCGCTTCGAACGCCTGATCGCCAAGAACCCGCAGCACGAGGAATCGCGCCTGCTGAAGGCCGAACTGATGCTGGCGGCCGAGAACTTTCCCGGTGCGCGGCGCGCCCTGGGCGATCTGGCCGAGACGCATCCGACCGTCCGTACCCTGTCGATCATGGCGGCGACCGAACGTGGGTCGGGGGCCGACGATGCCGTCGTGCGCGGCTGGCTGACCAAGGCGCTGACCGCGTCGCGGGGTCCGCAATGGGTCTGCGACAAATGCCACAACGTGATGCCGGAATGGTCGCCCGTCTGCGACAGCTGCGGCGGTTTCGACACGCTGACCTGGCGCGAACCCGATGCGGCCCGCCAGACGGCGACCGCCTCGGCCACGGGGGCCGAGATGCTGCCCCTGCTGGTCGGCAGCCCGCGCAAGGACGACCTGGCCGACGCGCCGGATCTGTCCGAGCCGGTGCAGCCGCACCCGCCCGGCCCGGCGGAACCCGAAGGTCAGGCACCGCGCGCCGAAACCGTGACCCCCAATGTCGCCCCCGGCATGGTTCCGCGCGAAAGCGATTACGAGGTTCAGGGACCCTCGGCCACGGTGACCGACCCCGAGCCCGTGCCCGAAGCCCGGCCGACGGACGAACCCGAACCCGTCCAGCCCGAGACCCCGGCGGTCGAGACGCCCGAGCGGGACATGGTCCGCCCCGATGTCCAACCCGCCGACGAGGCCGATTGGTCCGAACCGCGCAAGCGCTGAGATTTCGGCCTAAAATGACGAGGGGGCGCGAAAAAATGCGCGTCCCCTCTTTTCCCCGGCGGTGAAGGGTGCTAATTCGCGCGGCACGATCTGATGCCGGTGTAGCTCAGCTGGTAGAGCACGTCATTCGTAATGATGGGGTCGGGGGTTCGAGTCCCTTCACCGGCACCAGATCGCGGAACAGGCCGTCCCTCGGGGCGGCCTTTCGCGTTTCAGAACGCGCCCTTGTCCACCAATCGAAGATATCGCGCGGCAAGGTCGCGGAAGGCCACGGACAGGGTTCCGTCGCAGATCCGCTCTGCCGGCCATGCCGCCTGCAGGATCGTGCCCGCCTGGTATCCGCGGGGCAGGGGGGCGGTGGCCCCCAGATCGGACGGTCCGGGCCTCAGGCCGGGGATCGGCCCCGCCACTTCGCGCAAGTTCTGCGCCCGCGCCGACAGCGCCTGCAACCCGCCCTGCAACCCATGCCGGTCCAGCATGTCCTCGGCCCCGTGCTGCAGGGCCAGGACGACCTGGGCACGGGCCGAGACGATGAATATCGCGACATAGACGCCGCGCCTCATGCTGCGGGTGATGCGGGGATCGAAGCAGGCCAGCCAAGGCACCGCGGCCCAGCCACGCGCACCGGTGCTGGCGCGGCAGGTCAGGGGCGATTCGGGGGGCAGGGAGGCCTGTGCGGCCAGCGGCAGATCGCGGCGGAACCGCGCGGCGTAGGGGCTGCCGGGCATGGGGGCGCAGATCGCTGCGGCATGGTGGGTCGCGGCCCAGTGAAGGGCCGCGTCTAGATCCCCAGGGGGCCGGTTCAGACCAGCCGCCCTTCCTCCATCGCGGCGCGGATGAAGCCCGCGAACAGCGGCGCCGGATCGAAGGGCTTGGATTTCAGCTCGGGGTGGGCCTGCACGCCGATGAACCACGGGTGGTCGGGGTATTCGATCACCTCGGGCAGCTTGCCATCGGGCGACATCCCCGAGAAGCGCAGGCCCGCCTTTTCCAGCTGCTCGCGATAGGTGGCGTCAACCTCGTAGCGGTGGCGGTGACGATCCTCGATCTCGAGCGCGCCGTCATAGATCTGCGAGATGCGCGAGCCTTCGTTCAGCACGGCGGTATAGGCGCCCAGGCGCATCGTGCCGCCCTTGTCGTCGCCGACCTTGCGCTTGACGGTATAGTTGCCCTGCACCCATTCCTTGAGGTGATAGACGACCGGGGTGAAGCGGGTCTTGCCGGCCTCGTGGTCGAATTCCTCGGAGCCCGCATCGGGCATGTCGGCCAGGTTGCGGGCAGCCTCGATCACGGCCATCTGCATCCCGAGGCAGATCCCCAGATAGGGGACCTTCTTCTCGCGCGCGTATCGTGCGGCGGCGACCATGCCTTCGGTGCCGCGTTCGCCGAAACCGCCCGGCACGATGATGCCGTGATAGCCGTCCAGCAGATGCGCGCCTTCACCCTCCAGCTTCTCGCTGTCGACCCAGTTCGCCTTGACGCGGACCCGGTTCGCCATGCCGCCATGGGTCATCGCCTCGGCGATGGATTTGTAGGCGTCTTCCAGCTGCGTGTACTTGCCCACGACCGCGATGCGAACCTCGCCCTCGGCATGGTCCAGACGGTCCATCACGTCCTCCCAGCGGGTCAGGTCGGGACGGGGCGCGGGGCTGATGGCGAAGCTGTCCAGCACGGCGCGGTCCAGACCTGCGCGGTGATAGGCCAGCGGCGCCTCGTAGATGGTCTTGAGATCGTAGGCCGGAATGACCGCATCGGGGCGCACGTTGCAGAACAGCGCGATCTTGGCGCGTTCCTTTTCCGGGATCGGCTGTTCGGACCGGCAGACCAGCACGTCGGGCGCAAGGCCGATGGACTGCAGTTCCTTGACGCTGTGCTGCGTGGGCTTGGTCTTCAGTTCGCCCGATGCCGCCAGATAGGGCAGCAGCGTCAGGTGCATCAGGATGCACTGGCCACGGGGACGCTCGTGGATGAACTGGCGGATCGCCTCGAAGAAGGGCAGGCCCTCGATATCGCCGACCGTGCCGCCGATCTCGCAGAGCATGAAATCGACCTCGTCGTCGCCGATCGACAGGAAGTCCTTGATCTCGTTGGTGACGTGGGGAATGACCTGAATCGTCTTGCCCAGGTATTCGCCCCGGCGTTCCTTTTCCAGCACGTTGGAATAGACCCGACCCGAGCTGATGCTGTCGGTGCGGCGCGCGGCCACGCCGGTGAAGCGTTCGTAATGCCCGAGGTCCAGATCGGTCTCGGCGCCGTCATCGGTGACGAACACTTCGCCATGCTCGAAGGGCGACATCGTTCCCGGATCGACGTTCAGATAGGGGTCGAGCTTGCGCAGACGGACGGTAAAGCCGCGGGCCTGCAACAGCGCGCCCAACGCCGCCGAGGCCAGGCCCTTGCCCAGGCTCGAAACCACGCCGCCGGTGATGAAGATGTATCGCGCCATTAAGGCCCCCGTGATGTGCAATTCGCTCAGGAAGCGGGCCGCCAAAAGGACAAGACCACGGGATTCGGACAATAGTCGATTCGCCCCGTGGCCGCAACGGACCGCAAGTTCATGTGGGGCGGATCGGACCCGCCCCAAGCTGTGGTGATCGTCTTAGTTTGCCGGTTCCTCGGCGGGCTGGGTCGTCTCGGCCGCGGGCGGGGTCACCGGCTCTGCGGGGGTCGCCGCCTCGGGTGCCTCGGTCGCAGGTGCTGCCGCCTCGGGTGCTGCTGCCTCGGGCGCATCGGGCGCGGGCGGGGTCAGCGGGTTGCCGCCGGTCGTGGGCGGGGGCGTATAGGTCGGTGCCGCGGGCATCCCGTCCGTCGCGGGCTGGCTGTCGGATGCGCCGAACTGGTCCATGATCGACCCGTTCGAGGCGTCGCGTGCCGCAAGGATGGTCAGCGCGATCGAGGTCGCGAACAGCGCGATCCCGAAGATCCAGGTCAGCCGGGTCATCGCGCTGGCCGCCTGACGGCCGCTCATGACGCCGCCACCGGCGCCGCCGCCGCCGCCCATGCCAAGCCCGCCCCCTTCGGAACGTTGCAGCAGCACGACCCCTGCCAGAAGCACGGCGAGGATCAGATGGACGGTCAGAATGACGTTTTCCACGGCTTTCGGCCTTTCATTTGCGGACGCGCCTATCTAGTCACCCTGACAGGTGATGGCAAGCAAGAGTAACCCATGCGCGCGCTGATGATTCAGGGGACGGGTTCCAATGTCGGAAAATCGCTTCTGGTGGCGGGGCTTTGCCGCGCCGCGCGCAATCGCGGCCTGTCGGTCGCGCCCTTCAAGCCGCAGAACATGTCGAACAACGCCGCCGTCACCCCCGAGGGTGCCGAGATCGGGCGCGCGCAGGCCCTGCAGGCGCGGGCCTGCGGGATCGCCCCTCATGCCGACATGAACCCGGTCCTGTTGAAGCCCGAAACCGAGACCGGCGCGCAGGTCGTCGTCCAGGGGCGCGCCATGATGCGGGCCGAGGCGGGCGGATACGCCGCGCTGAAGCCGCGCCTGATGGTGGCCGTCCAGGACAGCTTCGCCCGTCTGCGCGCGGCCCACGACCTGGTGATCGTCGAGGGTGCGGGCAGCCCGGCCGAGGTGAACCTGCGCCCGCGCGACATCGCCAATATGGGCTTTGCCCGCGCGGCGGGGGTTCCCGTGGTGCTGGCGGGCGATATCGACCGGGGCGGCGTCATCGCGCAGATCGTGGGCACCCAGGCCGTCATCGACCCCGAGGACGCGGCCATGGTCGCGGGCTTCATGGTCAACAAGTTCCGCGGCGATGTGCGGCTGTTCGACGACGGCTATCGCCTGATCGAGGAACGCACCGGCTGGCGCGGCTTCGGCGTGCTGCCCTGGTTCGCCGATGCCCATCGTCTGCCCGCCGAGGACGCGGTGGATCTGCGCCATGGCCGGGGCGAGGGGCTGCATGTCGTCTGCCTGACCCTGTCGCGCATTGCCAATTTCGACGATCTGGACCCGCTTGCCGCCGAACCCGGCGTTCGGCTGACGATGCTGGGGCCGGGGCAGGCGATTCCCGGCGATACGGATCTGGTCATCCTGCCGGGGTCCAAATCCACCATCGGCGATCTGGCGTTCCTGCGCGCGCAGGGCTGGGACATCGACATCGCCGCCCATCGCCGTCGCGGCGGGCATGTGCTGGGCATCTGCGGCGGATACCAGATGCTGGGGCAGTCGATCGCCGATCCGCAGGGTTCGGACGGACGGCCGGGGCAGGTGCCGGGGCTGGGCCTGCTGCAGGTCGCGACGGTGATGTCCCCCGACAAGCGCGTGACGCCCGCATCGGGGCGGGCCCTGGGGCAGGACATCACCGGATACGAGATACATATGGGCCGCAGCACGGGACCGGACTGCGCGCGACCCTTTGCCCATCTGCCCGAACCCGACGGGGCGATCAGCGCCGATGGCCGGGTCATGGGCAGCTATCTGCACGGGCTGTTTTCCGATGACGGCTTCCGCGCGGCCTTTCTGGCGCGGCTGGGGGCGCCTTCGCAGCCGGGATACGAGGCGGGCGTCGATGCCGCGCTGGACGATCTGGCCGCGCATATGGAGCGTCATCTGGACGTGACGGGCCTTTTGTCGCTGGCGCGCTAGGCGCGGCATCTGGACGAAAGGCGCGGCAATCGCTACCTCAGGGGGTATGGAACATGCCAAGCCCCCATTGACCCTGTACCTGGCCGCCCCGCGCGGCTTCTGCGCGGGTGTCGACCGCGCGATCAAGATCGTCGAGATGGCGCTCCGCAAATGGGGCGCCCCGGTCTATGTCCGCCACGAGATCGTGCACAACAAGTTCGTCGTGGACAGCCTGCGCGACCAGGGCGCGATCTTCGTCGAGGAACTGGACGATTGTCCGACCGACCGTCCGGTCATCTTCTCGGCCCATGGCGTGCCCAAGGCCGTCCCCGCCGAGGCCGAGCGCCGCGAGATGGTCTATGTCGATGCGACATGTCCGCTGGTCAGCAAGGTCCATATCGAGGCCGAGCGTCACCACGCCAACGGCCTGCAGATGGTGATGATCGGCCATGTGGGCCACCCCGAGGTCATCGGCACGATGGGCCAGCTGCCCGAGGGCGAGGTGATCCTGGTCGAGACGGTCGAGGATGTGGCGACCATCGCGCCGCGCGATCCGGACGCGCTGGCCTTCATCACCCAGACCACGCTGTCGGTCGATGACACCGCCGAGATCGTCGAGGCGCTGAAGGTGCGGTTTCCGGCCATCGTGGGTCCGGGCAAGGAAGACATCTGCTATGCCACGACCAACCGTCAGGCGGCGGTCAAGGCGGTCGCGCCCCATATCGACGCGCTGCTGGTGATCGGCGCGCCGAATTCCAGCAACTCCAAGCGGCTGGTCGAGGTGGGCAGCGCATCGGGCTGCGCCTACAGCCAGCTGGTGATGCGCGCCGCCGATATCGACTGGCGCGCGCTGGACGGCATCCGCAGCGTCGGCGTCACCGCAGGTGCCAGCGCCCCCGAGGTCCTGGTGAACGAGGTCGTGGACGCCTTCCGCGACCGCTACGAGGTCGTGGTCGAGCTGGTCGAGACGGCGCAGGAACGGGTCGAGTTCAAGGTTCCGCGCGTCCTGCGCGAAGCGGTCTGAGGGGGTCGCCATGCGGCTCTATTCCATGCCCAGCTCGGGCAACAGCTACAAGGTGCGGCTGCTGCTGGCGCTGACGGGCCGCGCCTGCGAAATCGTCGATGTCGAGGACGGGTCCGAGGCGCTGATCGAGGCCAAGACCGCCGGCGCGCTGCCCTTCGGCAAGGCACCGGTGCTGCATCTGGAGGACGGTCGCACCCTGCCCGAATCGAACGCGATCCTGTGCTGGCTGGGCGAGGGCACGCGCTTCTGGCCCGGCGACGCCTTCGACCGCGCGACGATGATGTCCTGGATGTTCTGGGAACAGAACCAGCATGAAGGCGTGATCGCCGTTCGCGCGGCGCTGCGCTGCTATCCCTCGCGCGCCAGCCTTGCCACGCCCGACCGGATGGAGGACCTGCTGATCCGGGGCCATGCGCTGCTGTCGGTGATGGAGCGGCGGCTGGAGGTCGCGGACTGGCTGGCGGGCGAGGCCGCGACGCTGGCGGATGTCGCGCTCTATGCCTATACGCATACCGCCGGCAGCCGTGGCGGGTTCGAGATGGACCGCTTCCCTGCCGTGAACGCATGGCTGGCGCGTGTCGCGGGCCTGCCGAACCACGTGGGACTTGATGACTGAACTTCACGCATGGACCGACGGGGCCTGCAGCGGCAATCCCGGCCCCGGTGGCTGGGGCGTCCTGATGCGCGCCATGGATGGCGAGGCGATCCTGAAGGAACGCGAATTGCAGGGCGGCGAGGCGCAGACCACTAACAACCGGATGGAGCTGATGGCCGCCATCAGTGCGCTGGAAACCCTCACGCGTCCCAGCACCATCACGATCACCACCGACAGCGCCTATGTGAAGAACGGCGTGACCCAGTGGATCCACGGCTGGAAGCGGAACGGCTGGAAGACCGCCTCGCGCCAGCCGGTCAAGAATGTCGAATTGTGGCAGCGGCTGGATGCGGCGCAGAAGACCCATCAGGTCGAATGGCGCTGGATCAAGGGCCATGCCGGCCATGCCGAGAATGAACGCGCGGACGAACTGGCGCGCGCGGGCATGGCCCCCTTCAAATGAGCATCGCCGAGGGGTTGCCCACGATCCTGTGGGCGCTCGATTACCTGTCCGTGCTGGTCTTTGCGCTGACCGGGGCGCTGGTGGCCAGTCGCGGTCAGCTGGACCCGGTGGGCTTCGTCTTCATGGCCGCGATGACGGCGGTGGGCGGCGGGACGCTGCGCGACCTGCTGCTGGACCGCCCGCAGGTCTTCTGGATCGCGCGCCCGTCGCTGATCCTGGTGGCCGCGACCGCGGCGATGGTGGTCTTCTGGACCGCCCACCGCTTCGAGAGCCGGTATCGGCTGCTTCTGTGGCTGGACGCGCTGGCGCTGGCCATCGCCGTGCCCGCAGGGGTCGGCATCGCGGTCGAGGGGGGCTTCAGCCCCGTCATCGTCGTCATCATGGGTGTCGTCACGGGCACCTTCGGCGGGCTGATCCGCGATGTCGTCGGCAACGAGGTTCCGCTGATCCTGAAGCAGGGCGAACTGTATCTGACCGCGGCCTTCGGGGGGGCGCTGATCGCGGTGTTGGCCATGTGGCCGGGCCTCGGCCGGTCCGAGGCGCTGTTCCTGTGCGGGCTGGTGACCTTCGGGTTGCGCGGGGGCAGCATCCTGTGGGGGTGGGCGCTGCCCGTCTATAAGCCTCGTCCGCCCCGCACGCGCGGTTAACGCAACACGGGCGGCCCGCCGCGGCCCGCATCCATGTTCTGCACCCCCGCCCGCAGGCCCTGTCCGATCCGGTGCGCCATCTGCGACCAGGCGCGGGCGGTCCAGGGGGGCAGGGTCTTCTCCAGCGCCTGATCGAACAGCTTCAACCAGATGTCGAAATGCTCGGGGCGGACATTGCCCGCCGATTGATGCGCCCGCATCGGGCTGCCGTTATAGCCCGCGCGGTGCAGGATCGCGCCGCGCCAGAAGGCCGCGATCCGGGCCTCGTGGGCGGGCCAGTCGCCGATATGTTCTGCGAAGACGGGCGCCAGCACCGGATGGCGGCGCACGGCGGCATAGAAGGCTGCGACCACGCGGGCGATTTCGGGTTCGGTGACGTCGAAGCGTGCAGGGGCGATGCTGTCCATGCCGCAGCATCTGGCGGCTGGGGGCGCGTTTCGCAAGGGGTTTGATCCGCCGCACGGGCGGTGCTATGGCGCAATCCTTCCGGTCGCAGCCCACCCGGTCAAAACAGGAGCATCCGATGACCCATTACACCGACGCGCTGACCCAGCTTGGCGCGGACACCCCCCTGCCGCAATCCCCCGAAGAGGCCGTGCTGGAACGCGTGCCGAACCCGCAGGCGGGCACGGGATATGTCGTGCGCTTCACCCAGCCCGAATTCACCAGCCTATGCCCGCTGACGGGACAGCCCGATTTCGCGCATCTGGTGATCGACTATGTCCCCGGCGACTGGCTGGTCGAATCGAAATCGCTCAAGCTGTTCCTCGGCAGTTTCCGCAACCACGGTGCCTTCCACGAGGATTGCACCATCGGTATCGCCAAGCGGATCGTGGACCTGCTGGATCCGCAATGGCTGCGCATCGGCGGATACTGGTATCCGCGCGGCGGGATGCCCATCGACGTGTTCTGGCAGACGGGTGCGGCACCCGAGGGCGTGTGGATCCCCGAACAGGGCGTGCCGGGATATCGCGGGCGGGGCTAACCCCGCAGCGACCGCCACAGGATCGAGGCGAGATCGGCGATGTCGCCCCCGCGGGCCAGGAACTGTTCGGGTTCCGGCCCGCCATCGGCCATCGCGTCCAGCCGGTCCATCATCCGCATCAGGCGGCGGCGATGGATGCCGGTCCACAGCTGCACCGGGTCCGCGATCAGCCCCGCGAAGGTCGTGACCAGCGACCCGATCAGCGCCAGCGCCACGCCCGTCCCCAGCACATAGAGCGGCGACAGCTCCACCGGGAACGCCCAGTACCACGCCCGCCCAAGCGTGTCGCCAAGCGCGAAGTCCCTGACCGCCGCGCCATGCGCCCGCATCTGCGCCATCGGCCCGGCAAGCGAGATCAGCCCCGGCGTCGCGCGGTTGAACAGCGCCAGCCCCAGCAGCAGCACGAACAGCGATGTCGTGATCTCGGCCACGGCATTTCGGGTCTCGGCATGGGCGCGGATGGCGGCCCTGCGGCGTTCGGGCGATGCGGCGGGGGCCAGGCCGTCCGCGTCCAGATCGTCCATCAGCGCCTGCAGGTCCTGTTCGATCCGGGCGGCGATATCGGACCGCAGAAAGATCCGCCGCGCGGCCAGCCACCCGCCCGCACGCGCCGCGCCCAGCCGGCGCAGGATCGCCGCCAGCAGCTGCACGATCAGCGCGACGGGCGCCAGCGCGACGTTCAGCGGCGCGCGCAGCAGATCCGCCCCGAGCGCGTGGCGATGCAGCGCCAGCGTGCCCCGGATGCCGTATCTGCGGGCGGCGAAACGCGCGATGCGGGCACCCCTGCGGGACCGGACCGTCGAGAGGGGGGCTGGTGCGTCATCCATCGGCGCGAAGGTTACACGGCCCGCGCCGTTCCGCCAAGGTTTGGGCGCTTGCAGCCCCATCGCGCGCTTCCTATAGATGGCGCATGAGATTTTTGGCGTTCGGCATTCGAATTAGCTGCCCGGTGGCGTGACCTTCGCGCTGCCGGGTTTTCTGCTGCCTGCCTGCGAACGACCGACAAAGGACCGCCCCGATGAGCGACGCGACCCCCGACTACCGCGACACCGTCTTCCTGCCCCAGACCGACTTTCCGATGCGCGCGGGCCTTCCCGCCCGAGAGCCCGAGTGGCTGGCCCGTTGGGAACGCATCGGCATCTACGACCGCCTGCGCGAACGCGCGGCCGCGGCCGATGGCGCGCGCGCGCCCTTCATCCTGCATGACGGCCCCCCCTATGCGAACGGGCATCTGCATATCGGTCACGCGCTGAACAAGACCATCAAGGACATCATCGTGCGCAGCCACCAGATGATGGGCCGCGATGCGCGCTATGTTCCGGGCTGGGACTGCCACGGCCTGCCGATCGAATGGAAGATCGAGGAGAAGTACCGCGCCGAGGGCCGCGACAAGGACGCCGTGGACGTGGTCGAGTTCCGCCGCGAATGCCGCCGCTTTGCCGACGAATGGATCGACATCCAGCGCGAGGAGTTCAAGCGCCTGGGCATCACCGGCGCATGGGACCGTCCCTATGTCACGATGGATTACCACGCCGAGGCCGTGATCGCGGCCGAGTTCATGAAGCTTCTGATGAACGGCAGCCTCTATCAGGGCAGCAAGCCGGTCATGTGGTCGCCCGTGGAAAAGACCGCCCTGGCCGAGGCCGAGGTCGAATACAAGGACCACACCAGCCACACGATCTGGGTGCGCTTCGCCGTCACGAACGGGCAGGGGCGGCTGGCCGATGCCAAGGTCGTGATCTGGACGACCACGCCCTGGACGATCCCGCAGAACCGCGCGGTTGCGTTCAATCCCGACATCTCCTACGGGCTGTATCGCGTGGGCGAGGTGGCCGAGAAGGCCACCGCGCAACCGGGCGAGCTGCTGGTTCTGGCCGACGCGCTGGCCGAGGGCGTCATGGCATCGGCCAAGGTCGAGAGCCACGAGCGTCTGGGCGATGTCGCCGCAGCCGACCTTCAGGGGCTAACCCTTGCCCATCCGCTTCGCGGGGTCGAGGGATCGGAGGGCGAATGGGACTTCGACGTGCCACTGCTGCCGGGCGATCACGTGACCGACGATGCGGGCACGGGCTTCGTGCATACCGCACCCAGCCACGGCGATGACGACTATCAGCTGGGGCTGCGCTTCAAGCTGCCGATGACCTACAACGTCGAACCGGACGGCAGCTATCGCACCGACCTGCCGCTGTTCGGCGGGCAGGCAATCATCGATGGCGAAGGCAAGGATGGACCCGCCAATGTCAGCGTGATCAAGCAGCTGGCATGGGCCGGCGCGCTGCTGGCCAAGGGCAAGGTCAAGCACAGCTATCCGCACAGCTGGCGGTCCAAGGCGCCGCTGATCTATCGCAACACCGCGCAGTGGTTCGCGGCGGTGGACAAGCCGCTGGAAGACGGCATGGGCGAACATGGCGACACGATCCGCACGCGGGCGCTGAACAGCATCGACAAGCTGGTCAAGTGGTGGCCGCAATCGGGCCGCAACCGCATCCATTCCATGGTCGAGAACCGTCCCGACTGGGTGCTGTCGCGCCAGCGCGCCTGGGGCGTGCCGCTGACCTGCTTCGTGCGTCGCGGCGCCAAGCCGACCGATGCCGATTTCCTGCTGCGCGACGCGCGGCTGAACGACCGCATCACCGCCGCATTCGAGAAGGACGGCGCCGATATCTGGTATCGCGACGGCTTCAAGGAACAGATGCTGGAGGGCATCGCCGATCCCGACGCCTATGACCAGGTGATGGACGTTCTGGACGTTTGGTTCGACAGCGGCTCGACCCATGCCTTCGTGCTGCGCGACCGTGCCGACGGCACGCCCGACGGCATCGCGGACCTGTACCTGGAAGGCACCGACCAGCATCGCGGCTGGTTCCAGTCGTCCCTGCTGCAGGCATCGGCGACCAAGGGGCGCGCGCCCTATCGCAACGTGGTGACGCATGGCTTCACGCTGGACGAGAAGGGCATGAAGATGTCCAAATCGCTCGGCAATACCATCGTGCCCGCCAAGGTGATCGAGCAATACGGCGCCGACATCCTGCGCCTGTGGGTGGCCCAGGCCGATTACAGTGCCGACCAGCGCATCGGCCCCGAGATCCTGAAGGGCACGGCCGACAGCTATCGTCGTCTGCGCAACACGCTGCGCTTCCTTCTGGGCGCGCTGGACGGGTTCTCGGACGCCGAGAAGCTGGAGCCTGCGCAGATGCCCGAGCTGGAGCAGTGGGTCCTGCACCGCTTGGCGCAGCTGGATCACCAGGTCCGCCGCGGCTATGACGGGTTCGATTTCCAGGGCGTGTTCCAGACGCTGTTCCAGTTCTGCACCGTGGATCTGTCGGCCTTCTATTTCGATGTCCGCAAGGACGCGCTGTATTGCGATGCGCCGGACAGCCTGCGCCGCCGCGCGGTGCGCACGGTCCTGGACATCCTGTTCCACCGCCTGGTGACCTGGCTGGCCCCGATCCTGCCCTTCACGATGGAGGATGTCTGGCTGTCGCGCTTCCCGTCCGAGGATGACAGCGTCCATCTGCACGATTTCGCGCAGACCCCCGCCGATTGGCTGAACGAGCCGCTGGCCGCGAAATGGGACCATGTCCGCCGCGCCCGCCGCGTCGTCACCGCCGCGCTGGAGGTGAAGCGGACCGACAAGACCATCGGTGCCAGCCTCGAGGCCGCGCCGGTCGTCCATGTCGAGGATGCCGACATGCTGGCCGCGTTGAAATCGGTGGCCTTCGCGGATCTGTGCATCACCTCGGACCTGCAGCTGACGGCGGACCCGGTTCCGTCGGATGCCTTCCGCATGGCCGAGGCGCCGGGCCTGGGCGTGGTCTTCGAAAAGGCCGACGGGCAGAAATGCCAGCGCTGCTGGAAGATCCTGCCCGATGTCGGCACCCATTCGCATCCGGGCGTCTGCGCCCGCTGCGACGAGGTGCTGTCGGCATGACCGATCCGTCCGACCTGCGCGGGGCCATCCTTGCGCGGGTCGGGCATTTGCGACCGGGCACGACATGCTGTCCCAGCCAGGTCGCAAGGGACATCGCCCGCGACTGGCGTCCATTGATGGCGCCGCTGCGGGCCGAAGCGTTCAGCCTTGCGGCGGAGGGCCGCATCGCCGTCACGCAGAAGGGCCGGCCGGTTCGCGGCCCCGATATCCGCGGTCCCATCCGGCTGGGCCCGCCTTTGGGGGAGGAAACCCATGTATAAGCCTGCAGACGACCGCTATGCGAAAATGCGCTACAACCGGGTCGGGCGTTCGGGGCTGAAGCTGCCCGCGATCAGCCTGGGCCTGTGGCACAATTTCGGCCATGACACGCCCCACCAGACCAAGCGCGACATCTGCCGCCAGGCATTCGATCTGGGCATCACCCATTTCGATCTGGCCAACAATTACGGCCCCCCCGCAGGCAGCGCCGAAGAGGCCTTCGGCGAGCTGATGCGCACCGATTTCGCCCATCTGCGCGATGAGATCATCGTCAGCAGCAAGGCCGGTTACCACATGTGGAACGGCCCCTATGGCGAATGGGGCAGCCGCAAGTACCTGATCGCCAGCTGCGACCAGTCGTTGAAGCGGATGGGCCTCGACTATGTCGACATCTTCTACAGCCACCGCTTCGACCCCGACACGCCCCTGGAAGAGACGATGGGCGCGCTGGATCACATCGTGCGTTCGGGCCGCGCGCTCTATGCCGGGATCAGCAGCTACAACAGTCAGCGCACCGCCGAGGCCGTGGCCATCCTGCGCGATCTGGGCACGCCCTGCATCATCCATCAGCCCAGCTACAACATGCTGAACCGTTGGGTGGAAAACGACGGGCTGCTGGACGTGCTGGGCGATCTGGGCGTGGGCAGCATCGTCTTCACGCCCCTGGCGCAGGGGATGCTGACCAAGAAATACCTGGGCGGGATCCCCAAGGACAGCCGCGCGGCGCAGGGCAAGTCCCTGAACGAGGATTGGCTGACGCAGGACATGATCGAGCGGCTGAACAAGCTGAACGACATGGCCGAAGGGCGCGGTCAGTCGCTGGCGCAGATGGCGATCGCCTGGACGCTGCGCGGCGGCCGGGTGACCAGTGCGCTGATCGGCGCGTCGCGGCCCGAACAGGTGGTCGATTGCGCAGGCGCGCTGGACAATACCGAGTTCACGGATGCCGAACTGGCGCAGATCGACGAGCTGACCGCATCGGGCGACGTGAACATCTGGGCGCGTTCGTCGGAAGGCGCGGGCGAGTGAGACCCTAGACGAGCCACCATCCGTTCCTGCGGATCTGGTTGCGGATGGCGCGCTCGGGGCGCGGAACCTCGTCGCCGGCGAAGATGGGCTGCACCTTGGTGCGGCCCTTCTGCTGATAGATCAGCTTGCGGGCGGGTTCCCACTCCTTCAGCACGCGCTTGATTTCCCTGGGCGCCACGGCGGCCTCGCAGGTGGCGATCGCGTGTTCGTCATGCCGGGCATAGAGCAGTGGCAGCTTGCGGTAATGGCAGCTCGTATGGCCATCCAGACCAGCCAGCGCCTTGCCCGGACGGCCCCCGCCCAAGCTGTGGATCACCACCGGCAGCACCGCCTGGTCCAGCCAAGGGTCCATGACCTGGCAGGCCAGTTCCTCATGCGGCTCGTCGCGCAGGGCCAGTGCCCATCCGAGGTATCGCCGCCCGAATTCAGCAGGATCGCCGCCGAAGAACCAGCCCGCGTTGAAGTAGAGGAACCGTTCCCAATGTTCCTTTGGATGCGACGGGTCGACAGAGCTGTCGAACTCGACCCCGAATCGGTCATAGATCGACCGCCAGATCCCCTCGTATCCCGGACCATAAAGCGGCGGCGCGGGCCAGGTATTGGTCCGCATCATCGACGCTGCGGGCCTCGTGAAGTCGAAGCGCAGCCTGTCCAGTGGCCCCGTGATCAGCGTGTCGGTATCGAAGAAGATGAAGGGCTCGTTCGCGGGCAGCAGCGTCAGCGCCTCGATCTTGTTGCCTTGCGGGTAGGACGCGCCGAAATGTTCGGCGGTGAAGGGCAGGATCTCGGCACCCAGGTCGCTCAGCAGACCGCGCACGGATTGGGATATGGCGGTCTGGCGGCCCTGCCATGCGCCTTGGGGCAGGGGCTCGGCGATGATGACGCGCCCGGTCCAATCGGGGGACGCATGGCGCAGGCTGGCCATGAAGATCAGCGCCTCGTATTCCAACCGGCCCGACTGGGCGACGATCAGGATGTTCGGCCTTGCTCTGCCCTTGGAATGTGCCATGCCACCAGCCACCGGTCAAATCGGGGCCAAGCTAGCGGCGCACACGTTCAGGTGGAACCCCGGAACGGCGCGAATCGCAAAAGCGGATCGGCCCCGGATCGCGGGTCATGCGGCTGTTGGATATGGGGGAAGTGGTGGGCGACCCTGGAATCGAACCAGGCGTGGGTCTCCCCGGCGGAGTTACAGTCCGCTGCCGCACCTTGCAGCTCGTCGCCCGCCGTCGCTTTCGGCGTGGGGCGGTGATTAGCTGCCCTTTTCAAGGGCGTCAAGCGCATTTCCGGGTCTTGCGCGAAAGCTTCGTTGGCAGCACAGAGAATGACAACGAAAGGAGGCCCGGTATGGCCGCAGATAACCCCAAGGGGAAGAAACCCACCTGGGTGATCGACAAGGAACGCGCCCGCCGTGCGGCGGCTGCGGAGACCGTCTGGCTGTTCGGGCTGCATGCGGTGCGCGACGCACTGGCCAACCCCGCCCGCGAGAAACAGCGCCTGGTCGTGACCCGCAATGCGCTGGCCCGCCTGGGCGACCTGCACGGGATCGAGCCGGAGATCACCGATCCGCGCGTCTTCGACAAATCGGTCCCGCTGGCCGGCGAGAGCGTCCACCAGGGTGCCGCGCTGGAGGTGAAGCCGCTGAAATGGGGCAGCCTGTCCGAAGTCGCCCTGCGCGAGGCCCCCGGCGAGGGGCGTCCGCTGCTGGTCGCGCTGGACCGTGTGACCGACCCGCACAATATCGGCGCCATCCTGCGTTCGGCCGAGGTGTTCGGCGCCCGCGCCGTCATCGCGCCCGCCCGCCATTCGGCCCCCGAAACCGGCGCGCTGGCCAAGACCGCTTCGGGGGCGCTGGAACGCCAGCCCTATCTGCGCGTGCCGAACCTGGCCGAGGCGCTGAACCAGCTGAAGCTGATGGGCTTCATCCTGATCGGGCTGGACGGCACCGGCGAGACCGAGCTGCCCGACGTGCTGGAAAAGCTGCCGGGCCGGGCGATCTGCCTGGTCATGGGGGCCGAAGGTCCGGGCATGCGGGAGCTGACGATGAAGACCTGCGATCATGTCGCACGGATCCCCTTTGCGGCCGATTTCGGGTCGTTGAACGTCTCGAACGCGGCGGCGGTCGCGCTCTACGCCGCGAATCGTGCGTGAATGTCACATGGCTGCGACCCGAATGTCACAGCCATTGAGAATCGCGGCGCTTGGGCCCCATACAGAAGGCTGACCGCAGCAACCTTCGATTCGCCCATGCGCCGCATCTTCTGCCAGATGATCCTGCCCTGCCTGATCGCCCTGCCTGCCCAGGCGCAGGATTGGGCGCTTGGCGGCTTCGACCCGGTCGGCTTTGCGCAGGTCGGGCACCCGGTGGCCGGACGCAGCGACATCGCGACCCAGTGGCGCGGCCAGCTGTGGCATTTCGCATCCGAGGCGAATCGCGACAGCTTCGAGGCGAACCCCCGGTCCTTCCTGCCGCAGATGGACGGGTATTGCCCGGTCTCGATCGCCGAGGGGCATCCGGTGAAGGGCGATCCGCGCAATGCGATCATGCTGGACGGGCAGCTCTATCTGACACGTTCGCCCAGTGCGCTGCGCCGCCTGCGCCAGAATCCGGACGCGGTGCTGGGACGCGCAGGGCGCAATCGCCACCGCTGAGACCCCCGAATCACGAAAGCGCGATCTGGCTGGAACTTTTCTGGGGTGATGCCCATTTGTCATACCGAACATGACCCCGGAACGGTCATGTTCGGATCACTGTCCCTCGTTCCGCGACTTGCGCCCGGCCACCAGGTGGACCGGGCGCCTTTTCTATGAGAAGGTCTTCGGACCCGAAGGCAGCCATGAGGGGAGGCACGGATGCAGGTCGGAACTCAGGAAGATTTGGAAATCGAACGCATTGCGCGCAACACGCGCACCATTGCCGTGGTGGGTCTGTCGCCCAAGGCGGATCGCCCGTCATGGGGCGTCGCACGTTACCTTCAGTCGCAGGGATACCGGATCGTGCCGGTCAATCCGGGGCATGCCGGTCAGGAAATTCTGGGCGAGCGGGTCTATGGCGATCTGGGCGACATTCCGGCGGATCTGCAGATCGACATGGTGGACATCTTCCGCCGCGCCGATGCGGTCCCGGCCATCGTCGACGAGGCATTGGCCGAACTGCCGGGGCTGTCCACGATCTGGATGCAGCTGGGCATCGCCCATCCGGATGCGGCGACCAAGGCACGCAGGGCAGGGGTCACCGTGA
Source organism: Paracoccus sp. C2R09 (assembly GCF_018860625.1). Taxonomy (GTDB): domain Bacteria; phylum Pseudomonadota; class Alphaproteobacteria; order Rhodobacterales; family Rhodobacteraceae; genus Paracoccus. Next base: position 326,606 of record NZ_JAHKQB010000014.1, read on the forward strand.
TCGAGGATCGCTGCCCCAAGATCGAATTTCCGCGTCATCTTCGCTGACGGGTCCGGATACCTGCTTGACGCCGTCGCGCACGGCGATTAGTCAGGCCCGACCTCAGGGGTATAGCTCAGTTGGTAGAGCATCGGTCTCCAAAACCGAGGGTCGTGGGTTCGAGTCCCCCTGCCCCTGCCAGGTCCTTTCGAACATCCGCAGCCGGTCGTCCGACGCCGGTCACCGCGATCTTGAAACGGTCGCGACTTGCGGATAGATCGGGCCGGTAATTCCGAAGGAGGCTGAGACGTGGCCAATCCCGTGCAGTTCATCAACCAGGTCCGTGCCGAGGCGGGCAAGATCACCTGGCCCACGCGCCGCGAGGTGATCACGACCACCATCATGGTCCTGATCTTCGCGTCGATCACCAGCTTGTTCTTCTTCCTTGTCGATCTGGTCGTCCGCACCGGTCTGACGGAAGGTCTGCGCCTCATCAGCGGCTGATGGGGCTTGCATTTGCCGGCGCGGGGCGGTAAACGCCGCGAACTGTCCGGCATACGGCGTGCATCGAATTCGCATGCGCGCCGGTTTTTACTTTGTCGGAAGCGTATGAATTCAAGGGGTTTGGCGCCCGTAAGGCGTGATTCTCCGCGAGATGAGCAGGGGTCGATCGAGACATGGCAAAGCGTTGGTATTCGGTCAGCGTCCTGTCGAACTTCGAGAAGAAGGTCGCCGAGGCGATTCGTCAGGCAGTCGCCGAAAAGGGTCTCGAAGATCAGATCGACGAGGTGCTGGTCCCGACCGAGGAAGTGATCGAGATCCGTCGTGGCAAGAAGGTCACCTCGGAGCGTCGCTTCATGCCGGGCTACGTGCTGGTCCACATGGACATGTCCGACCGCACCTACCACCTGGTCAACTCGACGAACCGCGTCACGGGTTTCCTGGGCGCGCAGGGCAAGCCGATGCCCATGCGCGACGAGGAAGTGAACGCGATGATGAACCGCTCGGAGTCGGGCGAGCAGGCTGCGCCGCGCAACCTGATCCGTTTCGACGTGGGCGAGCAGGTGAACGTGACCGACGGTCCCTTCGAGGGTTTCTCGGGGATGGTCGAAGAGGTCGACGAGGTGTCGTCGCGCATCAAGGTCACGGTTTCGATCTTCGGCCGGCCCACGCCGGTCGAGCTGGAGTTCACGCAGGTTTCCAAGACCGCGTGATTGGTCGCGGGAGGTTTCGACCCACGGGTCGTGCCGAACCGCTAAATCGGCCCGCTTGCCGGGCTTGATGATGAAGGAGTAGGCCAGATGGCCAAGAAAGTCGTCGGGCAGCTGAAGCTGCAGATCAAGGCGGGTCAGGCGAACCCGTCGCCCCCCGTTGGCCCCGCACTGGGTCAGCGCGGCATCAACATCATGGAATTCTGCAAGGCGTTCAACGCCAAGACGCAGGAAATGGAACAGGGCGCCCCCGTTCCGGTCGTGATCACCTATTACGCCGACAAGTCGTTCACTTTCGTGACGAAGACGCCCCCGGCATCCTTCCTGCTGAAGAAGGCCGCTGGCCTGAAGCCGGTCGGCAAGCGCAACCGCGCCAAGGGTTCGGAAAAGCCCGGCCGTGCGAATGCCGGTTCGGTGACCGTCAAGCAGGTCCGCGAGATCGCCGAAGCCAAGATGGCCGACCTGTCGGCCAACGACGTGGAAGCCGCGATGAAGATCATCGTCGGTTCGGCACGTTCGATCGGCCTCGAGGTGAAAGGCTAAGTCATGGCAAAGATTTCCAAGAAAAAAGCCGCCGCTCGCGCCGCCTTCGAAGGCAAGACGAACCTGTCGATCGAGGATGCCGTCAAGCTGGTGAAGTCCTCGGCCTCGGCCAAGTTCGACGAAACCGTCGAGATCGCGATGAACCTGGGCGTTGACCCGCGCCATGCCGACCAGATGGTCCGTGGCGTCGTGACCCTGCCCGCAGGGACCGGCAAGGACGTTCGCGTCGCCGTCTTCGCACGTGGCCCCAAGGCTGACGAAGCCAAGGCAGCCGGTGCGGACATCGTCGGTGCGGAAGACCTGATGGAGACCATCCAGTCGGGCAAGATCGAATTCGATCGCTGCATCGCCACCCCGGACATGATGCCGCTCGTCGGCCGTCTGGGCAAGATCCTGGGCCCGCGCAACCTGATGCCGAACCCCAAGGTCGGCACGGTGACGATGGACGTGAAATCGGCCGTCGAAGCTGCCAAGGGCGGTGAAGTCCAGTTCAAGGCCGAGAAGGCCGGCGTCGTGCATGCAGGCATCGGCAAGGTGTCCTTCGACGAGGACAAACTTGCGCAGAACCTGCGCGCCTTCGTCGACGCGGTGAACAAGGCGAAGCCCACGGGCGCGAAAGGGACCTACCTCAAGAAGGTCTCGATCAGCTCGACCATGGGCCCGGGCGTTTCCGTCGACGTGAACGCCGACGCCTGACCAGTTTCCCGGCAGTGATGCCGGGATGACGGGGCGGCCCAGTGCGGCCCCGTCCTGTCCGAGACGGAGGGTGCCGGGAAACCGGCTTAATTTCCTTCCTGAGATGGGGAAGCATTTTTCCGAAGGTGCCCTTGCGGCCTACTTTCGGGTGATCTTGCCCTGTAACGGACCCGACCCGGTCCCCGCATCCGCGGAAGATCGGGAAAAGTGAGAGCCGGGGGGAAACCCCCAATTTGGAGTGAAACCGTGGATAGAGCACAAAAAGAACAGGTGGTCGACGAACTCGGCCAGATCTTTGAAAGCTCTGGCGTCGTTGTGGTTGCCCACTACGAGGGAATGACGGTTGCACAGATGCAGGACCTCCGCTCGCGCATGCGCGAAGCCGGCGGTTCGGTTCGCGTCGCCAAGAACAGGCTCGCCAAGATCGCCCTGGAAGGTAAGCCTTGCGAGAGCATCGCCGACTACCTGACGGGCATGACCGTGCTCACCTATTCGGAAGATCCCGTGGCAGCCGCCCGGATCGCCGACAAGTACGCCAAGGACAACGAGAAATTCGTGATCCTCGGCGGCGCCATGGGTGACTCGGCGCTTGATCCGGCCGGTGTGAAAGCCGTCGCCTCGATGCCGTCGCGTGAAGAGCTCATCGCTCAGATCGTCTCGTGCATCGGTGCGCCTGGTTCGAACATCGCTGGTGCGATCGGTGCGCCTGCTTCGAACATCGCGGGCATCCTCACGACTCTCGAAGAGCGTGAGGCTGCATAAGCAACCCCATCCCCTCGTGTGGTTGAACACACGTAGTCGGAACCCTACACTGAAAGAACGGAAAAATGGCTGATCTGAAGAAACTCGCCGAAGAAATCGTGGGCCTGACCCTGCTGGAAGCCCAGGAACTGAAGACCATCCTGAAGGATGAGTACGGCATCGAGCCCGCCGCTGGCGGCGCTGTCATGATGGCTGGCCCGGCTGCTGGTGCTGCCGAAGCCGCCGAAGAGAAGACCGAATTCGACGTCGTCCTGACCGACGCCGGCGCGAGCAAGATCAACGTGATCAAGGAAGTTCGCGGCATCACCGGTCTGGGCCTGAAAGAAGCAAAGGACCTGGTCGAAGCCGGTGGCAAGGTCAAGGAAGGTGCTTCCAAGGCTGAAGCCGAAGAGATCAAGAAGAAGCTCGAAGAGGCTGGCGCCAAGGTCGAGCTGAAGTAATCGGCCTTCAGGCTGGTTCGAGACAAGGCAGGGTCCGGGATTTCCCGGTCCCTGCCGAACCTGTCTTGAAGGGCGGTTCGGTGATAGGACCTTCCTTCAGGGCATGTTCGAGGCTCGGGAGCCGTGCGGTGGGACGCATGGCACGAATGGAGCCTCACCCCTGCATTCGTAGGCCCGTTCCGGGGGCCCCGACCCGGAACGCGCGCGAAGACGAAAGGTGACAAGACCCCATGGCGCATTCCTATGTCGGTCAGAAGCGCGTCCGGCGCTATTACGGCAATATCCGCGAAGTCCTCGAGATGCCGAACCTCATCGAGGTTCAGAAATCCTCGTACGACCTGTTCCTGCGTTCGGGCGACAGCAGCGCGCACCAGGACGGTGAGGGCATCCAGGGCGTTTTCCAGTCCGTCTTCCCGATCAAGGATTTCAACGAGACCGCGGTTCTCGAATTCGTCAAGTACGAGCTCGAGCGCCCGAAATACGACGTGGACGAGTGCCAGCAGCGCGACATGACCTTCGCAGCCCCGCTGAAGGTCACGCTGCGTCTGATCGTGTTCGATGTCGACGAGAATACCGGCGCGAAATCGGTCAAGGACATCAAGGAACAGGACGTCTTCATGGGCGACATGCCCCTGATGACCCAGCACGGCACGTTCATCGTGAACGGCACCGAGCGCGTGGTCGTCAGCCAGATGCACCGTTCGCCGGGCGTGTTCTTCGACCATGACCGCGGCAAGACCCATTCCTCGGGCAAGCTGCTGTTCGCATGCCGCATCATCCCCTATCGCGGCAGCTGGCTGGACTTCGAGTTCGACGCCAAGGACCTGGTCTTCGCGCGCATCGACCGCCGCCGGAAACTGCCGGTGACGACGCTGCTCTATGCGCTCGGCATGGATCAGGAAGGCATCATGGACGCCTTCTACCAGACCGTGGATTACAGCCTGCGCCGCGACGGGCGCGAGCAGGGCTGGGTCACGCGCTTCTTCCCCGAACGGGTTCGTGGCACCCGTCCGGCATACGACCTGGTGAATGCCGACACGGGCGAGGTCATCACCAAGGCGGGTGACAAGGTGACCCCGCGCCTGGTGAAGCAGCTGAGCGAGGCGGGCGAGCAGGTGAACCTGCTGCTGCCCTTCGAGCGCATCATCGGCCGCTTCGTCGCCAAGGACATCATCAACGAGGAAACCGGCTTCATCTATGCCGAGGCCGGCGACGAGATCACCGCCGAATACGCCAAGGACGGCGAGCTGAACGGTGGCCTGCTGAAGGTTCTGCTGGACAACGGCATCGACGAGGTGCCGGTGCTGGACATCGACCACGTCAATGTCGGCCCCTACATCCGCAATACCATGGCTGCCGACAAGAACATGGGCCGCGAACAGGCGCTGATGGACATCTATCGCGTCATGCGTCCGGGCGAGCCGCCCACGGTCGAGGCCGCCTCGACCCTGTTCAACAGCCTGTTCTTCGACGCCGAGCGTTACGACCTGTCGGCCGTCGGTCGCGTGAAGATGAACATGCGTCTGAACCTGGATGCGCCGGACACGCAGCGCACGCTGCGCCACGAGGATATCGTGGCCTGTATCCGCGGCCTCGTGGAACTGCGCGACGGCAAGGGCGAGATCGACGATATCGACCACCTGGGCAACCGTCGCGTTCGTTCCGTGGGCGAACTGATGGAGAACCAGTATCGCGTCGGCCTGCTGCGCATGGAGCGTGCCATCCGCGAGCGCATGTCCGGCGTCGAGATCGACACCGTCATGCCGCAGGACCTGATCAACGCGAAGCCTGCCGCTGCCGCCGTGCGCGAATTCTTCGGTTCCAGCCAGCTGTCGCAGTTCATGGACCAGACCAACCCGCTGTCGGAAGTGACGCACAAGCGTCGTCTTTCGGCGCTCGGGCCGGGCGGTCTGACGCGTGAACGCGCGGGCTTCGAGGTTCGCGACGTTCATCCGACGCATTACGGCCGGATGTGCCCGATCGAAACGCCGGAAGGTCAGAACATCGGTCTGATCAACAGCCTGGCGACCTTCGCGCGGGTGAACAAGTACGGCTTCATCGAAACCCCCTATCGCAAGGTGGTCGAGGGTCAGGTGACGGACGACGTGGTCTACATGTCGGCCACCGAGGAGATGCGGCACACGGTCGCCCAGGCGAACGCGACGCTGGATGCCGACGGCAACTTCGTCGACGAGCTGATCAGCACCCGCCAGGCCGGCGACTTCATGCTGAACCCGGTCGATGCCGTCGATCTGATCGACGTTTCGCCCAAGCAGCTGGTCTCGGTCGCGGCCGCACTGATCCCGTTCCTTGAAAACGACGACGCCAACCGCGCCCTGATGGGTTCGAACATGCAGCGTCAGGCCGTGCCGCTTCTGCGCGCCGAGGCTCCCTTCGTGGGCACCGGCATGGAAGCGACCGTGGCCCGCGATTCCGGGGCCGCCATCATGGCGCGTCGCGGCGGCATCATCGACCAGGTCGATGCGCAGCGTATCGTGGTCCGCGTCTCGGAAGGTCTGGAAGCGGGCGATGCCGGTGTGGACATCTATCGTCTGCGCAAGTTCAAGCGTTCGAACCAGTCCTCGACCATCAACCAGCGTCCGCTGGTCAAGGTGGGCGAGAAGGTCGTGTCGAACCAGGTCATCGCCGACGGTCCTTCGACCGATCAGGGCGAACTGGCCATCGGCCGGAACGTGGTCGTCGCGTTCATGCCCTGGAACGGCTACAACTACGAGGACTCGATCCTGATCTCCGAGCGGATCCACCGCGACGACGTGTTCACCTCGATCCATATCGACGAATACGAGGTCGCGGCCCGCGACACCAAGCTGGGGCCGGAAGAGATCACGCGCGACATCCCGAACGTGGGCGAAGAAGCCCTGCGCAACCTGGATGAAGCGGGCATCGTTTATATCGGCGCCGAATGCGGTCCGGGTGACATCCTGGTCGGCAAGATCACGCCCAAGGGCGAAAGCCCGATGACGCCGGAAGAGAAGCTTCTGCGCGCCATCTTCGGCGAAAAGGCATCGGATGTGCGCGACACCTCGCTGCGTCTGCCGCCGGGTGCCTATGGCACGATCGTCGAGGTGCGCGTCTTCAACCGCCACGGCGTCGAGAAGGACGAACGCGCGCTGCAGATCGAGCGCGAGGAAGTCGAACGTCTGGCACGCGACCGCGACGACGAGCAGGCGATCCTGGATCGCAACATCTATGCCCGTCTGAAGACGCTGATCATGGGCAAGACCGCCGTGAAGGGTCCGAAGGGCGTCAAGGCGAACAGCGAGATCAACGACGATCTGCTGGGCACCCTGTCGCGCGGCCAGTGGTGGCAGCTTGCCGTCAGCGACGAGGCGACCGCCAAGGAAGTCGAAGCGCTGAACCATCAGTACGATGCGCAGCGCAAGGCCCTGGAAGCCCGCTTCGAGGACAAGGTCGAGAAGGTCCGCCAGGGCGACGACCTGCCGCCGGGCGTGATGAAGATGGTCAAGGTGTTCGTGGCCGTGAAGCGCAAGCTTCAGGCTGGCGACAAGATGGCCGGACGTCACGGCAACAAGGGCGTCGTGTCCAAGGTCGTTCCGATGGAGGACATGCCGTTCCTTGCGGACGGGACTCCGGTCGACCTGGTGCTGAACCCTCTGGGCGTGCCGTCGCGCATGAATGTCGGTCAGATCCTCGAGACCCATATGGGTTGGGCCGCACGCGGTCTGGGCCTGAAGATCGACGAGGCACTGGAAGATTATCGCCGCAACGGCGACATGACCCCGGTCCGCGAAGCGATGCGCATCGGCTATGGCGACGAGCTCTATGCCGAGCAGTTCGAAGCTCTGGACGACGAGACCCTGCGCGAGCATGCCGACACGGTCCGCACCGGTGTTCCCATCGCCACGCCCGTCTTCGACGGCGCGAAAGAGGCCGATGTGAACGACGCGCTGGCGCGTGCGGGCTTCGACAGCTCGGGTCAGTCGGTGGTGTTCGATGGCCGCACGGGTGAACAGTTTGCCCGGAAGGTCACCGTCGGGATGAAGTACATCCTGAAGCTGCACCACCTTGTCGACGACAAGATGCACGCCCGTTCGACCGGTCCGTACAGCCTGGTCACGCAGCAGCCCCTGGGTGGTAAGGCCCAGTTCGGCGGCCAGCGTCTGGGCGAGATGGAGGTCTGGGCCCTGGAAGCCTATGGCGCCGCCTACACCCTGCAGGAGATGCTGACGGTGAAGTCGGACGACGTGGCGGGCCGGACCAAGGTCTACGAGTCGATCGTCAAGGGCGAGGACAACTTCGAAGCCGGCGTGCCGGAATCGTTCAACGTGCTGGTCAAGGAGGTCCGGGGTCTGGGCCTCAACATGGAACTCCTGGATGCGGAGGAAGAGGAGTGAGGGCCGCGGCCCTCTCCTCCACCACTCCCGCGCCCTTCATCAGGATTGAAAAATGAACCAGGAACTTGCCACCAATCCGCTGAACCCGCTGGCCCAGCCGCGGCAGTTCGACGAAATCAAGATCTCGCTGGCCTCGCCCGAAGAAATTCTGGCCTGGTCCTTCGGCGAGGTGAAGAAGCCCGAAACCATCAACTACCGCACGTTCAAGCCGGAACGTGACGGCCTGTTCTGCGCGCGCATCTTCGGTCCGATCAAGGACTACGAATGCCTGTGCGGCAAATACAAGCGCATGAAGTATCGCGGCCTCGTCTGCGAGAAATGCGGCGTCGAGGTCACGCTGCAGAAGGTCCGCCGCGAGCGCATGGGCCATATCGAGCTGGCCGCGCCCGTCGCGCATATCTGGTTCCTGAAGTCGCTGCCCTCGCGCATCGGCCTGATGCTGGACATGACGCTGCGCGATCTGGAACGCATTCTCTATTTCGAGAACTACGTCGTGATCGAGCCGGGTCTGACCGACCTGACCTATGGCCAGCTGATGAGCGAGGAGGAATTCCTCGACGCGCAGGACAATTACGGGGCGGACGCCTTCAGCGCCGATATCGGCGCCGAGGCCATCCGTGCGATGCTGGCCAATATCGATCTGGCCGCGACCGCCGAGCAGCTGCGCGAGGATCTGAAGGAAGCCACGGGCGAACTGAAGCCCAAGAAGATCATCAAGCGCCTGAAGATCGTCGAGAGCTTCCTGGAATCGGGCAACCGTCCCGAATGGATGATCATGACCGTGATCCCGGTCATCCCGCCGGAACTGCGCCCGCTGGTTCCGCTGGACGGTGGCCGTTTCGCGACCTCGGATCTGAACGATCTGTATCGCCGCGTGATCAACCGGAACAACCGTCTGAAGCGCCTGATCGAGCTGCGCGCGCCCGACATCATCGTCCGCAACGAAAAGCGGATGCTTCAGGAATCGGTCGATGCGCTGTTCGACAACGGCCGTCGCGGCCGCGTCATCACGGGTAACAACCGTCGCCCGCTGAAGTCGCTGTCGGACATGCTGAAGGGCAAGCAGGGCCGCTTCCGCCAGAACCTTCTGGGCAAGCGTGTCGACTTCTCGGGTCGTTCGGTCATCGTGACCGGCCCCGAGCTGAAGCTGCACCAGTGCGGCCTGCCCAAGAAGATGGCGCTCGAACTGTTCAAGCCGTTCATCTATTCGCGTCTTGAAGCGAAGGGCCTGTCCAGCACCGTCAAGCAGGCGAAGAAGCTGGTCGAAAAGGAACGCCCCGAGGTCTGGGACATCCTGGACGAGGTGATCCGCGAGCACCCGGTCCTGCTGAACCGTGCGCCCACGCTGCACCGTCTGGGCATCCAGGCGTTCGAACCCGTCCTGATCGAAGGCAAGGCGATCCAGCTGCATCCGCTGGTCTGCTCGGCCTTCAACGCCGACTTCGACGGCGACCAGATGGCCGTGCACGTTCCGCTGTCGCTGGAAGCGCAGCTGGAAGCGCGCGTCCTGATGATGTCGACGAACAACGTCCTGTCGCCCGCCAACGGCGCGCCGATCATCGTTCCGTCGCAGGACATGGTCCTGGGTCTCTACTACACCTCGATGCAGCGTGACGGCATGAAGGGCGAGGGCATGGCCTTCGCGAACATCGAGGAGGTCGAGCACGCCCTTGCCGCAGGCGAGGTGCATCTGCACGCCAAGATCACCGCGCGGATCAAGCAGATCGACCAGAACGGCAACGAGGTGCTTCAGCGCTTCGAGACCACGCCCGGTCGTCTGCGCCTGGGTGCGCTGCTGCCGCTGAACGCCAAGGCTCCGTTCGAGCTGGTGAACCGCCTGCTGCGCAAGAAGGACATCCAGAACGTCATCGACACCGTCTACCGCTATTGCGGTCAGAAGGAATCGGTCATCTTCTGCGACCAGATCATGGGTCTGGGCTTCCGCGAGGCATTCCGCGCCGGCATCAGCTTCGGCAAGAACGACATGGTGGTTCCCGACAACAAGTGGACCATCGTCGAGGAAGTCCAGGATCAGGTGAAGGAGTTCGAGCAGCAGTATCTCGACGGTCTGATCACCCAAGGCGAGAAGTACAACAAGGTCGTGGACGCCTGGTCGAAATGCAACGACCGCGTGACCGAGGCCATGATGTCCACCATCTCGGCCACCAAGTACGACGAGAACGGTGCCGAGCAGGAACCCAACAGCGTCTACATGATGGCGCATTCGGGTGCTCGTGGTTCGACCAACCAGATGAAGCAGCTGGGCGGCATGCGCGGCCTGATGGCCAAGCCGAACGGCGAGATCATCGAGACGCCGATCATCTCGAACTTCAAGGAAGGTCTGACCGTTCTCGAGTACTTCAACTCGACCCACGGCGCCCGTAAGGGTCTGTCGGACACGGCACTGAAGACCGCGAACTCGGGCTATCTGACCCGTCGCCTGGTCGACGTGGCGCAGGACTGCATCATCCGCGAGCATGATTGCGGGACCGAGAACTCGATCACCGCGTCGGCAGCCGTCAACGACGGCGAGGTCATCGCCCCCCTGTCCGAGCGTGTTCTGGGCCGTACCGCGGCCGAGGACGTGCTGGTTCCGGGTTCGGACGAGATCATCATCCGCGCGGGCGAGGTGGTCGACGAACGCCGCGCCGACGAGATCGAGAAGGCGGGCGTCCAGTCCATGCGGATCCGTTCGGCCCTGACCTGCGAATCTGAGGATGGCGTCTGCGCGCTCTGCTATGGTCGCGACCTTGCACGCGGCACGCTGGTCAATATCGGCGAGGCTGTCGGCATCATCGCCGCGCAGTCGATCGGTGAACCGGGCACGCAGCTGACGATGCGGACCTTCCACATCGGCGGCATCGCGCAGGGTGGTCAGCAGTCCTTCCAGGCGGCCTCGCACGAGGGCACGATCCAGTTCCGCAACGCCTCGATCCTGGAAAACGCCAATGGCGAACAGGTGGTCATGTCGCGGAACATGCAGCTGCTGGTCCTCGACGACCAGGGGCAGGAACGCGCCAGCCACAAGCTGTTCTACGGCTCGAAGCTGTTCGTGAAGGAAGGTGACCGGGTCATTCGCGGCGCCAAGCTGTTCGAATGGGATCCCTATACCCTGCCGATCATCGCCGAGAAGGCCGGTACCGCGAAATTCGTCGACCTGATGTCGGGGATCTCGGTCCGCGACGAGACCGACGATGCGACCGGCATGACCCAGAAGATCGTGACGGACTGGCGGTCGGCGCCCAAGGGCAACGACCTCAAGCCCGAGATCATCATCATGGACGCCAACGGCGAACCGGTGCGCAACGACCAGGGCAACCCGGTCAGCTATCCGATGTCGGTGGACGCCATCCTGTCGGTCGAGGACGGCCAGGAGATCAAGGCAGGCGACGTGGTTGCCCGTATTCCGCGCGAAGGCGCCAAGACCAAGGACATCACAGGGGGTCTTCCCCGCGTGGCGGAACTGTTCGAGGCCCGTCGCCCGAAGGATCACGCCATCATCGCGGAAATCGATGGTTACGTGCGCTTCGGCAAGGACTACAAGAACAAGCGTCGCATCGCGATCGAGCCTTCGGAAGAGGGTGGCAGCCCGGTCGAGTACATGGTGCCCAAGGGCAAGCACATCCCGGTGCAGGAAGGCGACTTCGTGCAGCGTGGCGAGTACATCATGGACGGCAACCCGGCGCCGCATGACATCCTGCGCATCATGGGGATCGAGGCCCTGGCCGACTACCTCATCGACGAGGTGCAGGACGTCTATCGACTGCAGGGCGTGAAGATCAACGACAAGCACATCGAGGTGATCGTTCGCCAGATGCTGCAGAAGATCGAGATCCTCGACAGCGGCGACACGACGCTGCTGAAGGGCGAGCATGTCGAGCGCGACGAGTTCGAGGCCGAGAACACCAAGATCGAAGCTAAGGGGGGCCGTCCGGCCCAGGGCGAGCCGGTGCTGCTGGGCATCACCAAGGCGTCGCTGCAGACCCGCAGCTTCATCTCGGCGGCATCGTTCCAGGAAACGACGCGGGTCCTGACCGAGGCTTCGGTCCAGGGCAAGCGCGACAAGCTGGTCGGCCTGAAGGAAAACGTCATCGTGGGTCGTCTGATCCCGGCAGGCACGGGTGGCGCAACCGCCCGCGTCAAGCGCATCGCGACCGAGCGCGACAATGTCGTGATCGAGGCGCGCCGCGCCGAGGCCGAGGCCGCCGCCGCCCTGAGCGCGCCGTCCGAGACCGAGATGCAGCCCACCGGCTTCGCGGCCGAGGCGCCCGAGAACAACCGCGACGAGTGATCGTCCGGACATGAGAAGCGCGAAGGCCCGGCTGCCAAGCCGGGCCTTCGTCATTTCTGCAGGTCCTGCAAGGCAAGGCTTGCCGCACGGGTCCGTGATCGCCTAAGCCTGCGGGGATCATGAAGAAGGTGCCCGATGCGAACTCCGTTGATGTCCCCGATCCGGCGTGTCCGGCCCGCCTCGGTCACGCCCGAGCCGCTGCAGCCGGGGGACAACCTGCGCGGGGCAGGGCTGATGATCCTGTCGATGATGGGCTTCACCTGCAACGATGCGATCATCAAGTTCGTGACGCAGGACCTTCCGCTCTATCAGGTGATGACGCTGAGGGGGCTCAGCGTGATGATGTTCCTGGTCTTCGTCACCCGCGCGCAGGGCGGTCTGCGGCTGCGGCTGCCTGCGGATGCGCGCTGGCCCATGGTGCTGCGGCTGCTGGGCGAGGTCGGATCGACGCTTCTGTTCCTCAATGCGCTGACGCGCATGGCCATCGCGGACCTGACCGCCGTGATGCAGTCGCTGCCGCTGGTGGTGATGCTGGGTGCGGCGCTGTTCTTCAACGAGACGCTTGGCTGGCGGCGGCTGTCTGCCGTGGGCGTGGGCCTGCTGGGCGTGCTGGTGATCCTGCGTCCGGGCAGCGGGACATTCGGCATCTGGGCGCTTGTCGCGCTTGGGGCAATGCTGATGGTAGCGCTGCGCGATCTGTCCACGCGGCGCTTCCGGCGCGACGTCACGTCGGGGACCATCGCCTTCTATGCGGCGGTCACGGTGACGGTCACGGGCTTCGTTCTCAGCATGGGGCAGGGCTGGGTGATGCCCGGCCCGGGACAGATCGCGCTGATCCTTGTCGGGGCGGGTTTCCTGACCGTGGGCTATGTCTGCGGCGTGGCCGCCATGCGCGTCGGAGAGATCTCGGCCGTGACGCCGTTCCGCTATACCTCGCTTCTGATCGCGATCGTGATCGGTTTCGTCCTCTTCGGTGATTTTCCCGACATGTGGACCTGGATCGGGGCGGCGCTTGTCGTCGGCGCCGGGATCTATACCATCTGGCGAGAGGCGAAACTGGGACGGCGTCGCTGATGCGGGTGCAAATGCTGGGCCTGTGCCGCTTCTCCTATCTGGGGATGCGCGGCTTTCAGGTCGAACATGACACGATCGAGGAGAGGCGGGCCTATCTCTATGATCCGGCGCGGCTGGAGCGTCGTTGGCAATGGTTCACCGAATTCGCGTTGCCGGGATGGCGCGCCCAGACCGATCCCGATTTCACGCTGGTGGTGATGACCGGCCCCGACCTGCCCGAGCCATGGCTGTCACGGCTGCGCAAGCTCTGCGCCGAAATCCCCCAGCTGCGCCTGTCGCTGGTCCCGCCGATGGAGTTCCATCTGCCCGCCTGCCGACAGGCCGTCGCGCCGCATCTGGACCCGGAGGCCGAGGTGATCGGCCATTTCCGCCATGATGACGACGACGCGGTCGCCATCGACTATATCGAGGCCGCCCGCACAGATTTCGCGAAGATCCGCGAATTGTGGAGGTCCGAGCAGCGGCTCTCGGTGGATTACGGGCGCGGCCTGATGATGCGGACGGGGGCCGAGGGGGCGGAGTTCACGCCCCGGATCTGTCACAACATGGGCGTCGCGCTGACCGTCTTTCTGCCCCCCGAGGCACCAGAGACGGCGCTGCATTACGACCATTCGAAGCTGCCGCGCTGGATGTCGGGCGTGTCGCTGAACCGCACCCCCATGTTCATCCGCTCGATCCACCGGGACAGCGACAGCGGGTCGGTCGGTCCGGGGCAGCCATGGGACCATGATCCGACCGGCACGAACCGGCTGTTGCGCGAGCGTTTCGGGCTGCAGCGGGGGCGGATCGACCGGCTGGTGCGGCGGATGTCGCAGGGGTCGTGAACCCTGCATATGTTGACAGCAACACGCTTTGCCCCTATAGCCCCGACACCCGGCAGCCTTCCATGCCGGGAACCAGAACCGACATGGTCACGATCCGGGCCCGAAAATGCCCCGATCCTCTGGAATAATGCCCGTCAGCCCGTTATGGGCCGGACGGGCTTGGTATTTTGCGATTCGCGCAAAGTGCCGTCGAGAAGCGGCGCAACCGGAATGGTTGCGAGTATTGACAGAGCAAGACGGGGAACCGAATGCCTACGATCCAACAGCTGATCCGCAAACCGCGGCAGCCGAAAGTGCAGCGCTCGAAGTCGCAGCACCTTCAGGGCTGCCCGCAGAAGCGCGGCGTCTGCACGCGCGTCTACACCACGACGCCGAAGAAACCGAACTCCGCTATGCGTAAGGTCGCCAAGGTGCGCCTGACGAATGGCTTCGAGGTCATCTCCTACATCCCGGGCGAAAAGCACAACCTGCAGGAACACAGCGTCGTGCTGATCCGCGGCGGCCGTGTGAAAGACCTTCCGGGTGTCCGTTACCACATCCTCCGCGGTGTGCTGGACACCCAGGGCGTCAAAGATCGTCGTCAGCGTCGTTCGAAATACGGCGCGAAGCGTCCGAAGTAAGGAGAGGCATCAATGTCCCGTCGTCACGCCGCTGAAAAGCGCGAAGTCCTGCCCGACGCCAAATTTGGCGATCGCGTGCTGACCAAATTCATGAACAACCTGATGGTTGACGGCAAGAAATCGACCGCCGAGCGCATCGTCTACAACGCGCTGGAGCGCGTCGAGACCCGCCTCAAGCGCGAGCCGATCGAAGTCTTCCACGAAGCCCTCGACAACGTGAAGCCTTCGGTCGAAGTGCGTTCGCGTCGCGTCGGTGGTGCGACCTACCAGGTCCCGGTCGAGGTTCGCCCGACCCGTCGCGAAGCCCTGGCGATCCGCTGGCTGATCACCGCGGCGAAGAACCGCAACGAGAACACGATGGAAGAGCGTCTTGCGGGCGAGCTGGCCGACGCGGTCAACGGCCGCGGCACTGCCGTCAAGAAGCGCGAAGACACGCACAAGATGGCAGACGCGAACAAGGCGTTCAGCCACTACCGCTGGTAAGGTAAAAGGATCCAGACCATGGCACGCGATTATCCGCTGCAGCGTTACCGTAACTTCGGCATCATGGCCCACATCGATGCCGGCAAGACGACGACGACCGAGCGTATCCTCTTCTACACCGGCAAGTCGCACAAGATCGGCGAAGTCCATGACGGCGCCGCGACCATGGACTGGATGGAGCAGGAGCAGGAGCGCGGCATCACGATCACGTCTGCCGCGACCACCACGTTCTGGCAGCGCCAGGAAGATCCGACTGCCGATGGCACGTCGGACACGAAGTACCGCTTCAACATCATCGACACCCCGGGTCACGTGGACTTCACCATCGAGGTGGAACGTTCGCTGGCCGTTCTGGATGGCGCGATCTGCCTCCTGGACGCAAACGCCGGTGTCGAGCCGCAGACCGAGACCGTCTGGCGCCAGGCCGACCGTTACCAGGTTCCGCGGATCGTGTTCGTCAACAAGATGGACAAGATCGGCGCCGACTTCTTCAACTGCGTGAAGATGATCAAGGACCGCACCGGCGGCACCCCGTGCCCGATCGCATTCCCGATCGGCGCCGAGGACAAGCTGGAAGGCATCGTCGACCTGATCAAGATGGAAGAATGGGTCTGGATCGGTGAGGATCTGGGCGCGAGCTGGGTTCGCCAGCCGATCCGCGACGAGCTGAAGGACCTGGCTGACGAATGGCGCGCCAACATGGTCGAGCTTGCCGTCGAGCAGGACGACGACGCCATGGAAGCCTATCTGGAGGGCAACGAGCCCGACGAGGCGACCCTGCGTTCGCTGATCCGCAAGGGCACGCTGTCGCTGTCGTTCTTCCCGGTCACCGCCGGTTCCGCGTTCAAGAACAAGGGCGTTCAGCCCCTGCTGAACTCGGTCATCGACTTCCTGCCCGCGCCGATCGACGTTCCGGTCCTCAAGGGCTTCTCGCCCGACGACGAGACCGAAACCCGCAATATCGAGCGTCCGGCCGACGATGCGGCACCGTTCTCGGCGCTGGCGTTCAAGATCATGAACGACCCCTTCGTCGGTTCGCTGACCTTCAGCCGCATCTACTCGGGCGTGCTGCGCAAGGGTGATTCGATCATCAACTCGACCAAGGGCAAGCGCGAGCGCATCGGTCGCATGATGATGATGCACTCGATCAGCCGCGAGGAGATCGACGAGGCATTCGCAGGCGACATCATCGCGCTGGCCGGTCTGAAAGAGACCACCACCGGTGACACGCTCTGTGACGCGTCCAAGCAGGTCGTGCTGGAAACCATGACCTTCCCCGATCCGGTCATCGAGATCGCGGTCGAGCCCAAGTCGAAGGCCGACCAGGAGAAGATGGGCCTGGCCCTTCAGCGCCTGGCAGCCGAAGATCCGTCCTTCCGCGTCGAGACCGACCTGGAATCGGGTCAGACGATCATGAAGGGCATGGGCGAACTTCACCTCGACATCCTGGTCGACCGCATGAAGCGCGAGTTCAAGGTCGAGGCGAATATCGGTGCGCCGCAGGTGGCCTACCGCGAAACCATCTCGACCGAAGCCGAGATCGACTACACGCACAAGAAGCAGACCGGTGGTACCGGCCAGTTCGCGCGCGTGAAGATGGTCATCACGCCCACCGAGCCGGGCGAAGGCTACTCGTTCGAGACGAAGATCGTCGGCGGTGCCGTTCCGAAGGAATACATCCCGGGCGTCGAGAAGGGCATCAAGTCGGTCATGGATTCCGGTCCGCTGGCAGGCTTCCCCGTCATCGATTTCAAGGTCGCGCTGATCGACGGTGCGTTCCATGACGTCGACTCGTCGGTCCTGGCCTTCGAGATCGCCTCGCGCGCTGCCATGCGCGAAGGTCTTCGCAAGGCCGGCGCCAAGCTGCTGGAACCGATCATGAAGGTCGAAGTCGTGACGCCGGAAGAATATACCGGTTCGATCATCGGCGACCTGACCAGCCGTCGCGGCATGGTCCGCGGCCAGGACAGCCGTGGCAACGCAAACGTCATCGACGCTTTCGTTCCGCTGGCGAACATGTTCGGTTACATCAACAACCTTCGCTCGATGTCTTCGGGCCGGGCCGTGTTCTCGATGCAGTTCGACCACTATGAAGCTGTGCCGCAGAACATCTCGGACGAGATCCAGAAGAAATACGCCTGATATGGCGTGGCGGGGCATGTGCCCCGCCCGTCCTGCATCATTTGACTTGAGGAGCCCTGCGCAATGGCAAAGGCAAAGTTTG
>NZ_JAHKQB010000009.1 GCF_018860625.1 Paracoccus sp. C2R09
GCCAGCTGTCCGAGTTCCGCTCGGGTGCGATGGGCGATGAAAGCAAGGTCACTTCGGGCGTCCGTCTGGACGGCGATCTGAACATCGACCTGTCGGACTGGGACGCCTCGGATGCGATGGGCGAGACGGTCCTGATCGATGTCGACCAGCTTGTCGGCAGCTTCGACGACATCGGCGTCAAGGGCCTGGGCGATCGTCAGGATGCACTGATCCGCATCGACTATGTCCGCGACGAGGTCACGCTGGTGCTGGGCGAGGATGGCAAGGGCAGCGGGGATATCCGCATGACCACCAGTGGCGAGGAAGCCTTCGTCGATTACAGCGACGATGCGGCACTGGCCCGGCTGTGGGATGCACTGGCCGCGCCTGCGGTCCAGGTGATGGACGACCCGCTGATCTGACACGGCAGGGCGCAAAAGAAATCCGGGGCCCCGCAGGGCCCCGGACGATCACGCGGTGATACCAGGTTCAGGCGCGCTTGCGACGGCGCAGCAGGCCACCCATTCCCAGACCCGACAGCAGCAGGACCATGCCCGCCGGCAGCGGCACCGGGGCAGGCTGCGGCATCGCGGAAACCTCGGCCGGCAGTTCGCCGTCCGACAGGCCGGTGAAGTGCAGCTCGCTCAGGCCGTTGAAGCTGGAAGCGAAGACGCTGCCCTCGATATTGCCCGCATTCGTGGTGACCGTGGCACCCGAGGCCAGGATCGCACCGGCGCGGAACTGGGCGTCGAAGATCACGTCGGTGAAACCGGTGAAGTTCCACACCACGCGCGACAGCACGTCCGCGTTCTGCTGCGCCTTGAAGGTCGAACCCAGACGGAAGACCGTGTCGGCATCGGTGGCGGTGACATTGACCACGGCCCATTCGACATCGTCGGACAGGTTCAGCACGAAGTCGCGGTCGCTGCGCAGATCGGCCTCGGTCAGGGACAGGACGCCGATCCCGTCGGCGGGGCTGGTGATCGTGAAGGTATTGCTGCGGTCGCTGGACGATCCCGCACGGGTGACACCCGTGGTCGAAGGGGCCAGCGAGGCAAGGTTGGCGGCATAGTCGGTCAGGATCTGTGCATAGTCCTGCGGGGCCGAGGTTGCCGAATAGACCTGCTTGGTGCCGCCACCGTTGAGGTTCACGCGGTCCAGGCCGTCACCGACCGCGGCCGTGCCGCCATTGTTCAGGTGCACCTGCGAGCTGACGCTGCCCGCGACGATGAAATCGTCGAACTCGGACGCTTCGCCCTTGGAGTTCATGTAGACGACGGTGCCCGAATTGGCCTTGTAGTCGCCGCCGACCAGCGCACGGCCATCGATGTGAAGCCCCCCGCTGCCGGTGACGTCGCCGGTGGTGATCAGGTTGAACTGGCGAAGCAGATCGCCCGCGCCCAGGGTCGAGGCATGGGCGGAAGTCAGGCCCAGCATGGCGCAGGCCGCGCCGAGGGCAAGCAGGGGTGAACGGAACATGAATACCTCTTAATCATGATTGACGGTCGAATTATTGGCGGTCGCGCCTTGCGGCAATCTGTCTTTTCGACGGAATCGCCGCGGTCACCGGCAGGATCGGCCGGAACGCTCTTGGTCGAATGTGATGAGAATTGTCGTAAAAGCCCCCCGGCGGACAAGCCTCTCTTAAGGCTTGGCGCCCACCACAAGGGATAGGTCCGCTATCTTACGGATATCGCGGGGCGGTTTCGGCAATGGCAGGCGTGCTTTGCCGGGCAGTCCACGGACCTGCCGGGCCCTGGGTGGCCAGAAAGGCACCGACCGAAACCGAAATCGCCCCCCGGAGATGCGCGCCGCCGAGGCGATGGGGCGCAAGGGGCAGGGCGATCTCATCGCCCTGCCTGGAATCGGGTGGGGGATCAGGACGGCCCGGACATGCTCCGCTGCACATCGTCCAGCCGGTCCATCATCCGTGCGACAAGCTCTTCGGTCCGGCCCTCGCCGCTCAGATGGACATGGCGCTTCATGGCGCGGCGGATATCGGCAGCCAGCCTCCGCTCGATGACGGGCGCGGCCAGCCGAAGCAGCTTCTTGACCTGCTGGCGCCCATCCTCGCCCAGATCGAAGCTGCCGGTCCGTGGCATGCGAGAGGTTCGGCCCGGGCCCTGCGGTCCTGCCATCGCGGGAACGGGCGCGGGCTTGGGGGTCTTCATCTTTCGCAGGTTCGATTTCAGGGCATTCGCCATCCGAAAGATCTTCTTGGGCAGTGCCAGGGATTCCGGTGCATCGATCGTCAGGTCCAGCCCCATGGCCCAGTCGGCCCATTTGTGATCGTTGAACTGGTTCGAGATCTTGATGGGCACCCAGGGAATGCGGAAGGCATCCGCCATGATGGCCCCGTGCATGGATTCGGTGACCACCAGATCCGCGCCGATGATCTCGTGTATCACCTTGCGGGCATCCTGATTGGGCAGCACCACGCGCAGATCGCACAGATGCCCCAGCCGTTCCCAATCGATCTGCAGCTGGGCGGTCGAACGGTGGGGAATGAATATCGCCCCGCCGCCGCCCCGCGAACGATCGGCGAATTCCGGCATGACCGTCAGCAGCGAGGCCGGGTCCGAGATCCCGACACCATCGTCCAACCCCAGAAGACGCGCCGTCAGCGGCCCCCTGACCCATGAAATGCGCACATCGTCGGGATCGACCGGCCCGAGGCTGCCATAGCCCGAACCGCTGCCGCAGACGAGGACCTTTCCATGACGCTCGACGATGCGCGTTCCCAGGATCGATCCGATGCCGAACAGGGTCGCGTCTGGATCGCGATCCCGCCAGCCGGGAAGGAAGTGATCCCAGAACCACAGGTTCATGTCGTCGCCGAAATTACCGTTCTTGGAGGCCGCGTAATAGAGTTCCAATGAGCTCAACCTTTAAAAGAACAGGCCAAATCATTTTCACGAAACAGGATATGCGGCACCTGATCGGGATTTAATTTTCAGCCTGTCACCATGTGACCATTACCCGTGTACATATTGACGATCCCCTGCAGGATATCCTGTCGGACGCAGGGTAAAGTCCTGTCGACTAGAGCATCTAAGGCAATTTCGGACAAGGATTTTGCGGATATCCCCTTTCACGAGGATATCAGCGCACAAATTTCGGCACGGCCCTTGAGCATTATTCTTGGGTATTCAAATGGGCTGTGGCGTGCCTTTTCGCCCACCGTTTCTTCCCAGGATGCAGCGATTGCAGCGCCGTCATGGGCGATGCCGGTGGCGGGGATGCACGGTTCGCGGGTCATCCGACGCAAGGGCGGACACATCCGGCACGGGCGACGTTCCGTGCCGGACAGACCCCGATCAGGCTGACAGCGGCTGGGCGGTCATCAGCGCATAGACATAGGCTGGAATGATGATCGCCACGGTCGCCAGATCATAGCGCAGCATGACGATCCCGCTGCGCCTGGACATCGCGATCGAGACCCCCGCCGTGATCAGCTCGCCCAGGCCCAGCCCGGTCAGCAGCCCGTAGATGCCGAAGAAATGCGCGCCCAGCACCATCAGCAGGATACGAGAGGTCGAGAACACCCCCATGACGATCGAATGCCCGCGGCTGTTCCCGGCCGCCAGCATGGCATTCTGATAGGGCATCGACATGATCGCGATCGCCCCGTTCAACGCAAGGATCGACAGGAAGCTGCCAGCCTGCGCATAGCGCGGATCATAGAGCAGATCGACCAGCGGCTGGCTGATGAAGCTCAGCAGCAGGAAACAGGGCAGGATCCCGAACAGACTGAGCTTCTTGACCTTGCCGACGGGACGGTTGAGCGGTTTCCCCTCGCGGTGCAGACGCGACATCGTCGGGAATGCCACCTGGTCCAGGACACGGGCGACCAGATCGCCCAGGGCCCAGGCGATGGTCGTCGCGATGGTGATCCGGCCCAATGTCTCGACCGAGACCTCGAGGCCCATGATCGCGGTCGAACCCTTTCCGCCCAGATAGGTGAACAAGGTGCCCAGAAGGATCCAGCGGCCGAAATTCACGATCTCGGTTATGACGCTTCGATCGAAGATCAGCCGGGGGCGGTATCGTGGCAGCCAAGTATAGCTGAGCAACAGGTTGAACAGCACCCCCGAGATGGAGCCCAGCACCAGCGACCAGACCGATTGGAGCCACCAGGCGAAGAACACGTTCGACAGCGTGGTCAGGATCTGCACGGACATGCTGAGCAGGGTCAGCTTCTTCAGCTGCATGTGTCGACGACAGGTCGCCCCGGCCATCGAGTTCATCCCGCTCAGGATCGGCATCACCGCCACGGTGCAGAGGATCGGGAACAGCTGCGGTTCGTCATAGAGCCGGGATACGGGCCAGGCGATGAGGGCGGTCAGCCCGCCGATCCAGAGCCCGCGCACGGTCTGCACGCTCCAGGCCGTGTCAAGAAACACCTTCTCGTCGCCACGCGGGCTGCGGATCACCGAAGGAATCGTGCCGATGTCGCTGAGCATGCCGACCGCGCCGATGAAGACCCACGCCAGGCTCATCAGACCGAAGACATCGGGGGCCAGCAGGCGCGTCAGGATCAGGGTGGACAGAAGCCGGATCCCGTAACTGGCCACGAACCCGAAAGTAGTCCAGCTGGCACCGCGCCCGCTGGTCGATCTCAAGAAACTAAGCATGGGGAAACCGGCGACCTCGGGAAAACCTGCGATGACGTGATGCTTCGGAAGCAGTGCCTTGCCAAGAACCGCACCCTGCGCGCCGCTTGTGCCAAATTCCGGGTAGCCTGACCAGTGGCCGTTTCCTGGCATGGTCGGAGCGAAATGGATCGTAAGGGGCAAAACCGTGATGGCGGCGGGAGCGAAACCGTAAAAAATTATATTCCCATTTCTCGCCACCATACAGCCTATCGAAGTCAGACTCCGCTCCATGGCACGCAAGAAGGGCGTTCCGCCTCCGCGCGGTCACACCAGGTCTGGGCAGCGGAATCATGAGCCTGGAAGAAAGGCGTGGGGCGGGTCCAGCGCACGAAGCCGCATAGCAACGCACCAGGGGGCCTAGAAGCGGCCTGCGTTTCAAATGCACCCGGAGGGAGCGGCAGTCCGAGGCGTGGGACTTTTCCAAAAAAGAGGTCGGGTCGGAAATAGCCGTAGCTTGAACTGTCCACTTCGCCTGTTGGGGGATCGATTTTCGTGACGGTGATCAGGTCGGCGGGATCAGCCGCAAGGAAAAAAAGCTGCTGTTACCAAGAAGCCGATCAGCGAAGTCAAGGTTCAGGCGATGATCGCCAGCGACCCGGATGCACCGGAAAACACCGCGGCGCAGCTTGAACCGCCCCGTGTTTACCGAAAAGTAAAAAGCTCAAAGGATCAGCCCTGTGACTAAGAGACGATTCACCCCGTTTATCCGGCTGAACTTCGCGAGCGCGGCATTCGGCTGTTTCAGGAAAACCGTGCCGACATCGCTGCGTATCGTGGCTTCGCGCCCAAGATTGGCACCGGTCAGAGGGCTGGTGCTGATGAGCGCGGAGGAGGATCAGTTCGAGGAATTGAAACGCAAGAACCGCAGGTTGCGAACTGCCAATGAGATCCTGAAGAAAACATCTGCACGTATGTCATCTTCGGGGGTTTGCTTACGCTGCCCAGCTAACATTCCGGATACATAAGACAAACCCCCTTGGATCTTCGTAAAAACGCCTACTATTGGGTGTACAAGTAGGTCAAGTAGCTGAGTTGGCAGTAGTGCAGCATCGACCCGTCGCGGTGGAGATTATTGCTCTTCTTAAGGCGCTTTTGCTGGGTAACGATCTTAGAAGATCGTACCTGTGTCCAGCTGCATTACAAAATCTTTGTTCTGAAGCAGGCGATTGAGATCGTCTGATAAAGCCTCGTTTGGGGTTTCCTTGCAAACTTGCGTATCGGGAGGCTCCTGCATGTAGAATACTTTTCCACTTGGAATTTTCCTCGGCTGGAAACCCGTGGCATTCGCTAGGTTCTTTGATGTAGGGCCCTTATCTGGACTGACCTGCTCCCCTGAAAAGTCCTCGCTTTGAGGTTAGCCTGTTCTCCAACGAAGGAGACAGACGATGAAGAGAAGCCGATTTAGCGAAGAGCAGATCATTGGCATCTTGACGGAACACCAGGCGGGGCTGGGCGCGAAAGAACTTTGCTGTAGGCATAGGATCAGCGATGCGACGTTCTACAAATGGCGCTCAAAGTATGGCGGCATGGAGGTGTCTGACGCGCGGCGCCTGAAGGCATTGGAAGCCGAGAATGCGAAGCTCAAGAAGATGCTGGCGGAGCAGATGCTCGATGTCGCCACACTGAAAGAGATGCTCGGAAAAAACTTCTGAGGCCCGGTTCGAGGAGGCATGCCGTGGACTGGGCAATGAAGACCAAGGGCTATAACCAGCGGCGCGCCTGTGCGCTGGTTGGGATTGATCCGCGTGTCTATCGGCGAAAGCCGAAGCGACCGGCGGACACCGAGTTGCGAGGTCGGATGAAGGAATTGGCGTCCGAGCGGCGCCGGTTCGGCTATTGCCGCCTGCACATCCTGCTGAAGCGCGAGGGCTGGGAGGTGAACTGGAAGAAGCTCTACCGGCTCTCTCGCGAAGAAGGGTTAACCGTCCGCAAACGGGGTGGACGCAAGCGCGCTGTGGGCACCAGGACGCCCATGGCGATCCCGCAGGGGCCAAACCAGCGGTGGTCGCTCGACTTCATGTCAGACGCGCTGGAAGACGGGCGCAGGTTCCGGGTGCTGAACGTCATCGATGACTTCAGCCGGGAATGTCTGGCGGCTGTCGTGGACATATCCATCGGCGGAACGCGCGTCGCCCGTGAGTTGGACCGGATCGCAGAATCGCGTGGCTATCCCTGCATGGTGGTCAGCGACAACGGCACCGAGCTTACCAGCAACGCAATCCTGAAATGGCAGGAGGATCGGCAAGTCGAATGGCACTACATTGCGCCCGGCAAACCGATGCAGAACGGCCTGGTGGAAAGCTTCGACGGCCGCCTAAGGGACGAGTGCCTAAATGAGCACCTGTTTACCAACCTGCGCCATGCCCGCCATTTGATTGCAGCATGGCGAGATGACTACAATCACCACCGCCCGCATTCGAGCCTCGACGGTCTCACCCCGCGGGAGTATCACCAACGGTCAAGAGAGGACCAAACCCTGAACAGAGCTAACCAATAAACGCGGACTCAATGGGGAGCAGGTCAAATGATTCATAATTCCGATTACATAACTAAGAATATGTGACAAGGTGGATGCTATATAGGTATGCGAAATGTGATAATTGAGCACTGACGCAATTTCAGGAAATCTGTGCATGTGGGCCTTGATCGAGCAGCAGTAGGTTCGGTGGCGAGTTCAACGGAACGCACTCGCGCCGCGCCGTGGTCGGGCCAGTTCATCATACTGGCGGATCGGAAAAAGCTTCGGCCCGCCTCCCCTCATCGTGACATGCGACCGCTGCAAGTTGCTTGGCCGCAGCACATCACGAATAGGAATGGGCCAAATTCGAAACAGCTCACGCTTACAGAGCATGGAGCGGTCGAATTTTGAAGTTTTGGCGCGGCCTTTTTCCAAAGCCTTTTGCGACCGGGAAGGTTCTTCTGGCCAAGGATCAGCTCCCTCATAGCATAGCACGATCAGAAGCGGGATCCAAGACCGCCTAGGGCGAGCAAAAGCTCTCGAAACAGTGTGCGGACAAGGTTACGGTCCTTGATTGCACGGTTAATAGGACGAACGCATATATTGCAAACGGCGCCCTGACGAACCTTTAAGGCGACCGGAACAGTGTCCGAACCGCGGCCTTTCTGCCACCTGCGACTACGGCGTTTCGCCTCGCTGCTGGTGCTAGAGCGGAGCGGCGTACTCCTGTAGCCGGCCTGCGAGATGCGCAGCTGAAAGGACGGAACGGATGGAACACTGGTCGGATATCTTTCCGCTGATCTTCCTGCCCTTCAAGCTGACCGTCTTGGGAATCGGAGTGTTGTTCGTTATCAGATAGCATGTCGAGCGGGACGATGAGAAACGCGAGAAGCGGCGGCAACGTGGACAACTGCCACGCTAGGGCAAGAAGCAACGCCAGCGCCCCGACCAGCCATCATTTTTCGCCACGCATTCCAGCATATGATATGCGGAATGGACATGCCAAGCGCTTAAGACCACGGCCCAGAACATCCAGGTAATGCCCTTCAGGCCCTATCCTGAACTCATCATCATCAGGAATCGGTCGACAGCAACAACCGCGAAACCGATTGCCAGGACGACCGCCGCGGGAAGCATTGGCCGTTCATAGATTCTATGCATGCGAGGTTCTTCGGGCCCGAGCTGCGACGCCCTGCGGTCGTGCCCCCCTCAGGGTTGAACAGCAGTGCTTCGCAAAGCCGCTCAGAACGCCGCTGAATGGACCTGCACCCTAGTATCCGGCTTGGAGAAGGAGCAGGTCGGCGTTGCCCAACGGAGGTTCTTCGTACCCCCGGCCAACGCTCAAGAGTTGCACCGAGTTCGACGCTTGGCTCAAGGATTGCTGCGTTGCCTAGGCCAGAGCGAATCCACATCAGGGGGCTCCGGGATCGAACGATCTGGGATATGTTCCAAGACGAGCGCGTGAGTCTTGTGCCCTATGTCGGTCCGTTCGACGGCTTCCATGCTGTGCCAGCGTTGGAATCGAAACCTGCCTTATCCTGTTCGACAATACCGCTACTCCGTGGATGGCCACGCTGTTGGCCGCCCTGTCTAAATCCGAGCTTATGCCAAGCAGAACGAGTTCTGACAAAAGTAAGCCATCGCGTCGCCATCCGTTCGAGACCGATTGCGGACAAGATCGTAGGGCAGGACACCCAAGCTGAGGTGCTTCCCCTTCCTTGGACAGGATCTGGCGCTTTTTAAGCTCTGATCTGCTCCTGCTGATCGGGTTGCGTTGCTTCTACTGTCAGTGAGTAGACCACTGCCGGCGGTTGGCCGCCAAGGGCCTTGTGCACCCGGTGGTGATTGTAGAACTCCATCCATGTGCGGACACCCGCCCGGGCCTGCATCCGGCGCGGCAAACGGGGGCACTTCTTCAATGTCGTGGACCTGGTGAACAAGCTCGATGCCAAAGCTCGTGCCGACAGACGGGGGTGCATGGCAGACCTGCTGTACCGACTCGACTTCCTGATCCTCGACGAACTCGGCCATCTTCCCTTCGCGCAGACCGGCGGCCAGCTGCTGTTCCATCTCGTCAGCCGCCTCTATGAACCGCGCCGGGTTTG
>NZ_JAHKQB010000033.1 GCF_018860625.1 Paracoccus sp. C2R09
TGAACCGCGCCGGGTTTGCCGGAGGCTGATTTCGGTTAGTTACGCGGCCACGGCTTCTGTTTCCATAGTGGCGTAGAAGTTTGCCTCTGCTTCTGCCGGCGGGATGTTCCCGATCGGCTCGAGCAGGCGACGGTTGTTGAACCAGTCGACCCATTCGAGGGCGGCATATTCGACGGCCTCGAAGTTGCGCCAAGGACCGCGACGGTGGATGACCTCGGCCTTGAACAGGCCATTGATTGTCTCCGCCAAGGCGTTGTCGTAGCTATCGCCGACGCTGCCGACGGAAGGTTCGATGCCGGCCTCGCCGAGCCTCTCAGTGTATTTGATCGACAGGTATTGCGACCCTCGGTCGGAATGGTGGACGAGCCCCGCGCCCTTGACTGGGCGGCGATCGTGGACAGCCTGTTCGAGGGCATCGAGAACGAAGCCTGCGTGCGCTGTTTGGCTCGCCCGCCAGCCAACGATGCGGCGCGCGTAGGCATCGATGACGAAAGCGACATAGACGAACCCCCTCCAAGTGGCGACGTAAGTGAAATCACTGACCCAGAGCATGTTCGGCGCCGGCACGCGGAACTGCCGGTTCACCTTGTCCAAAGGGCATGGGGCCTTTTTATCCGGCACCGTCGTTCTGTGCGGCTTGCCGCGGATGATGCCTTGAATACCCATGTCCTTCATCAGCCTGGCGACTGTGCAACGGGCGACATCGAAGCCTTCCCGATCCAGCTGACGCCAGACCTTGCGCACGCCGTAGACCCTCCAGTTCTCCTCGAAGACGCGCTCGATCTCGGGCCGCAGGACTGCGTCGCGCCGGGCATGATCCGACAACCGGGCCGGATCGGCCCGCTTCGCCAGGTGATCGTAGTAGGTGGATGGGGCGATCGGCAGAACCCTGCAGATCGGCTCGACCCCGTGCGCCTCACGCTGATCGTCGATAAAGCCGACCATCACTTCGACCGGCGGTCGAGCTCCGCCATCGCAAAATATGCGCTCGCCTTGCGCAGGATCTCGTTTGCCTGACGCAGCTCCCGGTTCTCCCGTTCCAGCGCCTTCATCTTCTCGGTCATGTCGGTCGGGATGCCAGCCCGCTTGCCGCTGTCGACCTCGGCCTTCTTGATCCACTCGTTCAAGGTCTGGGGCGCACAGCCGATCTTCGCGGAAATCGACATGACGGCCTGCCAGCGCGATCCATGTTGGCCCTCATTGTCGAGGACCAAGCGCACCGCACGCTCACGCACTTCGGGGGAAAATTTGTTCGTCGTCTTGCTCATGATGCTCCATCCTACTCAGGAGTTGGAGCCTCCGGCAAACCCGGAGCGGTTCA
>NZ_JAHKQB010000021.1 GCF_018860625.1 Paracoccus sp. C2R09
AAACCCGGCGCGGTTCAAGATCTTATCATAGGCTTCATCAAGCGGTTCGAGGCAGGTAAAGGCGGTTATGATGCAGTCTGGGCTCGCAATCGGACCCCCCTGCCCTCCCGGCCGACCGAGATGACAATTTGTGAGGTCCGTGACTGGCAGCTTGAGGCTCGCAAGCATCAGGCGTCGACAGCTATCGGCCTTTTTCAGATCGTCGGGGGCACCTATCGCCGCCTGCTCGATGGCCTTCAGCTGCCTTGCGACACACCTTTCGACAGCCGCACCCAAGACATGCTCGGCCTGGCCCTTTTACACGGTAGAGGGTGGCAGGAATTCAAATCGGGCCGCATGTCCGTCCAGGATTTTGCCTATGAGCTTGCGGGTGAATGGGCTGCTTTTCCCGCTCCTTATGGACGGAACAAGGGTTTTTCACGCTACAGGGGGATTGCCGGAAACCGGCACCAGATCGAGCTGGGCGAATACATGGCTTTCCTGACGGACCTCGATGCCAGGATACGTGATGGGTAGATAACCGGAACCTGTGTTCCTGTCACACCTCGGCACTGTCCTTTCGTGCCCCGACGCTACGAAGCTAACTTCCAGCAGGACGACTATGCTGGGCGGTACAACCGAAGGGTTCAACTTGAATGGCCGCGCCCCTCCGTCGTTGACACCATCAAAGTGGTGAGGAGATCGAAACCGGACGGCTATCGACCTACGGCAACGCAAGCCCCACCATGCGCAACGGCGCGCTTGCACCTTAATCTTGCCCCCGTTTCACCAGACGCTCAGGCGGTTGCGGTTTGCGCTGCAATCAACTTGCAGAGCGACTGCTTCTTCAGCCTCGAATGGGCAGGAGCCAAGGCTCGGCCCAGCTCTTGAACGCATCGACCAACGGGCGCGGGTGGGGGCGTGAATCTCGTCCTGAGGTAAGAGCGGAAGATGGCCATCAGAATTCGAGATGCGAAGCTGAGCAAGCCGCGCTAGACCGGCCGTGCAGCTGTGGATCAAAGGGCTCAGGGCTGCAGGGTGATACATCTTCTGACGCTGACGGCAGGGCTCCTCCACCCGCGCGATCTGGATAACCTTCACCTTTGCCGTGACAAGATCAAGCAACTCGTCAACATCCTCACCAATCACACGGCGGTCGCTGCCGTGACCAGCCCGGCAAGTGCCAGGGTTGGGCTTGCGTCGTTCGTCGGGTGTCGCGGGCAACTACTTTCACAACTCTATGAGCGAGCCGCAAATTCGGCATCTCAAGCACCCATATCAATTGGTGCAACGAACGAACTCCTTCTAGGCGGCAAGTACAGCATAGGCACCGTCGCGTGCGATCAGCTCCTCGTGCGTTCCGACATCGACGATGCGCCCCTCCGACATGACCACTATCCTGTCCGCATTACGGATGGTCCCCAAGCGGTGAGCGATAACGAGCGTGGTGCGGCCGACGGATAGTCGATCCAACGCAATCTGGATCTCGCGTTCTGTTTGACTGTCGAGGGCACTAGTGGCTTCGTCAAGAATAAGAATTGGCGGGTTCTTCAGAAACGCCCTGGCAATGGCGACACGCTGCTTCTGACCTCCGGAAAGCATCACCCCGCGCTCTCCGACGAGCGTATCAAGACCGTTCGGCAAACTTTGGATCAAGCTCGTTAACTGGGCCTGAGCGCATGCAGCTAGTATCTCGTGCTCGGTCGCATCCAATCGACCATATCCAATATTCTCGCGCAGGGTCCCTCCGAACAGGAAGACATCCTGGCTTACCAGGCCGATCTGACGGCGTAATGAATTCAATCTGATATCAGCCAGGTTCAGTCCATCAACCGTGATGCACCCCGCATCCGGTTCGTAAAAGCGTGGAACAAGAGCCAACAAAGAGGTCTTGCCAGCTCCGGATTGCCCTACGAAAGCGACGGTTTCCCCTGCAGCGATCGACAGACTGACGCCTTGCAAGACCGGACGGGATCCATCGTAGGTAAAGTTGATCTCTTCGAACGAGATCCTGCCCTGAAGTTCTGGGGCATCGATGGCGTCTGGCTTATCGGCGATTTCGGGCTCTGTGGCGAGCAGCTCTTGATAACGGCGGAATCCTGCGATGCCGCGAGGGTAGGTTTCGATGACCGCCGCCATCTTCTCGAGCGGGCGATAGAACACTCCGACCAGAAGAAGGAAGCCCACAAAGCCGCCGGTCGTCAGATCTCCACTTAGAACGAAACCGGCTCCGATCACCATGACCAGCACTTGCACAAGTCGTAGCCCCATGTATTGCAACGCCGACGATGCTGCCATTACGCGGTAAGCATCCAGCTTAGCCTGTCGGTAGCGGGCATTGTCATGCGCGAACAAATGGTTCTCATGCGCTTCGTTTCCAAACGCCTGCACGACACGCACTCCTCCAAGCGCTTCTTCCAGGCGCACGTTGAAATCACCCACGCGGGAATAAATCGCACGCCATGTCCGCGTCATCCGGCCACCGTAGATGATTACCAGGATTGCCATTGCCGGCACGATGGCCGCCACGATCAGCGCCAACTGCGCGTTGATCGCGAACATCAGAGCGAAGGCGCCGATGAATGTCATGATTGCGATGAAGGCGTCTTCAGGTCCGTGATGCGCGACCTCACCTATTTCCTCAAGGTCGCGAGTAACACGGGCAACCAGTTTTCCGGTCCGTGTGCGATCGTACCAGCGCCAGGACAACCTTGTGAGATGATCGAAAGCTCGAGCCCGCATCTCTGTTTCAATGTTGATCCCAAGCTTGTGACCCCAGTAGATGACAACCGTCAACAGGCCCGAATTGACCAGGTAGAGTACCAGTAGACCTACCGCTGCCGTCACTGTCAGCGACCAGTCACCTTGCGGGAGCAGGTGATCGATAAAGCCAGTGATCGCGAGGGGAAATGCCAGCTCGAGTAGGCCGGAAGCAACTGCGCAGCCGAAATCCAGCCAGAACAGGCCCATGAAAGGGCGATAATACGAAAAGAAGTCTTTGAGCATGAAGGTTCTCAGCTGGGAAACGCGACCGGTGTTCCATCGGCGCAGGTGAGGATTTGCATCTGCAGCCCGAAGATCTCGCAGAGTGTGTCCGCTTGCATCAGGCTTGTATTGGTGCCTTCGAAGACATGACGGCCATCGCGCAGTGCGACGACGTGGTCGCAGAACCGGGCTGCCATGTTGACGTCGTGAAGAACGATCACGGCGCTGCGATTCTGGTCGTGGCACATTCTGCGCAACAACGACAGCACCTCGACCTGGTGGCCGATGTCGAGTGCGCTAATCGGTTCGTCCAGCAGCAGCGTTCCTGCCTGCTGGGCCACGGTCATGGCCAGCCAGGAACGCTGGCGTTCGCCGCCTGACAGGCTATCGACGACTCGCTCGGCAAGATCCACCACGCCACATTCCAGCATTGCGCGGTCGACGGCCTCGTGATCGCCCGGACCGAAGCGACCCAAAGCGCCATGCCAGGGATAGCGGCCAAGGGCGATCAGCTCACGCACGGTCATGCCTTCGGCCGGGGGCATGTTCTGCGGGAGAAAGGCAAGTCGTCGCGCGAAATCTTGCCGCACCCAGTCCGAGAGTTCTCGACTTTCAAAGAGCACGCTGCCCGAGCCCTTCATCTGTCTGGCCAGTGTCTTCAGAAGGGTCGACTTGCCCGATCCGTTATGGCCGATCAAGGCCGTGACGGCGCCTTGTGGAATGTCAGTCGACAGATCGTGCAGCAGTCGCCTGCCCGGCACGTCCACGCAAAGGTTCCTGATCCGGAACAATGTCATCCGGTTTTCCTCAACAGGGTTGCCATGAGCCACGGTGCACCGATCAGCGATGCGAACAGGCCAAGGGGAAGTTCATAGGGGAAGCCGGCCATTCTTGCCCCGAAATCCGCGCAGACCATCAGGCAGGCACCAATAAGCGCGGTCGCGTGCAGGTGCTGGCTTGCACGATGAAAGCCGGCTCGGCTGGCCATGTGGGGTGCCATGAGGCCGACGAAGGACAGCGGGCCCACGAAGATGGTGGCGACCCCCGTCGCTGTTCCCGCGATCAGGATCAGGAGGAACCTTGTGCGCGGGATGTTCACCCCAAGCCCGCCCGCGACCCCTGCCCCGAGTGGCATGATCGCCAGCCGGCGTGCGGCGAACGCGGCTGCCACCCACATCGATGCCGCGACTGCGGCCAACGTGACCGCGCCCGTCATCCGGATTGCGGCCGAGGACCCGCTGAGCCATCCGAGTATCCGCCACGCGCGTGGATCGCCGGTCGCCATCAGGGCCGCCAGGACCGAACTTGCGAATGCCGACACCGCGATCCCTGCCAGCAGGATCCTTTCCGGCGGCATGTCGCGCCGACTGACGAACACCGCGACAAGGACCAACGCCACGATTCCTCCAGACACGGTCGCCCCATTCAGCATCAGCGCTGAGGGGGCCGCAGTGGCGAAGACCGCCAACCCGTATCCAAGCGACGCCCCGCCCGCGACGCCAAGGACCTCCGGCGACGCCAAGGGGTTTGCAGTAAGCCGCTGCAGCAGCGCCCCCGCAATCGCCAGCGCCGCCCCCGCCGCGCCTGCAGCGATCAGCCGCGGCAATCGCATCGGCAGGAACGACATGAAGTGTTCCCAGTCGAGCACCGTCCAGCCGGACGGCAGCCTGCCGATCAGCAGAAGCAGCACGACCCCGACCAGAAGAAGCGCGGCGATCAGCAGCAATGCGCGGTAAGGGTGCCGGATCCGGGCTGCGGCGGGTTCGGCGCTCTCGGTTCCCGGCGGCGTCGAGCCTTGCAGCTTGGCCAGCAGCGCAATGAGAAGGGGGCCGCCCAGCAGCCCCGTCACCGCACCGGTCGAAAACATCTCGCCCAGGCGGGCGTCCAGCAGGATCACAAGGCTGTCGCAAACCGACAGCACCAGCGCGCCGATCAGCGGTGCGGCCAGAAGATTCCGCCTCAGGCTGTTGAATCCGATGGCGCGCGCGATCGTCGGCGCGGCGAGGCCCACGAAGCCGATCAATCCCAGCTCGGCCGAAACCGCACCGGCCAGAACCACGGCCACGGCCAGAACCGCGAACCTTATGGCGGCGACGTTCAGGCCGAGGCCGGATGCCCCTCCGACGCCTATCGAAAGCACCCGAAGCGGGCGTTCCAGAACCAGCGCTGCCGCAAGGCCCGCGACAAGAACTGCCCCGAGAGATCTGACGCCACTCCAATCCTGTTGGACGAGGGATCCCCCATTCCAGATCACCAGCGACAGTAGGTATTCTCCCTGCGACAGGGTGATGGCGGTTGCGATTGCGCCCGACAATAGGGAAACCAGCATGCCCGCGATGACCAGCGTGACCGGGGCGAAGGCGCGCCTCGCACCTATCGCAAACACGATCGCAGCCGCGCAGGCGGCGCCCAGCATCGCGATGGGCCATCGCCCATGGACAAGCAGATCCGGGACGAAGATCGTCGCCACCACCAGCGCAAGCTGTGCCCCGGACGATATGCCCAGGGTCGAGGGATCGGCGATCGGGTTTCGCAGCACCGCCTGCAGCATCGCCCCCGACAATCCGAGAACCGCCCCGGCAACGAGCGCGATCGCGATTCGCGGCGCGGTGCCGAAGGCGAACCCGATCTGGTCGAGGTCCATTCGACTGGGCAGGAAGGGAAGGTGCGGCCAGCGCCCGGGGGGCAGCTCGGTCACCAGCACGGCGACGATCAAAGCGAATGTCGCGGCCGGCACCGCAAAGGAAACTGTCGAATTACGGTTCATGCAAGTTCGGTCGGGCCAGAATTCAATGTGTTCGCCAGCAGGCGGGCAAAACGCATCGCCGCGGGCAGGCCGCCGAAGGCGTTCACCTCGGGCAGGTGATAGGTTCTGCGGTCGGCGATCTGGGGCAGTGCCTTCCACAGGACGCTGCGGGAAAGGCCGTGCCGCGCCTGCGGCGGCACCTCTCCGACGACCACGAGATTGGCATCCGGAAACTCGATCAGGCGCTCGATAGGAACAGGTGCAAGAAAGCTGAAACGTGTCCCTCCGATCCAGGAGTTCCTCAGCCCCAGACGTTCGAGGACGCTTCCGAACATGCTGTCGTTTCCAAAGGCCCGCAGGTGTCGTGCATCCCCGAGGTTCACCACGCAGAAGGGGCGATCAGAAAAGGCCGCCAGTCCAGCCTTTGCCGAGGCCATGCCCGTATCGAAGCGGTCGAGTGCCCGGGCGGCGCTGTTCGGGTCCCCGATGGCCGCCGAAAGGTCGGTGACCGCCGCAAGTGCCTTGGGCAAGGGGGCCTCGCCCGGGACGTAGAAGGTCATGTTGACGACCGGAGCGATGGCTTCAAGACGTCGCTGATACTGCACGTAATAGGGCGACGTGAGTATGAAGTCCGGCCGTGTCAGCTGCAGAAGCTCGAAGTTAGGCGACCCGCGGAGGCCCAGATCCACGACGGTTTCCGGTATTGCCGGCTCGCCCGCGCTTGTGCGGAACTTGAGCAGTTCGCAGGCAGCGACCGGCATGTGGCCGATGGCCGTGGCCGTTTCCAGCATTGCCCAGTCGATGGCCGCCAACCTCGGGCGTGAAGCCGCCCGTACCGACGAAGCCGCCGCCAGACTGGCGGCGGCTGTCAGGAACATGCGGCGGTCGAGCCCTCCGCTTACCACTTGTAGGTGACTTTGGCGGCCACCGTGCGGCCTTCGCCGTACGAGCAGTAGGAGAAGCCGCAGGCCGCGACATAGGTTTCGTCGGTCAGATTGCTGACATTCAGTGCCAGGTCGACATTGCCGAGGGTGTATCCTGCCGCAAGGTCCACCAATGTATGGCTGTCGAGCTTGTCGGTATTCGCGGCATTGATGAACCGCTCTCCGACATGGCGCAGACCGCCACTCACGCGCCAGCCATTGTCGAACTCCCGGTCGATCCAGAGGCTGGCGATATGGTTCGGTGCATCCGCCAGTTCGTTCCCGTCCAGGGCATCGCCTTCGGGGGCTTCCTGCTCGGTCATGTTGTAGGCGTAACCGCCCCGCAGGCTCCATCCATCCGCGAGCTCGGCGGTCGCCTCCAGCTCGAAGCCCTGCGAACGCACCTCGCCGATCTGGCGCCTACCCGAGACCCCGTCCTCGAACACGGTTCGGTTCACGTTCGTCTGGCGAAGATCATAGAGCGATGCGGTGATCAGACCGTCGAACATCGCCGGCTCGTACTTCACCCCGATCTCGAACTGCTTGCCCTCGGTCGGCTTCAGCGCGTCGCCGTCGATTGTCTGGCCGGCCTGAGGGTCGAAGGACGTGGAGTAGCTGGCAAAGGGGTTCAGACCGTTCGCCATGACATAGCCGATGCCCACGCGCCCCGTCAGCTGGTTGTCCTTGTATTCCGAAACCGATCCATAGCGTTCGCCCGTCTGTTCCACCCAGTCGTACCGCACGCCAAGCGTGCCGCGCCAATTCCCGGCCGCGATCTCATCCTGGGCATAGACGCCAGCCTGTCGAAGCGTGGAATCCCCGGCATTCGGATCGCCGAAGAAGCTGCGGCCCCCGGCGAAATAATCTGGATCGCGCAGGTTCAGCTCGGCGGCGGTGCCGAACTGGCTGCTTTCGAAGGCATCGTAATGGCGGATGTCGGCACCGAACAGCAGCTTGTGGACGACGCCGCCGGTGACTGCCTCGCCGGAGAGGC
This sequence comes from Paracoccus sp. C2R09, assembly GCF_018860625.1. Classification (GTDB taxonomy): domain Bacteria; phylum Pseudomonadota; class Alphaproteobacteria; order Rhodobacterales; family Rhodobacteraceae; genus Paracoccus. The sequence goes on from NZ_JAHKQB010000021.1 coordinate 7,628, forward strand.
GCGTGTCCAGGCTGATCGTTTCGCTCTCTTCGCTCTGACGGCTCGAGCCCCGGCTTATGCTGTCGGTTCCGAGGGCGGCGATCGCATAGGTGCTTTGGTAATCCCAATCGAGCTTCTCGAACCGGAAGCCCTGGCTCAGCTTCCAGCCATTCCCCAGCTCGTGGCCGATCTCGACGCCGAGGCTGGAGGCCGAGCGATCGCTGTCGTCCCAGTCATTCTGACCCGTATAGAGATCACGAAGATAATCGCCATCGCCAGACCGGGTCAGCGCGAACGGAACACCGGTGGGCGAAGTGGGGGCGTCCTCGGTATGGGTGGCCAACACGTCGATCGTCGTGTCGGCTGTCGGGGACCAGCGCACCGCACCCGCAAGATAGCCGCGTTCATTCGTCAGGTCGTCGATCTGCGTGCTGGAGTCGCGACCGATGCCCGTCAGGCGCCATGCCAGATCCTGCGAGGGCGCGCGGTTGATGTCGAAGAACATCTGGCTGCTGCCATTGCTGTCATAGCCGATGCCCACCTCGGACGAGTCAGTGGCCTGGGCCCGTTTCTGGACCTGGTTGATGATCCCGAGGGGCGATCCGGCACCGTAGAGCGAGGTCGAAGGACCGCGAAGCACCTCGATCTGCTGCAGGCCATAGAGTTCCTGCGACGTCGCACCGAAATAGCGGCCTTGCCGAAGCCCGTTCACGTATTGGGCGTTGTCGGCGCGGAAACCACGGATATACGGCGTATCGAACCGGGGGTCGATGCCGAACGGCTCTGCATGAACCCCTGCGGTATAGCCGAGTGCCTGCCCCAGGTTCTCCGCGCCCTGATCCTCGATCTGACCGGTCGTAACAATCGATACTGACTGCTGCATTTCCGAGATGGGCGTATCAGTTTTCGTGGCAGCCTGAGAATATCGACTCACATACCCTGATGGCTGCACGGAAACATCCGTGGTGGCTGTCAGTGTGATACCGTCCAGCTCGAACGCCTCGGGCGCGACCTGGCTGCTGGCTGGCGCCATCATCGCAAGCAGGCTTACGCTGGTAAGAACAAGGGACATACCCCGAGCGGTCATCTGCGCGATCCTTCAAAATTTGAGCTCAACGAAAGTTGATAGATTCGCTCGGGAATGTCAACGCAACACCGCACTGCGCGTGAGGCGTGGAGACAACGACGTACGTGACGCTGCCCCTCACGGCATCAAAGCTTTGGAATCGGCTAGGCGTTTGGCCCCGTGTTTTGAGGGATTGTTCCACTCGAAAGGGGCGGGAAGGACGCATGATGGCGCAAGTTTGTCTCCGAAGCGCTATGATCACCCTTGCTGTGGGACCAGCAATACAGCGATCGAGAGATTCACTCACAACACTGAGCCGGGAGCTAGAGATCAATCACAAGACAGCCGGGAAGTGGCGCAAACCGCAGACGTTCCACGAGGATAAGTCCGACCTAACTTCGCCTCGTTCGAAGGTACCCAAGAAGACTGGGAGGGCAACCATCGTTGCGTTCCGGCGCAACATTCGCTGCTGCTTGACGGCACTGAGCTGGTCTCAGTGCCCTACAGCTGTCCATTCCGCACTTGCCGAGTTCAGTACTACACCGCTGACTGTTGCGACATGGAATCTCGCGCCTGCCTGACGCCGAGGGCGACTAACCGAGACGGTCGAAGTTCCAATACCATCCAATTGTCTTCTTCTGCACCAAGGTCGCCGAAGTGCAGGCTGCGGAAGGAACGCTCTTTATGCTTGTTGACACTGACTGTACAAGCAAGCGTCCCATGACCGAAGATGACGATAAGGCTGCGAGGAAGACTGGATCGTGATTTCCCGTGACCATGCTCAGGGAAGGTCAGCCTACATTGTCAGATCACACCATCGGCGGATGGAACCATTATCCGCTGCCAGTAGAGGAGAAAGCGAAATATATGACCTGTCGAATCGGTGAGATGATTACAAAGTAAATTGCAAGTGCCCACGCACCTGCGCACAAGATTACGGAAAGAAACGATTCATTTTTCATTACTTATCTTCAACAATAAGCTAATAACTTCATCCTGACGATCACATTCCGCACAGTCTCGACGTGCTTTTTTGATAACAGCCTCCAGCTGCGCGATCGACTTCAGTATTCTTTCTTCGATGATTACCAGGTCTTCGGGCTCAACAATCACCCTCGTTGCACCGTTCCGGTACACCTCAACTATGGAGGACAAATAGGAACTATACATAGCCAGCTCCCTGCTGGATCCGATGCGAGTGTTCATTATCCTACCTTAGTTGAAAATAGCATCCGCCCAATTCGACCGGGACGATCGAAGATAAGGCCTAGCCGCATGGACGCCAGTTTTTTCTGAGTCGATTTAATAGCAAAGGCCCACTAGGGGTTATTCTTACTTCGCAGGGACGGCGTAGCTGCAGTCCCTGCGAAGGAAAAATGGGTTTCTCGCTTGGCGCCACTCCATTGTCTGACCGTGTAGCGCAGATGCTTTGGCAACTTCGCCAGTTGGTCTGAGTGGCAGATATTGGTTCAGGTTCCGATGGTATTAGCAAGTTGATAAGTTTATTGGGACATCCATGGTCAGTCATAACGCCAAATTGCTTACGATAGGTTAACGGCGCGCATGAGGCGTAGAATATTCCTTCATGGCCAGGTAGATTTTTCCATATCCGATAGAAAGCCAACGGAGGCGGCGACCCAGACGCACGGCTCAGGTCTTATCCACGATGCGCCTAAGTGCATGCGCCAGGACGTGAAGGACTGTCCGAACACCTGCGGCAACACGATCCTTGGAGCTCACATGGCGTGCAAGTTTTGGGCCAACCACCCAATAGAACCTTATAAAGCATCTTCCCGCGACGAACCTTTTCAGGTGATGGTCCCTGAAGTCCCGTAATGTGACAACGTCGGGATGCAAACGGTCGCCATATACAGCAGTAGCGACAAAGCAAGCTGCACCTGAAGAAAGGGCAGGATCCGCGCTGTTGTCTTCCGGCTCATCTGACGTATCGTCCTCAGTTCCCGGCGGAACTTGACCGTCCTCACCCTCGTCATCAAATTCGGGAACGGCATCATCACCATTGTCATCCTCTCCGCCATTCGTACCTGGCTCAACACCATCTCGCTCAGGGTAATGCTCCTCCCATTCAACCCTGGCCATGACCGCATCTATCGTATCAAGATACGCCAGCTCGCTTTCACCCGTTTTTTCAAACGCGCGGGTATCGAATATTTCCTCAAGCTGCAGGTCGGTAAGGCCGTTCAGATAACCCTCCGTGATCTCAAGTATCTCTTCTTGGGATCGGAAATCGATAACTTGTGAGGTGAAGCGGTCTAGGTTGTCCGCTTCCCCGGCAAATACAGCTTGCCCCCCCGATGGCAGATCCACGACAAGGTCATCCCCGTCCGCCCGGCTTGCAGATAGAAGCTCATCCCGATCACCGAATGCGCCCCAAAACCCAATACTGTCATCTGGGGATAGATCGGTCACGTATACACCCGCCCCATCGCCGATAAGAAAGAGATCGCTTCCTAGGCCTCCGCTTACCTGAACCGTTCCATCACCGCCCGCGTAAACAACAACATCGTTCCCATCCCCCCCCGCAACAGTGTCGTTTCCTTCATCAGCAATCAGGATGTCACCGTTATCCGACGAAATCAGTATATCATCCCCTCGGCCACCGGTCAGGACATTGCGACCACCGCCTCCATCAAGTGTGTCATCGCCGACATGTCCCCGAATAATGTCGTTTCCGCCCCCACCTACAATCAGGTCGTCAACTGCATTCGTGCGAGGATCAGTTTCATGATGAGCCCCTTCGATTACCAGGTTCGCCGCATTGTCACTGGAAAAGACTACAAGCATCTCATCAGGATCAATGGTGTACTGCGACATGGCCGCATCGCCCGAAACCACGTTCATGTCGCCTCGCGCATCCGCGATCGCGCCATCTGCAACAGGTTCGACTAAAGCTTCATCGTACCAAGTTGAGATTGGGGAATCTGCCGGCATGATCTTATGGACGACTAGATGCTGTCCGTCGGATCCTGAGGTGAGATCGATGCTTTCTGCCTGGTCCGTGCCGTTGAATAGGAAGGTTACGCTTTGCTGAGAGCTAGCGAAGGAAGTTACTGAAAGCGAAGTATCCAGTAATTCAAGGAAATCATTCTCTACCTCTTCGATCGGTGTCATACCGATGAGGTAGTTCTCGGCGATGTCGTAGACTTGGCCTGCAGGTGTAGCAATTGCCACGATATTCCCGTTATTGCTTTCGCCTTCGGGAAACCGACTGTCATACATTTTGTTCGAAAGCCAGTCGTAAGTGATGCCCCAATGGTCGATACTGGTAATGCCTCCGTCAACGAACTGCGAGAACGATTCTACCCACGCATAGCCCTGCTCTACACCAACAGCCGTATTCGATCCGACGTTGAACTCGGACAAGAGAAATACTAGGTCATCCGAAATATGTTCGTGATCAGCGAATACATTCATCGCATCCAGCGCCCATTCAACCTTCTGGTCGATTGCTGCCGCATCAGGATATGAGTGCTGAACTACGCCACCAATCTTGGAGATATTCTCGTTGCTGATCTGGCTGAGAATCTCCGAGGATTCACGCGCTCCCGTAGCTTCCCAAGATCCATCGTCAAGCTGCTCGGCACGCCATTGAGCTCCGGCCTGCACGCCGATGACGGGCGGGGACCAATCCGTGATTTCAGATGCCAGCCTGCCAATCATAGCATCCAAAACAGGAATCTCGTAATTCACAAGATCACCATATTGCGCTGGCGAGAAGGCGCCCCAATTTAGACTTCCCCAGTACTCGTTCCCGATTTCCAGGCTCTTGACGCTAACCTCAGGGTATTCGTGCAGGATTGTCTCAAGTTCCCTGACGTATAATTCGAAACCAACTTCGTCGAACTCATTGTGCGCAAGATCGTAGAACTGGAAACTGGGCACAACGATCGAAACGCTTGCACCTTGTTCGTCCGCGTAACTGAGAAATTCTCTCAATGACAGGATGCTAGTGTCATCCTCCGTGTCGCTAAGAGGTGCGAAGATCTTTTCAAGGCCTCCGTTCTCCCAAGTCTGATCTTCGGTGATTCCGCCACCCGGATACCGAAAGTTGTGGAAGCCAATCTCATTGGCAGTAGCGTGGAAGGGGTCACCATCAGCGAGCCCATCGCGCGTCAAGATGACGTTTGCCCCGAAATGCTCCTGCGTAATCAATCCCACAGCACAGCCTCAAATACCCGCTTCAAGGAGGCTCCTTCTATAGTGCAAAAATTAAGATAAAGTTAACACTATGAAGATCGGCCGGAAAATTCATCGCCGACCAAATAGGCTATGACAGTTATGAGGAAACCGGTAGGATCCGATCATCCGCTCCTCGCACGGGAATGACATGCGTGAATTTCTGGAGCTCATCTCAGCAACCTTGCAATCTACTTACAATACTTTGATATCGCCAACTACTTTTTATAAAACATCAAAACAAATCTCCAGGGCGCTGCGCAGCAAGCAATCTTCCTCCAATGGAGGGAACATATCCTTTCGATCAAGCCCCTCCAGAAGTATGCTTGAGCTGAGATCCAGGCGTAACTCCAGCCCGTGGCGACTCTCGATCCCATTTTTTAGGATGTAATCTATGGATATTTTTTCGCCGGAGAAATATATTGTATCTTTTTCAAGCTCGTAATCGCGAATAACGTCTCTTCCACTACCATGAAAGAAGATGAAAGTATCAGATCCACCACCGCCCCACAGGTCATCATTCCCTAAACCTCCGGCCAACCTGTCTGATCCCGAACCTCCGAAGAGCCTGTCAGCGCCCGTCCCTCCATATAGCGCGTCTTCACCAATACCCCCATACAGTCGGTCATTTCCCCGTCCACCGGCAATGCGATCTACGCCTAGACCTCCATAGAGAACGTCGTCACCGTTCCCACCGATGACGGTATCGGCACCGCCCCCGCCTTTGAGTATGTCACTGCCAGCACCACCATCGATGTAATCTGATCCATAACCCCCCTGGACCATATCGTGTTGAGTGCCCCCAAAAATTCTGTCAGCACCTAGGTTGCCAAAAAGCCTATCGTCTCCAGATCCACCATATAGCGTGTCTTGCCCGTTGCCTCCCCGGAGCAAATCATGTTCGCTTCCTCCAAATATAGTGTCATCACCTGCCCCCCCTTTTAACGTGTCCTCTCCGAGGCCTCCATTTAGCCAGTCATTGCCATAAGCTCCATCTGCGAAATCATCTCCCCGGCCCGCGTAGATATGATCTCGTCCAAAATTTCCGAATATCCTATCGCCCCCCCATCCGCCGAAAATTGTATCATGCCCGTCCCCGCCCCAAATGACATCGCGACCCGACAGGCCTTTGACTAGATCATCGTTAAGCCCCGCAGCGATAAGATCGCCCCGTTTAGAACCTATCAGGGGCGTTCGGACATCGTTGGCATCGCTATCGCCCCAGTCGGGATATGGGCGTCCCAATGGAAGGTCGTTCAGAACAACGCCGCCGATAGGCTTGTAACCGGCGGGAACATAGTTGAAGGGGTTTGTATATCTTACATCTCTCATTTCGCTGAAGTTAAGCTGGCCATACGTGAAATGGGCTTCCTGCGTGCCCGAATTGCTTCCTCCGGTGCCATCCATATCAACACGTGCACCATGCAACGAATAGAAGACATGCCCACCGTTTGCTTCGAGCAAAAGCCACTGTTGGGGGTCGGCATCTCGATCGTCGTGGTTCCCGTTCCACTCGACAATGCGAACACTCGGCGGCAGGTTACTAAGATCTAACCGTTTGCCACGAATCCATATTTCGTCACGAGTCGGATCAAAATCCTCCAGCCGCCCTACAATAGTCGAGTGGACCCTGTTTAATTGGGTGAAGTCAAAAATATCGTTTCCAGCACCAGATCGCACGTGGTGACCATTTGAGAATCGCGTAATCGTCTCGAACCCAAGTTCTCGATAGTGATCAACAGTTTCTCCACCATACTCGCCTTCGGCATAGAGGTGGATTTGTCCCAAGCCATTCTCCGCGAGACGAAGGGTATCATTGTTTTCGCTGTATCGAACTTTACTGACTTCGGTCATTGATCGTCCTACTAAGCCACACGTGCATCATCGGAGTTCGGCCGTCGCGAAGCTCGATACCTCGTTAGACTGAGTCAAGAGTTCAAGCAGCCTCCGGAGCACCAGTTCGAGATCGCTTGGCAAACCATTGCAGCCTGCTCGATATACTCACCCAACCTAGCAAACCGCGTGCCAACCTTTCAGAGGGTCCCTAAAATGTTAGGTAGTTGTTCCGCGTCCCGCCTAGCTGTTCAATCACGCGGTTTGATCGAGTGATCCTTTGGTAGAAATGGAAGGAAGCACCATGGGCCCATCGCCACGGCTGTGCCGGGATGACCTGCCCCCCGCGAAA
>NZ_JAHKQB010000026.1 GCF_018860625.1 Paracoccus sp. C2R09
CGTGGGATCAAACACCTAGGATGAGGACCCATTGATCTCTACTGGAAGGCATGATTCATCGCTCCGAAACGGTGAAACTAGCCGCAGCTACCGAGCGTTAGCCTCATGCGCCAGTAACCAAAACCAGCTGTGAGAATGTAGTAACCGGATAGGTCGGTCTGGTCCGCTGCGCGGTTGGAGTACGACAAACTACGTACGCCCCGATGAGGAAGGATATCGTCCACTATCACTATGCCGAAGTCGGCCTGAGCGTAATGCCAGGCGAGTGGCGTCCTGTCGGTGAGAGCGTGAAGATCTCGTAGCCGTCGGCAGTGACGCCGATCGAATGCTCGAACTGGGCCGACAGGCTTTTGTCCCGGGTCACGACTGTCCAATCATCGGCAAGCGTCTTCACATCACCGCGCCCAAGATTGACCATCGGCTCGACCGTGAAAATCATCCCTTCGCGCAGTTCTGGGCCGGTCCCCGGCCTGCCGAAGTTCAGAATATCTGGGGAATCGTGAAAAACTTGTCCGATGCCATGACCGCAAAAGTCGCGCACCACCGAGCAACGCCGGGATTGGGCGTAGGACTGGATCGCATGGCCGATATCCCCCAGGCGCGCTCCCGGTCGTACCGCAGCGATCCCCTGCATCATCGCCTCATATGCGACCCGGATCAGCCGCTCGGCGGCAAGTCCGGGGACTTCAATGACATACATTCGACTTGAATCGCCATGCCATCCATCAAGGATCAGGGTGACGTCGACATTGACGATATCGCCGTTGCGCAAGACCTTCCCGGTCGGCGATCCGTGACAGACCACATGGTTGACCGAGGTGCAGCAGGCATATTGATAGCCCTGATAGCCAAGCGTCGCGGGCTGGGCGCCATGGGCACTCGCGAAGTCGCGGACAAATACATCTATCTGCGCCAGCGCGGTTCCGTCTCGTACCAGATCAGCGACACCGTCCAGACATCGCGCGGTTAGGGCCCCGGCCCGGCGCATCCCCTCGAACGCATCTGGCCCGTAAAGCTTGATGGCAGCGGTCCGGCGGGCATCGGCCGCCTTTGGCGCTACCGAAAGGTTGATGTAGCCGTTCAAGATACCTCCCCTAATGTGAAAACGTCAGATCGGATTGACCGCATCCCGACTAGCCATTATACGCTTCGTATACGTTTTATATATAATAGCAGAGGGTGCGTCGATGGGCATCGTCAAGATCGGGGATGACCTGCACGAGGAACTGCGAAAATCCAGCGCGGTGATGTGCCGATCAATCAATGCGCAGGCCGAGTTCTGGATAAAGGTTGGTATGCTTGCCGAAGCAAACCCTACCCTGCCGTTTACCGAGATCATCGCAGCGCAGCTTAGAAACGCCGACGTGGAAGAGCCGCAGATCAAGACCGCCTGAGACCGGACTTTCGTTTCGCCAGGGGCAATGGCGCGGTCGAAAAACCTGTGGACGCCGCGGCGGAAAAGGGGAATGAACCCAACTTCCGCGCCGTGGCCGGGGCCTATGATCATCGGTCCCCGATGACCGACATTACGATGCCGCCGATTTCCTACAGGGCGGCGTCGCGTGTTTCGAAATCCGCATCGACGTCAAAGATGAAGATGGCTGCGATCCAGGGAGCTTCCCCGAGGCCCAGATTGTTGGGATGACCAAGGAGCAGGAAGCCGGCATGGCGACGGCGGAGATCTGTCACCGGCATGGTCTCAGCCCGGCAACGTTCTACGAGGTCAAGGCCAAGTATGGCGGCATGGACGTGTCCGATGCCCGAAGGCTAAAGGCGCTCGAAGACGAGAACGGCAAGCTGAAGCGTCTGCTGGCAGATGCCATGCTCGACCAGATCCCCCCGCCCCGGGGAGTGGGGCATCGGCACTGTCACTGCGAAGCGGCCTACGACACCCGTCGCTGCCGCCCCGCTGTCATCTACCGACGGGCGATAGCTGGCATCCCCATCCGCAGGAACGACCGGACATTCTGGGAGCGCTGGACGGGATGCCACGTCCGAATTCATATCCGCATTGCGCTCATGAACCGCTTGTGGTTCCGCCGAATGGCCGAGATCGGCCGCTTGGAATGATGACCGACAGGAAAGAGGGCATCACTTTGCAAGCGTGAGTTACGCAACAACGCCAATTCCATGTCGCGCAGTCCACACGCCAAGCAACACAAGGCTCATGGCCGGCTGTGCCGAACGCATTCAGCAAGGCTGGTTACAGGGCGCGAAACGCGCCTGCACGACGCCGTACGCCGGCGCAGATGGCCTCTGCCAGTGGCTGGGGAAAGCCATCGGGCAGGTCCGCGAGCGTTCTTTCCAGCGCGGGTTCCAGTTCCGGCAAGATGCCCGACAAGACTTCCTCGGCCAGCGCGACACCATAGCCTGCAGCCCTGGCCGACTGTAGAAAATGGCGCGGGACCACCTCGTTGATCCGGTAGTGGCCATCGACCGCCATCGCAAGACGCATCCGGTTCTGACGAATCTGACCGTCATCCACCGCCTTCTGGGCGCTCAGCACATCGTAGAGCGGGGTCATGCGGAATCCTCCGGGACGCAATGCAATGCTGAAGTTCTTGGCATGCCCGTCGGTCGCACCTAGCAGCCAGAAAAGCGCCTGCGCGCGAAAAAAGGTCCTCTGATTCGCTGCGGGGTCGTCACTTCCGGCCAGCAGCGCGATCCCTTCGGCAATCCCCGGCCCGCCATCCATCTGGTATTTTCGGCTAGGCGGAACTGTCAGGGCCTGGCAGAAATCCTCCTGCGGAAGGCGGATCAGGCGTCCGTCCCTGGTCCAGCGCCGATCGAACCGCGTCACCACGAGGCTGCGCACATCCTCGAAATCCGCGATCTCGACCTCTGCGACATCCACACCCATGGCACGGCAGAAACGCATGCAAAAATACTCGTTCTCAACGCTGTCGGATAAATCGATCCCGGCAGGCAACACCCCAAGCTGGGTCTTGAGGATATGCGTCGTGGGGGTCAGACCCGAGGGACGGATCCAGGCGTTCTCGTGCCGTAGCAGGGCTGTTTTCTCCTGCGCACCGGCGATGGAGATGCGGAAGTCGTCGTCTTCGTTCAACCCTAGCGGGGCGCTTGCAAGATTGCGCAGCATATCCGCGATCTGCGCCTCGGATACGGTCTCTCCTGCAAGCTGGCCGATCTCGGGGACGTCGCCCGACACGAACTGCAGGGCACCCACGCAATCGCGCCCGATCTTTTCCAGCATATGCCACGCATCCGTGCCGCCGGCACGCACTCGCGCGGCGACGCGTTCCCGGATCCGCAGGTTGTCCGGCAGCAGGTTTTCCAGGTAGGCGATGACGGGACCGCCCCGATGTGCCTCTTCGCGCAAAGGCAGCGAAAGCGAGATCGGCATAGCATGTTCCCAAGACAGCCAACCCGGGTCGTAGGCAAAGCTGATCGCGCCGCTGCCCGCCAGACTCAGAACCCCCACTAGTCGCCCATTCAGAACCACCTGCATCGCGCCGCTGCGCCCATGTTTCGCCATCAGAAGATATCCTCGATTTCGATCGACCCGCCGCGCGCGACCAGACGGAACTCGAGCCCGAGGGCGGCCATGATCGCAAGGACCGTGGCAAGCTTGGTGCCGGCATCGCCATTCTCGAGCGAGGAGATCGTCGCGACGCGCAAATTTGTTCGATCGCTGATGTCACCCTGCGTCCAGCCGCGCAATTTGCGCGTCCGGCGGATCGCCTCGCCGATCTGTTCGGCTGTGCGTGCGGAAAGCTCCATGACCCGTCTCCTTTTACGGAGCAGCGTAAATCCGAACGAATTACGCTGCAACGTAAAAATCGATCTGTTACGCCATGGCGTAAATTGAAAACCTCACTTGCTCCTGCGCGCGAAAAGTGGGCCGCGCCCTGGGCGACAGTAATTCTGCCCGATGCGACATGGCGGCAAAGAGGGTGCCTGGTGCCGCAACATCTCGACAGCGCGGCTTCATGCCCGGGCCCTCATGCGTCAGCATCGGGGCATTCCGTAACTCTCAATCTGCCTGTCACCACGCGGCGGACTGGCCGGCACGTTCAGCCGGACCCTCGTCGCCCGGGGGGCGAGAATATGCTGCAGCAGGTCAATACGAGCGATGCTTACGATCCCAGTATTGCAGGCCCGACTGCACGCGTGGCCGTCGCGCTACCGTAAGGAACGTGGCCCATGGTGGTTCCTTCCGATGCTTCCATAAGATCACACCGTTAAAACCCAGCCGAACTCTCGGGAATCCGAGCGAAGCCCGGGCAGGCACTGCGGATCCGTCGACGCCTGTCCGTCTGCACAAGATCGCGCAGGCACCGCGCGGAACGACCCCGCTTTGCCATGAGGCTTCCGTTCCTCAGTGAGAACGCGCAGTGGCTAGCGAGCTTTCGAATTGCGCCTGCGAAGCCATGATCGGCGCATGCAAAGACTGCGGGGCGCCGTCCCCATGTGAAGCTCGCGCAGAGGCGCAGGGATCGCGGGTGGTATCGTCCGAATATCCAGGCGCGATGGCGGCCATAGTCCCCAAATCCGACACACCCGTGATCGCCGCCTGATCATTCGGCCATTCAAGGTAGCGGTCGCTGGCAACCATCCATGCATGGGATTCTTCATGGTATGACTAAAATATCTTTCCGTAAGCATGTTCCAACGGAGGAATACCCCTCCGCGGGCGCTACATTTCTTTGCCCAGAGAAATAGTGTTGACATCTCAAGGTATCACTGACCCTATTATGGTCGGACCAAACTAGCGGTCCGCAATGAGGGAGGAGAACATGAAGATTATTCTTACACTTGCCTGTGCCTTGTCCTGCACGGTATCTACGCAGGCGCTTGCGCAGACGACCCTAAAATTCGCCCATGTCTACGAGACCGGCCACCCGCTGCATCAAGGCGCGCTGGACGTTGCAGAGAAGATCGAAGCTGCAACCGAGGGTCGGGTGACCATCGAGGTCTTTCCGGCTTCGTCCTTGGGCGAGGAGCTGGCGCTGTCCGAGGGCCTGAGCCTTGGCACGGTCGATCTCATCTATACCGGTATCGGTTTCGTATCCGCCTATTATGCGCCGATCGGCATGACCGACTATCCCTTCACGCTGCGGGGAATCGATCATTGGCAGGCCTTCCGCGAAAGCGAGCTGCTGGCGGACATGAAGAATGAACTGGGCGCCGCCATGGGCGGGGTCGAGGTCGCTGCCGTCAGCTACTACGGCGCACGGCATGTAACCGCCAACAAGCCGGTCCTGGAGCCTGCCGACATGGAAGGGCTGAAGATCCGCGTTCCGAACGCCCCCGCATATCTGATCTTCCCCGAGGCAACAGGTGCGAACCCGACACCTATGGCGTTCTCCGAAGTGTATCTGGGACTGCAGCAGGGCGTCGTGGACGCACAGGAAAACCCGCTGACGACCATCCAAGCCAAGAAGCTTCACGAGGTCCAGAGCGATATCAGCCTGACCGGACACATCATGAACTCGACGCTGACGCTGGTGTCTCCGATGACCTATTCCCGATTGGGCGACGAGGATGCCGAGATCCTGCGCGATCTGCTAAAGGAGAATGCCACCACCGTCACGGACAAGATCGTCGCCGCCGAAGCCGAGCTTGCGGACTGGTTCCGCGATCAGGGGGTAAACGTCCACAACGTCGATCGCGGACCATTCATCGAAGCGGTCACGCCGGTTCTGCTGGAATCCGACGTGCCGTTCACCGCCGAACAATACGAGGCCCTGCAGGCGCTGCCTGGCAACGAGTAATGCGGATCGGCCCGGAAACGCATATCGTTTCCGGCTCGCCTTTAAGGAGTAGCCGAATTGGCGATCACCCCAAACGAGAGCTTCGATGACTACGAGGAGATCACCGACGACCTTAGCCAGATCCGGTGGGAGGACGCGCCCGCCCTGGCGCTGTTCGCCTTCATGGTTCTGGTCGTGGGATTGCAGTTCTTCACCCGATACGTGCTGAACGACAGCATCGCCTGGACGGAAGAGGCCGCGCGATACTGTCTGATCATCCTGACCTTTCTGGGGTCCGCGATTTGCGTGCGGCAGGGAAGCCACCTGCTGATCGGTGTCGTCTTCCGCCACCTGCCCCGCGCCGCGATCAAGCCGCTTGCGATGTTCAACGAGCTAGTCACCGCCAGCTTCTTCGGCGGGCTGGCATGGCTGGGGCTGACCATGATCGAGCGCACGTCGCGGCAGATGATGATCACCCTGCCCTTTCCCAAATCCTATGCCTATACCGCCATCACCATCGGTTGCGCGCTGGCCGCACTCTATGGCGTTGTCAACCTGACACGGATCGCGCGGCGGAGCCCCGAAGATATCGCCTCGCATGCCATCGGAGGCATCTGAACCATGCCGATGATTGTCATGTTCGCGACGCTAACCCTGCTTCTGGTCATCGGCGTCCCCGTCGGCGTGGCCCTCGGGGCCGCCTCATTCGCCTATGTCATGCTTGCAGGCATGCCGGATGCGGTAGTCTTGCACAGCATGGTCGGCGGGGTCGACAGTTTCCCGCTGCTCGCGGTGCCATTCTTCATCCTTGCCGGACATCTGATGAATACCGGGGGCATCACCGAACGCCTGTTCGCCTTTGCCCGTGCACTGATCGGATGGATGCCGGGCGGGCTGGGCCATGTTAATGTAGGTGCAAGCGTCCTTTTCGCAGGGATGTCCGGCGCCGCGGTGGCTGATGCCGGCGGCCTCGGCAATGTCGAGATCAAGGCGATGCGAAAGGCGGGCTATGATGTCGATTTCGCCGTGGGCGTGACGGCGGCCTCATCGACCATAGGGCCAATCATTCCGCCGTCATTGCCGATGATCGTATACGGCGTCATGGCCTCGGCCTCGATCGGACAGCTGTTCATGGCGGGACTGGTACCCGGCATGCTGATGGCGCTGTCGTTGATGATCATGGTCGGCTGGTGTTCCTGGCGTCGCGGCTATCCCCGCGACGCAGGATTCAGCCCGCGTCATGTCGCCACCAGCTTCCGGCACGCCTTCCTACCGCTGATGACCCCCGCTTTGATCGTGGGCGGCATCACCACAGGCGCGTTCACCCCAACCGAGGCCGCCGTCGCGGCGGTGGCATGGACTCTTATGCTGGGATGTTTCGTCTATCGCTCGTTGACCTGGAGACACCTGCTGCGCGTCATGTTCGACACGCTTCAGACGACAGGTGCAATCCTGCTGATCATCGCGAGCGCGGCGATCTTTGCCTGGATCCTGATCTCGAACCAGATCGCGGCCCATCTGTCGAACTCGATCCTGTCCGTATCCGAGAGTCCGGCCTTCGTCATGCTGGCCATTCTTTTGATCGTGCTTGTGCTGGGCCTGTTCCTCGAGACGATTGCGGCGATCACCATCCTCGTGCCGGTGCTGCTTCCCGTCGCGACCTCGGTCGGGATCGATCCGGTCCATCTCGGAGTGGTCATTGTGCTAGCCCTGATGATCGGGCTGCTGACCCCGCCGGTGGGGCTAGTCCTCTATGTGCTGGCGGCGGTATCGGGTGTCAGCTTCGAGCGCTGCGTGCGCGCGACTGCGCCATTCCTTATACCGTTGGTGGTCGTGCTGCTGCTTGTGGCCTTCGTGCCGCAGTTGTCGCTGGCCCTGCCTTCGGCGGTCGGCAAGTAGGCGTAATGCGGGCGCCCTGCGCCCGCATTATCAATCCGCCTTGTCGAATGTCCGACAGACCTGCAGCCACGCACTATCCAGATGGTCGCGCAGTTCCTGCTCGGCCAGTTCGGGGTCACGAAGCAGGATGGCATCGAAAATCCGCTGGTGCGCCTCGAAATTCTCAAGGTTGCGTTGCGGCAGACGGGGCATCCGCGACCATTGCGGTGACAGCCAGGTGACATAGGCGCTGTGGATCGCGGGCAGGACCGGGTTGCGCGCGATATCATAAAGCACACCGTGAAACGCACGGTCGGTCTGATAGAACTGATCGCTGTCGGGGATCGCGGCCTCGTTAGCCTCCAGTGCGGCTTTCAGCGCGGCGATATCCTCCTTGACGGCATGACGGGCCGCGCGACGCACCAACGACGCCTCGATCATAATCCTTGTGTCGAACAGATTTCGGACGCCTTTCTGATCGCTCAGCAGATGTGTCACTACGTTCTCGAGAGCCGAGATCGCGGCATCGTAACCCGGCTTGCGTACAATCGGGCGATAGCGGGGCCGTGCCTCCAGCAACCCCTGTCGCGATAGGGTCTGAACCGCCTCGCGCACGACGGTGCGGCTGATGCCGTATTCCTCCATCAGCGTCCGTTCGGGCGGCAGCTGCGTCCCGTCGGGATATTCCCCTGCATGGATCTTGGCGACCAGACAGCGGATGACATCATCCGCCGCGCGTCCGTTCTTCTTGTCTTCGTCCTGCGGCACGACTGCCATCCTTCCCATATCGGCCTACAAGAGACCCATCACCAGATCGGCGCAACGATCGCCTAGCATCATGGCGGGGGCCTGCGTGTTGCCCGCGTTAATATCCGGCATGGCCGACAGATCGCAGACGCGCAAGCCTTCGACGCCACGCACACGCAGCCTTGTGTCCAGAACCGCCATCGGATCATCAGGGCGCCCCATCCGAGCGGTTCCTGCAGGGTGGTAATTGGTCTTTACGAAGCGCTGGCAATAGACGCGCAGGGAATTCTCGTCGCGATCCTTCGGGTCCGGCAGCATCACGCGTTCGATTCGCTGCGCCAAGGGCGATTGCTCGAATGCGCGCAGGAAGAACCGTTGCCCCTTGATCATCTCGGCCATGTCTTCGGGATGCTGCAACAGGTTCGGCGACACCAGCGGCATCGCCCCCGGATCCGCTGAGGCCAGGCGCACATGCCCGCGGGATTTCGGCTTGACCACCACCGTCGTCACCGTCAGCCCATGCCCATCCTGCACAAGGTCTCGCGTGTCGCGATCGACATAGACGATGGGTACGCAGAAGGCCTGGATCGTGGGAGGAGCCGTGGGATCGTCGGGGTTGACGAAGGCCCCGGCCTCGACCCCGGCCGAGGTCACGGGCCCCGATCCGAACAGCTTGAACTGCAGTCCGTTGCGCAGCATCCGCCAGCCCTGCCCCTGCCGATAATATCCGTAAGGTCCGTTGACGCGCGCCGTGATCGGCACCTCGGGGTGGTCGATCAGGTTCTGCCCCACACCGGGTAGGTTCGCGATGCAGGCGATCCCGTGTTCGGCCAGATGGTCAGCGGGGCCGATACCCGACAGCATCAGCAGCTTTGGCGTGACTAGCGACCCGGCCGACAGGATCACCTCGCGCCTGCAGGTGACCTGATGCTGCCCGGTCTTGTCACGATAGGTCACCCCGACCGCACGCCCATCGCGGATGTCGACGCGCAAAACCTCGGCCTGCAGGCGAACGGTCAGGTTGGGATTCTCCTCCTGCGGGGTGACATAGGCATAGGCCGCCGAGGATCGCCGCCCGTTGCGGTTCATGAACTGATAGAAGCCCACGCCCGCTTGCGACGTCCCGTTGAAGTCGCTGTTGAACGGCAGGCCAAGACCCTGCGCCGCCTGCACGAACAGCCGCGACATCGGGTCGACATGACCGGGGTCCGACACCAGCAAAGGCCCCTCGGCGCCATGCAGGTCGTTCTGCAGGCGGTTGTTCCCCTCCATCCTGCGGAAATGGGGCAGGACGGCGTCCCAGCCCCAGTCGATGCCATCATTTCCCCCCTGCAGCATCGCCTGCCAGCCGTCATAGTCCGAGGGCCTACCGCGCATATAGACCTGCGCATTGACCGATGACCCGCCGCCCAGGACATGGCCCTGCGGGATATCATGCACGCGCCCTCCCAGATGCGCCTGCGGCACCGTCTTGTGATAGCGCATGAAGCGCGTGCCGTTGATCATCTTGAAGATCCCCGGCGGCATATCCAACAGCGGGTGCCGATGCGAGTACCCGGCCTCGAGCAGCATGACATGCGCCCCGCCATCGCTGGCCAGTCTCGCGGCGGCCACACATCCGGCAGCGCCGCCGCCCACCACGATGAAGTCAAATTCCTGCTGCATCACGTAAACCTCTTTGGAGCGACCATATTTCCGACAACCACCCCTGAATCGACGTTTCCGGGCAGTCATTCAGAAATTTATTGACAGATAGCCGTGCAAAGTAAATGGTCGACAAATAATTTGGTCCGACCAGAAGGGACGAGGGATGGCATTCGACGCGACGGCAGATCACATCAAGGGCGGCATGTTTGTCGGCGGCGACTGGCTGTTCCCGCATCCCCGCGAGGTGATCGAGGTCGAGAATCCCGCCGATGAAACCGTGATCGGCACCATCCCCGCAGGCACGCCCGAGGATGCCGATCAGGCGATCCGGTCCGCGGAGCAGGCGCAACCGGCATGGGCGGCCCTGCCCGCCATCGAACGCGGGCGCGCGGTCAGCCGCCTTGCCCGGCGGATCGAGCACCGGGCCGAGGAGTTCGCACGCCTGATCACCCGCGAACAGGGCAAGCCCATCACGCAGGCCCGTGGCGAAGTCGGCGCGACCGTCGGCTTTCTGGATTATGCGGCCGAAAATGCCCGCCGGATCGGTGGCGATATCGTCGCATCGGACAATCCGAACGAAGAAATCCAGATCCGCCGGCACCCTCACGGCGTCGTGGTCGGGCTGACGGCGTGGAACTATCCCGCCGCGCTTGCTGCACGCAAGATCGGCCCCGCGCTGGTTGCGGGCAACGCCTTCGTGATGCTGGCGCATGAGATCACCCCGTTTTCGGGTCTGTTCATCGCCGCCCTGGCGAAACAGGCGGGCATCCCCGACGGGGTGCTGAATGTCGTCACCGGGCGTGGCCCCGTCATCGGGCAGGCGCTGGTCGAACATCCCGCGACCGCGATGATCACCATGACAGGCAGCAACCGCGCCGGACGCGAGATCTTCCGCACCGCCGCCGAGGGGATGAAGGTCCTGCGGCTGGAACTGGGCGGCAAGGCCCCGTTCATCGTGATGGAGGATGCGGATCTGGACCGCGCCGTCGCCGCCGCCGTGACCGCGCGCTACACCAATTGCGGGCAGATCTGCACCTGCAACGAACGCATGTATCTGCATCGCGACATCGCGGACGCGTTTCTGGATCGCTTTGTCGCGGCCTCGAAGGCGCTGCGGATCGGCGACCCGATGGGCGATCCCGATCTGGGCCCCAAGGTCAGCGGGGCCGAGATCGCCAAGATCGCGCGCCAGGTCGATCAGGCCGTGGCGGCGGGGGCGCAGCTTCTGCTGCCGGGCGGCCCGATGACCAACGGTGCCTATGCCAAGGGGCACTGGTATGCCCCGACCGTGCTGGAAGTTGCCGACAACGCGGCCGCAATCATGCAGGAAGAAGTGTTCGGCCCGGTGGTTCCCGCGATGCGCATCGATGATTTCGACCACGCTCTGCGACTGGCCAATGACACCGGCTTCGGCCTGTCGGCCTATGTGTTCACCCGCGATCACCGTCGCCTGATGCGCACGCCTGCCACGCTGAAATTCGGCGAGATCTATGTGAACCGCGCCAATGGCGAGCAGTTTCAGGCCTTCCACAACGGCTGGGGCCAGTCCGGCCTTGGCGGCGAGGATGGCCAGTACGGCTTTGACGGCTATCTGCGCAAACAGACGCTTTACATGAACTGGGACGAATAACCCACGCGCCCCGCAAGAGGAGGCGGGCGCATATCGACAACGGAGGAGGAAAAAATGACCAAGAAACTGCTGGCAAGCGCCGCGCTGCTATCCGTCCTTGCGGGGACGGGTCTGGCCGAAACGCCACCCCTCGAACAGAAGGACCACTACAAGGTCGGCTTCGCGCAGATGGAGTCAAACAACCCATGGCGTATCGCCGAAACCAAGTCGTTCCAAGACACCGCCGAAAGCTGCAAATGGGATCTGATCGCGACCGACGCGGCGGGCTCGGCCGCCAAGCAGGTTGCCGATGTGGATTCGATGATCGCGCAGGGCATCGACGTGCTGTTCCTGCCCCCGCGCGAGGAAAAGCCGTTGATCCCAGCCGTGATGAAGGCGCAGGCCGCCGGTATCCCGGTGTTTCTGGTCGACCGCTCGGTCGATCCAGATGTCGCCAAGCCGGGCGAGCATTTCGTGGCCTTCTTGGGGTCGGACTTCATCGATCAGGGCGAACGCGCGGCCGATTGGTTGATCGATAATTTCGAGGGGGATCAGGGCATCATCGTCGAACTGGAAGGCACCACCGGTTCCTCGCCCGCGAATGACCGCAAGCAGGGCTTCGACGAACGCATCGCACAGGACGACCGGTTTCAGATCGTGGCCAGCCAGACCGGCGATTTTGCCCGCGACATGGGTCGGCAGGTCATGGAGACGCTGCTGCAGGCGCATCCCGACGTGAATGTCGTCTACGCCCATAACGATGAAATGGCCATTGGGGCTATTCAGGCACTGGAACTGGCAGGGCGCAAACCCGGCGAGGATGTGACAATCGTCTCGATCGACGGCACGCGCGATGCGTTGCAGGCCATCATCGACGGCAAGATGGGAGTGACGGTCGAAAGTTCGCCCTTCTTCGGGCCGCTGGCCTGCGAGGTAATGGGCAAATACGCCGCCGGCGAAGAGATCCCCGGCTGGGTTCAGGTCCAAGATCGGATCTTCACCGCCGACAACGCCGCCGAGCATATCGACGAAGCCTATTGAGGTACGCAGGACCGGGGGGCATCGCCCTCGGTCCGCCACCGACAGGACAAGCAAGATGACCGATCTGATCGAAATGACGGGTATCGGCAAGAAATTTGCCGGTGTCATCGCGCTCAGCGATGCCAATCTGTCGATCCGCCCCGGCGAGGTTCACGCCATCATTGGCCAGAACGGGGCCGGAAAATCCACGCTGATCAAGGTGCTGACCGGCGTCTATCGCCGTGATACGGGCGATGTTCGCATGGCGGGGCGCGACCTGACGCTCACCAGCGCCCGCGAGGCACAGGATGCCGGGATCGCGACCATCTATCAGGAACTCAGCCTGGTGACGCTGCGCAGCGTGACCGAGAATGTCATCATGGGCTATGAGCCGCGGACCAGGCTTGGCCTGATTGACTGGAGGGCCGCGCATGCCCGGACCCGCCAGATCCTGACGCGGTTCGGCGTTGATATCGACGTGACCCGACCACTTGGCCAGTATTCGACCGCGATCCAGCAACTGGTCGCCATCGCCCGCGCCGTATCGCTGAAAGCGCAACTGGTGATCATGGACGAGGCGACATCCTCGCTGGACGATCAAGAGATCGAGACATTGTTTTCCGTCGTTCGCGGCCTGAAGCAGGACGGGGTCGCGGTCCTCTACATCTCGCATTTTCTCGACGAACTTTATCGCATCTGCGACCGCGTCACCGTCATGCGCGATGGCAGGACCGTTGCCACGCATGATGTGGCCGATACGACCAAGCTAGGTCTTGTGACCGAGATGTTGGGCCGCGATGCAGGTGAGATTCAGACGGCTGGCCTGACCGCGCTGTCGGGCGGCCATTCCGATCCCGGTCCGGTCCTGTTGCAGGCCACAGGGCTGCGCACACGCACCGGCCTGCGCGGCGTCGATCTGACCATCCGCAAGGGCGAAATTCTTGGACTGGGCGGTCTGCTGGGATCGGGGCGGACCGAAACCGCGCGGGCGCTATTCGGGCTAGACCCGCTGATCAGCGGGCAGATCACCCATCACAGCGGGGCCGCGCTGGACAATCCCGCGACCGCGATCACCCGACGCATCGGTTTCCTGACCGAGGATCGCAAGGTCGACGGCATCATTCCGCATCTGTCTGTCCGCGAGAACATCACGCTGGCCATCCTGCCACAACTGCGAAAGGGCGGCGCCATCGACCGCGCCCGCGAACGCGAGATCGCCGACTATTACATCAAGGCCCTGCAGATCAAGACCGCCGGGATGGAACAGCCGATCCGCGAATTGTCGGGCGGAAATCAGCAAAAGGTGCTGTTGGCGCGCTGGCTGGCGCTGGAACCCGAGATCCTGATCCTGGACGAACCGACACGCGGCGTCGATGTCGGCGCAAAATTCGAGATTCAGTCGATCATCCGCGCTCAGGTCGCGGCAGGCCTTTCCGTCCTGCTGATCAGTTCCGAATTCGAGGAACTGGTCGAAGGGGCCGACCGCATCGTGGTTCTGCAAGACGGACGCTCGGTCCGCGAGTTGCACAATCCCGGCCTGACGCAGGACGCATTGATCGGCGCCATCGCACAGCATCAAGACAGCGAGGTCGCCGCATGAACGCCCCCGACCAAGGCCGCTTTGCGCTGGACCCGGCCCGCCACGGAGCCGGGATCGCACTAATCGTCATCGTGATCTTCAACCTGATCGTGACGCCGAATTTCTTTCAGCCGCAGACCCTGTTCGTGAATATCAGCCAGATGGCGACCATCGCCATCGTCGCGATGGGCATGACGCTGGTCATAGCAACCGGCGGCATCGACCTTAGCGTTGGCGCCGTCATGGCGCTGGCCGGCGCATTGGCGCCGCTGATCTTCCTGTCGGAATTTGCGCAGGCCAACCCGGTCCCGGGCCTGATCGCCGCCATCGGCCTACCCATCCTGATCGCGTTCTGCTGCGGGGTCTTCAACGGGCTGCTGGTCAGCCGGCTCGGCGTGCAGCCGATCGTGGCGACCCTGATCCTGTTCATTTCGGGGCGCGGGCTGGCGCAGGTTCTGACCAACGGCAACCTGCAGACCTTCTCGCATCCCTCGTTCAGCTATCTGGGCACAGGACGGGTCATGGGTCTGCCGTTTCAGGGCTGGCTGGTCCTGATCATCGCCATCCTCCTCTCATGGGTCGTGGCGCGGTCCACCTTCGGGCGGCAATTGCTGGCCGTGGGCGGGAACGAGCGTGCGGCGCGCCTGTCGGGAATTCCGGTGCACAGGGTCAAGATCGGCGCCTATGCCATCTGTGCCGGATTGGCGGGGCTGGCGGGCCTGATCGTCGTCGCGATCAACTCGGCCTCGGATGCGGCGCGGATCGGCAATCTGATGGAGCTGGACGCGATCGCCGCAGCCGTCGTCGGCGGCACCCTGCTGCAGGGCGGGCGCGCACCGATCTTAGGCGCGATCCTGGGCGCGATCATCATCCAGCTGGTGAAATACACCCTGCTTGCCAATGGCATCGCCGACGAGGTCGCGCTGATCGCCAAGGCAGCGATCATCATCGCTGCTGTCTATTTGCAGCAAGCCCGGAAGGAGTAAGCGATGTCTGTCACCACAGCCTTCGATCTGCGTCGCCATCTGCGGGGCGGCGGGCATTCCACCGGGGTCTGGGCCGCGCTGGCCGCGCTCATCCTGTTCGGCCTGCTGCGATACGAGAATTTCGGCGGGGCCTACAACATCTCGTCCTTCCTGAACTACAATGCGATGTTCATCGTCATTTCTGTCGGGATGTGCTTCGTCATCCTGACTGGCGGGATCGATCTGTCGGTGGGGTCGGTCGCGGCCTTCACCTCGGTCGTCGCGGCCTATCTGTCGCCCTTGGGCATTCAGATCGCCCTGCCCGGCGCGGTCATGGCGGGGCTGACGATGGGGGCGCTGAATGCCTTCTTCGTCGTCTCCATGCGAATCCCGCCGTTCATCGCGACACTGGCCACGATGCTGGGGGCTAAGGGCGGCGCATTGGTGATTTCGGGCGCACAGACGATTTCCATCGACTGGGGATCGAACTTCACCAGCCTGGGAATGGGCAAGGCCTTCGACTTGCTGCCCTGGACCGCCGTCATCACCGCCATCGTGGTGGTCGGGCTGTGGATCCTGTTGGAACAGACATCGCTTGGCCGCACCGTCCTTGCCATCGGTGGGGGAGAGGATGCTGCTGCGATGATGGGGCTGAATACGCGCGGTGCCAAGGCATTCGTCTATACGCTCAGCGGCGGCTGCGCGGGGCTGGCCGGGGTGTTCCTGGCATCGGGCTTCGGCGCCGGCCAGCCGCTCGAAGGCATCGGCTGGGAACTGTCGGCTATCGCGTCGGTGGTCGTCGGCGGCACGCTGCTAACGGGGGGCCTCGGCTCGGTCGGGGCGACGGTCGCGGGGGCCCTGCTGCTGGGCCTTGTCTTCAACATCCTCAATTTCGAGAACGGGCGCGGCGTCATCAGCCTCAGCGCATATTGGCAAATGGTCATCCGGGGCGCGTTCCTGCTGCTGGTGATCCTGCTGCAGAGCCGGCTGTCGCGCGCCACACAGAAGGAGCTTTCCTGACATGGCAAGGATCAAGGCCGTCACGGCCCGCCTATTCAACGTACCGCTGGACGAGGTGCTGACCGACGCCAAGCATGGCGATCACACCCATTTCCAGCTGATCACCGCCACCGTCACGCTGGAGGACGGGTCCGAGGGAACCGGCTATACCTATACCGGCGGGAAGGGCGGACATGCCATTCTGGCGATGATCCGGCACGACCTGGCGCCTTTCCTGACCGGACGGGACGCATCGGCGGTCGAGGACCTGCATGACGCGATGCAATGGCATGTCCACTATGTCGCGCGTGGCGGCATCGCGTCCTTTGCCATTTCGGCGGTCGATATTGCGCTCTGGGATCTGCGTGGCAAGGCCAGCGGTCAGGCATTGTGGCAGATGGCGGGCGGAAGCGCGCGGGACTGTCGCGCCTATGCAGGCGGGATCGATCTGAACTTTCCCCTGCCGAAGCTTCTGAACCAGATCCGCGGTTACCTTGCCGCCGGCTTCGACGGGGTGAAGATCAAGATCGGCCAGCCGACGCTGGAACAGGATGTCGAACGCGTTCGCGCTGTACGCGAGCTGATCGGCCCGGACGTCACCTTCATGGTCGATGCCAATTACTCGATGTCGGTCGAGGATGCGCAGAGGGCCGCGCAGGCGTTCGCGCCTTTCGACATCACCTGGTTTGAGGAACCGACCATCCCCGACGATTACAAGGGCTATGGCCGGATCGCCGAGACCTCGCCCATTCCTCTGGCGATGGGTGAGAACCTGCACACGATCCACGAATTCGAATACGCAGTCGCAGATGCCCGGCTGGGCTTCATCCAGCCCGACGCCAGCAATTGCGGCGGCATCACCGGCTGGCTGCGGGTCGCGCAGCTGGCACAGGCGCATGACCTGCCGGTCTGCAGCCACGGCATGCAGGAACTGCATGTCAGCCTGGTCTCGGCCCAGCCGAATGCCGGCTGGATCGAGGTCCATTCCTTTCCCATCGACCGCTATACCCTTGCCCCGCTGAGCCTGCGCGATCACCGCGCCGTAGCACCCGACGCGCCGGGCGTCGGTGTCACCTTCGACTGGGACAAGCTGAACAACGCACATCAGGAGTTGCACGCATGACGATGATCGACGCCGCCTTCTATCGCGGAAATCGCATTTTCCGGGTCGAACGCACGGAAACCCCCGCCCCCGGGCCGGGTCAGGCGCAGCTGCGCATCGCCTTCTGCGGCATCTGCGGGACGGACATGCATGTGTTCCACGGCAATATGGACGCCCGCGTTGGCCTGAACCGCATCGTCGGGCACGAAATGTCGGCCGTGGTCGAGGCGATCGGCGAAGGCGTGACCAACGTGACCCCCGGCCAGAAAGTCGTCGTGCGCCCTCTTGATCCCTGCGGCGAATGTCCGGCCTGCAAGCGCGGCCACGGCCATATCTGCCACAACCAGATATTCCTAGGTCTGGATACCGACGGGGCCATGCAGGAATTGTGGAACGCCCCGGCTCATACGCTGCATGTGCTGCCCGACGACATGCGCCTAGACCATGCCGCGCTGATTGAACCGGTCGCCGTGGCCTGTCACGATGTCCGCCTGGCGAATGTCCAGCAGGGCGAGGATGTCGTCGTCATCGGCGGCGGTCCCATCGGCATTTTGGTCGCCATGGTCGCGCGTGAGGCGGGCGGCAATGTCGTCATTTCAGAAGTGAACCGCGCCCGTCTGAGCATTGCCGAGGGTCTGGACTTCGACACCATCAACCCGGCTGAATCCGACCTGAAGGCAATGATCGACGAACGCACGGGCACCAAGGGTGCCGATGTCGTCTTCGAGGTATCGGGCAGCCAACCCGGCGTCGATGCTATGACCGCCATCGCCGCCACCCGCGCCCGGATCGTGATGGTCGCGATCCACGCCAAGAAGCCGCAGATCGACCTGTTCCAGTTCTTCTGGCGCGAATTGCAGCTGATCGGTGCACGGGTCTATGAACCGCAGGACTATGATCAGGCCATCGCACTGGTCGCAGGGGGCCGCATCGACGCGCAGAAGATCATCACCAATGTCAGCCCGCTTGCCGATATCCAGCGCGCGTTCGAGGCGCTGGACGAAAGCCCCACGGCGATGAAAAGCCTGATCAAGGTGGGAGAATGACATGAGCGTGCTGTCCAGTTTCGACCTGACCGGCAAGACCGCGCTGGTCACCGGCTGCAAACGCGGCATCGGGCGCGGCATGGCCGAGGCCTTGGCCGAGGCGGGCGCCGATATCGTCGGCGTCAGCGCATCCTTGGAAAGCGCGGGCTCGGATGTTGAGTGCGCGGTCCGAGCGCTTGGGCGCGATTTCCGCGCCTATCGATGCGATTTCTCGCACCGTCAGGCGGTCAAGGATTTCGCGACGCAGCTGCAGGCGGACGGCATTGCGCCCGACATCCTGGTCAACAATGCGGGCACCATCCGTCGCAAGCCCGCCGCCGAACATCCAGAGGAATGGTGGGACGAGGTGATCGAGGTGAACCTGTCGGCGCAGTTCATCCTGTCACGCGAGATAGGGCGCGGCATGATCGCGCGCGGATCGGGCAAGATCATCTTCACGGCGTCCTTGCTGACATTCCAGGGCGGGATCACGGTTCCGGGATATGCTGCCTCGAAGGGTGGGATCGGCCAGTTGACCAAGGCGCTTGCGAATGAATGGGCGGGCAAGGGCGTTAACGTCAATGCCATCGCGCCGGGCTATATCGCAACCGACAACACGCAGGCGCTTCAGGACGATCCGGACCGGTCGCAGGCCATCCTAGGACGGATCCCGCAGGGTCGTTGGGGCACGCCACGCGACTTCGCAGGACCCGCGGTGTTCCTTGCATCCGCCGCCTCCAACTATGTCAACGGCGAGGTGCTGGTCGTGGACGGCGGCTGGATGGGACGCTGAACGTTCGTGGGGGTCGGGCAACGCGGACCGCATCAATGCCCGACCCCGTGCTGATCTTCGTTCGGGATGTCGTCTGCGCCTGTCCCTCTTGAGCCCTTGGGCTGCAAGCGATGTGACAGGTACTCCGAGGCGCGAAGATCGGGCTTCTCTGCGATCTCCAGACAGTATCCGTCACGTCTTCGACGGATTCCTCCGACGCTGTTCACTTCGGTATCGTCCGGCCAAGGGGCTGGCAGGCGGTGGTCGTGCCCAAGACGCGCCTTGGCCTTGGGGATGTTCAACCGGTACAGGTCGATGCAATCATGCCCTCGTCGCCGCCCGAGGGCCTCAATCATGATGCTGCCGCGCGAAGCAGATCCTGTATCCGCGAGCCCAATCGCCGGCGGCTGCCTATCCATTTGAACCGCGCCGGGCTTGCTGGAGGCTCCAACTCCTGAGTAAATTGGAGCATCATGAGCAACACAACGAACAAGTTTTCTCCGGAAGTGCGTGAATGCACGTGAGCTGACCCCATCGAATGGTCCGGGTTAAATGCTCATGCATGGTCGGCCTTCGATCTATGGGGATGAAGGCCCCCGGTGCCGGTGTCCGATATCCAAGAACGCTATGCGGCCGAGCAGTGTTGTAGTGCTTTCTACATTGTTCGATGAGGATCTGTGAATGCCTCCGCGTTTCTTAGACGCCCTCGTGCCTCAGTTTCTGTTGCTGCTCGAGCTCGAGGGGCGAAAACATTCCGTTCCGCGCGTGCTTGCGCTTCGGATTGTAGAACATCTCGATGTAGTCGAACACGTCTCGCTTGGCTTCCTCTCGGGTGACCGAAACACCGCGTCGACTTCTGCTGGGGATGCGCTGTCATCCGGCGCGCGGGCAACTCGCAGAATGGATGAGCATCGGTGGTGTGATAGGTAACCTGCTGCGCGCCGTCGCGCCGAGCGGTTGGCTTTTCCTGAACAAGTCGGGCAGCGGGAGGCAAACGCGCAACATCTAGCGATGATCATTCCCGAAAGGGGGGGCGGCTCCCTGGATCGTCACCATTTTCATCTCAGACGTCGATGCGGATTTCGAGACACGCAATGCTGCACTCTGGCAGATCAGCCGTGCCGTGATGTCAGTGAGCCGGAACTGAAAACCGCTAGCCCTGTTCGGCCGCGAGACGTCTGCATCGTCGTGCCGCATCACACGCGGCATGACGATCTCAGCGCCTACGTGACTGTATCAGTCAAGCGCAACGTCAGCCCCGGGGGTTGCGAGCTCTGACACCAAGGCGTCGATGAAGCGCCGCACACGCGGCTCCAGGAACTTCTTGTGCGGGTAGAGGGCGATGATCGGCACCTCGCCACAGTCGACATCCGGCAAGACCCGCAGAAGGCGTCCCGCATGCAGGTCATCCTTGACCAGGGCCATCGGCAGCAGGGCGATCCCCATCCCCGCCAGCGCCGCCGCGCGCAGACCTTCTGCGCTGTCCGTGCGCAGGGGCACGCGGCCCGACACGTTGCCCGGAAAGCTGCTGGGATCCTGCAGGGACCAGGCCTGGCGCTTCGCGACACTTGAAAATTGCAGCAGGTCGTGGGTGCTGAGCTGGTCGAGGTTCCGGGGCGCATCGCGGTCTGCCAGGTAGGCGGGCGAGGCGCATAGCACGGTTTTCTCCACCGTGAGCGTTCGCGAGATCAGAGAGGCATCCGGGGTCGTGACGCCGACCCGCACGGCCAGATCAAAACCATCCTCGATGATGCGGCTGACGGTGTCGGAAAAACTGATTTCAAAGCGGATGTCAGGCCAAGTCTTTTGGAACGTCGCAATGACAGGCACAATGATGCGTCGACCAAGCGCATCCGGTGCGGTTATCCGTAGCGTGCCCCTGGGAATGCCGTCTGTGGTTCCCAGACACGCATCGGCTTCGGCAATGGCCGCCTGAATGGCTTTGCCCTGCGCGAATAACCTCTGGCCCGCCTCGGTCAGGCTAACGGCACGGGTCGTGCGGTTCAAAAGGCGGACACCGTACCTGTCCTCCAGCCGCGCCACGGCCTTTCCTGCCGTCGAGCGTGAGAGACCAAAGGCCCGACCCGCAGACGCGAAGTTCCCAGTTGTGGCGACCGACATGAACACAAGGATGTCGTTGACCTTCGAGTCACCCATGCCGTGCCGCTTGTCGAGCTTTGTTCGCCTCAGATGCGAAATCCATTCGTCAATGTTTCGCCATATTCAGCGGACATTCAAGTGTAATCATGGGACAGGCACAATGCGGACCTCGCTGAAAAGAATGAACCCCGCAACGCTTCCGAACGCGCGCAACATGGGCTACTCGCAAATTGTCATCGCGAATCCGGGCGCCTTGGCTTTCGTGTCCGGGCAGGTGGCCCAGACCGCAGACGGATCCGCCGTTCCGGTCGGGCTGGAGGCACAGACAAGGCAGGTCATTGCAAACCTCGTGAAAGCATTGAAGGCCGTGGGCGCAAGCCCCCATGACATCGTTCAGATGCGCATCTACGTCACAGATCTGGACGAGGACGCCATGGCCATCGCGATGCCTCCCATCATGGCGTTTCTTGACGGGGCAGCGCCCAGTTTGACGGGGGTCGGCGTCGCCGCGCTGGCCGGACCCGATCTTAAGATTGAAATCGAAATGATCGTACAGATCCCCACCTGACCCGATCATGCGCTTGGCGCCAACGCTGCCCGGCTCAAGTGCAGCTTTCGACCGATATTGCAGAAGCGCGAAGCGACTCCGAACAGAAGGTGCGCGACCATCCAGAGGAGGGCCTGCATCAGGCACTCCGAGTGATGCTCCGCGCTTCAAAACCTTCACGGCAAACTACGCCAGAGGAACGGACGCAACTCTTCTTCGCACCATTGCCGGGAGGTCGTCGGCGTCATGCCCCCGAATCTAGCCTTCCAGTTATAGAAGGTGCCTTCCGACATACCGTGCTTGCGGCACAGGTCCGCCCAC
Organism: Paracoccus sp. C2R09; assembly: GCF_018860625.1. Taxonomy (GTDB): domain Bacteria; phylum Pseudomonadota; class Alphaproteobacteria; order Rhodobacterales; family Rhodobacteraceae; genus Paracoccus. The sequence continues at coordinate 22,026 of NZ_JAHKQB010000026.1, forward strand.
TTTGCGCCGTCGACGTATACGTCGACCATGCTCGGCCATGATGCCGATGATCTGTTCGTCCGTGAATCTCGTTCGCTTCATTGTCCGTCCTCAAGTCGGGCCAGACGCTAATCGACGGTGGAGGAAAGATCCCGTGGCAGGTCACTTTCTTGACTGGGAGAAAAGATCGGAGACGAAGGCGACGATCCGTAATTGGAGGACCTTCTACAACCACCAGCGACCGCACTCCAGCACTCGGCGGCAAACCACCGGCGCTGCTCTACGCGCAAGGACATGATAGCTGCTAACCCGATCAGCAGATGCAACGAGTAGCTTAAATCACGCCAGATCCTGCCCAACGATCGGGGAGCCGCCTGGTCGCGCTAATTATAGTGCAGTTGTTCGCGACGATGAATAGCCACGGGGTCAATCGTAATGCAACGGTTGTCTTTTACTCTGCAAAGCTATCAGATTCCGTAAGCATTCCCCTTGGAAGATCTGTCTTGCTCGGCAATGCCGTCCCGCGCTAAATTTGAGATACTTTCTGCTTTGCAGAGGACAGGTCGTCGCCTGGGGCCCACCCGAAGACATCATGTTCGCAGGCAGTTCCTGCGACGGCTCACGGCCCGTGAAGGGTGCGTCTCATCCGGCTCGATCCGGAAAGGCGGATGGCTCATGAAGCCTAAGCGGTGGTCGTAATGGCCCATTCGAGACCCGAAAGCTCTCGAAACCGCCTGTCAGTCCGGGCAATGCCCCGGCCGCGTCAGTCGCATCATGAGACACGACGCGCGGCATGGACCAAAATCCATGCGGGCTGAATACCTATGTCTGAAATCGTTGAAACCCGTTCGGGAGCTATCCCCCGAGGTGGGGCTTGCTCCCTTTCACCCTAGGAGAAAGCCATGTTCAACCGCATTCAGCTTGTCGGCAATCTTGCCGATGATGCGATCATTCGCGTCACCCAATCGGGAGTGCGCTACGCGACCTTCCGAGTGATCACCTCCGATGAAGTCTACTCTTCCGAGACAGGCTCCTGGGGGGCTCAGACGACAGCATTCGATGTTGTCATCTGGGGGCATCTTGCAAAATACGCAGAGAAGGCGGCTCGCAAGGGCAACCTCTTTCTCGTCGAAGGCAAGATGAAGGAACACCGCCACGAGAAGGACGGTCAGACCCGCTACAGTTGGCAGGTTGTCGTCAACGATCGTCTCGGTGCGATCCGTGCACTTTCTCGTCCCGCAGAGGATGCCCGCAGGGATCCTTACGGATCTGATCGTGCAACCGATCAAACCATAGACGACGAGCTGGTCGAACAGTTCGACTGATCACCGACGCCACAATCCGTCAGCTAACAAGCTGACATCCCTAATGGGAAATTTCCCATCAGGGGGGGTTTCCCCTCTTTTTTTTACAGGAGAGACCCATGAATACCCCCCGTATCCCCTACCCGACCGAACGAGCGCAGTCCCGCGGCATCGACAAGCAGCAATGGGGTGTCCTCATTGGCACCACTTTCGCCAACACGGTGAATGGCGACTCCATTCTTCAGGCTTGGGATCTTGCCAAGATGCGTGGTCTCGATGTCTTCGGTGGCCATGTCGCTATCGTGAAGCAGTCTCGCTATGACCGGACTGCTGGCGGCTATGTCGATTACGAAGTCTGCTGGCTGACCGTCAAGGCGCTCATCTTCCTTGCGCACAAGACAGACAGCTTCGCGGGCATCGACGAGGTAAAGTTCGGAACTGTCAGGTCAAGGACCTTCGAGGGCAGCAAGCGCAATAGAGGTGGCCAGAACCAAGCTGCTTCCGTAACTCTCGAAGTTCCCGACTTCGCTACGGCGACGGTCTACCGCTTCGTCAAAAGCGAGCGCTGTGCGTTCACCGATACTGTCTATTTCGATGAAGCTGTCGCACTCAGCCAGGGTCTCCCGAACTCCGTTTGGGAGAAGAAACCCATGCTGATGCTTGCCAAATGCGCCAAGGTCGCAGCCTTACGGCTCGGTTTTGCGGAATGCGACTATGCCGCCGAGGAAATGGATGGTCAGCCCGAAACGGCAGATATCATTCCCTCCCAAACGCAGCACGAACATTCCGATCTGTCTGCTCAGGGTCGGCCCGATACGCAGGCGCCGGCCAATCTCAATGCACAAGCCATCGGATCGTCATCGGCTTTCGGTGTTAGCGTTGAAGACTTCTTGTCGCTTCCAAAGGACGCATTGAGCTGGCTCGACCGCAACCTGGAGACTGCTGCCGAAATTGGCGCGATCGACCAGACCATGGTAGCCATGAAGGAGAGCCTTGATCGCAGCTGTCACAAGCTTGGTCAGGATCTGCTGGGAGCTTTGTCCGTCATGGCAAGCGACCCCAAGTTCCCTGTGATGTGGGACTACATCAAGGGTGCTCGTCAACATGGGAACGTAGCTTGCAACAAAGCCAAGGGCAGTTTTGTCCGCCAGGCCAATGCCGGAGCGATTTCCCATGATGTCTCTAAGGCGGCAGCTACCTTGCTGACCTTCATGCAGGCTGCAGCCTGAAACCCGCAAGGGGGCTTCCCCCCTCTCGGGCGGCCCCCTTTTCAATTCGGAAGGGTGCCATGAAGCTGATCAATTTGCAGCAATCCACGCCGGAATGGCTGGAGTGGCGCAGGGGCGGTATCACCGCATCTGACATCTCCTGCCTCTTCGGCAACAATCCCTACAAGACCGAATGGCAGTTATGGGCTGAGAAACGCGGGCTTCGCGCCGAGGATGACCTGGAGGGAAACCCCTATGTCCGCCGCGGCAAGATGTTCGAATTCATGCTACGCGAAAGGATCGCGGCTGATCGCAAGGTCGGCTTGATCCCGGTATGCGCCGAGCATGACACCATGAGCCAGATCAGGGCGTCCTTGGACGGTATCGACTCGTCCCGCCGCCCCTGGGAACTCAAGGTGCCATCACCAGGCAATTACCAGGCTGTTGTGAAGAGCGGTATCAACAGCGAGCCTGCCCAACGCTATCTTCCGCAACTCCAGCATCAATTGCTGGTGACGGATGCGGCCGAAGGTTTCCTCGTTTTTGGCGACATCGACGAGGAGGCTCAGACGCCCGAGGTCCGGGACTACAAGATCTTCATCGTTCCGGCCGATCCAGCCTTTCAGAATGACATTCGCCTCCGTGCGGAAGCTTTTCTGCAGGCTGTGGCAAGCGGAAAAGAACCGTCGAAGGATCCCAAGCGCGATCTTTACGCCCCTCAATGCGCCATTGACGCATATGAGTGGCAGAAATGCGCTGCGAAACTTCGGCCTCTGCTCCATCAGAAGGCCGCTCTGAAGAATGCTCTGTTGGAGATCGACAGGGCTATCACTCAGGCATCAACGCCCATGCTGAAGCTACTCGGCCAAAACAAGAAGGGCCAGTTCTCGGGGGTTCGCGCGACACATGTCGAGCGTTCCGGATCCGTCAACTGGCGCGATCTGGTGAAGTCCCTTGGGGCAGATCCAGACGATGAACAGACTGTTGCCCCGTACCGCAAGGCCGGGACCAGTCATGTGCAGGTCACGACGCTCGACTTGCCTGAATAACTCCATCCCAACGGGGAATATCCCGTTGTGGGGGTATTCCCCTCTCGATCGAAAGGGCTATCCCCATGACCAATCTCCCCGCTGGCTATCGCGCCGCTATCAACTGGCAGTCGGTTCCCGCTTCCGTTTCCGAACTGTTCAGCATTTCGGCGCCCGGTAAGGTCCCGGTGTATCATCACAACGATCAATTCGTTCAGAAGACCTCCGAGCACTACCGCTTCAACAAGGACCAGCTTCGCGGCCTCCTTGCCTATCTCTTCTCCGCTTCGAAGGGCGATGCGCTTCTTGTGCATGGCCCATTCGGCGCGGGCAAGACTTCCATGATCCGAGAAGTCCTGGGACGCCTGAAATGGCCAACCCTGATGCTTTCATGGAGCGAGAAATCCGACTCCTTCGAGTTGATCGGCAGGCAAGGCATTCAATTCGGTGACACCGTGTTCGAATATGGCCCCCTTGCCCTTGCCGCTAAACTTGGGCTGGTGCTGGTGATCAACGAGATCGATCGCGGCCGCGCAGGTGATCTCGTCGCCCTGAACGATGTTCTGGACGGCGGCAACCTCGTGATCAAGGAAACAGGCGAGGTCATCGAGCCTCATGCCAATTTCCGCGTGATCTGCACGGCGAACTCCGCCGGCAGTGGTGATCTGACGGGTCAGTATGTTGGCTCCGTCCGCCGCCTCGACCCCGCCTTTCTCGATCGTTTCGCGATGATCAGGGTAGGCTACATGGAGCAGTCTGACGAACTCGACCTGCTCATGCTCCAGTTTCCGGACTACGCGCGCAAATCAAGTCACTTCCTCACGAAGCTGACCAGTTTTGCCATGGAAACCCGCAGCAAGGCCGTAGATGTTGCTGAGCCTCTCAGCAATCCCATCTCGACCAGGGCACTCATGCGAACGCTGAATCTAGGCCGCAGCATGGGGCTTCTTCGCCGTATCGGGGAAAGCGATTTCTCCGTGAAGGAGGATCTCCTTCCCGCCCTCGACCTCTCGTATCTCAACCGCCTCTCAGCGGACGAGCGCGAGGCAGCGGTTACGGTTCTCGATCTCAATATGGGCTGATCACGGCCCGAGACACCCTCACGGGGAGCAATCCCCGCCAGGGGGGCATGCTCCCCTTTTTCCATTCAGGAGGAAGCAATGAGCATTCAAACCACCACTCTCGACAAGATTGCCATCGTCGACCTCGGATTCACGATCTGGTCTGGCGCGAAAGCGCTCGAACCATCGGATTTCGTGAATATCGACGCAAGCGACCTGCCATCCTCTCGTGTCGCCAGCTACGGCCGTAAGAACCTAATCGACAGGGATGCCTTGCAGCCATTCAAGCAGATCCGGACCAAGGCCGAACGCGCATGCGCGCGGGTCGGTACCCGGTTGCTTGGGGGATATGCTGTCCCGCAGGACAGTATCGACCAGATCGGAACCGAGCTCGAAGACTGCTGCGCCGAATTCGACCTGGCGCTGGAGACCTTCCTGACCGGCTACGACGACATGATTGAGGATTGGATCAATTCCAACCCTGACATGGCAGGCCCGCTGCGCCGCGCTGTCCTTCCAAGAGCTGTAGTAAAGTCGCGTTTTCGCGCTTCGTTCAGGATCTTCGAGGTCAATGCTTCGCCGCGAGACCGCACCAACTCGATGGCGAGCGTCGGAAACGATCTGCTCGACAGCGTGCTGGCGCAGGTCGTTACCGCCTTCAAGTCCCACGTGGAGAGCAAGCGCGGAAATCCGAATGCCTCCTACCGTGTCGAGGTTCGTCAGACAGTCACCGACATGGCCGCGAAGCTGAAGCGTTTCTCGTTCATCGAACCCACGGGTGGTATGAACTTGCTTGCCGACAGGCTGATGGCTGCCGCTCAGGGCAAGGGAAAGATTGCCGGTCAGGAATTCCTGACCCTATATGGTCTTCTTTCCTCACTGCGCAGCGTTGCGGAAGTCAAGGCGCAGTTCGAGCAATATGCTCAATCTGCTCCTGCACCCGCACCGGCAACTGTCACGACAGCCGAGGGCCCGGCCGCAGCATCCATACCCAAGGATGGTGCAGCACTTGGTGCCAATTCTGCCCATTCGGGTTTCGAGCCTTCGCAGTTCTCCGTCGATCAACTGGATGTCCATTCCAGCGAACCGGCCGAGGCGCACGAAGCTCAGGAAGCATCCAGAACGTCCAATTTCCACAGTCTCGAATTCGGGGATGTGGAAGAGGAGACCAATGGAGGATCCGAAGAACCTGAAATGCAGCCGCAATCGGATCCCGGTCAATCGGCCTGGGTCGCTGATTTCAGCTGGTAACTCATCGACTGCCCTCGTTCGGGGGCAGTCACCCACCCTTGCGGGTCACCCTCCCGCTTGGTGGGGGCTGATCCCGTATATCATTGTGGAGATCATTCGGATGACTACCGAACACACTATCGACTATGCGAAAGTCTCGATGAAGTTGGCATCCCTGCTCGGTCGCAAATACCGGGTCAATATCATCTTCTCGGGTGATGATGCGAGGACGGACGGGACCACCATCTATCTTCCCCATTGGGATTTCAGTGATCCTCGGAAACGGAATGCGCTCTACGGCCTTATCTTCCACGAAGCTGCCGGTCATGTGCGCCATACCGATTTCACGGCGCTTCAACAGTACTCTCGCAACAGGCTCAACAGCTCGCCGAAGCATCCCAATGCACTTTGGCATGCGGCGGCCAACATTCTCGAAGATATCCGCATCGAGCGGCTTGGGCTCCAACTCTACCCAGGTGCCAGGTCCTACCTCAACTCAGTTTGCAGTCTTATCTTCGAGGACTATCCCGACGCGACGACGCTGGACAATCATTGGTCCCTGGCGCTCAACTGGTCCATCCTGAACTTCCGGTTGCGGATCCTGAACCAAAAGGTTCTCGCTCACCATGCCGGGCTCTACCAGCAAGCGGCGTCCAGCTATTTCGGGGAAGCAATGCTCTCCCAGGCATTCGAGATTGCGCACCGTGCCGCACTCTCGAAATCCACGCAGGACGTATTGCACTGTGCCGAAGAGCTGATCCTCGTTTTCGACCAAGCGCTTCCCGATAAGCAACCCGAACCGCCGCGGCCCCCGCAGCAAGGCGGCTCTAAGGGCGCTCAGCCGCAGGACGGACAGCAAGGTGGCTCCGAGGGCACTCCGGCGCAAGAAGGGCAGCAAGGCGGGCCTGCTGAGCCCAGAACGGAACTTAGCAAAGACCTTCCTTCCACCAGTCAGTACAGTATCGCTGAGTGTGTGGCCAAAAAGGGTGCGGATCCTAACAATACAAGCAGCTCGGCAATCGGCTACATCGACCCCGCCAATCAGGGTGTCGGCTCCAATAAATCATCCTCGACATCCGGGGATGATGTGACCGATTCCATGCGGGCGGCATTGTCGTTTCGTCAAGGAATCATTGGTGCCGTTTCACCCATGCTTTGTGGGGACTGCGAGTATTCGGCGCCCCGCCGTCATGGTCGAGGCATCGATCCGAGGCAACTAACACGCACCAGGACCGACCACGATCCGAAGATCTGGCGCAATCTACAGGTCGAGGATGATCAGAGCGTTGCAGTTCAGATCCTGCTCGATACATCGGGATCCACTCGGAACAACAACGTTCTGATCGAAGGGAAAAAGGCAGCTCTTGGACTTGCCTCGGCTCTGGAACAGTTCCCCATGGTCGAAACCGCGATTTCGCATTTCCCCGCGAAAGTGACTTCGCATGTCGCGTTGGCGCCGTTCCTCAAACCTTTTGATCGTCCGGTCAGCGCGAGCTTGACCGGGTGGCCTCAACCGAGTGGAGGAACTCCCCTGGAAATCGGTTACAGGGCAGCAGGCTTCAACTTCCTTCTTTCCGAGAAGGAGCGGAGGATCCTGTTCGTCGTGACCGATGGAAAGCCTGATTCCGTCCATGCTGCCCAGATCGCGAAAACATGGCTTTCGCGGCTGAACGTCGAAGTCTTCGGTGTCGTCGTGGGCGAGGGATCTTACCCCCTCGAACTTTTCGACGACTCGATTGTGATTGCTACGGCGTCCGAGCTACCTCGGGCGATCCTTGCTTTGACACAGCGCAACATTTGACGGCCATTCCAGACCGTCCATCGAGCGTACCGACACTGACTACCTAACCTGAAAACGGGCATCGCAATTCGCGATGCTCGTTTTCTTATGGGCTGCACAACTACCTTCCCCACGAGCATGGAACGCATATTATAGGTACAATTATTCAATACTTCCGGTTAATCCTTAGGAGAAATAGGTGCCAAAAACTGCCATTCTATTGCTTATAGGCGTGCTTCCCCTGCCCGCTTACGCGAGTGATCCAACACAGGCGTCCCCCCCTACCCTCTCTTCAGCCATCGAAGCAGCTGCAAGCCTCTACGCTTCCCTCGACACTCACGATCCCTATCGACCAATACACCTCAGCAGCCCCGCCCCAGAGATGGCTGACATCTATGCGTCACTCGACGAGCGACTTCCACCAATGCAGATCTACAGCTTCGATGCTGCCTCGCTGAACGATGATGTTGCACCCAACCTACCGTCTTCCTTTGCCCCCGGATCACCCGAGGATGAACCGCTCCGGGTTTG
>NZ_JAHKQB010000040.1 GCF_018860625.1 Paracoccus sp. C2R09
GCAAACCCGGCGCGGTTCAAGTCGCGGTTCGGCGCCGCACTGAGCCAGCCTTGGATCGCGGCGAGATTGCCGTGTTCGCTGAGCACGATTTCCAGCCCGTGACGAAATCCCTTCGGGCATTGGTTGGCGTAGCGCCGGGCCTGCGCGCCCAGTTCAAAGGCATAGCTGTCGTCCCAGCATGCCCCGCTACGGATCAGCACCCCGATGCGCTCCAAGGCGTCGAACGCGCGATCACTGCCTGGACGCCATGTTATCCATGGGTCCACGGGAAAGCGCGGTTTAGTGTCGGAGTGCATGGGTATCCTCCCTATCTTCGCTCAGCGTGTCTCGAGGTGCTTCTTCGCCCTCTGCGCCTGTTCCATGCTGTCGTTGAGCTGCGCGGAATCCGGCATCCAGGCGCTCAACGCTGCGGCCAAGGAGAGCTGTGATCTGAGCAACGCGATCACGGAGCTGCGTAACCCAGCTAGTTCCGTGCGCGTCTCCTCGCCGGAGCTGGTCAATTCCCGCGCGGATTCCTTCGAGGCTTCTGTCAACCTCTCGACGCAGCTCAGCAATTCGCGCTCTAACGCTGTCAGACCATGCATCACTCACTCCTTCGGCAGAACGAGACAGTCCACCGGCTCCCCCGCCAATTGGCATCGGTCCAGCGTCGCCCTGCCATCGCGTGGGATCAGATATGTCGCCTCGGGACGGTTGATCACTCGCAGACCCATCGTATTCAGGTTCGGCATTAGCCAGGTCATGACCGACCACGTCGAAATCCCAGTGCTGATCATCAGGCAGCAAGCTACCAATGTCGGCCACATCAAGGCTTTCCACTCCGGCCGCGCTGCGTTCGCGCTCTGCCTCATGAGGTGTTTCCTCACGCGCAGCAGGTAGCCTTCCGTATCGGTCTTGATTGTAGCCAGCGCGTTTTCGGCAATGCCCTTCAAATCGGTCCTGAAGCTTTGCAACTGTGTGTCGATCGAGGCGGCGTTCTCTGCCCTGATCCGCTCCATGTCCGCGTTCAGCTTTTCGCTCAGCCGTTGCTTCGGCTCTCCAGTTTTCATGGAAAATCACTCCTTTCAGGCGAAACCGCTCTTCGGTCTCGGGGTCTTTGACTGTCAGATAATTTTTGCCCGCTCGGGGCACTTCGAAGCCTGCATCAGTCAGGGCGGCGACCATGCCCGCCCGATCCTCGATCAGCCCCATGGAAATCTGGTCACCAACCCAAGCATGGAGCCCGTCGCGCCCGGCAGCGCGGTCTGGGGCCTCTGATACTGTCTTCACCTCGGCCGCGCGCTCTACGTCCATGGGATCTGCCCAGCCGTGCGTCTTGTTCATGAGGTCGCGCAGGCTGTCGAAGGCGCGCTCATAGCCGGGTGGGGCAATATTGAGGCTGCGCCCGCTGTGCAGCTCCATGCGCGGCGTGCAGAAATGCAGCTCGACGCGATCCTCGTGGGTGTGGCGCACCCAGAGGCAGGCATAGCGGTCGGCATCCAGGCCGGCGAAGGCGATCTCCTCGAAGCGGTCGATAGCCTCCTGCTGCTGGCGCTCGGTCGGGGCGTCCTCGCGGGCGAAGCTGACGACGCCAGCGCGGTAGGTCCACCGGTGTGGGCAGGTGTCGATCAGGTCGATCATGAGCTGGGGGTTTCCGCGCACGACTTGGGGCAGCGGTTCGCGTGTCACGGACTCTGGTCGGCCTGATGCATCGCGGATCAGATCGCGATTGCCATCGTACGCGAGGACGGTTTCTGCGGTCAGGTACTCGACCGGCCCTGCGCCGCCGCCCCTGCCATTCGGAAAGAACTTGATCAGCACCCCGGCGGCCTCCGATGTGCATCTACAAGGGCCGCAAGCAGACGCTCGATGCTTACCAAGCATGCGTACAACTTCATTGCACTGATGCGAGGAATGAAGCCACGACGCTCTGAGCTGTTCAGCCGGGCGGCAATCTGGTTCATGTTGCCCCCGATCTTTCCAATGCCGCGGACTAACAGCGGGTCTACGGGCGCTACGGGCTTGCGCCTCCCAGATCGCGTTCCCCAGAGCGCCTCGCGCAGGAGCTCGGAGGCAGGCAGGCAGACCGATTTGGCTTTGCCTCGGAGCGTCGCCTTTTCCTGGGCAGTGCAGCGGAAGACGAAGGTTTCCGAAAGTGGCTCCTTGGCGCGGGCTTGACCCGTGCCGGTGGGGTTCGAAGGGGAGGCTTGCCACCCCTCGCAAGGCCCCGTGTCAGAAGCGCCAGCGTATGACATGGGTCGCCTTGCTCTTTGCCTACCGGTCATGACTAGGCACTCCGACTGTAAAGTTTCTGAGTTCGGCGATCAGCGCAGCAATCACAGCATCTCCACGAGTGGTCTTCCGTGCTAGGCCGATGAAAGCAGCGGCTGGATTGCGCACGGCGAAACGACCCTCGCGACCAGAGTTTCGGTCTGTAATCAGCAGGCAGAGGACGGTCCTTAGCTCTCCAAGCTGATCGCGTGCGACATCCCACTCCAAGCAGGATATGCCCAGCATCTGAGCCCGCTCACGGGCAGCCAGAAAGACCGTTGGCAAGCTCGGTAGGTATGTCTCTCCAGCCGCCTCAGCGTAGATTGCTATGGCTTCCCGCAAATCCTCGTCAGCCAATGCGAGAACTTGTGCTAGCGTGATCCTGACTTTGGCTTGCGGTCTACAGGTTTCGATTTTCTTTTTCGGATCAGTATCAGGTCGGACAGAAATGTCCGACGGCGCGGTCTCAGCTGTCTGACCGGATGCGGGCGAAAACTCGGCAAGAATGACCTCCAGAGCGTCAATGAGCGCATTCATCCGGCCCGCGTCCCTGACCTCGGAAGGGCGGAGGCGTGGGAAAGCCTCGCGGGCGGCGCTGAGCGCTTCCGGTGTGCCCAAACTCCTGATCTGGCGGATCAAGTCGTTTAGCTGGTTCCGGTCCTCCTTCAGCCCCTGCGCTGCGACCGATGTCTGCCGGATGCGCGCCAAGAGCTCTGAGGCGCGGTTTATAAGCGGCGCCAGGTTGATCCCGCCCGCCGAGACAATGCGGCCGTCGTCACTGCGTCGTCCGAAGCGCCGTCCATTCGCCGCGCCGGTCCTGAGGATCAGGCCGCGCTGTTCGAGTCGGGTCTCAATCCGTGTGACCCTGCGAATGTGGAAGTTCATGCGGTCGGCCAACCCCGCCACACGTTCCCAGACGGCGCAGATACGACCGGGCAAGAAGTCCTCGGCGCGGGCCAGCATGAACAGACTGCGCAGATAGGACAGGTCCTCGTCACGCAAGCCTAAGTCAGTGCGCAGCTTGGCGAGTATGTCGAGCAGCTCAAACGGTTTCACGCCAGCGGGCAGGCCCGAATGTGTCAGCGTGGTGCTCATGTCGCTCTCCCAAATCCTGCGGAAGAGGGCTCGGCGCGGTACGCTGTTGGCAGGTCTAGTTTTGAATTGCCGTCGGTGGAAGTTGCAGCTTCCCCGGCGGTTTCTCTTTGTCTGCAGAACGCTGGAAGTCCGTTTACATTTGGTCGGTAAGTCCCTGATCTTTGGTCGTGAACAAACAGGAGCCGTTTACAGAACAATACTTTTATTTCAATGCTTCCAGACGGATTGCAAATCCGTGAAGACCGGTTCGATTCCGGTACCCACCTCCACGAGAGATCCCCGAACATCGCCGCAGACGCATCCCCCGCCATCGGGCCCGGGGTCTTGCCTTCGGGGGCCATTCCCGGCTTAGAACATGCGGAACGGATCCACGGGACGGGGCATCGCATGAACGAAGGCGCGCCATGATTCACGACGCTCTTGCCCGCATGGCCGAGGCCGCGCTGCGGCTGCGCATGGCGATCGGCGGGTCCGATACGCTGGCCCAGCGCCTTGTCCGCGATCGCATCCCGGACCCCGCCGCGATCTGGGTCCATGGTGCCTCGGTGGGCGAGCTGACCTCGGCCCGGACCGTCATCGAGGCGCTGGCCAGTGCGCATCCGCTGATCGTGACCGCCAACAGCGTCACCGGGCGCGACATGGTCCAGGGCTGGGGCATCCCCGCCAGGCTGGCGCCGCTGGATGTTCCGGGCGCCCTGCAGTCCTTCCTGACTGCGACCCGCCCCTGTCTTGCCGTCACCATCGAGAACGAGTTCTGGCCCCTGCGATCGCGGATGCTGGCCGATGCGGGCGTCGCGCAGGCGATGATCGGGGCGCGCATCTCGGAACGTTCGTGGCGACGTTGGCGCCGGATGCGCGGGATCATCGCACCGATGCTGGCGCGGATCGACGCCCTGTCGGCGCAGGATGCGGGCAGCGAGGACAGATTGCTGGCCCTGGGCCTGCGGCCCGGCACGGTGGTGCCGCGCCTCGACCTGAAGCTGCTGACCCCCGCATCGGTCGTCCCGCCCCCCGAGGATGCGGCGCGCGACCGCACGATCCTGGCCGCCTCGACCCACGAGGGCGAGGATGCGGCGATCCTCGATGCCTTCGCGACGACACGGGGCGCGACGCGCCTGATCCTTGCGCCGCGCCACCCGCGCCGCGCCCCCGAGATCATGGCCCTGATCCGCGAACGCGGCATTCCCGCGACCCAGCGCAGCCTTGGTGCCGACAGCCCGCCCGAGGGTGGCGTCCTTCTGGCCGATACCCTGGGCGAGATGCCGCGCTGGTATGCGGCGGCAGGCATCTGCATCATCGGCGGCACCATCGTCGATCATGGCGGCCACACGCCCTGGGAACCCGCGGCCCATCGCTGCGCCCTGCTGCGCGGGCCCCATATCGGCAATTTCACCGAAGGCTTTGCCGCGCTGAGGGATTGCACCCTGCCCTTCGAGGCGGCCGCCCTGCAGCAGCTTCTGGACGACGCCCCGCGGCGCCGGGCCATGGGCCAGGCCGCGCGGGACGTGCTGGATGCCCGCGCGGGCGATCAGGCAGGGCTTGTCGCGCGCCTGTCGGATCTTGCCAAGACCGGCCCCCGACCCGATATGTCGCTCAGGTGACAGGAGCGTTTCGATGATCCGCTATGACTTGCGGTGCAGCAACGGGCATGATTTCGACGGCTGGTTCCGATCCTCGGACGGGTTCGAGACGATGCGCGATGCCGGGCTGGTCGAATGCGCCGAATGTGGCGACACCCAGGTCCGGAAGGCCCTGATGGCGCCGCGCGTATCCGAACGGCGCGGGACCGAGAAGACCGCCCCCGGAACCCATGCGCTGGAAAAACTGCGCCGCCATGTCGAGGCGAATTCCGACTATGTCGGTCCCCGCTTCGCCGAGGAGGCCCGCGCCATGCACGAGGGTCGCGCCCCCGGTCGCGCCATCCACGGAGAGGCCCGCCCCGAAGAGGCCCGCAAGCTGGTCGACGAGGGCATTCCCGTGGCCCCGCTGCCCTTCCTGCCGCGTCAGAAGACGAACTGACGACGCCGCGCAACCCGCTCTTGCGGTCGGCATGAACCCTGCCTAAAAGCGCCAGCGATACGCAACCTTGGCTGGAGGCCCCGCAATGCCGCTTCTGGTAATGAAATTCGGCGGTACGTCGGTGGGCGATCTGGACAGGATCCGCAACGCCGCGATGAAGGTTCGGCGCGAGGTCGAACGGGGCTATGACGTCATCGTCATCGTCAGCGCGATGTCTGGCAAGACCAACGAACTGGTCGGCTGGGTCGAACAGACCTCGCCCATGTTCGACGCGCGCGAATACGACGCCGTCGTCAGTTCGGGCGAGAACGTGACCGCCGGGCTCATGGCCCTTACCCTGCAGGAAATGGACGTCCCCGCGCGCAGCTGGCAAGGCTGGCAGGTGCCGATCAACACGACCTCCGCGCACAGCGCGGCGCGGTTCGTGGACATTCCCCGCGACAATATCGATCAGAAATTCGCCGAGGGCATGAAGGTCGCCGTCGTGGCGGGCTTCCAGGGCCTGTCGCCCGAAGGTCGGATCACCACGCTGGGGCGCGGTGGCAGCGACACGACCGCGGTGGCCTTCGCGGCCGCCTTCGGTGCGGAACGCTGCGACATCTATACCGATGTGGACGGCGTCTACACGACCGATCCGCGCATCACGTCGAAGGCGCGCAAGCTGGACCGCATCGCCTTCGAGGAGATGCTGGAACTTGCCAGCCTCGGCGCGAAGGTCCTCCAGACCCGCTCGGTCGAGCTGGCGATGCGATACAAGGTGCGGCTGCGGGTGCTATCCTCGTTCGAGGATACCGACGAGAATTCGGGCACGCTGATCTGCGATGAGGATGAAATCATGGAATCGAAAGTCGTCAACGGCGTCGCCTCTTCGCGCGACGAAGCCAAGATCACGCTGGTCACGGTCGAGGACCGGCCCGGCATCTCGGCCGCGATCTTCGCGCCCCTGGCCGAAGCGGGCGTCAATGTCGACATGATCGTCCAGAACATCTCGGAGAAGGATTACGACGATCACCCGGGTTCGGTGACCGACATGACTTTCTCGGTGCCGATCAACCAGGTCGAGCGCGCCAAGAAGGCCATGGAAGAGGCCCGCACGGCCGGCACCATCGCCTATGACGAGCTGGTCATCGACACCGAGGTCGCCAAGGTCAGCGTCGTGGGCATCGGGATGCGCAGCCATACCGGCGTCGCCGCGCGCATGTTCAAGGCGCTTGCCGACGAGAACGTCAACATCAAGGTCATCGCCACCAGCGAGATCAAGATTTCGGTGCTGATCGATCGGAAATACATGGAACTGGCCGTGCAGTCTCTGCATGATGCCTTTGAACTGGACAAGGCATAACGCCACCGGTTCGGCCCCCTTGCGGGGGCCTTCGCACAATGCAGGGGGCGGCAAGCGATGCAGGACCGCAGCGACAGTGATTCCCGCAGGCTGCTGAGGCGGCTGAAGGAAATCCTCGCCGCTCCGGGCGGCGGGCAGGACAGGCTCGACCAGATCACCCATCTGATCGCGGATTCGATGGGAACCGAGGTCTGCTCGATCTATCTGTTCCGCGACCCCGAGACGCTGGAGCTGTGCGCCACCGAAGGCCTGCGCGCCGAGGCCGTGCACCAGACGCGCCTGCGTCTGGGCGAAGGCCTGGTCGGTCGCGTGGCCCGCACCGGGCGCAACATGAACACCGCCGACGCCCCCAGCGAACCGGGTTTCCGCTTCATGCCCGAAACCGGCGAAGAGGTGTTCCCGGCCTTCCTGGGCGTCCCGATCCAGCGCGTGGGCGAACGCCTGGGCGTGCTGGTCGTCCAATGCACCACCGCGCGGCAATTCACCGACGACGAGGTCTATGGCCTGGAAGTGGTGGCCATGGTCCTGGCCGAGATGACCGAGCTGGGCGCGTTCCAGGGCGGCAATGCCGACGGCATGCCCCAGGCGCATCGCTTTCCGCTGATGATCCGCGGCGCGACCGGCCAGGAGGGCGCCGCCGAAGGCCGCGTCTGGCTGCACGAACCGCGCGTCGTGGTGGCGAACCCCGTGGGCGACGACCCCGAGACCGAACACCGGCGCCTGCACGAGGGCGTGGAGAAGCTGCGCAGCACCGTGGACAAGATGGTCGCTGCCGCTGACATGGGCGGGGACGGCGAACATGCCGCCGTGCTGGAAACCTACCGGATGTTCGCGAATTCGCGCAGCTGGCTCAAGCGCATGGAAGAGGATATCCGGCTGGGCCTCTCGGCCGAGGCCGCGGTCGAGAAGGAGCAGTCCAGTGCCCGCGCGCGGCTGGAGATGGCATCCGATCCCTATCTGCGCGACCGGCTGCACGATCTGGACGATCTGTCGAACCGCCTGCTGCGCATCCTCAGCGGTCAGGGCATCGATACCGGCGCCGAGATGCCCGAGAACCCGATCCTGGTCGCCCGCAACATCGGCCCGGCCGAACTGCTGGAATACGGGCGACGCCTGCGCGGGGTCGTCCTGCAGGAAGGGTCCGTGGGCAGCCATGCCGCCATCGTGGCGCGCGCGCTGGCCATTCCGCTGGTCATCCATGCCAGCCGCATCACCACCGAGGCGCTGAACGGCGACGCGATCCTGGTCGATGGCGATCAGGGTGTCGTCCACCTGCGCCCCGAGGAAAGCGTCCACAAGGCGTTCCTCGACAAGATCGCGATGCAGGCCGAGGCCCAGGACCGCTATGCCAGCCTGCGCGACCTGCCTGCGACGGGCACCTGCGGCACGACGGTCCAGCTTTACATGAACGCGGGGCTGATGGCCGATCTGCCCTCGCTCGAGGGGTCGGGCGCCGAGGGTGTGGGGCTGTTCCGCACCGAGCTGCAGTTCCTGATCCGCAATCACGTCCCCCGCCGCGGAGAACTGGCGACCCTCTATGCCCGTGTGATCGACAGTGCAGGCGGCAGGCCGATCCAGTTCCGCACGCTGGATATCGGGTCGGACAAGGTGCTGCCCTACATGAAGCCGCAGGACGAACCGAACCCCGCGATGGGCTGGCGCGCGATCCGCGTGGGCCTGGACAAGCGCGGCGTGCTGCGCATGCAGCTGCAGGCGTTGATCCGCGCCTCTGTCGGGCGGCCGCTGCATGTCATGTTCCCCTTCATCGCGGACATGCACGAATACGAGGAGGCGCATCGCATCCTCATGCAGGAACTGTCGCGCGAACAGCGGCTGGGCCATGACATGCCCAGCGACATCCGCGTCGGCGCGATGCTGGAAACCCCATCGCTGGCCTTCGCGCCCAAACGCTTCTTCGAGATGTGCGATTTCATCTCGATCGGGGGGAACGACCTCAAGCAGTTCTTCTTCGCCGCCGACCGCGAGAACGAGCGCGTGCGCCGCCGCTACGACACGCTCAGCGTGCCGTTCCTGTCGCTGCTGCGCCAGATCATCGCCCGCTGCGAGGAAGCGCGCGTGCCGCTGTCCTTCTGCGGCGAGGATGCGGGCCGCCCGATCGAGGCGCTGACCTTCGCGGCGATGGGCATCCACCGCCTGTCGATGCGCCCGGCCTCGATCGGTCCGGTCAAGCATCTCATCCGCCGGGTGTCGCTGGCCGAACTGCGCGAGGTCATCGAGACCGCCGAGGCGCAGGGCCTCACCAGCGTTCGCGGTCCCGTGACCGCATGGCTGGCCCGACAATAGCGGAACCCGCGGCCCATCGAGGCGTTGCCATCCGCGTAAGCCCGCCCATGGGTTGACGAAAAGGCGAGAACGCTTGCTGCAATGCGGCGGCATCTGTAATGTTACTGCAACCTTTCAAAGCATTTCCGGATATGAAGCGTCGTCAATTTCTCAATGCCGCCACCGCGATGGCCGCCGGCGGATCGCTGATGGCGGTCCCGGCGCAAGCGCAATCGAATGATCAGGGCGAAACCTATGGCCCCGTCCTTCCCGAGCCCTTCGGCTTCGAGAACGTGGCGGCCCTGGCCGAGGAACGCGCCGCAAGCGTCTATACCCAGCCGGTGTCGAAGCTGGTGGGCAGCTTTGCCGATCTGAACTACGACAATTACCGAGGCATCCGTTTCCGCAGGGATCAGGACCCCCTTGGCGGGGCGCAGAACTTCTCGGTGGATCTGCTGTCGCCGGGCACGATCTTCTACGAACCGGTGCAGATCAACATCGTCCGCGACGGGATCGCGCAGAACATCCCCTTCGATCCGGCCATGCTGGAATTCGACCCCTCGCAATTCCCCGACGGTGCCGATCTGGAAACCGTGGGCAACATGGGCTGGTCGGGATTCCGGATGCGGACGATCCTGAACCGCCCCGGCGTCATGGACGAATTCCTGGTCTTCCAGGGGGCCAGCTATTTCCGCGCGGTCGCGCGCGGCACGCTCTATGGCCTTTCGGCGCGCGGCCTGGCGATCAAGACCGGCAGCCCCGATGGCGAGGAGTTCCCGCTCTTCACCGATTTCTGGATCGTCGAACCCGCCGAGAAGTCCGGTTCGGTCCGGATCTATGCGATCCTCGACAGCAAGTCGGTCGCGGCGGCATTCCAGTTCGACGTGACCCCCGGCGCCGTCACCATGGTCCGCACGCGGGTCGCGCTGTTCCCCCGCGTCGATCTGCGCGAAACGGGGCTGGCGCCGCTGACATCCATGTTCTGGTTCAGCCCGGCCTCGCGCCGTTCGGTCGACGATTACCGCCCCGCCTGTCATGACAGCGACGGGCTGCAGATGCATACCGGCGCGGGCCAGAACCTGTGGCGGGGCCTCATGTCGCCGCGCAACCTTCAGATTTCCAGCTTCGTGGACCGCAACCCCGAAGGTTTCGGCCTGATCCAGCGTGCGCGCGAATTCGAGACCTTCCAGGATGCCGAGGCGCTCTATCACCTGCGCCCTTCGGCCTGGATCGAGCCTGAAGGCGATTGGGGCGAGGGCGAGGTGCGCCTGATCGAGATCCCGGTCGAGAACGAGTTCAACGACAACATCGTCAGCTACTGGCTGCCCAAGGACGTCATTCCGGGCGGCAAGCGGACCGAGTTCCGCTATCGCCTCAGCTTCTCGGCCCTGCCCCCCAGCGATCTGCCGCTGGCCAAGGTGCGGCAGGTCCGCTCGGGCCGCTCGATCAATGTCGAGACGACGCGCAGCTACATCATCGATTTCGATCTGGGCATGTTCCGCGATCAGCTGCCGCAATTCCAGGTTTCGGCATCCGAGGGCCGGATCGTGCATGCCTATCTGAAGGCGCTGCCCGAACAGCACGTCCTGCGCCTGGCCTTCGAATTCGAACCCGGTCGCGCCGAGATGGCCGAACTGCGCGCGGCCCTGACCGATACCGAAGGTCTTGCCCTGAGCGAGACCTGGATGAGCCGTTGGGCCGCATGAACGTCCGGACCGAAGTGACCGATCGCCCGATCGTGCCGCCCCGCGCACCGGTCGAGATGCCGGTGCAGGATTTCAGCAACCGCCCCGAGGCGGGCATCGCGCGGGCCCATGACAGCTGGCGCGTCTGGGCCGCGCGGCTGATCGCCTTCGGCGGCACCGCGGCCATCGCCGTCCTGGGCTGCCTGCAGATGCTTGCGGCGTTCCGCAACGACCCGACGCCCATGCAGTTCGCGCTGCTGGTGCTGTTCGTGCCGACCTTCGCCTGGGTGGGCTTTTCCTTCTGCGGCACCTTCGCGGGATTTCTTGCCCCGCAGCTGAAGACGCCGGAAGGGCCGAACGATGCCCGCGTCGCGGTCATCATGCCGATCTATCACGAGGATGTCGCCGTCAGCACCGGCCTGCTGGTCGCCCTTGCGCGAGAGCTGGAGGCCGAAGGCATGGCCGACCGGACCGAGATCTTCGTGCTGTCCGACACCCGCGACCCCGCGGTCGCGGTCAACGAGACGCTGGTCATCGACGAGGCCCGGCGCCTGTCCCCCCTGCCCCTGTGGTATCGCCGCCGATTGACGAACGAGGATCGGAAATCCGGCAACGTGGCCGAATTCGTCCGCGAATGGGGCGGGCGCTACGATCAGATGGTCGTGCTGGATGCCGACAGCGTCATGTCGGGCGCCACGATCCGCGAATTGTCGGCCCGCATGAATGCCGATCCGCGCATGGGGCTGATCCAGACCATGCCGATGCTGGTCGGAGGCGAGACGATCTTCGCCCGGCTGATGCAATTCGCGGGCCGCGTCTATGGCCCCATGATCGCACGCGGCGTGGCCGCCTGGTCGGGCAATACCGGCAATTACTGGGGGCATAACGCGATCATCCGAATCCCGGCCTTCGCGCAGGCCTGCGGTTTGCCCCGCCTGCCGGGCAAGCCCCCCTTCGGCGGCACCATCCTGTCGCATGACTTCGTCGAGGCAGCGGCCCTTTGCCGTGCGGGTTGGTCGGTCCGGCTGGATCACGACCTTCGCGGCAGCTACGAAGGCTGCCCGCCCACGCTTCTGGACATGGCCGCCCGGGAACGCCGTTGGGCGCAGGGCAACCTGCAGCATTCGCGCCTTCTGGGCGTGAAGGGCCTGCGAGGCATCAGCCGGGCGCATTTCACCATCGGCATCATGGGCTTCCTCATGAGCCCGATCTGGCTGGCGCTGATCCTCGTGGGTCTGATCCTGTCGGCGACGGTGCTGCTGTCCACGCCGGAATACTTCCCCTCGGCCTATCAGCTGTTCCCGAACTGGCCGGTCTTCGATGCGCGGCGCATGCTGTGGCTGTTCTTCGCCGCCATGGCGCTGTTGCTTCTGCCGAAATTCATCGCGACCTTCCGGGCCTGGGCCCGCCCCCTTGCGCTGCAGTCGGGCGGTCGCGTCCGCATCTTCGCCAGCGCCATATTCGAAACCGTCCTGTCCGCGCTGATCGCGCCGGTGCAGATGCTGGTGCAGACCCGCCAGATCATCGAGATCCTGCAGGGTCGCGACAGCGGCTGGAACGCGCAGGTGCGCGCAGGCTCGATGCCCGGCTGGGGCGTGGTCCTCGGGTATCACTGGTGGCACGTCCTTCTGGGTCTCGGCACGCTGATCGTGCTGTCGATCTTCTCGCCCGCGCAGCTGATCTGGCTGTCGCCCATCGTCGCGGGGCTGATCCTGTCGCCGCTGACCTCGCGCCTGTCGGCCAGTCCCGTCTTCGGGCGTTGGGCACGCATGCGCGGTCTGCTGGTCACCCCCGAGGAACGCGACCCGCCCAAGATCCTGACCGAGGCGGCGGCGATCACGCGCAACCTGTCGCGCATCCTGCCCGGCGCGGACAGCATCCGCAGCATCGGCCGCGATCCCGAACTTCTGGCCCGCCACAAGGCCGGCCTTGCCCCCCTTCCCGACGACCTGCCGACGCAATGGCATCTGGCGCGCATCACGGCCGAGGCCAAGATCGCGAATGCCGACAGCCGCACGCAGGCCCTCTCATGGCTCGACCGGGCCGAGACCGACGCGCTCGTGTCCGATCCCGGTCTTCTGAGCCGCTGGAGCGAACTGCCCGAATGAACCGCATCATCACGCTGGACATGCTGCGGGGCTATGCCCTGGTCAGCATCATGGTCAATCATATGCCGATCTCGGCCATGAGGCATGTCACGCTGCCCAATTTCTCGATCTTCGATGCATCCGAGATGTTCGTCCTGCTGTCGGGCTTCCTGGTCGGGATGGTCTGGCGCGGGATCGAGGCCAAGCAGGGGCGCGGCCGCGCGCAGCGTCGCTTCCTGCGCCGCGCATTCGAGGTGTGGCGCGCGATGGTCGTCGGCGCGTTGCTGATGGGCCTTCTGTCGGCGCTGCTGTGGTCCGTGGACCTGCCGCATACCGCGATCTGGGACCGCTATGCCGTCTGGTCGGTCGATCACCCGTTGCTGTTCATGGCCGAGGTGGGCAGCTTCTGGCTGCAGCCCAATATCATCGACGTGCTGGCGGTCTATGTCGTGCTGATCGCGCTGACGCCGCTGGTGGTGCCGGCCATGCTGCGGGCCTTCTGGCTGTGCGCGCTGGTATCGGTCGTGCTGTGGTGGTTCGCACCGCCGCTGAACCAGATGCTGCCGAACCACCGGACGCAGGGGGGCTTCCTGTTCAACCCCTTCGGTTGGCAGATGCTGTTCTATACCGGCACCGCGCTTGGCCTGTTCCGCGAACGGATCATGGAGACCCTGTGGCCGCACAGGCATCTGGTGACCGCGATCGCCGCCGCGATGTTCGCCTTCGGGGCAACCATCGTGATCGCATCGCGCATCGGGGAACCTGCCCTGCCGCTGCGCCGCGCGCTGAAGATGTTCTACGGAAACATCGACAAATGGAGCCTGGACGGCACCCGATACCTGGCGATCCTGTCGGCAGCCTGGCTGATTGCGGTTCCGCTGGCGCGCCCCGCGTATTGGTTCTCGGCCACGCGTATCGGGGTGGCGCTGCAGCAGATCGGCAAGGGTGGCCTCTTTTCCTTCGTGGCCTGCGTGCTGCTGTCGGTTCTGGGCGACGCGCTGCAGATGACGCCCGCCGACCAGCCGATGATCAGCCGCCTTGCGATCGATATCTGGGCCTGCATCACGCTCTGGTGGATCTCGGCGCAGTGGCTTGAACATGGCGCGCCGTGGCAGAAGGCCCGCAAGGCGCGCAAGGCTTAGTGCTCGGTGGTCTCGACCCGGTCGACAGTGAAGAAGAATTCGCTGTCGGCCGGCTGCTCGACGATCCTGTCGGGGATGACCGAGGGACCGGCCAGATAGACGTTCGATCCGAAATGGCCGTGCAGGGTCGACAGCTTGCGCATGCGTTCGCTTCGCAGCTCGGCGAAGAAGGCGCTGTAGTTCGGCTGCCCCTTCAGCTCGTTAATCTTGGCGACATGGGCCGCGACGCAGCTTTCATGCATGGCGCGTATCTCGGGGTCGGACATCACCCGATCGTATTCGGCCCGTAGCAACGGCTGCATCCGTTCCATCCGCCGATCCTGGACGACATTGTGGTTCATGCGGAACCAGTAAGCCATGCCCTGATCGCGATCGACATGGTTCACCCGCCCCCGGTCCCGCTTGACGAGAAAGCTCTCGGCGGACCTGACGGCATAGTGGTTCAGCGATACGAGATCGTAGCCATAGGTATCCGAATGCGACCGCCAGGCTGTGCGCCACTGGTCGCGCGGCATGGGCTTGCCCGAGCCGTTGACCCAGTCGATGGCATCCAGCATGCCGGGTTGCAGACCCTTGGGACGATGCACGCCCATCTTCTTGAACAGCCCGATATTGCGATAGAGCGTCTTGAAGCCCCATGCCTGGTGGGGCTTGTTGGCGAATTCGCGCGCGCAGCGGAAGAATTGCTGCGTGATGAAACCGTCGCGGAAATCCGTGATGTCGGCATTCCCGAACAGCCGCCACGTCAATGAGATCAGGTTCGCATCGGGCACCGCGTCGAACAGCGCCCCGATCGTGCCATCGCCGACATGGACCGCGATATATTCGTCCACATCCATGCAGATCAGCCAATCGGCGGCCTTGACCATGGCTTCGTTGTCGGCAGCCTGCAGGGCCGCGTGCTGCGGCTTGATCCCGGTTTCACGATAGGGATTCTCGCGCCATTCGCAGTAGCCCTTGTCCGCAAGCATCCGCAGCATCCGGTCGGTGCCATCCGTGCAGTCGTTCGTATAGATCAGGAAATCCCGGATCCCGATGGCCCGGTGATAGGCCAGCCATTCGAGGATGAACGGCCCCTCGTTCTTCATCGTGGTGACGATGGCCACCCGATCCCGGCGGCTGCCATCGGGCGCATGGGGCGCAACCTTGATCGCGGGGGCCGCGGGAACACGCAGCGGATCGGCCCCCTGTGCCAGGGCCCGGGCAACCAAGTCGTCATCCTCGACCAGGCTGGTCTTGGGGACGATCCGACCCACCTTTCCGGCATCCTCGCGTCCGTGGCGCAGCGCCATGTGACGGTCGAAGCTGGCGGGCTGCAGGGCATGGGCGCTGCCCAGGATGCGGTCGCGCAGCCATGTCGTTCCCGTCGGCAGGCTGTCCAGCGCCGCACACCAGCGCCAATCGGTCGAACCGGAATCGAAGCGCGTGCAGATATGGTCGAAGAAACCCGCACGCGCATCGTTGCGAATATTCCAGGGATAGATGCGCCGCCCCTTCAGGGGAACGAAGCCGCGTGCATTCCCTCGTGCTCGGTCGAAGATGGTCAGATCGTCGTCCGCCGCGACAAGGTCGATCACCTCGACATTCGCGACGGCCCCCGCATCGGACAGGAAACGGTGGCGCAGCAGGTCGAACAGAAGCTTGTAGGCCAAGGGCCCCTCCCACGGGGCGGGCGCGGGCGCATCCATCCGGTCCTTGCCGGGCGCGTCGGGGGCGTTCATCGGATGCGCCTCGGCCCCCTTCGCGGCATCCCCGAGCGGCACGTCGAAATCGACGACCATCAGGACGGTCTCCGCCAGCAGCTTGCACCCGGCATCGCTGCTTTCCAGCAGGGTCTGCAGCTGATCGCCGAACAGGGCGGCGGCTCCGGGCCGCCCACGATGCACGATCAGCGCCGCGTCGGCACCATGCCGAAGCCGGTGCCAGATCAACCAGTCGCAGACCGTGGCGGCATCTTCGCCGTTGCAATGCCCCAGCATGACATTGCGCCCCCGGAACAGATCGGACTCGGGGCGGTCCAGCACGATGGGATCGGCGGCGGGATCGAAGGGCGATGCGACCTGTTCATTGGAGCGAACCCGCATATCGACCAGAAGCGCACCGGAAAAGCTGCGCATGTTCAGCACATCGGCCGAGCCCGCCGCTCCCGGCCCTTCGCCCCGGTCGAAGAAAAGCCGCGCCTGCCGCCCATCCCCGGCAGGAAGGGCCGAGATCAGGCGAAGCGAGGCCGGGCCAGCACCGCCGGGCAGCGCGATATCGCGGGATCGAATGGTCCGGGACAGGATGGTCTTACCTTGCGCCAACGCGACTTCTCTCTGCTGCAATGCATCCGGGGCATGTGGACGCCCGGGCGGCATCCCGGCCAGCGCGGGGGGCCCTGCCCGACAATCTATTCCACCCGAGGCAATCGGCATCAACCCTTGGGCATGAAGGATACGGCCGGATAGACACAATTTAGACGTGTAAATACAACACGAGTTGCATCGACAGGGTTAACGGTGTTCACTGCCGTCCGACCCTGCCCAAGCCAAGAGGACGACGTGAGCAGAATACTGGTAACGGGAAGTGCGGGTTTCATCGGTTTTCACGTCGCGCGCGCCCTTCTGGCAGAGGGTCACCAGGTCATCGGGCTGGACAGCCACAACGATTATTACGATCCGCGGTTGAAGGCCGACCGCGAGGCGATCCTGCTCGCGATGCCGGGATACGAGGCCGTCCGCGGCAAGGTCGAGGAACCGGGCCTGCTGCATGGCGTCTTCGAGCGTCATCGCCCCGAGGGGGTCGTCCATCTGGCGGCCCAGGCCGGCGTCCGACATTCGATCAAGAACCCCCGCGCCTATGTCGAGGCGAACCTTCTGGGTGGGTTCGAGCTGCTCGAGGCCGCGCGCGCCTTCCCGCCGCGCCACCTGATGATGGCCTCGACCAGTTCGGTCTATGGCGCGAACACCAAGATGCCCTATGCCGAGACGGACAAGACCGAGGCCCCCCTGTCCTTCTATGCGGCCACGAAGAAATCGAACGAGGTGATGGCGCACAGTTATGCCCATCTCTTCGACCTGCCGATCACGATGTTCCGCTTCTTCACCGTCTTCGGCCCATGGGGGCGGCCGGACATGGCCCCGCATCTGTTCACCGACGCGATCCTGAACGATCGCCCGATCAAGGTCTTCAACCACGGCGACATGCGGCGCGATTTCACCTATATCGACGATCTGGTCGCGGGCATCCTAGCCCTTCTCCCGCACCCCCCTTCAGTCGCGCTGCCCGAGGGCGACAGCCTGTCCCCCGTCGCACCCTGGCGTTCGATCAATATCGGCAACGGTGAGCCGGTGAAGCTGATGGATTTCATCGCCGCCCTTGAAACCGCAATCGGGTCGGATGCCAGAAAGCAGATGATGCCCATGCAGCCCGGCGACGTGTCTGCCACATGGGCCGATGACACGCTGATCACCCGGCTGACGGGTGGCGTCCCGAAGACACCGCTTCCGGATGCCGTCCAAGCCTACGTAACGTGGTTTCGCGGTTATTTCGAATGCGCCTTGAGCCCCGCCGAGAGCCCCGCTGCCGGGGAATGAGCTTGGCCCGAACGTCGCCGGCACTGCGGGCAGCAGGACTTGGGTTGAAAATTGAGCGACGACCCTCCGCTTCGTTTTGATGGGCGGCAGGCAAGTCACCCGTAATCAGGTTGCCCATGGAGCGTAAGAACGACCGAGCTGGAAACGAAGTGCCGCAACCGGGTGCTGGCTGTCGAACATGGAAGTTTCTCACTGACGATCATCGCTTGTCTGAAGGCTGCAGATGAAGGATCGAGGGCCAAACAGGCAGCACGGGAAACCAATGGGTCGCCGGCGATCAGGCTTTCCGAGGGTCTGCCGGAGATTCATCAGATAACTGTCCTATCCCTCACTGGACCCTCGTTCATAACAAGCGTTTGCAGGTTCCAGATTGGCAATCGTGTAGGCCCCCTTGAGCAAGCGCGCCGGGCCCGGAGCCCTTAGGTCACGCAAGTTTCCGGCACGCTTCAGGCAGCTTCGGGTTGCCAAGCGAGAAGTGCAGCTCGGCAGCTTTGCAATCGGAGCGCCAAAGGGCGATCTTGCGGCGCGCGTCGTCCAAGGGGCTCTAAGATCGCTTCGTCCAGCGGCTCATATTTAGGTTGCCATTGAAGCTTCCTGCATAGGCATTCTGCGAGAGTTCGCCCAGATCGATGTAGCGCCATGGCGTTTTGTTCTCGTCGTCCCATGTAAGGACCGCCTGACTGCTGAACTCCATCCCGTTATCGCCGACAATGCAACCGGGCTTGGTACGAACCCAGTTCGGGACTGAATTTTTAGACGATACTCCCCGACGGAGCCCTGCTGACCTGCCGCGGCATTTTTCTTCCAGCATCGGCTGGAGTCCGACCCGACTTGGGGAGGGGCGATGAAGCGAACGAGTTTCACGGGCGAGCAGATCACCGGGATTCTGGCAGAGTTTGACGTAAGGGCGCAGCGCGCCCACGGGCGCCACGAGCATGGGATGTCGGAGGGCGCTTTCTACAGCTAGGAAGCCAAGTTCGGCGGCATGACGGTGTTGGAGGCCAAGCGGCTAAAGCCGCTTGAGGACGAGAGCGCCAAGCTTCAAGAAGCTTCTGGCCAAGAAAATGCCGGACCTAGAGCCATGAAGGATCGGGTTTCAAAAAAACTGGCAGGGCCCGCCGTGAGGCGTGAAGCCGTTGCGTATCTTTGGGCCGAACATGACATGGCAGAGCAGCGGGCCTGCAACATTCTCAGCGCGGACCGCACGATGATCCATTATCGATCCCGGCGTGCACCGGACACAGTATTGCGCAGCCGGTTGCAGGACCTGGCCAACGAGGGCCGACGGTTCGGCCACCGGCTGCTTTTCGTGCTCCTGCATCGCGAAGGCGAGCCTTCAGGGAGCAACCAGATATATCGGCTTTACCGCGAGGATGAGCGAGGACCGTTTTCCCGACGACACTGTCAGTCGCGCGAGCGAAAGGCCCGACGCAAGGCGGACGGGCCCCGATCCTGGTCACGGGACGGCCCGATCCGTGCTGGTCACTGGATTTCGTCCACGACCAGTCCGCGGGTGGCCAGCGTTTCCACGTTCTCCACAGGGTCGACGACGACGCGCGTAAATGCCGGGCTGCGATCTCGTTCGCTATCGGCCTCGAGTTAATAGCAGCTCGACGGCTCCGCCTCATCCTCGGGGCGCCGTGTTGTGCGTGAACTGACGGCTCTGATAGAGCGCCTGGGAAAGCTTGGATGATCGGGACCGAACTGGCCAGTAATGCGATCCTGCGTTGGGGCTCCGAGCACCGGATCAAATGGTATTGCATCGCGCCGGACAAGCCGATGCATAATGGATTCGTCAAGAGCCTCGACGGGCGGATGCGCGATGAACTGCCGGGCGAGACAATGCTCCGCAACTGGCACATGCGCGCGTCGTGATCGCCGCATGGGCCGGCGACGACAACACCGAACGCCCGCATTCGACCTTGGATTACCAGACCCCGGCCAGACTATATGCGGGTCCCGACTACCGCAAATGCCCGATCCACTGCGCGAGATGATAGCTTGGCACGTCGCCGGGCGATGGTTCAACCTGCGCTAGCTAGCGTAAACACCAATCGGGCCCCGGTCGCGGCTGAATGACGGTTCAGCGGCAGGTCAGCAGATCACCCCCGCCACACGCAGCCATCGCC
>NZ_JAHKQB010000015.1 GCF_018860625.1 Paracoccus sp. C2R09
AACCAGGGCTGAAGTTCATCAGGCCGCATGGTCGCGCAGCGGATATCGGAGCCCCTTGTGATCTGGGCTGATGGCTGTCTCTTGATCACTGGCAGAACATGACGGTCACGACCTGTGCAATTGTAGAAAGGCCTAAGTGACCTGACAGGACCGGCCAGGTGAAGACAGTGCCGGCTCCCCCTGGGCCGTCACGTACGACCCATCAGGTTTGCGCCGCTTGCGCGCCGCGCCGATGCTGCCTGCCCACTTCGTCACGGCGTATTCCGAAACCGAGCTCAGTTCGACACTATCATGGCCGGCAGAAAAGTGATGGAGCGCTCATCCGCAGCGCGCGGTGAGAAGGTGTGCCTAGGGCTCTGAGCGTCAGGCATCGGGACGCGGGTGATGTCATGCGATCTGTTTGCTTTAGCAGCTTCACCCCCGCATCTAGAGATCACGGTCAATGAGTCGATTGCCAGCACACAAGATCGGCTCGCGTTGCAATGCTTGCCCGTGGCAGTTCCGTGATTTGGTATCCGAGGGCAGCATGAGCCTCACACATGATAGTGCAGGCCGCTCCGGCTCGGTACGGGTTTGTTCGCGTTTAATATCGTGCATGAGGACCTTACCCCGGAACGACGTCAGAAAGACGCAACGGTTGTAGCAGGCTGCCTTCACTGGTGTGGCTATACGGAGCCGCGCTGAAGGGCCGCAAAGCGTCAGGCACCCAGGGAAGCCAAGGAATGGCGCGTCCGGAGATGTCGGGGTCCGAAAAGACCTATGCGGCGCGGCAGGCGCCCGGGCCCCACTGCAGCATCTGTCAGTATAGGCCATGAGATACGCTCACGGGAGGGCTGCTCCGCCGTTCGCGATCTCGGCACGAATTGCTGCGCGGCCGGATTCGGGGATCGTGTGAAAGCAGCGATGGGCGAGCTTCGCGATCGGATCGGCCTTGGCCGCACCCGGACCGCTGGTCACGACGAGGAGATGGCCAATCTCAGCCATCCCTGGGGTCGACCGGGCAAGGGCTGCGAAGCAGTTCAATACGCCGAACGCCGCGTATCAAAGCGGCATAGTTGTTCGTGTGAAGAACGGCATCATCTGCGCAAAAAAGGCAAGCCCTTTGACGAGAAGGGCAAACTATGTGCTGTGAAATACCGGTGTGAATTGCCACTGAAGTCTTCCTTTCCACTGACGATAAAACAAGGACTTAGCACTGCCGAAAAACACCGCGTCTTCCTTGTTTGCCAATGAAAGCTTCCTTCGCCGACGCGATACGTGCCGATCACTCAGCGAGCAAAACACCCCACCGGGAGGCTGCTTGGCACCCTCTTCAAAGAGCCCGTTAGAAGGTCAGAGACGTCGCGCGGTGCCAAACCACGTTGGTGTGCCTATCGGTGCCTGCAGCATCTACATGCTGCGGGCCATGGCCTCGGCTTGCTTGATCACCAGCTTGACCGCTTCGGCCTGAAGATCTGGCGGATAGCCGAAATGCCTCAGGATACGCTTCACGGCGACGCGCATCTTTGCTCGCACGTCATCTCGCTGCCACCAATCCACGCCCGAGTTCTCTCGAACGGACCTCACAAGTTCTGCGGCGATGACCTTGAGCTTGTCATTGTCCATGACCTGCACGGCGCTTTCGTTCTCGGCAAGGGCGTCATAGAAGCTCCTTTCGGCAGCTGTCATGTCGTCTTCAGGCTCGGCTCGAAGATCCTTGGCCATCCTGATCAGTTCCTGGATGACCTGGAAGGCATCAACGCTACGGTTGTGATACCGAGCGATCGCAGAAGTAAGCCGCTCCGAGAACTTCTGGTTTTGCACCACGTTGCCGCGTGTGCGTGCCTTGATCTCTCCGTTCAGCAGCTTCTTGAGGGCCTCCACTGCAAGGTTCTTGTGCTGCATGCTCTGGATCTCGAGAAGAAACTCCTCGGACAGCACGCTGATATCTGGGCGATCGAAGCCACAAGCTTCGAGAATGTCCACGACCTCGGTCGAAGCGACGGCACGGTTCAGCAGTTGCTCGATCGCGAAGTCCGGTGAAGAGTTTCGTCCACTCCCGCCCTTGACGTCGAGCTTCTGCAGGGCGGAGCGCACGGCCAAGAAGAAAGCCACTTCCTCGGCGTTCTCGCTGGCCTCCCGAGATCCTGCAGCCAGCTTGAAGGCTTTGGCAAGTGCCGCCACTGCATCCATGAACCGCTTGCCGAAATCCCTGTGATCCTCTTGCTCGCTGATATGGGCTTGATGAAGAACATGATTCGCAGCTGCAGGCAGTATTTCGATCCGATCGGCCCCAGTCCCGCCAAGTACGCGGGAGTAATCGAAACCGTGGAAAAGCCCGCGAGCGACATCAAGAGCACTCAGGAAAGCCGAAACGGCCTCGCGCTCATCTACACCCGTCTGTGCCTGATCTCCTTGGGAATAGTGAGCCAAAGCTTTCTTCAGGTCGGCTGCAAGGCCGATGTAATCGACGACAAGACCCGCCGGCTTCCCCGTGAACACCCGGTTGACCCGGGCAATTGCCTGCATCAGGCCATGTCCCTTCATGGGCTTGTCGACATAGAGGGTGTGCATGCAAGGCGCGTCGAAGCCGGTCAGCCACATGTCACGGACAATCACCAGCTTCAGCGGATCGCTCGTATCCTTGTACCGCTTTCTGAGCGCCTCTAGCTTCGTCTTGCTGCGGATATGTGGCTGAAAATTCTGCGGGTCGGTTGCATTGCCGGTCATGACCACCTTGACCGCACCAGTCTCGTCAGTCTCCGAGTGCCAATCGGGGCGAGCGGCCACGATGCGTTCGTAAACCTCGACACATATCCGGCGGCTCATGCAGACGATCATCGCTTTGCCGTCAATCGCTTCGAGCCGCGCGTCGAAGTGATCGAGAATATCAGCAACGACCGCATCTAGCCGTGGTCCGGCGCCAACAAGCTTCTCGATCTGTGACCATTTCTTGGCGATGGCGCCAGCTTCATCCTCTGGAAGGGCCTCGGTCGCCTCGTCGAACTCGAGATCTAGGCTATCACGCAGTTCTTCGGCGATCTCTACACGGGCAATGCGACCCTCATAGTAGATCGGTACAGTCGCACCGTCCTCGACGGCTTGGGCTATGTCGTAGACATCGATATAGTCGCCGAAAACTGATCGCGTATTCGCTCCGACCAGTTCAACCGGAGTGCCCGTGAAAGCGATGTAAACGGCTTGCGGCAAGGCTGTCCGCAGGTGATGCGCCAAGCCGCGGCGAACCTCGCCGGTATTCTGGTCCATCTTGGCATCAAACCCGTATTGAGTACGGTGCGCCTCGTCGACCATGACAATGACGTTGGAGCGATCGGTAAGCTCTGGGAAGTCTTGGCCCCGCTCTGGCCGAAACTTCTGGATGGTCGAGAAAACGATGCCCCCGACCTGACGATTGAGCAGCGTTTTCAGATCATCGATGCTGTCTGCTTGGACCGGCGTCTCACCAAGCAGATCCTTGCATCTCCCAAAGGTCGCAAAGAGTTGGTTGTCCAGGTCGTTCCGGTCAGTGAGCACCAGCACCGTCGGGTTCTCCAGTTCCGCCAAGTGCATTGCCCTGCCGGCCAGGAAAGTCATCAGAAGCGACTTCCCGGAGCCCTGCGTATGCCAAATGACGCCGCCCTTACCGTCGTCGCCTCGTGCGTCAAGGATCGACGCCATGGCTTTACGTACCGCGTGATACTGGTGATAACCGGCGGCCTTCTTGATCGGCCCTTTGCCTTCGTCCTCGAAGACGGTGAACCAACGCAGCATGTCGAGTAGAACCGAAGGGTTCAGAAGTCCTTCGGCAAGGGTGCTTAGCGCAAGCCCCTCGCGTTCCGATACGACCCTGTCGCCATCTACGGTTCGCCATGCCATGAACCGGTCCAGCCCTGCGGAAAGCGTGCCATAGCGCGCATTCAGACCGTCAGAGATCACCGAGAACACAGTGGTTCGGAACAGGTTCGGTATATCGGACTTGTAGGTTTCAAGTTGATTGAAGGCTGCCTCGATGTCAGCGCCTTCCGTCCCCTTCAGCTCGATTACCACCAGCGGCAAGCCGTTCAGATAGATGACGACATCCGGGACGCGAGGGGTTCGTCCAACCATGTCGACCTGGTTGAAAGCGTG
Organism: Paracoccus sp. C2R09; assembly: GCF_018860625.1. Taxonomy (GTDB): domain Bacteria; phylum Pseudomonadota; class Alphaproteobacteria; order Rhodobacterales; family Rhodobacteraceae; genus Paracoccus. The sequence continues at coordinate 4,108 of NZ_JAHKQB010000015.1, forward strand.
CCAGGCATTGTCCTGATTGCTCCAATCGATGAGCCGCGCCCTTTCATGGCGCTCCTCACCATGGCTGAAATAGGTGATGGGAACACCGCCGATCATCAGCCCATGCAGACGGCGGTTCTCGGCCATCAGATCACCGGCGAAAACTTCGTCCGTCACTCGTGCGATGACTTCTTGCACCGCGCCTTCGGGCAGTTCCGGGTTAAGGCGTCGTACTGCCTGCTCGTAGACCTTCCTTAGCACCGCCTCGTGAAAACTGCAGCGTTCCGGATCACGCTGCTCGGGCGAGATTTCCGGGCCGGCACCGATGGCGTAGCCCAGCCCCGACAGCTTTGCCATCATCCACTCTTCGAGGTCGGATTCCGAGTTCCACGCCATCAGTGTCCGCCGCCCGGTTTCATTCGCGCCGCCAGCTTCCTTACAGGCTCTGAGAACGCAGAATCCATCTGTCGATAGCGATCAACCAACCATGCGATCATGTCCGGCCAGTTTTCCTTGCTGTAGCCTTGGACCGGCGTCTTGCAGACGACCATGCTGACCTTCTTGTCATCCATACGACGCCATTCCAGCTCTTCGCCGACGGCCTGCTCATACTCAGTCTTTTTCTCGGCCAGCCGATCGAAAAGCCACTTGTTCTCGTCAGGATCGGGCCGGTTCAGTTGAAACTCAACGCGCACCTCGTGCTTGAGGAAGATCAGGGTCAAACTGACACTGGAGACACCGATACTGGAGGTCAGCCAGTGATCCCGGCCGGGACTGATGTTTTGCCACCGCTCCAGGCCTGCGCCGCGCAGCTTTTCCAAAGCTTGCTCCCAGAATTCGAGCCGCATTTGATGGCTCGATCTCTGCGCACCCTTGGCCGATTTTTCTTCGCTGTCTTTTTCGGCCATGCGGATCATGTAATCGGCTGCTTCTGGCGTAGGGATCACCTGCTGCAGATCGACGAAGATTTCCTCGCCGAAGCGATACGGCACGACCTTCACGCAGCGCGCGTCGATCTGATGTTCGCGCAGCCAGAGCACGGTCGCGGTCACCTCCCGCCGGAAATTCGCGGCGATGAACACGATGCGCTGGTTGGTGCCGTCGTTCAGGACGACCTCGTCCAGCGTATCCTCTCCCAGAAATTCGCAGATCAGCCCGGCAGCATCGCCCCCGCCCTGGCGATCGAGGTAGAGCTGGAAAATCCCCACGATCTCCGCCTTTTTCAGGCTCGAGCAGTAGGCCGCGTATTTCAGGGCCTGCCAGACAACGTCGCGGCCGGAGTCGTCCAGCTTGTTCTCGATGATGACGAGCTGCCCAGCCCGATCCAGCGCCAGCAGGTCGAGCCGTTCCCGGGTGCCGTCGAACCCGTCGAACTCCTTCTGGATGATCAGAAGGCCATCTTCGCCCTCGCTCATCGCCTCGCAGAGCGCGTCCGGCATGGTCGCCAGCCATTCCTGGAGATGCTCCCGTTCCCGGAAGCCGACTTTGGAAAAGCTGGTGCGCTCGAGCTTGCTGAGGCGGTTAGCCGTGCGGTCGATACGAAACATTTACTCTCAACTCCAATCAATGTCGGCGCTAGTCGCGTCGAAATATGCCACGCCGGCGAGATCTCTTTCTTCGAGGTATTGCTCGACTGTTTCTTGGCCGATGAACGGTTGCATCCAGAGCCGTGAAGGAGTGGTCAAGGCACCTTCTTCGCTTTCCCCTCGGTCTGACGCGCCGTAAGGCAGGATCCCTCGTGTTCCGGCAATCTGGCAGAGATCGAACAGTTCATGCCACGGGTGCATCTTGTCGATAATAGTGCGGGGCCAGTTCGACGAGGCTTTCTCGATATCCTGAGCATTGGCGAAGGCGCAGCCCCACTGGCTCGGCCCATGAAAACCATGGGAGGGCCTTTGGTCAAATAGCGACGACGCCTTGTTGTTGTTGTAGAAGAGGAAGATGGGAAAATAGTCCGTTCCGGCGTCCGTAATTAGCTTCGTCGCCTGCGCGCCTGAGGGGCTCCACCCGCCATATCGGCCGGCGTTAGGGCCTTTCATGTACAGACGCTTGGCCTGCACCCGCAACGCAAAGGAGCAATGGGCGCTCTTGAAGTTCCACTCCCAGTCTGCACCGTTCAACTTCTCTTGGGCCCGCGTGAACATCCTGACCTTGAGTCCAAGCGGCGCACAGTCGCGCGCGATCCGCAGCAGGAGCATCTCGGTCAGTGTCTCCTCTTGCAAGGTGAGCCCGAGTTTCAATGCTTCGTTCTGACGGTTCCATGTCCACCCTGCCAAGGTGCGGAGGTAAGGCCGAACTCCTTGGCGGATCACAGACATCAGATCACCTCATCAACCTGCTTCTCCGCATCGCGGATGCGGATTTCGCCGGACATGAGGCGGGGGAGAAGGGCGTCCCGCAGAGCGGCGAGGGTGTTTGTTTCTTCAACAAGGGCCCTGACCCTGTCGAACCATGAACAAGTTATCGCATCGAATGCATTGTGAATTTGCGACGGAGCTTCGACCCACGGAATTTTTTTCATGTTCCCCTGGCTCAACTTCATCTGAACAGCCCCTGTAATGAACTCAGCGACACTGGTTGTTTCAAAGTAGCATTTTAGTTGCTCGACCGAATATTTCTTGCCTTTTAATACATGGGCATGGTTATTCACCCATGCTTTACCCCAGATGTATTGCGTAAACGGCCTTCCATCCGGCTTTGCAACCGAACCATCTTCGCCCACGAGCAGTAGAACCTCATCAAAGATATGCTGGTCGACAAAGTCCATTACCGAAGTTGCGCCATAATATGGAACAATTCCTGACCGCTGTTGGCGTTGCTGTTTCGAAAGAGGTACTCGCTTCGAGTCGAGGATTTCTAGTTCTTTTCCGATAGTCGACATCTCCCAGCCCTTCGGCAATCCGTTCTCTCCGAAGCGGTCGGGGAAGAGAGCGGCGGTCGTGGGGTCCATGTGGGCGGGGGGCTGGCCGAGGGCTCGGGCGTGGACGGGGTCGAAATCCACGAACCAGGACCGATAGAGCGCCCGCGCCATCTCCTCCAACGTCGCGCTCATCCGGCGGTTCAGCTCGATCTTGTCGTCGAGGGCGCCGAGCAGCGCTGCGACGGCCCTCTGCGTGCCTAGAGGTGGTATCTGGACCTCAAAATCCAGTATCTGCCTCGGGCTGACGTTCGGCTGGGCAGAGCCGTAAGCTGCGCCAGCCACTCGCAACCTGAAATCTTCATCCGCAATGAGAAAGTACAGAAAGGCAGGATGTATCTTTCGCGCATCAGGACGAAAAATACCTACACGTTGATTGAGCGCTAACGGCTCTTTAGTCTTTACGATGCATGTCGAACCTACGTAGCCGGTTAGGCCGATCAGAATGTCTCCTTGTGTAAGCATGAAGTTTGACTTGATGGCGTCTTCATTGCTCACGTATGAGCATCCTTCGAGATCTAGCCGTCCCTGCTTCACATTCCTAATCTTTACAACAGGAACGCCGCTCTCGCGCCATTGTTGACTCTTAAAAGCGAAGCCAGAACGAAGATCAGTCACGCTCCCCAAGCGCACGAGCGGCCACTCACTCATTCCAAGTTCTCCAACCGCATCGTAATCTCTTTCTCGAGCCGCCGCCCCTCGGCGAACTGTGCTCGGAGCTCCGCAGTCAGTCGCTCGAACTTCTCCTCGAAGGGCTCGCCGTCCTCCTCGGCTGCACCGGCGCCGACATAACGACCCGGATTCAGGACGAAGTTGTGCTTCGCGATCTCCTCCATGGAGGCCGCCTTGCAGAAGCCGGGCTCGTCGGAATAGGTGCCTGCGTCCCGCTCTCCACGCCAGGCATGGTAGGCAGTGGCGATGCGCGCGATTTCGTCCCGCGACAGCTCCTTCTGCTTACGCGATCCGGGCACCAGCGCGCCCATCTTGCGGGCGTCGATGAACAGCACCTCGCCGCGCCGGTCGCGCAGCTTGGCATCCTTGGCGATGCCGTTCGACTTGTCCTTGGCCAGGATCCAGATGCAGGCCGGGATCTGGGTGCCATAGAAAAGCTGCCCGGGAAGGGCGATCATGGCGTCCACTGCTCCGCCCTCGACCATGGCGCGTCGGATATCACCCTCACCGCTGGACGTCGACGACATGGAGCCGTTGGCCATGACAACGCCTGCAATACCCGTGCTGCCCAGCTTGTCATAGATGTGCTGCATCCAGGCGAAGTTCGCATTGCCGACCGGGGGCGTGCCGTATGTCCAGCGCCGGTCCTCGGACAGGATGTCACCGTTCCAATCCGAGATGTTGAACGGCGGATTGGCCATGACGAAGTCGAACTTCTCATCCGGGAAGGCGTCGCGCAGCAGCGTACCCTCGGCATTCCACTGGATGTTCGCGACAATGCCTCGAATGGCGAGGTTCATCCGCGCAAGGCCGTAGGTGGTGTGGTTCCGCTCTTGCCCATAGACGGCAAGATCGGCGCGGCGACCGGCGTGGTTTTCAAGGAAGCGCTCGGATTGAACCATGAAGGAGCCGGACCCGCAGCAGGGTTCGTACAGACGGCCTTTCATCGGCTCGATCATGTCGACGATAAGCTCGACGACCGGCTTTGGCGTATGGAAATCGCCGCCGCGCTTCCCTTCGTTGCTGGCAAACTCAGAAATGAAGTATTCGTAGATGCGCCCGATCAGATCGAAGTCCTTGGGCGTTCCTTCGAACCTGATGTTCGAGAACAGGTCGATCAGGCCGGTGACGATGGCCGGATCGAGGGACTCGCGCCCGAAGACCTTGGGAAGGGCCCCCTTGAGCTGCTCGTTGTCGGATTCGATGGCGCGCATGGCGTTGTCGACCTTGACGCCGATGCCCTTGTCCTTGGCGTTTGCCGCCAAGGTGCTCCACCGCGCTGCCTCGGGCACCCAGAAGATACCGTCAGCGAGGTATTCGTCGACATCCTCGGCCACATCGACGCCTTCGGGCAGGAGTTCGTCGTATTTCCGCTGGAAGGCGACCCCGATGTAGCGGAGGAACAGCAGGCCCAGGGCTACATGCTTGTATTCGCCCGGATCCATGGACCCGCGCATTTTGTCCGCGGCTGCGAAGAGCGTCTTTTCGATGGTCATTTTTGGTCCCTACCTGACGTTGATCGCCAGCTGGTTTATTAGCTTGGTGTATATATCACCGGTAAAGCTTACCAATTCAATTCTTGTCGCTTTGGAACTGCCACACGGAAGTCGCGGATAAGGTATCAGCGACGATGGAGGCTCGGTCGCATTGATGGGATTCGATGAACAGACCAGCGCAGGAACGGTTATCCTGATCAAGTCGTCAATCAGTGGCCTTCCGCCAAAGGCACTTCCTCGGCGCACCAACCGATGGTCGATTCGACGAGGGCCGGTCGCTCATAGATCCGACTGACATTCGGCACCGAGTAAATTGGCCCAACCCCGAGCGCCTCCAACCGCTTCGCGAGAGGACCGGGCCGTTCGCCCAGCTCTGTTGCCAGCATACCGACCGTGACGAAACGTTTCTCGAACTGCTCAAGGCTGCAACGTTCGACATACCACCTGATGCTGCGCGTGACCGGGTGCCGCCGCCGGTTCAGCCACAGCAGACCTTGGCTTGCCAGGTGGTGCAGGGTTTGCTGATTGGTTCTCAGCCTTCTGGCGGTGTCCTTCGCGGAAGGATCGTCGGGTGCCTCCATGATGAGATGCCGTCGCACCTCTTCCGGATCCACGAGCACCGTGGACAGGCTCGGTGGCCCCAGTAGCCGACACGCGCTCTTGAGCTGCCCGTCCAGAAGCAGACGGCAGATGTCCGCGATCGAGCACTTCACGTAGTTGTAGGTTTTCCAGAGCGTTCGAAGCGCACCGGCTTTCGCCACTTCCGGAAGATCAGCAATCGGTCGTACGAACGCATCGAGGTCATCGCGATGCAGGCGATGGACGCCTTCTTCCATCTCTCGTGGGACAAGCAGCCCGGTATTCTGAAGCTGTGCAAGCTGACCTGGATGACATCCGATGATGGATGCGGCTGCCGTCGTGGTGACGAACTGCTGTGTATAAGCCTTAAGCTGCGAAGCAGTCTCCAGGCGGATCCCGCGCGACAGATCGCCATCGTGAAGCCTGGCCTGCCGGAGCAACCGCATGACCCGTTCTGGGCGCATCTCGAGCCGCTGCCGAACATGTTCGAGGCTGAGGAGTTGCGGCTCTTGGATTGCCCGTCCCAGTATGACGCGACCGGGATCGAGGGGATAGTTTTCGACGATGAAGCTGCGAACAAGCTGCTGGATCGGTCGCAACTCTCTCGAGGCTCGGCTGGCTGACAGCCACTGGTAGAGGACGCCCAGGTCGGATGCATGCTGGAAACCGCCCTTGCGGACCTCCGCGCTTCTCAAACCTTCGAGGCTGCGTCTCAGCGCCTGCGGGCCATCCTTGATCGCTGCGAAGCCAATTCCCCCGGCCCGATGCAGCATGTCCTCGGTCAGACCCAAGGCACGGACCGAAGGGCCAAACTCCATACGAGCGCCCAGCATTTCGCAGAGACGAGAAACGACATGCAGCGGCAAGGTGTCCAGCCACGGTCCGGATCGGACGCCATCAAGTCGCGCCCTCAAATACGCTTCAAGCGGAGAGGGAACGGCATTGGTCGCGGTTTCATCAAGCAGGGTCACGTGCCTCTCGATGCAGCGGGCCACATCATAGTTGTCGATGGTGAATTTCTCATGGGGCAGCGAGGTCAGCCAGATCCCATGCCGCTCGCAGGTCCTGATCGAGACAAGCTGCCAATCGGCGGAACGAAACGCTCCGGAAAAGCCATGCCGGCCCATGCTTTCCGCGACACACTCAATGCAGATCTTCGTGCGCGACCTGTGAATGGTCGCGATCGTTCCTGTTTCCCGGCCGATCCGAAAGCGCGATGGGCCGACTGTCCGCAGGGCGTAGCGCTGAAGCGCGCTACGATCTGCTCCGGCCAAGCCCGCAAGCCGGTCGATTTCACCAGCAGCACCCCTGATGACGGCCCTCCAATCAAGGCCGACATCGAGGCAGAAGTCACTGGCTGTCGGACACAGATTGCGCACGGCCAGACGCGACACGAGCGAGGTCGGTGTCTCCCGAGGCATGGGAACATGCCTCAGGGCCAGTTTTCCGACGCTCATGCATCATCCCCGTGATCCAGAAGGCGTCGAACGTCGATCCGTTCGAAATCGTCGTCGACGAAGACGTTTAACCCGTCCACGCAGCCCGCTCGCTTGCGAAACATCGACGTGAAATGCTCCCGTCGGACCTCCTCGTCGCCCGTTATCATAGCTTCTTCCAGGGATTGAATGATCATCTCGTTCATCAGGCCGAACTCGCGATCGGCCGCATGGACCAGCCGTGCAGCAAGGTCGGGATTCAGGGTATCGGCAGAAACGGCAATCCCGGCGGCCTTGGCATAGTGAGCGATGGCCTTGAGGATGCGGTCACTATCCACAAGGATGTTCAGCCGAGCGACCTCGATCGGAAAAACCCGCCGTGCCAGCTGCGGATCGTGGTTGATCAGGGTTTTCAGTTCGGCAGTACCGGTAAGGAGCAGCCCCACCGGCCAGGACTTGTGCTGAAGAAGCGACTTCAACGTGCTGACGACGGCATTCAGCTCCCTCGGCGTTTGATGCCGCATGAGATCCTGCGCCTCATCGATATGCAGGAACATTGTTCGACGCGCTTGCAGGTGCGCTTTGACCATGCTCCAGATGATCTGGGCGGATCTGTCTCGACGAAGCTCGTAGCCGAGCGTCTCCAGGGCCGTCTGACCCACGAACTTCAAGGTCGCCGGAGAAGGTACCTGGAAGCTGGCGATATCCAATCGCGAACTGTCGCAATTGTGTAGAACGAGATCGGGCTGGGTGGCGAAAAGATGTTCGGCCGCCCTGGTCTTGCCGCTGCCCGAGGCACCGATCAGCGCAATACAGCGAGCTTCAGCGATCATGCCGGCTTGGAGCTCGACCCTCCGTCGCTCCAGGAGGTTGAGAAAGCGCTCCTCGAGTTTGCGGTGGGTGCGGTTTTTCGAGAACATGCGCTGCAGCGTGGCGATACGCTGTGGAGTGTTGGCCGCGACACGATCAGTCATCGAAGCTCCAATCGTCATCATCGTTGGCTGTTGGTGCGGATGCGGAAGATGCCAGCCCGCCATTGTTCGGCGATTTGGGCGCGTTGGGCGGCTCGATCACGTCACCCAGCAGATCGTCAGGGTTCGGACGCTTGCGACCTTCCGGCTGTTCCAGATCGCCGGAGGCTGCCGATCCTTCGGTCCCGAAGCGCAGACCCAGGAACAGCCTGCTCTCTGCGCGGTCCAATGCCTCCGCGGTCCAATGCTGTGGCTGGATACGCCGCAATTGCCGGGCTCGTGCGTCGATCGCCCGGATTTTCTTGCGGGCTTCGCGCACAATGTCCTCGGAGAGTATCGCCTGCTCCCTGAACCGTGTGCGCAGGTCACGCACGATGGTCTGCCACTCGTCGAGTGAAAGCCCGTGGACCGCCCGAGGCACAGCCTGTGCGGAGTGCCATTCATGCCCGAGGCAGACCGATACATGGGTCAGGTCGTCCGGATCGAGGCGGATGGGAATATCGCCCCCGCCACTACGCATCAGGACTTCCTGCAGCTTCGGGCAGGTATAATTGATCCCGAACACCCTCACGCCATGCCGATCGAGCTTTCGGGTCAGCGGTATTCCGAAGACCACGCGGCGCTGATTGGCATCGGGCGGCGGGGTCACGCCCTGCTCGGCCGAGAGGCGCTTCCAGGCATTGGCCGGGGTCTCGCCCTTCAGGCCGGCATGCGGCGTGTTGTGGTAGATATCGACGATGAAAAGCGTGAAGATTTCTGCGAGCTCGTCATCGGTCAGTGCGGCCCATTGTTCGGATGGATAATCGCCGCGCTCGATCGGGTTGGAGAAGGTCCGACCGATCAGCATCGGAGCAAGCTGCTGGCCGAAGGTGCGGAAGATCCGCTCGATGCGGGCCCGGAGTTTCGGCACACCCGCCGGTGGGGCCTCGTAGGTGGCGCCCATATCGGCCACCGCCATGCGGAACACCTCGGCGGCGAAAGCAGAGCCCTGATCGGTCACGAGAACACCGATCCCGCCCGACTGATCCCATCGGCTTTCGCAGCCGGCCGCCTCGGCGATCGGGGTCTTGTCCTGGATGATCAGGTTAAGCGTGCGGATCGCGTCCTGGGAATTGGGCGTCACGACGATCCGGAAACCCAGGATACAGCGGGTGGCGCAATCGATCGCCACGTAGATCCAGCGCCGGCCCACCTCAAACTTCGCGCGATCCTCAGGTGGCAGACCATCCAGGGCCCCGCTGTCACCGAGTAACGTGGCAAGATCGATCTGCCATTCGTCCATCTCGACACGCTGTAGCGGGTAATCGGCCGGAAGGCCCTCTTCGTAGGAGCCGAACTTCCTGCGGGCTGCCTCTATACCCTTACGTTGGACGACCACCTCAAAAGGATCCAGTGCCTCGATCCGACGTCGAACGGTGCGAGCGGAGGGAACTGGAAGGCACGGCAAACCAGCACCCGCCCGCTTGGTATTCTCAACCTCAAATCGCTCCCTAACTTGCCTTACGATTTCCTCGGGGAGCGGTCCGTTGCGTTCCAGAAAGGAGTAAACACATTCTGCCAGTAAAGATTCTACTTCGGCCGTTAGCTTGCGTGGGGACGGGCTCGAACGACGTTTGCGCAGAAAGACGAGCGGACTACGTCCCGCTCGTTCATACATACGGACCCATTCCAGCAGCGTACGTGCACAAGGAAACTTTCGAGTAACATAGCCCTGACCGGCCCGAAGTGTCCGTCCTACATCCTGACCGCTGTGCTCTGCAGCGTTCACATCCTGTTCGAGTTTTCTCAGTATTCCCTGAACGCTGGTTTCCGTCCGTGTTGTATCGCCACGGGCCTCGGCTTCGAGGAAGAGCTTTGCGCAGCTCGATTGCCAGAGAATGCGGCTTTGTTTCTCCAGCTGCAATGTCTGCAAATATTGATAGTCGCAACGCAGCCGAAGAAACGCGGATTGATCGGAAAAATGGCCGCGCTTCAGACGGGTATCAGGAGCCGCAAGCAATCGAAGCAGCTCCTCACCCGTAAAAGAAAGGCGGACATTGTCATCATCCAACCTCGACCAGACCGAGCCGGTTTTGTCCGACCGAATGAGCCGATGTTTCGATCCGGCGATCTCGAGGCAATCCGTCTCAGAGACGCGATAAATATAGTTCATTGTACTGCCGTAGGAACAATACGGGTCGCGGGAAGAATGTCGCCAGGCTCGAGGGTTCGCAGGATACCATCATAGATGGCCCTGAACGCAGCACGGAACGCCCGGCCACCAAGCCCCGACGCTTCAACCAGCTCGGCGATGGTTGTCGGACCGTTGAGGCCCCGCACCAGTGCTTCGATAGAGCCGTCAGCTTCGGGATCTGGTGCTCGCCGGAAATCATGCAGCTTCTGGGCGTTTCTCGCTGCAGACGGGCAGTAGGACCTCTCGGTAATCAGCACGATCTCATTGGCGAAGCTGAGCGGAGTAGCCGCGCGAATGCATTCCAGCGCCTGGCGAAAGTTCTGCCGCTCGGCGATGGCGTAGGGTTTCACTGCGATGGCGATGCGTTTGCCATCGGTCAGGGTGATCAGAAAATCGAAGGTATGGGTGCGCTTGCGGCCACTGGCATCGCAATAGGGTACGGGTGGCGGTTGATCCCAGACATCGACAACATCGGGACGCGCCAGGAGCAGATAAAGCACATCCTGCTCGCGCTTGCTTTCAAAGTACCGCAGGCGCGGCGAAGATTCTGAGGGTAGGCCACTGCCAATGACATGTCCGCGGCTGCTGGCCTTGGATCGCGGGGACGGTTTGCGCGAAGCCTTGCTGGGTAACGGGCGAGTAAACGCAGGTTCAGACAGATTGCTCATGGCTGGTTGGCCCTGCGAATGGCCATTCACGACCATTCGCCCAAGGGCGCTTCTCCTGTATGAGAACAAAAAGGGACCTCACACCGCCAGAGGCGGTGTTCGGACTTGACTTTCGATCTTCTGAGGGGGAAGCTGAGCCGGTCGGACCTACCACAATTCGACAGATTCAGCGGCCTCGTGAGCGAAAGCTTTCGAGGTCGTTGTTATTTACCAATCATGATGTTCTCCCTTCCTGGCATTCGCTTCGTTGGTACCGCGCTGGCCAAAGCGTCTCAGGCGCTTCGCCCAGTTTGGATGCGATTAGAGCCTCAATGGTCCTGCTCGACCGGTGGCCTTGCGAAACCATCGACACCATGCTGAGACCACACCCCGCTTCTTTGGCGATGTCACTGAGTGTGATCGCCCTCTGCCTGAGCCGCCGCTTGATCGCGTCATGCTGCTCTAGATCGATGACAGATCCTGACCTCAACATCTTGACCGAAATCCAACCAGAAGTGTGGAACATTCACCGGAACGCTAGCACCTGTATTTTGAACTAAGCAACATTTTTATTGCCCAAGGCGGCCCACAACTGCACAATTGTGCAAGGCTTCGCCGTACCCGCAGTGAAGAGCGGAAAGTCCGGCACATTGCATGAAAGCTGCTAAGAGACCTATGTTCAGCACATCACCCGGCCATACGGAACCAGACCCTGCGAGCGATGAAGCGATCGGATCCCGACTCGCAATAATTCGGGTTGGATTGGCGATGACACAGGCCAAGTTTGCTCAAACCATCGGTGTCTCGCCTCGGTCTTACTTTCACTATGAAAAAGGCACGCGTAGCCTGACAGCTGACAAGTTGCGGCGCCTGCGGGAGGTTCACCAGCTGAACCTCCACTGGGTTTTGTTTGGCGAGGGCTTGCCGGTTGAAGGCCATGACGCCGAAGCAGTGGCAAAGTTTGCAGCAGAACTCAGCGCATACCTTAAGTCCACTCAGACCGTACTGCCTGTATCGGCGCACCAGAAGATCATCGCCCGATGGCAAACGGCGTTGCGGAATGGACAGCGTCTAGAAATTCCCGAAGTCGCCCATTGGGTCGACTTGATGCGAGAATGACATGCCACAGTTTTCGTTCCCCAACGCCACCAAGCAGATAGAACTGGAGCGGATCTGGGAGCGCGCAAGCCGCCGATCGCGTTTTGCCGGGAAAATTTACCTGCTCGTGGCAATGTGTTTCCTGGCCGGCTTGGTAAAGTACGAGAGCTTCGCTCCTATCGAGACCGCACCGACACACGAATTGCTCGCGTGGGTAGGCTCAGCTTGTCTGTTCCCAATGGCCCTGTGCTGGATGGTCTATTGCATCTGGGTCGAATGGTACGCTTATCGTCGTCTTGTCATTTCCAAAGGCCACCCTGGCACTGATCCGAACTCACCATGGCGGCCACGTCTGTCACTGTACCTAGAGTTTGCGCGGCTTGGGCGCGGGTAGCTCGCACCACTACTCTTTACAGAACGTGTATAGTGTCAAAAGTTGCTGTAGGCTGAGCTAGGCGACACAGGGATTGACCTGCCCCCTGCGGGT
>NZ_JAHKQB010000005.1 GCF_018860625.1 Paracoccus sp. C2R09
CAAACCCGGCGCGGTTCATGCTGCAAACCGGCCAGGGATCCGCATGATACGTCTTCAGATCATGCGTGATGCAATCATGCCTGTTAATGTCGCGTGCTGAAATCAGCAGATACTGCTCATCTTGTAGGAGGTGACAAACTCCTCATATGTCCGGTCAAACTCTTCGCCGGTTAGCTTGGGTGTCTTGATGATCTCGACACTGTTTTGCTCAGTAGACAGCACGAGGGATACGCTTCGTTCGCCGATGGGCGAGACATCGATCTTCATGCGGTATCCGTAGACCTCGGTGATCTTTGATGCGGTCTTCCGGCGCCAGGTGTTGGCACGAGGGCAGCTCGTCGCTGTTAGGCATTCAAGTACGTAGGGCGGGCAGCTTAGGAATTCTGGCTCCTCTTCCTCTGTCATCACCTGAACGCTGATCAGGGGGGCAGATTCTGTTCCGCCTGTCACATGGGCGATCCAGGCAGTAACGGCGTGGCTGCGACCTGCGCACATCGTTTCAACAGCTGCATAGCAGACCCATCCCTGCAGCTTGCCAGAACAGTCATGATGTTCGACTGATGCCTGGCGGATGACTGTGCCTGCCCCATGAGTTCTTTCGACATCGACGAGGATGGCACTGAGGCCAAGCTTGGTAGCCACTTCAGGATGAAGTGAAGCGGCTCCATCTTTTATGTAAGATTGGCTGTTACGCAAAGTTTTACACCGCTCTAGCAGGTTATCAGACAGCGCGAGAGTGCGCCAAAGAAACTGCCATCAAGGTCTCGCACAAGGTGGTCTATGGCTTCAGAAAGCTACCTAAGATCTTTCGATATGCTTGGGCATACGTGCGAGCCCCAGAAACTGGCGGTGATCTCCCACGAGCGGGGGCAGGAAAATCCCGCCTTCCCGCACTTCGAGCGAAACTACCCCATCCTCGTCAGCGTAGAGCTCGAAGTATTCCCGCAATGTCTCTACCATATCCCAAGTGAACTCAGCCGTTCCCAGATGTTCCCCTTTGAGTTTCAGATGCATCATCAATCGAAACCCTATTTGAGATACTTGAGAGCCGTTGGAAGGGAGGCGATGCCCACCAATTCCGGGGAGCTGCCTGGCGGCAGCATCCACAGCACATTGTCTCGGAACTGGACCTTTATGGTCCCATCAGATGTTGCGAGGCTATCAAAACGCTCTAGCAGTCTTTCGACCATATCTTTGGTCAGCTCGGCTTGGGCAATCTCGCCCCACTTTTTAGTAGCAAGCATTTTAGTTCTCCAAGGGTACAGGTGGCTACTGCGTTTTGCGTACCGGGCACTCGATGACCTGGAACCGGCCATCGTCATTCCCCGTAACAGGGCCTAGCTGCTTGGCAGGCCATTTCCATGTCTTCGCCATCCGGAGGAATGCGGGTGAGCCGAGGAACATCAGCGAAGCTGCGCCCTTTTGAGAAAGAAACTCATTGGTCGCTTGAAGGATCAGGCGCGTGATGTCCTTGGGGCCATTGACAACCATTCGAGTTAATTCCCAGACACCCTCGTCCTGAGGTGGAACTTCGTCGCAGAGATTAATTGGCAAACCGGGTAAAATTCCGAGGCAGGCATCCCGGATCATGTAGGAATATTGGACCCGGCCACCGCCGCTACGCTGATCGGTGCGGCGAAGTCGCGCCCCGCCCACCACTTCAAGTCCACGTGTCGCAACAATGTAGGTTGTGTCGAACGAGTCGTACTGTTCAAATTCCAGATCATCGACATGGAACAGCGGCCATTCAAGGCGGTCGACAAAAACCTCTTTGCGAAGCTTTAGATAGCTGCTGACTAAGTGCCAATGTGCGATGCCTTCAGGATATCTGATAATCCTAACCTCGTAATCCGAGGGTGCCTCGGGCTGATAGACAGATGGATAGTCTTGGTTATTAGTACGCATTGCTTAAAATTGTCCTAGCTACTTCCCAAGGATCATCCGAACTTCTGGGACGTAACGCCCCAGAGGCCCTGATCAGAAATCTGGATGGTGACGTACTTCCCCGAGCGGGCATGCGCGCACACACGGGTCGAGTCCTCCAATATGCCGGCAGTAATCTCTGCCGAGGAGGCCAGGACGTTCAGTTGACTGACTTCTGTCTTCTGCACAGTTGGCATGAGAATAGCGTCCCCGACCGGTCTCCATGGGATGCATTATTGAGCATCACTGCCGCTTGACAATGATCTGGCCGAAAGGCCACTACTTTTGGGCAGACTATTGACAAAGGTATTTGCTCATGCTGGACGCATTCATTCCAAACTCTGAAGATGAGTTGCGTGCCTTGGAAAGTATTGCGCCAGGTGGTTTCGTGATTGGTTTCGGCCTTCGCTACGGTCAGCCAGATTTTTTCCTCAACCGCTATCCAGACGCTTGGACTGCACTGTACGAACAGGAAAATTACTTTTTCGGTGATCCTGTAGCAGCTTGGACCATCACCCGTACCGGATCTACTCGTTGGACAGATGTAAAATTTCCGGACCCGCGGGGCATCATGAAGGAAGCCCGAAACCATAAGATGAACTACGGTGCAACTTTCGTGACCAAGATGGACCGAAAACGCTCCTTCATGTCGGTTGCCCGTCCGGATCGCGAGCTCGATGACAGTGAAATGATGATGCTGCATAGCAAGCTCGAAATCTGGGCCAAGATGTTTGCCAGATCGAGAGTTTCACTCACGGAAGGCGAGTTGGCTGCCCTGATCTCCATTCGTGATGGAGCGCGCCAGGCTGAGGCTGCGGAAACCCTGAAGGTTAGCCTATCGACACTAAAGCTGCGACTGGACAGCGCGCAAAAGAAACTTGGCGCTCCCAACACCCTCAGTGCTGTGGTTATGGCAGTGAGGCGGAACATGATTTGAGTTGAGGCGAGTGGCTCAGACGGCTTTGCGACCTAAAGCCGTCATGACTTTCTGAGCGCAAGGGCAGTTATCCTTCTGTAGGTAGGCTACTCGTCTGCTGCTAGCGCCTGAACCAGTAACATGCCGCTTATATCTGCTGTGGGCACTGTATTTCGCATGCGCAGCTAAGTTTGCCTGTTCCATAAGCCTGATTATAGGTACTCGCGCTGTAGAAGCGAAGTATGATTGTCGCGAACTGGCGGCGTTGATTTGCCGCCTCGTACCTGACGGGTAACGCTCGCGGCACCGAAAAACGATCACGCGCCGGCGCTTGTCCATGCAAAGCAATCTTCCGTAACACTGCCCCCTGCGCCAAAACCTGTCCTCTATGTCGATCATGCCGGCAGAACTGTGGTTTGTTCTGCCGCTATACGAGTGCTACGCAATGGAATGCATCCACTCTCTTGCTGTGAGAACCGCACGGCAGCGCCTACGCGCGGAGTCCGCCGATCTGCCCTGGCTAAACGTTGGAGTCGGAGTTTACGTCGCGTATTGGGCTGGGTGACGCGAGTCGGGTACGGCTCAGCGGACATTTTTTCCAAGTAGCAATTGGCCTTGCAAAAAATTTGACGAACCAGCGAGGGCAATCTGCTGCGGCGTCTTATAATAGAGGGTGGATCTGGATCCTGACACCAACCGGTTCACCCTGACCCACCCTAAGTGACGCCGAAAAAAATATTTTCGTCATCAATACCATAGCACCATCCTCGACATCCGGGAAAATTACAATGATAGGGTCATAGGACAACTAGCGGCGCCAAACTCGCAACCGAGCCAAGCCTGCGTGCCCATTTAACTCAGGATATGGCTGAAAACATTACGGCGCGGAGCAGAGCCATGGTTCCCATCGCGATCTCAGTGATGGTGAAGCATATCGAGGTGGCGGACGCCTATCACGGTGCGTCTCGCTGGCGAACCAGAATTGTACTGCGTGAGGTTGGTAGACGCAGCGGCGAACGTTTTCCCATGCGATGGCGTTGTGTCGTTCACCGCAATCGGAAAGGCTCGTTGTTGTCCCCTCTCATCCTCGTCGTCTCAAGCGAGACTCCTTCACAGCAGAACGAACGCCGAAGCTATTCCGGGCAGGCATCACATGAGAGCTACGCCGTAGCATTGCAGCGCTTAAGGCCCGGGGTTGAACTGAGAGCGGCCTCGTGTCTGACCGATGAGGAAGATTCTGATCTCGGGCGATATGACGGCATCATATTTGCCGGATCACCTATTCAGATGCACAAGGACGGCCCGGAGACCCGCGCGGCAGCTCGTTTCATGACACGGGTATTTGAGGCAGGGGTGCCCGCCTTTGGTTCATGCGCTGGCCTTCAAATCGCGGCCGTGGCGGCGGGAGGCAAGACAGGACCGAGACTTCCCGGCGCCGAGGTTGCTTTTGCCCGCGAGATTACTCGCACTAGTGCAGGAGCCGAACACCCGATGCTGGCTGAGCGTCCCGCAACATGGACAGCGCCCGCTATGCACTCAAGTATCGTGACCCGCCTGCCTCCGGGCGGTCTCACATTGGCCGCGAACCCGGACACACCCATAGAGGCAGCCGAGATCCGCCACGGGCCCGGCATTTTTTGGGGAGTCCAATATCACCCCGAGCTCTCCCTCGATGAAATCGCCGCATCGACGGCACATCAGGCGGATGACGTTATCGCCCAGGGTCTTGCATGCGACAAGGATGAAGTAGAGGCAATGACGGCTCGGATGCGCGAGCTGGAGATCATGCCGGAAAGGGCAGATATCGCTTGGCAGCTAGGGTTAAACGCTGAGATCATCCAGTTCGAGCGTCGGACCCGGGAGATTCAGAATTTCCTAAACGCGATATAAACACCAATACAACGATCTCCCGGACGCGAGAGTGCCACAGCGATACCAAGCAGGCTCCTTGCCCTGTGGCACAAATAAGCAATTAATCGAAAGTCGCTCGCCAGAGAAGCCGAGAGATGAATGAGGGATGGGGTACAGCAGCTACCGGTTAGCTTTTGGAAGATCCCACTATCTTCCCGGCATTCATTGCTAGCTTACCTCTCCTAGAGCGAATGATATTAATCCGAGCCATTCCGCCCACGCGCGGCCAGCGTTACCGATCTAATACTGCATGTCTTTTTCACCGGCCCCGTCTTGCCGTTTCAGGCTGTATGCCGATCGCGGGGCCGCGGGTGCAGTTCGTTTACGATGAAGGAAGACCGCGGTCTCACTCAATCTGGATATGGATTGCATCTTGATTTGCCGCCAGGGATGATGGGCCTGGGGAGGAGCGTCAGCCAGCCTGCGCATTCGGCCCTTTGCAGCCGGTCGGGACAGCGTTTCTGCTGCCGTGCAACTTCCCAAGAGCAGACGTTTATGCCCTGCGCGGCGAGATCGACAAGTCATTGGCTGCTCTGCGGGCCAAAGTGAAGGTTGCTCTCATCGAATGTCGAAGTCGATACGGTCATGGGTTAGACCGTTCCACCCCCGGACGATGGAAAGCGAACTGTTGGAGCCAACGTTTTTACAATGCACCTCTCCATCCATCAGCACGATCAATTTCTTCCCTTCGAGATCCTGGGGCCCTACGTATTCCATACAGGATGGGTTCGACACGGGCGCAGCGAGCACGCTGTTTTCCTTCGCTCCCTTACAGCGCGGCAAAGGCTCTCCAATCAAATCGTAGCCAACGAGGCAGACTTGCGCGTAACCGTCAAACCGTGGATCGTCTAGGAGAATTTCCTGCCCGCGCAGAAGTTCGGATAGCATTACGGACCGTTGAAGAGCTTGCACTTCTTCAATTTCTGTTTGCGGTGGAGTGACAACGCACACAGCTAGCGCGACTGATAACAGGCCCAGACAGATTATAGTCTTAGATTTCAATGCGCACCCTTTATGTCGTCTTCCGGCTCTGCCCAGGTCCCTCATGGTGAAAGCTTTGCTTGGTTGGCTGCGCTACGGCAAGTTAGCGTCATGCCATCTATGCAGATGACCGCGGAGGGCTTTTGACCTACGACGTCAATCTGCCACCATTGGCGACTCCGCGAGGTTGTGGGAGCCCCAGGCCCGCGCTTTCGGCCCATTGCGGCCGTTTGACACGCAACTGGCGCCACCGCACAGCTTCCCCAAACCGGACGTTCATGCTTGTCGCGGCGCGATTGACCAAGCACAGTCTGCTTTGCAGGGCGAAGCTGCCGTTCAATCGAATGGCTTAAATGTCTGCTTAGAATATGGAAATGATAAACAGTACGTTCATCTGACGAAAGATTTGAAGTCCCAGTTTGGCTAGATCGAGTTGGCATGAAAAAGCAAGAATTAGGTATTTGTAGACTGACATTGGCGCGCGGGAAATTCGTAAAATCGCATATCATTCCGAAAGCGTTGACGCCCAGAGACGTTCCAGGAAGCCTTATGTTTCAGTCCGACGGGCATGAACGCCCGAAAAAGCGTTTTGACAGTTGGTATGACCAAAGGCTGGTAATTCGGAAGGGGGAAGACATTCTCGCGTCGATTGATGACGATGCGATAAAGGAGATTCAGCGCCTAAAACTTGCGTGGAAGTATTGGGACGATCAATCTGAACTTTCTATGGAGCCGTTCAGAGCCGGGGCAGCAGTCGGGGTTCGCTCTCTCATTAATGTCAATCATGTTGCGTTAGCTAAACTTGCAATCAGCATACTCTGGCGTGCAGGCGCTTCTGAAATGGAGGATTTTAAGAACTTTCTTGTTTCGGAGACGCTTCTAGAACAAGCTAGGCTGGTAGTGATTGGTCACCACAAATTCGACCCGACAGTGTTTCCAATCAAAGTTTTTCAGTTTGGGACGAAAGGCCCATTGCACAACCTTACTCCGATGAATCACGAACTCTCTCGGGCAGATGGAGCGAAGGAAAAGTTCTTCAGGATATTTGCGAATGGTCTTTTTTTCCACGTTACCGATACAACATCATCTCAACCAGATGATATTGGAAAAGCAAACTGGTATCTTCGTGCATCTGGTAAGCTCGACGTGCTCTGCATGGATTTCGAGAAGTCTGCTCAGAACGAATTTGCTACTTCTGTTTTTAGTCATTTCGCTTCGCAGCAGAGCAGTAGTGGCAAACAAACATAGGCTTGAAGGTCGAAACGGACATTCAATCAACCCGCAGCATCGGTCACTTTGGGCTCTTCTCGCTGATCTGCCTGCCTTGGTGCAGGGCCAGTGCGCGGCAGCTCCTGACCCGCACTCTCGGCCCTTGTCTGCCGTTGGTCGGGGTCGTCATCTCTGCAGCGCAGCTTCCCCAAACCGGCCATCGGTGGCATCGCGCAGCATGATCTAGCTCGAGAGCGTCCGGAATGCGGACAAAGCCGCCCTCTGTTTCTACCAGCTTGCAATGTAAAACGATCGTTTTACATAAGTGTCTATGGATGCAAGAGGAGGCCCCCATGGATATGACCACCAAACTCACCGCAGCCGCAGAGCGGCTCTTCGACCGTCACGGCTACATGGCCACCGGCATGGACCGGTTGACGGAGGCTGCGGGAATGTCGAGCCGCACTCTCTACAAGAACGCCGGTAGCAAGGCCGCGCTCATGGCGCGTGTCCTGACCGAGAGAGACCGGCGCTTCATGGCCCGGGTGGAGGTGCGGACCGTCGACGCCCTGTTTGCTGCACTTGAGGACTGGGTGCGGGTCGAGGGGTGTCGGGGCTGCCTGTTCCTTCGGTCTCGTGCGGAAACGGGTGGCGACACACCGGAGATCGCCGAAGCCGTCGCGGCGCACAAGGAGGCCTTCCACCGGCGGATCGGCGAGGTCGTCGCAACGGATCTGGGACGCGAGGACCCGGCGCTCGCAGAGCAGGTTCTGGTCCTCTTCGAGGGCGCGACCCATGCGGCTGTCTATCGTGGAGCGCAAACCGTCTCCGCAGCAAAGGCGGCGGCGGCCATCTTGGTGGCGAGGGCGCGCTCATGAGCCCGGCCCTGCGCATCGGCGCGACAGGTTTCGCCCTCATCGCGGTCTGCTACGGTTTTGCCCGCTTCGCCTTCGGCCTGTTCCTGCCGCAGATCGACGGCGAACTGGGCATTGGCACGTCCCTGAGTGGGGTGATCTCGGGTGGCTCTTTCGCCGGCTACTGCATCGCCATTGTCGCCTCGGCCATCCTGACCGAACGGCTCGGCGCGCGCGCCATCGCGGTCGCGGCAGCCCTCGTTGCGGCAATCGGCATGGCGGGCATCGCGCTCGCGCCGTCGCCACTGATCCTGGCCATTGCCGTGGTGGTCGCCGGATCGAGCACGGGCCTTGCCTCGCCGCCTATGGCCGCCGCGGTTGCAGCGGCGGTCAGTAAAGGTCGGCAGGACCTGACGAACACGGTCATCAATGCGGGCGTAAGCGCTGGCGTTGCGCTGTCGGGGCCCATCGCCCTCGCTATCATGGGACACTGGCGGCTGGCCTTCGGAGCTTTTGCCGCCGTGGCACTGGTATTGGCGATCGCAGCCGCCATCGCGCTCCCCGCAGCCTCGGGCAGCGGCCGACCAGGTGGTCTGCCCCCGATGACGGGACCGGTCCTACGACTGATCTCGGCATCCTTCCTGATGGGGGCCGCGAGCACGGCGCTCTGGTCCTTCGGCGGCCAGCTCGTCGCGAGCCAGCTGGACTGGGGAACGACCGGAACTGCCCTTCTCTGGACCTGCATCGGTGTCGGCGGGCTTGTTGGAGCCTTGGCAGGAACACTTGTCGGAAAGTTTGGTCTCGACCGCGTTCACTGGGCCTTTTTAGGCTTGATGGCGGCCAGCATCCTGTCGGTCGGCCTCGGACTTGGTCCCGTCCCCACGCTGGTTGGCGGTGCCGTTTTCGGCGCGGCCTACGTGATGCTGACGGGAGTCTACCTTATTTGGGGCACCCACGCCCTGCCGGACCGGCCTGCAACAGGGCTCATGGTCGGGTTTCTGACCATCGCCGTGGGTCAGACCGTCGGCGCACCGCTTTTTGGATTTCTGATGGCGGGTCCGGGCGTCGAGTTTGCCGTTATATCTTTCGCCGCCGCCGCACTGATCGCCGGGGCTTTCCGAGCAAGGAGCGCAGTCAATAGCGCACTTGCGTAGCCTCCTGGGGGTAAGCGAAGGTCTCGGAAGGTCTCGGAAGGGCTCGGAGCAGACCTTCGCGGTGGGCTGGCTTGATGTGGTATACTGTGTCACCAACATGAGGTTGGTGTCGAGGCTGGGCGAGGAGGTTGGAGGACAGAACATGCCGACTGCCAACTTACCTGCCATCCGCGCTTGCCGCCCTGCCTGGAACAAGGGGCGCCTGATCGGTCAGAAACGCCCACTTTTGCCGAAACATGTCTGGGCCATCCGCGTTCGCCTGGAGATCGCCGTGAACCATCGCGACCTTGCCCTCTTCAACTTGGCCGTCGACAGCAAGCTCCGTGGCTGCGACTTGGTGAAACTAAAGGTCGTCGACGTCTACGCTTCCGGCCAGGTCAAGGAACGTGCATCGATCATTCAAAGCAAGACCCAACGGCCGGTCAGGTTTGAGATCACGGAAGGAACGCGGAAATCGCTGTCGCGCTGGATGGAAGAGCCGTTGATGGTCGGCTCGGAATTTCTCTGGCCGGGCCGTTTCCATGAGCGCCTGCACATCTCGACACGGCAGTACGCTCGTCTCGTTCGGGATTGGGTGTCATCCATCGGCCTGGACCCCACATCCTACGGAACTCACTCCATGCGCCGGACGAAGGTCGCGGAGATCTATCGGAAGACGGGGAACCTGCGCGCCGTTCAGCTTCTTCTGGGACACACCAAGATGGACAGCACGGTCCGGTATCTGGGCGTGGACCTAGAAGACGCGCTTGCCATCTCCGAAAGTGTTGAAATCTAATGGACCGGGCCGCCGTCACTGGCGGCCCAGACCGGACGTTCACGTGTTGTCATTATTGCACAGCGGCGCTCCCGTAAGCCGACAATCGACACTTTCCGCAGCGAAATCTAGATCATTGGGTTGAAGACATGGGGCCTTTTATCCTTCACAGCGGTAGTCATCAATGTCCACACAGGCTGAAGAGAGTGCTGGCCGCGCCACGCGGCCAGCGGATGGAAGCAGATGGGTCAGTCTGACAGCCACTGCTGACGATTTCCTTCGTCTTCGGGCTTTCCAAACTTAATGGAGCCCTCGGTCGTGGTTCTACGGCCTCACGGTAGCTTAGCGCGAGCAGCGAGGAGCTTGTCGAATAGTTCTTCTAGCGCTGTGCTGGGGGTCAGGGAATCCGAGACGATCGGATGGATACCGCGGCTTGCCAGTACCCGCTCGCGAACGGGATCTGGTCTCAAAAGAAATATGAAACAAGGCGGCCGTTGGGCCGCCAAACCGGCAGCCTCCCACATCTTGTGAAGCCGATACAGAAGCAGACGCATGTTGAGATCGTTCAGACTGTAGCCGACGAACAATACGCTCCGGCTCAGAACGTCGGCCCGAAACTTGATATCTAGCGGAGCTTCGAATTGTAGTCGCTCGAAATAATCTGACTCGGTGACTACCAGCGAATCGTCGTCGTCGAAGTCGCCGTGGAACTTGACGATTTGTGTCGCGTCAGGAAGCGCGTTGGCGATGTCGAGCACAGACTTGATCTTGCTGAATCGCTTGCTCTTGAGCTGATGAATGCGTTCGAGGTTACGATCGTAGTTAGTCGTATAAATCAACGGAAAATCGAGTTCGACGATTTGATCGTGCACACGCGATTTCAGCAGTTGATCGTCAGGCACGTGCCAGCTGCGATCCATCCAACTACGGAGTTCGCCAATGCTATTGCGCTCCAGCTTATAGAATTCGGCAATTTGCAGATAGTCGGCACCATCTGGCACCAGGACTTCGGGATCGTAGCCAAGTTCGCTCGCCATGTGGGCAATCAGACTTGACCAGCTCGGAAGATCCAATGGAACTGACAGACCCGCTCCTGCGAACAAGATGACTTGCCTTTTAGTTACCAGATCCGCGAGCTGTTCAATCATTCCGGCTACTCCCCAAGTGAGCGGCGAACGCGTCCAACGCTCTTTTTCTCATCGAAATCTCGTTCTTGTTCTCGCCCATCTCTGCAAATGTCTGCTCATGCCCATCAGGGATGAAGACACAGTCCCACTGGAAACTGTCGTCACCTCGAGGTTCCGAAGAGATCGTGCCGTCGATGGCGCCTTCGAAGTGGAATATCTGCTTCCCATTACAATACCCGATCTGGGTTTTGGCCGTCACTGATCCGCCCCCGAACAAACGCCCGACCCGCTCCTTTTGCAGGGTGTCCCAGAACACTTGCGTAAGGCCTCCAGGGAAGCCGTCCAGCTCCTTGAGGAATAAGCATGTTTGCTCTACGAAGACGGGGTGTCCTAGAAGATGAAAGGCCCGTAGCGTCTTGTTTCGCACAATTGCCCGCACATCGTCCGACTGAATCTCGTCGATCGGAAGGTGTACGGCGACGAGTTCAACGCCGACCGATTTTAATATAGTGGACGCTTCGGCGATCTTGTGTTGGTTCCGGGATAGAAATCTAATGCGCATGTTCAACTCCGAGCGCGATCGCGCCGACAACCTTATGCGAACGCTAAATATTTAAAAAGAAAGTGTCGATGATAGATTTACATGTTCACCTTCGCGGCACGCTCACTCCGACTATGGCCTGTAAACTTGCCGAAAGAAATTCCATAAGCCTCGACGCCGCCCGATGGGCTGCAAAAGGATATGGTTGGCACGACTTTACCTCCTTCTTACAGGCATATGACCATATCGCATCGGTCATCGCTACCGCTCAAGATCTCGAGGAGGTTGCCTACGACTATCTTTCCCGCTCAGCACAACTGGGCACGACCTACGTCGAGTTCATGCTTTCGCCACCAGATTTGATGCGTGTGGGCGTCGCATTCGATGACCAGCTCGCCGCACTGTCCGCCGCGCGTGAGCGAGCTTTGGAACTCCATGGCATCGATTGTCGAATGATCGCCACTGCGGTTCGGCACTTGGGACCTGCAGCTGCCACCCAAGCCGCGAGATTAGCTGTGGGTCGCCAACACGACATATTAGTGGGCTTTGGCCTTACTGGCGACGAACGGATGTTTTCAGTGGGAGATTTTAGGGAAGCTTTTAGCATCGCTCGATCTGAGCGCCTGCATACGACGGCCCATGCTGGAGAACATCTCGGACCGGATACCATCATCGAAGCGATCGAAGTGCTGGGCCTCGAACGCGTGGGTCATGGGATCCGAGCGGTTGAATCGGAAGGCGTCATGCGCCAGCTTGCATCAGCGAAAGTCCCGCTCGAGGTGTGTCTAACGAGCAACCTCGCTCTAAATCTCTACCCATCAATTGGCAAGCATCCGGTTGGTCGACTGGCCGCAGCGGGGTGCGCGATTGTGCTCGGAACAGACGATCCTTCCTTCTTTTCGACCGACATCGAGAAGGAATACAGTCTGGCGGCTGGGGTAGGGTTGTCGGCGCACGACATAACAGCACAGGCAAATGCAGCTTCTTTCCGCGCAATCTTACCCTCCGGGTGCTGATGCCCGCTTTCTCGATTTTGCGAAGGCATGCAACCGGAAGCAGGTTAACGGATTTCCTCTAATGGCCCAGATCTGCGACCACTAGGCGAGTTGGATGCTGCGGTGCGGCCCGTCGAAGCTAACGTTCGCTGCGGCCGTAAGAGCCAGGCGGCTCCGAACCGAAACTTTGCGGTACGTTTCTACCGCCACCTTAACATTTGAGGCTGTAGCTGAGCGCCAAATCGTTGCATAATGTGCATGATGAAAAGGAAGCATGGTATTCCGGAATCAATCGGCGGCGTTACAACCGGGAAATCCTGACAACGGAAGGCAATTTAATTTGGGGCACACAGAGTTTCTCGTCAATAGAGGCGTGAGAGGGTTCTCGAACGTTGAAGAAGCAATCGAAAAACTAGAGAATCTATCGATCGTCTTCACGAACCGCTGGCAGAGAAATGAGTTCTTAGCGGCTGGTAAAGCAAGTGGAGAAGCAATGATTTGCTTCGATCATATTATCGGCGAGCTAATGCGATTAAGAGATAGCCGAAAGTCATCTATCGGCTATTCAGACACAGATTTTGCGCAAGCGTTGGCAATAGTTTCTGGTCGATCAAAACCGAACGCATCTCAGGCTGACGTTGCCGACATTACTGCAAACCCCGGCACTGGGAGACTGCCCACGCCTGCGCCGATTGTCGATATAAGTCTCGAGAAAGCACTTAACAAAATAAAGCATCGCCATCCGACCGCAATGAATTTCCGCTTTGACACTGATAGACATATCCTTGTCTTCTGCGCGCTGAACACGAACGGATCGCTCGAAAGCATCGTCGAGTTAGATGTATTGTCTTTTTGCGAAAAGTGCCGGGGAGCCGCAAGCTCCATTTGAGAAGCAACCTGATAAGTTCAATGCTTGGAGTAACCACCCTAACTCGTAATCTGCGCAATATCACTATCGGGCCGATTTCAGCTCGCGTTGTCGTTCATCCCGCTTCCGAAAAGAAAAGGTCTGACGGAATGTCTGCTTTTGCACTGCGGCTAAGGTCTGTTCTGACCTGCAGCGAATGTCAGGAAACCGCCCATTTAAACAATTGCCAATGTGTCGTGGGCAAAGGGGGGGGGCTTCCCCCCCCCAGACCAATCTAGCTTTTAAGCGATCTTGAGGTCTTCGAGGTCGTTACCGGCTTCGACATGTTCCTTGATCCACCGAGGCTGGCGACCGCGACCTGTCCAGGTAAGTTCTGCATTCTCCGGATGTGCATATTTCGGTGCGACCTTCGATCCGGACTTCTTTTTGGCATCGCTCAATTCACTTAAACTGTAGCCATGCGCCCGTGCTGCTTCTTCAGCGGCAGCTAGGGCTTCGCGCATTTTGCGTTCTTCATAGCCTTCGATCAGCCTTTCAACTTTCTTGCTGACCTTCCGAAGCTCCGCCAGTTCGAGGTTCTCGAGTTGTGTATCTAAGTCCATTAGCGTGCTCCTCTATGATGTGATCGTGTGAGATCTACTGGCCTGTGTAGACGAAAAGTACCAATACTCCCATAACAATCTATCATATTTTCAGAACACAGAATGGACCCGGTTGGCAGATCTGTTCATCGACGTATTCAGCATGAATTCCCTGCAAATGACGGGAAGTCGCTTGTTCCGATCTTCGACCAGATGTGGTTATAAGGGTATTGCCCTTTTCGCGGCGCGCTCGATCCGAGAAATAGCCACATGGGCTTCTCGGTCCCCTCTTGTGGGGCGTAGATCGATGCCAAGCTCAGGTGGACGGGAGATCAGTTCTGAATGCATTCGCACGGTCCTAAGTTGTAGCGCTCGCATTTGCTGAGGGCTCGGTTCAGATCTGCTCTGCTCCTGCTCTGCCCCCTGAAAACTGGACCGTTTGAAACTGGAATTTTCGGCTAACCTTCCCT
>NZ_JAHKQB010000013.1 GCF_018860625.1 Paracoccus sp. C2R09
CATGAAGACGTTGTCGCGCACCGTGATGTCCAGATTGGTGGTTTGGACATAGAGGTTGTGGTTGTAGTAGCTGGGCGGCATGGGCGCGTCCGTGGACATGTCGTAATCATATCCCTCGGCCCAGCCGTTGCGATCGAACAGGTTGTCGCGCAACAGGCCCCCTTCGACCCCCGAGAGATAGGCGCCGCTGATCCGGTTGTTCGACGCGTGCCAGACCTCGCCCTCGCGGACGGTCTCTTCGCGGGCTACGTCGAGAACCTGGGAGTTCTGGAAGGTCAGGCCATCGATGTTCTTCAGCACGGCTTCGCCGCCGGTGATGGTCAGGTTGTCCAGCAGCAGGTTGTCGGCCCCGTTCATCGAGAAGCCGCCGCGGGCCTCGATATTCTGGATGACGATGTTCGCGCTGCGATCCTGGAACAGAAGCACCTCGTCGGTGACGATCGGATCGGCCCCTTCGCCATAGGCCCCGACATACATCGGGTGCAGGGCGCTTTCGCCCTCGGCGCCGCGGCTCACGATCCGGCCCAGCCCCTCGTATTCGTAGCCGCGCTCCATCAGCAGCCAGTCCGAGCTGGGCTCGACCCGGCGGCCCGTGATGGCGTACCACAGCTCCATACCCAGATCGGATTGCAGCGCCATATCCGCGCTTGCACCGTATTCGGGATGTTCGACCAGCCAGGAACTGGTGATCTTGTCCTCGCTCAGGCCCTCGGCCTTGGCAATATCGGCACGCGACAGCCCGTGATCGCCTTCGGTGATATGCACCTTGCGATGGTTGTCGCCATGTTCGACGACCAGATCGCCCGAAGCCGTCTGCTCGAGCATGTAGAAATCGCCCATGCCCCAGCCTGCGGCCTCGGCGCCCTCGGTCACGTCGATCGTGGCATCGATCACCTGGCTGCGGCCATCGAGATAGGTCACCTCGTACTGGAAGGACAGATCATCGTCCCTCTCGGGGTTCTCGGTCAGCACCAGCGCCAGGCTGTTGTCGGGATTGACGCTGACGCTCCCGTGCTCGGGGGTGGACAGGACGCGCATGCTGGCGATGTCGTCCTGGCTGTCCGGGGTCAGGATGGTGACGCGCCCAGCCATGGCTGACGTTTCGAAGGTAGCAGGGGGAAGAGGCTCCAGGGGCATTGGGTCGGTTCCGGCCTCGGGGTTCTGACCTCCGCACCACTGGTCATCAGGAACCTGCACGACCGGCCATTCGGGGTCCAGGCCTTCGGCGCTGTAGAAGTCCTGCAGGTCGTAACCGGTGGTGCTGGGCTGTCCTGCCAGTTCGAACGGATTGCTGAGTGAGACCTGATCTGGCCGGACCGCTGGTTGGGTTGGCAGCGCTAAGGTAGGAAAGTTAACGAAGAGGTCGCTCAGCAGCATGATGGGGCATCCCTAAAGTTGTTGTTCGGCAACCCGAGCAGAAGAACACCATGAAATTACGAAATTATTAACGCGCCTCATGAAATCTCATAGTCAGGGTTAGTTCGTCACGACGCTGATGCAAAATACAATGCAGCACTGATATGGGAACGAGGTTTCAGCGATTTCGATTAAAAAATCGGAGACAAATTTATGCAAACTTAACATTCAGAATTTTTGCACTGTTTGTTTGAGGCATTATAAGGGCCGGTCGTTTCGGAAAGAGAGAGATTTGCAATACAGAGGCTGCCGAGCATTTTCAATGCGGCTGATAGGCCGTCGCGTGCCATTTCATATGTGGCCTGAGTCATGTATATTTAATCTCACGCGATTAATTCGACTTTTGTCGATAGTAATATTGAATGCCAGAGGGCGCAGTGCGCAAATGGACGCGTAGAGATAAATAAATATTCCTCCTGGTCGTCGGCTCTCCGTGTCCTATCGCTAACCCAATTATTGCTGAAAAATGGGATTGTCACCTCAGAAGATCTTTCGCTTGTAACTGCTACTTGCAGCCCAAAGCCAGAGTTTTCCTGTCTGCGCAAACTGTCATGCCGAGGAACTTGACATCTTTCTGTAGGCGGTTGCCATCAGCCCGTATGACGGTGCGCGCGCTTAAATACAAAAGTCATCGCTTACCACGTGTCAGCATAGTGTGTTGAAAATTTGCCAATCACTGCGCCTCTGAACGCCCAGTAGGTAATATTTCGTTTGAACCGAAGGCAGAGCAATCCATCTGGGCTGAGCTGTATGCCATCCCGCGCACTTATGTTCGCGACGGACATTGTCGCTCATGACGGTAGCCTGAGACGCAGGCCAGTCAGCTACTCTTAACATGTAGAAACGGTTTGTTAACCTTAACGTGAAATGAACGATCCGGCGGCAGCGTCCCGGGAGAACCGGTAGGGCCCCTTGAATCTAGCGGAGTAGCCAATTGTCACACGACCTCTCAATGGGAAAGCTGAATTATCTAACGAGCTGCCAGGATGGGAAAATCCTAACGGTTAGTGATGAGTGGTTGGAAATATTCGGCTATGAGCGAGATAATGTTATAGGTCGCCACCCAGTCGAACTTGGGCTGGTGAGTGACCTGCAAAAATTCACGGAGTTCAACAAGAAATTGCGGGAGCGCTCCCATATAGCTGATTTTCGAACCCAATTGCATACGGCGGCGGGTGCGAAGTTGAAATGCAAACTCTACGGCTATAATTCGTTGTCACCCCGGAACGGTATGCGGGAGCACACTGTTTACGTCGACGTCGTCCAGCACGGGAAGATTAGTACAAGTCGAAATATCGAAGATCCGCATTGGAAAGAGGAAGGAAGTGTCCGAATTATGGAATGGCTGGTCGACGTCGAGCAAAAAATAGTTTCCAGCCATTCTAATAGACCGGATATGATTGGAACACCGGAGCTTGCTCCAATTGACTACTGGAACTCTTTCATCGAGTGGGGAGACCAGGACTGTCTCGAGGAGGTGCTGCGGGCGCATAGTGGAGGATTGAAGGGTGTAGAACGGCGGCACGTGAGACTTTCTCAGCTCCATGCGCGAAAAACCGCCCTTGTAGCAACGGTTGTTAAACCTGTGTTGAACGCGCCGCTTTTCTTGGTCACATTCTATTTGCACCAGCTTCACACCGACTCATCGAATGATGGCTCCAGCCTGTCGTCGGTCATATCGCGAAGGATGCAGGAGGTAGGGCAGGTGGGCGGATGGGAACTGAATATCGCCACCGGCGAGCTCAGCTGGACAGCTGAAACCAGACGCATTCATGGGGTGCACGATGATTATTGTCCAAAAGTCGAGGAGGCTTTAGCCTTCTATGCGCCGGAGGCTAAGAACACTATTGCAACTGCTGTCCAGCGAGGCATGGACACTGGAGAGGCTTGGGACCTCGAGCTTCCGATAATTCGTGCTGATGGAAGTTTTGCCTGGGTACGTGCCGCCGGCGAAACCGAGATGGTCGATGGAGTCGTAACACGACTCTTTGGTGCATTTCAGGATGTTACACAGCGGGTGCAACAAGAACTCGAGTTGCGCGAAGCACGGTGCTGGATGGAGTTGGCCTGTGATAGCGGCGGGGTTGGGCTCTGGAGTGTTGATGCGGTTGATGGAAGCGTCACCTGGAACGACAAGATGGCAGAGCATTTCCAAGGGGACGATCATGCAGTGCCGAATTCATTGGTTGAATGGCTAAAGCTGATGCCAGCTTCTCAAGCTGGTTTGCTGAAAGCTCAGATAAAAGCGCTCAAATCTGGAGGAGATAAATTTCAGCTCGAGATTAATAGGGGTGGCGAAGGCGGCGTCGTCAAGACCCTGAAGTTATCTGGCCAAGCCTACCGCGACGCGCACGGATTTACTGTTCGCATCCTTGGTTCTTGTATCGATCTTTCCGCGGAAAAGTTGGCACTAGACAAGTTTGCGCAGCAAAGCCAGCACATGGCCGTCACTCTTGCATCGATCGGAGACGGCGTAATAACGACCGATGAGCAGCAACGTATCACATGGCTGAATCCGGCCGCTGAAGAGATGCTACGCTGTGATCGCGGGATGATAATCGGCTCTCGTTTCTGCGATGTATTGGAGCTACGAGCTTCGTCGAAGCATGATGAAAAAGGGCATTGTGTTCTTGCGCTTGCCATTGAAGGCAATACGGCATTTACTACTGAAGAATGCACCTTGGCTGTAATTGGGCACCAGCGAGCCCTCGAAGTAACCCCTTCGGTTGCTCCCATCGTGGATGGCTCCGGAGCGACCCTGGGCGCCGTACTCGTGTTTAAAGATATGAGCGAGCAAAAGCTACTTTCAGCTCAAATTGAGTACCGTGCTACCCATGATGCACTGACTGACATCTTGAACAGATCAGAGCTGGCATTCCGGTATCAAGAGTTTGTCGGAGAATATGCTGGAGTGGGCCTCAGTTATTTATTTTATATAGATATAGACTATTTTAAAAAGGTAAATGACGGCTTTGGGCACTCGACGGGCGATGCGCTGTTACAAAAAGTGGCGCGTTGTGTGAAACAACATTTTTGCGAAGCCTCTTTGGTGGGTAGGTACGGGGGGGATGAGTTCGTAGTCGTCTCTCGCTTTAATAGCGTCGGAGCGGCTCGTGAAAGCGCTCAGTTTCTTTGCGCAAAAATAGCCTCTATGTCCGTACGAGCGTCATGTGGGCTTCGTACTACCCGTATCGGAGCTAGTATAGGAATAGCTGAGATCTCTGACCCAGCTGCGAACATGGAGGTTTATCTGCGTCGTGCTGATATTGCCGCATATGCTGCGAAACACTCAGGTCGAGGACAGGCGCGACTGTGGTGCCCCGAGAGTAGCGCGATGCTTGCCGCAGAGCATAATTCCTCCATAAGTCAATTGCTGGAAGAGGCTCTTGAGGGCGACGGTTTTCGTGTTTTTGGGCAACGGATTTTTGCGGCATCGCCAGTGGGCTGTAAGGCGATGACGGAACTATTGATCCGATTGGAGGGAAAGGATGGAACCATGCTTTCGCCCGCTTCATTCTTTGGAGCGGCAGAGCGCTACGGGCTTCTCCCTAGAATTGACCTTTGGATGCTAGGCAAATGTATTGAGATTATAGATCGTACATCTGAATCTGAAATGTACACAATAAACATATCTGGTCACTCAATGGAATCGCGTCCGTTCAAAGATGCGGTGATCGAGAGGCTATCGGGATGTTCCATCGAAGTGCGTCAACGCATCTGTTTAGAAGTAACAGAAGATACGATGATATCAAACCTGGAGGAAGCTTCGGAGTTTCTTGCAATTGTGCGCCGTCTCGGGGCAAAAGTCGCAATAGATGATTTTGGGGCCGGGGCGTCGTCATTCCGATATCTCAAAGCAATGCCTGCGGATCTTCTGAAAATTGATGGTAGTTTCGTCCGAAGCATGGATGATCCTGTGTCGTTGGCTGCATTAAAGTGCTTCATCGATATGGCTCGGCTGACTGGGTTGGTAACCGTCGCCGAGCATGTCGAGAGTGATGAGGAATGCAAGGCGCTGGCTGAACTGGGCATTGATTTATTGCAGGGATTTGCCCTCGCTCGTCCAGAGCCTGTCATTCACTCGTTTGCCGCTCCTATTGCAAACGATAATCTTTCGGGAATTGCCGCCATCGAGGCAATGCATTGAAGAAGAAACGTATGATGAACACAGGTGCTTCAGCTTTCAAGGCCAGGAAGACGGGGTGCCGCTTGTCTGGGCCATTGAAGGGACGGAACTTGAGAAATAGCGGTTTTTTTCGCGGCTAGCCGACAAATGGCAACTTTCAGATATTCTTTCGAAGTCCTCGGGTAAAGAATATCGTTTCGACCCGCAAGTATTAAACCTGGATATTTTTGAGAAACTCCAATTGCTTTGTCTAGTTGTACGGCCCCGGTATCTGTTCCAGCGGAATTGGGATTAGACGATCCGGCTCGGGATCCCGGGCTTTGCAGATGTATCTGTATGGTGGGAAGCCACCGAAGGCCTTAGGGTCCGGAGTGAAAACATAGGCGGCCATGTAGACTGAGAACGATGTGCGTATCCGATCGTGGCTGTGGTAGTGGCTCCGCTTGACCTCTGCGGCCTTGATCGTGCGGTTCATCCTTTCGACTTGGCCGCCCCTTAGGAAAACGATCCCCCGGATCTTTCTCCGATCCTCGGAAACTAACGGATGGTTGGGCTAGATCGGTCCTTGCTCGATCCCCTTGCGTCTCGCAGATCATGTCGAAGCGCATCAGCTGTGAATAGGCTGTATTCGTTCTGCGTGGTTGTTCAGCGAGCTGGATACCGTTTACGGTCAGGATCGTGTGAGCCTGGTAAGACGTGGCAGCCCGCCGAGCGCCTCGAGCAGGTGCTCTAAGAACTCCCATGCGGTGCACCCGCCAGTCTTGGCGACGAGTTAGGTAATTGCGAACTTGCTTGTGCTGCCAACGCCGACGAAGTGATAGAGCTTGGGCTCAGCGGTCTACGCCTCGGCGATGTCGATATGGAAGGAGCTGATCGGGTAGCGCTTGAACTACTACGGCTTCGGCTTGTCGTCCTTGACGTCCGGCAGGCGCGAGGCGCCATACCGGTGCAGGCAGCGATGCAGTGCCGTCCGCGTCAGTTGGGGGTCGAAGGTCGCAGGGAATGGAGCGTGTCATCCAGCGGAAGATTATGTGGCGGCGAAAGGCGGCGATCTTTGTGCGCGGCGCCTTTGGGGCGGTCCTCAGTTCATCAACCTTCCTCCGCTTCAGCCGCTTCGCAGCCGTCTTGGCGTTAATGCCCAAATCACATCTGAGTTTCGGCGGGCAATGCTTCCGACCGCTCTATTGCAGCTCTGAGGACGTGCGTTGTCCCTGACCTGCCCCCTGCGGGT
>NZ_JAHKQB010000036.1 GCF_018860625.1 Paracoccus sp. C2R09
CAAACCCGGAGCGGTTCAGGAAGCCTGTCATCGGCCGCCCGTGTCGAGGCTCGGCCGAGAACCGTCGCGGGCAGGAAGCCGTCGGCGACATAGGCGCGGGCCGCCCGCAGGAGCTTTTGCTGGCTCCAATGAAGATCCGGGGGCAGGGGCGCATTCACGATGCGCACAAGATCCTGCCAGGGCATCTCGGGGCGAAGCCTGCGCACAAGCGGCACCCATTCCTCGGCTCTCTGGTTGAGCCTTTCCATGTAGCTGTCATGCCGCGCCAGGCGCAGCGTCCGCAGCGCTTCCGGGTTCCGATCGCGAAGCCCCGGATTGCCGCCGACCCGGCCCTCGCTGCGTGCCGCCTGCAGCCCGGCGATGGTGCGTTCCCGGATCAGGGCCCGCTCGAACTCCGCGGCCGCGCCCAGGATCTGCAAGGTGAACTTGCCCTGGGGGGAGGCGGTGTCGATCGGATCGCGCAGCGAGCGGAAGAACGCGCCCTTCTTTTCAAGAAGTTCGATGATCTGCAGAAGGTGCGACAGGGATCTGGCGAGACGATCGATGCGATGCACGACAAGCGTATCACCCTTTGCACATTCCTTGATGGCGCGTGCCAATACGGGGCGCTCGCGATCGGTACCCGAGGCATGTTCCCGGAAGAGCCGCGAACAGCCCGCCGCATTCAAGGCCTCGACCTGCGACGCGGCATTCTGCTCCTCGGTCGATACGCGTGCATAGCCGATCAGCGCCATGAAAGCCTCATTTTCAATTCAGGTACATGTCAGCAAACGATCATTTGTGAATGATTGCAATGCTGCCCATTGCAACTCTGATGCTGCATTTGCTGGGGCTTTCCTGAGGCCGCCCGGGCCTGATCGTCCATTCGGAAGCCATCGAAAGAACCTGTCCAAAAAACCCTTGGGTAATCACCATATGATCATCAATATGTTCATATGGATGATCGCAGCACATGCTTGGTAAGCCCTGAGGACAGGGAGGCATTCCTTCGGGAGAGGGAGAAAAGCAGCATGTGGGTCCAGGCACAGTCGCGCCTCACCGTTCCTCTGTCGCGCGCGAGCCGTGAACTCGGCAGGCTGGAAGCCACGCTCAAATCCTTCGAGCCGGAGGAGGCCGAAGGGCTGTGCAAGCGTTTCGCCCTTCTTGAAACCGAAGCCATGCTCTGGGGCCAAGGGCTCATTCTGTCACGCGACGAGATCGGACGGGAGATCCTCGAAGCCCGCAGCAGCTCCGACCCCGAGGCCTTGCGCCTTGCGCGATGGTCCATGCGGCGCCTGGCAGGGCAGGGGGCGCAGAGCGAACTGCGCTCCTTCCTAGGGTTCCATGCGATGAGTGGGAACGAAGCGAACCCCTTCATTCCGGACCTGCCTTACCGGGGCCGCGAGTTCGAGGAGGCCGAGGCCGAGTTCTTCGCGGCCATCGATGATCTGGGCGCTCTCGATCCCCTGGCGCGCGGGCCGGCCGTCTTGCAGCTCTGGCGACAATCGGGCCTGTTGCGGCCGGGACAGGTCGTGGAGCCGGCAGTCTGGTCGGCGCGCCATATGGCCTCGGGCGCGGAGGGGGTGAGCTTCGTTCCCATGGGCATCCATGGTCGCCGGGTCTGGTCCGGTTCGGGACCTGCGGATCTCCGCCTCGGGGCTCATCTGAACGCGGTCGAAGCGGGATGCCGGGAGGCCCGCCTTCTGGCCGACGGGCTGAGGGACTGGTCGCGCCGTGCACGGCATGTGCTGAAAGGCACGAGCGGCGATACTGCCGATCGCCTGGTGCGCGCGCTCGTCGCCCGCCCGATGCTCTTTGCCGCGGATGCCGAGCTCATGGCGGGCATCAGCCGGACCACCGCGGTGAGACTGCTCACTCGTCTCCAGTCCCGCGGGCTCCTGCGAGAGATTACCGGGACCAGGCGGTTCCGGCTCTGGAGTGCCGTGACATGACAGGCAGGCAGCAGGGGCCGAACATTTTGAATGTCAGCCGCCAGGCGCAATGGCGGCGCGTCAATCCTGTCAAGTACAGGGCGCATGTCGAAGTCCACAAGGCGATCGTCTCCGGGCGTCTGCAGAAGCAGCCATGCGAGGTCTGCGGGAGTACCAGGGTCGATGCGCATCACGTGACTATGCGAGGCCCCTCGATGTCAGATGGCTCTGCCGCAGCCATCACATCAGGTTGCACACCCTATGGTGAGGACATGTTCTCAGGCCGTCATGCATAAGCGGCTGCATCGGCATTGGCACCTGTCGCGCCGGAAGGGCGGAGCAGGGAGGCAGGATCTGTCAGAAGCTCATTCCCAAGGCTCTCAGGTATGGAACAGGGCGGAATGCGCGCCAAGAGGATCGCCCGTGCAGCATGCCAGCCGAAGCTTATGCCGGTTGTTGGAGGGGAGATTTTCAGGCGAGCGGTAGAACGTAACCAAACACTCGCAAAGACCGCTCAGCTGGTACCTGCCTTGTGCAGCAGGTCGCCCGCCCGAACAACCTGTCCCTTTGGACAATCAAAAGCTAATCACTACCGCTCTCGCTCAGCCTTCGATTGTCCCCCCGGGAGATGGAAACGGCCGCGCCAACCCTGGGCGCGGAGCGAAGGTCCCGATGCCGGTCTTGGCAAGATTCCAAGCAGATCGAAGACAGTCTGTGCCTCCCGGGAAGGTCAGAAAAAAGCTTGGAATGACGCGACGGTAACTCAAGGCTTTGTACCTCGCCTTCGATCTACGATCTCTTTATTGGCATGCAGCATATGCAAGATCGCGAGCTGATCCGTGAGCCAGCTCGAGTGCAGACAGTAAGGAGGGCTGCGCGTGGCGGCTTTGAGAGCGAGTTCGTCCACGAACGAAACGATGCGGATACGTGCCGCCAGGAGCGAACACGCCTCGGCAATTTCCTCCTTACTGGGTGCACTCCTGGCGAGCGGCAGACGCAACGCTCCGACTGACACCGAATTCGTTCTGAAGCATTACATTCGGCATCCGGAACGGATCGCTTGCACATTGGTCTTTTCCAAAGATGATCAGCTTCTGGGCTTCCAGACTCTCAAACGCGCGGTAGTGGGTAATCGTCACGAGACGCCGGAGGGGTGGGGGATCATCGGCACCCATCTGTCCCCAAATGTCGCACCACAGGCGGTCGGATGTCGGTTGTTCGGAACGACGCGTATGGCCGCCGCCACCGCAGGCCTGGTTGATATCGAAGCCTTCATCGACGCAGAGGATGACGACGTACTGGCCTATTACGAGAAAATAGGTTTAGGGACCTGGCGCACCGCACCGGGAGTGGTTTGCAAGCGTTTCAGCTTCGCCTGACGGGAGATCCTAGCAACTGTATCGCTCACTCGGTGGAAGGCGTCCATTTCTGGCGGCTTTTACTGAGAGCATTGGCGAGGTTGACCAGCTTCCGTGCGACGGCCGTTATGATGACCTTGTGCGGTTTCCCGGCTTTCCGCAACCGATCTGCAAAGGCCTTCATGGTGGGGTTGTGATGCGCGGCGACCAAAGCGGGTTGGAACATCACATGCCTCAGGGCACGGCGACCGCCTGCAATGGTCCGCTTCCCGCGAAGGGTTCCACTGTCATGCGCCACTGGGGCGAGCCCGACAAGAGCTGCAGCCTGTTCGCCTATGATGGTGCCAAGCTCCGGCATCTCGGCGATCAGCATTGTGCTGGCCACGGGTCCGATCCCGGGAATGGAGCGTAGAACACCAGCGGTCTCTGCCAGCAAATTGTCGCTGGATATGGCGGCCACGATCCTGTCGTCCAGCTCCCTGATTGGGCCGTCGAGGCGAGCCTTGAGTTCGGTATCGATGCTATCAAACATTTCGGCTGTGCCGAGCTTCTGATGCGCGCGGATCTGCGCCAGAAGACGTTTGCGCATCTCGACGATCTGGGCCCGCTTGGATGTCAAAGCTACTGAGTAGTCTCAGTTTTTCTGTGGGGAGGCTGCGTCCAGCATCAGGTCGAAATACAAAGAAGCGGGCAATAAGCTCCGCGTCAATTCGGTCGGTCTTTGCGCGCGTGCCACGGCTTCTTGCGAATGCTTTCACCTGAGCGGGCGGCACTTGCCGGGCGATGAGACCTTCTGTTTCAAGCGTTTCCCAGAGTTGCCATTCCTGTCCGCCGGTCGACTCAAAGCAAACGACCGCATCTCGATCGCAGGCAAGATCCACGACGGCCGCGTGACCTTATGGTCCATTCGGCAGTCGGCATTGGAGCCCATCTGGCAGGCAATGAAGGTCCAGCCAGTCCCGGGTGACGTCTATGCCGACAACGCGACCATGTGATAGATTGTCCATGCCCTCTTCCTTCTGGTGCGCGGTCCTGAATGACCGCTATGAACTGTCCAAGACGATGAAGAGAGGCGGTACCGACAAGCTAAGAAACGTGGTCATGCCACAAGGGTCAGACGTCGCGCACCACCCCGTTGCTGTCCCTGGCCAGGAACAGCAACGATCTCAGCTTAGCAAATGCCAGATACAGAAGGGTTAGGACCCATTAATCGGGTTGCGACCACCTTGTCGGCGTGATCCACGCTCCCGAACTGAAGGGGGCATGATGAGCAATCTTTTCTGGCTGAGCGACGAGCAGATGTCGCGGCTGCGGCCGTTCTTTCCAAAGAGCCATGGCAAGCCGAGGGTCGATGATCGGCGGGTCTTGAGCGGGATAATCTTCATCAATCGTAATGGCTTGCGTTGGTCCGATGCGCCGCCGGCATATGGTCCACCGAAGACCCTCTACAACCGATGGAAGCGCTGGAGCGACATGGGTGTTTTCGCCCGGATGATGCAGGGACTTGCTTCCGAAGCCGCCGACCGGAAGACAGTGATGATCGATGTGAGCAGGCGAACGCCATGCGTTCGAGTGAGCCTGCGCAAGTATCTCAAGGCGCACCGCACAGCTACAAGCCTGCGGTTGAAAAAGGGGGGCGTGGCAGGCTGATTGGGCGGACGAAGGGCGGCATGAACACCAAGTTGCATGCCGTCACGGACGCGAACGGCCGCGCGATCAAGTTCTTCATGACAGCCGGCCAGGTCAGCGACTACACCGGCGCGGCGGCCCTGCTGAGCAATCTGCCCGAGGCCGAATGGCTGTTGGCCCATCGGGGCTATGACGCCGACTGGTATCGTGAAGCCTTGCAGGACAAGGGCATCACGCCCTGCATTCCTGGCCGGAAGTCCCGAGGCAAGCCCGTCAAATACGACAAACGCCGCTACAAGCGGCGCAACCGTATCGAGATCATGCTCGGCAGGCTCAAGGACTGGCGCCGTGTTGCGACCCGCTACGACAGGTGCCCGAAGGTCTTTCTGTCAGCCATCGCTCTCGCCGCAACTGTCAACATCTGGCTTTGAAAATTAACGAGTCTGAAGCCTAGAGAGCAAGGCGAATGCGACTGACAAACATGGCGGGAATGCCTGTCTGATCGCCCATACATAATAAAAGCGATAAAAACGTTTACACGTCAGTAAAATCGTTTTTAATGGTGTTGGGAGGATCTCATTATGAACAATCTTACGCATGTGGCGGCTGCCCTTGCAGTTGCTTTGCTGGCTGCTGCCCCTGTTGCCGCACAAGAGCTCCGGATCGGCACTGCCAGCATCGGCGGGGCCTTCTTTCCTGTAGGTCAGACGATCTCGAACCTTGTGAATGAGTATACCGACGGTGGCTTCAGCATTGTTCCGGTCGTCACCCAAGGCTC
This sequence comes from Paracoccus sp. C2R09, assembly GCF_018860625.1. GTDB lineage: Bacteria > Pseudomonadota > Alphaproteobacteria > Rhodobacterales > Rhodobacteraceae > Paracoccus. The sequence continues at coordinate 5,676 of NZ_JAHKQB010000036.1, forward strand.
GGTCCAGAACCCACGCCTGGTCGCGGACGGAGAGGTCGATCTTGGCATCACCAGTGCGGACCTTGCCGCCGATGCCGTGGCGGGGGCAGGGGCATACCAAGGCGTAGAGATGCAACTTGCGGCGCTTGGTCCGCTGCATCCAAGCGTTCTGCACATGGTCGTGACTGCGGATTCAGATATCCGTACATTCGACGATCTGCGCGGCAAGCGGGTGGCCGTAGGTCCGGCGGGAGGTGGCACCCTCGGTTTCCTGAACCAGATCATGCCAATCCATGACATGACGATGGAGGATATCATACCCAGCTTTCTAAGCTATGGAGACGGGTTCAGCCAGCTGTCGGATGGCAATGTCGATGCAGCGTTGGCGCTGTCGGGTTATCCGGCGGCAGCGGTCATGCAGGCGGCAGCCTCGGGCGATCTGCGGATCGTGGATTTCACGCCTGAAAGGCTGGAACAGATCCTGCAGCAGAACCCGGCCTATACGACTTTCGATATCCCTTCGGAGGTCTATGACATGGACCAGGATTCGATCGTGATCGGCGTGACCAACATGTTGGTGGTACGCAGTGATATGGATGAGGGCCAAGTAAGGCAGATCGTTTCGGCCATCTATGACCATCTGGATGAATTCGCGGCTGAAAACGCCAATGGCGCGCAGATCGACAAGGACCGCGCTACGCAGTTGGCGATCCCACTGCACCCCGCCGCTGCCGCATATTTCGGGCAATGATTCAAGATGAGGAATGAACCTGTTTCAACCTCTGCGACCGCAAAATTGCTCACTGCAATCGCATTTTTGTTCGGGGCCTATCACCTGTTGGTCGTTTCTGGCCTTCTGTCGATTTCCACGATGGAGGCACGCCTGACACATCTGGCTTTGGCGCTGACCTTGATATTCGCGCGTACGCCTGCCCGTCCCGGCCTAGGCGGTAACACGGTGGCGCGCGGAATCGATATCGCGCTAATCGTTGCGGGGCTGATCGCTAGCGGCTGGCTGTTGACGCGCTGGAAGGCCATCGCCTTCAGCGGTGGCATCACTACCCCCACCGACTATTATGCCGGGCTGGTCATCACCGCGCTGGTGTTCGAGGCTGCCCGTCGAGGCGTCGGCGCCATTCTGGCGAGCATCACGATGGTCTTTTTCCTGTATCCCTTTGTCAGCCCCTATCTGCCGGGTCTGCTGAATAGCCGGGGGTACGGGCTGGACCGGGTGGTAAGCTTTCTGACCACTGATACGCAAGGCATCTATGGCATCCCCATCGGTGTTGCGGCGACCTATATCATCGTTTTCACCATCTTTGGCGCACTGCTGTCGAGACTCGGCGCGGGCGATTTCTTTTTTGAGGTGTCCCGCCGGCTGACTTATGGGATGCGCGCGGCAGGGGCCAAATCGGCTGTGTTGTTTTCAGCGCTGATCGGTATGGTTTCGGGGTCGGCCGCGGGCAACGTGGCGGTCACCGGCACGATGACCATCCCCCTGATGACCCGTGAAGGGTACAAACCTCATCAGGCCGCTGCGGTCGAGGCCGTGGCCTCGACCGGCGGTCAGATCATGCCCCCGGTCATGGGAGCCGCCGCCTTCATTATGGCCGAGGTTGTCGGCGTGTCCTATACCCAGATCATGATGGCGGGGCTGCTGCCTGCGCTGCTGTTCTTTGCCACGGCCCTTGTCGTGGTGCATCTGCGCGCCGTGCGCAGCGGCATTCAACCCTCCGCCGACCGGACCTTAGATCCCCGTAGCATGGGGCGCGTGCTGATGGACGGGACACCCTTCATCGTGGCATTCTCCTTGCTGATCGGGATGATGTTGATGGGTTATAGTCCGTTCAAGGCATCACTTTGGGCGATGGGGGCGATCATCATCAGCACCGCCGTGCAATCCCCCAGGCGAATCCGCGAATTACCGCGCCAGATCGGCGGAGCCATCGTAGATGGGGCCAACGGCGTCGTCACCATCTCAGCGGCCTGTGCCGCTGCGGGGATCATTGCCGGCGTCTTGGGCATGACGGGGCTGGGGTCCAAGATCGCGATCCTGATCGACCTGGGATCGGGAGGCAGCCTATTCATCGCGCTGATGCTGACGATGGTCGTCTCAATTATCCTGGGAATGGGGCTGCCTACGACGGCGGCCTATCTGATCCTTGCGACGGTTGTCGCGCCTGCACTGGTCAAGATGGGGGTGCCGGTGTTGACTGCACATTTCTTCGTCTTCTATTTCGGTTGCATGTCCACCATCACGCCGCCTGTCGCTCTTGCGGCCTATGTGGCGGGGGGCATCGCGGGGGCCGATATCAACAAGACCGGCTGGACCGCCGCCGCCTATGCTGCGCCGAGTTTTCTATTGCCGTTCGCCTTCTGCTTTGGGTCGGGACTACTTTTACAGGGCGACGTCGCTGCAAACCTGGCTGCCATCCTCACCGGAACGCTCGGGGTCACGGCGATTGCGGTTGCGGTCGTCGGGGCCCTTCATGGACGCCTGCCTGCCATCGCCCGTGTCGCCGCCGCCGGGGCAGGGGGGATGTTGCTGTTCCAGAACCCGTTCAGTGCCATCCTCGGCTGCGGGATATTGGCGACAATTTTTGCGTACTCACGACTGCGCCTGCGTAGCAGTGCACACTGAACGAAAGGACCACACCATATGGCACGCAATTTCCGACGGGTTGTCACCGGACATGATGCCCAAGGGCGTACAACCATTGAAAGCGATCAGGTCGCCGCACAGTATCTGGAACGCCCGAACCGACCGGGCGTCCGTCTGACCAATTTTTGGCTGTCTGACGGCACCCCTGCCGAGTATGACGGCCCGGTCGAGACCTGCACCGGCAATTTCTCCCTGCATCCCCCAAGGAACGGCAGCGTCTTTCGCTGTGTCGAGTTCCTGCCCGAAGTCCCCGAAGTAATGGCAAAGCTGGACGGACGCGCGGCCTTTGCAGAAATGGGGGCGGGCGACAATATTGTCGACAATCCCCGGCATCCCTTCATGCATCGCACCGACACGCTGGATTACGCAATGGTCATGTCGGGCGAGATCTGGATGCTGATGGATGACGAGGCAGATGATACCCTGTTACGGGCGGGCGATGTCGTCGTCCAGCGTGGTACAAACCATGCCTGGGCCAATCGTGGGGCCGAACCATGCGTAATGATGTTCGTTCTGTTGGACGGTGTCACGCAGCGCGATGCACAAGCGGATGCGGCTAAGGGTATTCCGCAGCGTCCCCAGACCCACGGGAACGCCAATGATAATTGAGTTTACCCGGGGCATCCACTAAGGACGGTCTATGACCCTGTCACGCCCTGTTTCCGATCCCCAAACCTTGATCGCCTCTGCCACACAGACGGCCTATTCTGCCATTCAGCGGATGATCCTGACAGGCATTCTGCCTCCCGGAGAGAAGCTCAAGATCGAGACCTTGAAGGGCCGTTTGCAGATCGGTGCCTCGCCCATCCGCGAGGCGCTGAGCCTTTTGACATCCGATCAGCTGGTCGAACGCTTGGACCAGCGCGGCTTTCGCTGCGCCCCCGTCAGCTTGAAAAACTTCAACGAAATTCTCCGCTTGCGCTGCGCACTCGAGGATATGGCTTTGCGACAAGGAATCGAACGCGCGACCGCCGATTGGGAAGAGGCGTTGGTTCTTGCCCATCATCGCCTGGTCCGCGCGGATGCCGCCGACGACACTCCGTTCGAGGAATTGCACAAAGCGTTTCATATGGCACTGCTGAGTAATTGCGCGTCGCCGATCCTCCTGCGCTATTGCAGTCAGCTTTATGACTTGAACGTACGCTATCGTTATCTGGCGGGTCGCGCGCTGAACTACGGTCGCCGGGATGTGGCGGGCGAACATCGTCATATTCTGCAGGCCACGGTCGAACGCGATGCCGATGCCGCATCGAAACACCTGGTGGAGCATTACCAGCAGACCGGCGCATTCCTGCGCGACAGCGGCCTCGTTCCCACCACACGCGACTGAACGTCATGCACGCGCCGGTCGATCCGGCGCGTGCATGTCTTATCAGACAAGCATTGCCATGGCCTCGTCCTGAATGGGGCTGGCGCAGATGCCAATTCCCTCGATCTCAACCTCGACCAGTTCACCGGGGCGCAGCCAGCGGGGCGACGGCTTCTTGGCATGGCCTACACCCGGCGGCGTTCCCATCGCGATCAGATCGCCCGGTTCCAGGGTGGTGAATTCCGACATGATCTCAATCGTGCGGGCTACGCCCCAGATCATGTTGGCCGTGTTCGAACTTTGCAGGATCTCGGATCCGACGCGGCTTTCGATCTTCAGGCCTGCTGCGCCCTCGGGCAGGTCATCGGGCGTGACGACGACGGGACCGATGGCACCGGTTCGGTCGAAGTTCTTGCCCGGCGTCCATTGATGTGTCTTGCGTTGGAAATCGCGCACCGAGCCGTCATTGAATACAGTATAGCCAAAGACATGCGACAGTGCCGTTGATTGCGGAATATGACGACCGCCTTTGCCGATGACGATCATCAGCTCGGCTTCGTAATCCAGCTGTTCGGAACATGATGGGCGCAGCATCGGTTCGCCCGCCGCCATGACTGACTGGCGGGTGCGCATGAACATGGCCGGATAGTCGGGGATCTCATAGCCGCCCTCTTTGATATGTTCGACATAGTTCAGTCCCAAGCACATGATCTTGCCAGGATTGGCCAAGGGCAGGGCGGGGGTTATCTGATCCAACGGCAGGGAACGGGCGTCGGGGTCTGCCGCCTGGCGCTGCGCCTGCGCCATCAGATCGGCCGACGCGATCAGCGCAGCCAGATCGTGGCCTATTCCCTCGATCGCGGCCCCCAAATCTATGGCCATATCTCCGCGAACGGCGAAAACCGACACGCAATCCTTACACTTGCCCACAAGAAGCTTCATCTCGCTCTCCTCTCATTGCTTCTTTGCTGTTGACGATAAAATGTACTTATGTCAATAAATATCGATATTATTACGTTGGTAAGTCCTGAGGAGGAGCGCGCCGACGTCGTGGATGCAAAAGGGGGGAAGCCTGTGAAACGGATGGTGGGGACGATCTGCGCGGTTGCGATGGCGGCAACCGTTGCCTTGCCGGCAATGGCGGCAAATGTCGAAGGCCCGTCGGTCTTTTGGAAGATCTCAATGTACGGAAACCCGCGGGCGCTGACTTCGGGGATGGAGGCGTTGGCAGTAAAGCTGGCGGACGAAACGGATGGCAAGTTCCGGCTCAAGATCTTTTACGCCGAACAGCTTGGCCCGGTCCGAGAAAGCCTCGATGCGCTCAAACTGAACGCCTTCGAGGGTGCGGGCATCTGCGAATTTTATCACCCCGGCAAGAACCCGGCTTGGACGGTCTTTTCGCTGCCCTTCCTGCCGCTTGGCGATCCGGCCGTGGATCGCCATGTCCGCGAGCGCATGTTCGAACACCCGGCCATCATGGCGGACATGGCGAAATGGAACGCCCTGCCTTATGCATCCGGCCTGCTGCAGCAGTTCGAACTGATGGGGACGGGCCGCAAGCCGGAAACGCTGGAAGGCTGGAAGGGGTTGCGCGTCCGCGCGGGCGGGGGCCTTGGCGATGCGCTGGCCCGGCTTGGGGCGACGCCCCAGACCCTGTCGGCGCCCGAAACGCTGATTGCATTCCAGAACGGCACCGTGGATGCGGCGGCGTTCCCGTTCACCTATGCCCATGTCGCGTTCAAGATCAACGACGAAGCCGAATGGTTCACGTCGAACCTTGCGCCGGGAACCTCCGAATGTGGCTGGGTCCTGAACAAGACCGCATTCGAGGCGCTGCCACCCCAGTACCAGGACTTGCTGATGGACAATCGCGGCCTGGTGCTGGACACCCAGCAGGCCGCCTATGCCGCCGAGGACCAGGAGAACCTGGCCATGTTCCGGCAGGACCTGGAAGAGATCGTCTATACCGACGAACAGCGCGCCGATTTCCGCGAGTTGGCAGGTCAGCCCGTCTGGGATGAATGGGTCGCGGCCAACAGCGATGCCTTTGACGCGCAGGGCGTTCTTGACGCGCTCTTGGCCTATGCCCAGGAAGCCGAGGCCGCGCGCTGAGGCCATGGCCCAGATCACGCCCGTCAGGGGCGTGACCCTTTTCTACGGCGAAGGATTTTCAATGACCCCCGACAGTTCCAGCCCGCATGGCGCGGATTACCTTCCCGGTCCGATCGCCCGTGTGGACCGGCTGCTTGTGCCGATCGAGAATGCCGCCAATTTCGTGGCCGCCTTCTTCATCTTCCTGCTGATGGTGCTGGGGGTGGCGCAGATCGTGCTGCGCTCGGTCTTCGATTATCCGCTTTTGGGCTATATCGACATGGTCGAGCTGTCGATGGCGGGCATGGCCTTTCTGGGCGCCGCCTATACGCAGCGGATGGGTGCCCATATCCGGATGGAGCTGATTGTCGGCAGCCTGCGCGGCCGCGCCTTGTGGCTGGCCGAGATCCTGGGAACGCTGGTCGGCCTGGTCATCGTCGGCATCCTGATCAAGTTCAGCTGGGACCACTTTCTGCGCGCCTACCAGATCGGCGACACCACCATCGACGCCGAGCTTCCCATCTGGCCGTCCAAGCTGGTCGTGCCGCTGGCCTTCGGCTTTTGGTTCCTGCGCCTGGCCCTCCAACTTGCCGGACAGATAAGCCTGTTCATTGACCCCACCCGCCGCCCCGAAGGGGTGATCGTCGCCCGCGATGCCGCCGAAACGGCCCGCGACGCTGCGCACGAGATGCTGGACCGAGAAAGCGGCAAGTCCGCATCCGGCCGAAAGGAACCCTGACATGCTGATCGGAATCGGATTCGAGAACCCGCTGCTGGTGGGCGTGATCGGCATCGCGCTGTTGCTGGTGCTGGTCTTCCTGGGCGTTCGCGTCGTCTTTGCCGCGGCCAGCGTGGGCCTGTTGGGCCTGATCGAGTTGATCGGCTGGGGCCCCGCCGCGGGTGTCGTGGGCATCGTGCCGCATGCGAAATCATCGACCTATGCGCTCAGCGTGCTGCCGATGTTCATCTTTATCGGCTTCGTCGCCTATTATGCCGGGATGACGACCCAGCTGTTCGATGCGGCCCGCAAGTGGCTGGGCTGGTTGCCGGGCGGGCTGGCGGTATCGACGATCCTTGCCACTGCGGGCTTTGCGGCCGTGTCGGGGGCATCCACCGCGACCTCGGCGGTGTTCGCGCGGGTCGCGATTCCCGAAATGCTGCGCGCGGGCTATGACCGGGGGCTGGCGGCGGGTGTGGTCGCGGTCGGGGGCACGCTGGCGGCGCTGATCCCGCCTTCGGCCATCCTTGTCATCTATGCCATCATCGTCGAGGAATCCGTCGGGCGGCTGTTGCTGGCCGGGTTCCTGCCGGGCCTGGTCTCTGCACTGGTCTATTCCGCGATCATCGTGATCTGGGCGATCCGCCGGCCCCAGGCCGCCCCGGCGATCGGCGGCGTCTCCTGGCCCGAACGCATGCTGTCGCTGCCGCCGCTGATCCCGATCGCGCTGGTGGTGATGGTCATCATCTCGGCCATGTACCAGGGCTGGGCCACCCCGACCGAGGCGGGCGCGCTTGGCGCCGCGATCATCTTTGTCGTCGCCATCGCGCGCGGCGCGCGGGTGCAGGCGATCTGGATGTCGCTGATGGAAACGGCCAAGCTGACGGTGATGATCTTTTCACTGATCTGGGGCGTGACGATCTTCGTGCGCTTTCTGGGCTATTCTGGAGTGGCCGAGGCCTTTGCCTCGTGGATCGTCGCACTGGACGCCCCGCCCCTGGTCATCATGATCTGCATCCTGCTGGGCTATGCCGTCCTGGGCATGTTCATGGACGCGATCGGGATGCTGCTGCTGACGCTGCCCGTCGTCTATCCTGCGGTCATGGCGCTTGGATATGACAGCATCTGGTTCGGCATCATCGTCGTCAAGATGGCCGAGATGGCCCTGATCACGCCGCCCATCGGCCTGAACTGCTTTGTCGTGAACGCCGTGCGCCCGGATATCCCCTTGCCGCAGGTGTTCCGCGGTGTGCTTATCTTCTTCGTGGCCGATGTCATCACCATCGCCATCCTGCTGGCCTTTCCCGATATCGTGACATGGCTGCCCGATATGATGCGCAACTGAAAAAGGGACCATTCGAATGAAACTGGCATCCAGCCTTTCGCTTGCCACTGCCGAGATGATCATCGAGGTGGCCTTTGCCACCGGTGCATCCGAAGGCATGAAGCCCCTTTCGGTCATCGTCCTGGATTCCGGGGGGCGGATGGTTGCCATGAAATCACAAGATGGCAGCGGGATCATGCGGGTCGATATTGCGATGGGCAAGGCATGGGGCGCGCTTGGCATGGGCATGCCCAGCAGGATGATCCGCGACTACCTGTCGGCGCGACCGAATTTCCAGACCGCGCTTGCCGTGACCTCGCAGGGGCGCTTTGTTCCTGTTCCCGGTGGCGTCCTGATAGAAGATGCAGATGGCATGATCATCGGGGCGGTCGGTGTCAGTGGCGATGCGTCAGACAAAGACGAGTATTGTGCAATCTGCGGGATACGGGCCGCAAACCTTTCGCCATCACCCTGCGAACCCGACCCTGATTGGCGACGCGCCTCGCTTTCGGATCATCGATAGAGATTGCTCTTTAAACAAAGCGAAACTCTTCGCTGCTGAAAGCCAAGTTCTCCGCGTTCGATAGCGTCGGGCGTCAGCAGAGGCGCAAACACAAGGTGTTGCATAGCCCTAGGCTCCAGACTCGTTAATTTTCAAAGCCA
>NZ_JAHKQB010000019.1 GCF_018860625.1 Paracoccus sp. C2R09
GGCCCTTTTTCATGGCGCCGATCCTTCGCCGCCTTGCGATGCCAAGGGTGCATGACCGCGATCGGTTACATCGCCTTGGGCATGAGCGGCATCGCGGGTTCTGGACGCTTCCCTGATGCGGCGTCGGGTGCCTTAGGCTTGATCCGCCTGCCCGGGCGCTGAAACAAACCATAGGTCGGACGGCCCCGCTCCCACCATCGCCAGGCGGATCGCGATGTGGAGCGACAGGGCGCATCCGGCCCCTGACATCTCGCCGCCCCGGCCCCGGATGCGATGCGCTGAGTTTACGCTACGTCCCGATTCCAGTGCCGGGCATTCCGCGACCCTCATCCATGATCGCGACGCAAACAGGCCGCAGGCCTTCTGTCAGGGGTGAACTTCTTTCGCGCGGCCTCTTTCCGCGCCGCGACCCCGCCCCTAGGTTGCCCCCGATATCATATGAAAAGGGGGCCGGCATGGCCAAGATCATCCATTCCATGATCCGCGTTCTGAACGAGGAACGCTCGGTCGCGTTCTATCGTGACTGCTTCGATCTGCAGGTGGCCGAGCGGCTGGATTTCGACGGCTTCACGCTGATCTACCTGTCGAACGAGGAAACCGGGACCGAGCTGGAGCTGACCGTGAACAAGGACCGGACCGAACCCTACGAGCTGGGTGACGGCTACGGTCATGTCGCGTTTTCCGTCCCCGACGTCGATGCGCTGCACGCCCGCCTGACCGACGCGGGTCATGCGCCCCGCAAGCTGGTCGATTTCGCCCCGGGCGGCGAGGTGATCGCCCGCTTCTTCTTCATCAAGGATCCCGACGGTTACGAGATCGAGGTCCTGCAGCGCGGCGGCAGGTATCTGTGATCGCCGCAGGGAAGGCAGACCCATGTTCGCCTGGTTCGAACGACGCATAGACCCCTATCCGCAGGAACGCCCGGCCATCCCGCCGCGCAGCTTGTGGGGCTTCATGCTGCATTACAGCCGCGGGGCGATCCCGTGGCTGGTCATCCTGTCGATGATGTCGGGCGCGCTGGCCGTGATCGAGGTGCTGCTGTTCGGCTGGCTGGGCGAACTGATCGACCGGTTGTCCGACACCCCCCGCGAACTGTTCTGGTCGCAGGAAGGCGCACGCGTCGCCATGATGGCGCTGGCGCTGCTGGTGCTGATCCCGGTCCTGAACATCGTGGCCTCGCTCGTGCTCTATCAGTCGCTGATGGGCAATTTCCCGCAGCGGATCCGCTGGCGGGCGCATCGCTGGTTGCTGCGCCAGTCGGTGGGGTATTTCCAGGACGAGTTCGCGGGCCGGATCGCGCAGCGGCTGATGCAGACCGCCCTGGCCGTGCGCGAGGTGGCGATGAAGATCATGGATGTGGGCAGCTATGTCCTGATCTACTTCACCGGCGCGCTGATCCTTGCGGCATCGCAGGACTGGCGGCTGGCGCTGCCCTTCGCGGCCTGGGCCGTGGGCTTCGGGGGGCTGTTGTGGTTCATCGTGCCCCGGCTTGCACGGATCGCGCAGGCGCAGGCGGATGCGCGCAGCCAGATGACGGGGCGGATCGTCGACAGCTATACCAATATCGCGACGGTCAAGCTGTTTTCGCATTCCGACCGCGAGGAACGCTGGATGCGCGCCGGCATGGACGGGTTCCTGGGCACGGTGCACGGGCAGATGCGCTTGGCATCGATCCAGGACATGGCGCTGAACCTGCTGAACGTCTGGCTGGTCGCCTCGGTCGCGGGCCTGGGGCTGTGGCTCTGGTCCGAGGGGCTGGTCGAAGTGGGCGCGGTCGCGGTCGCCGTGCCGCTGGCCATGCGGCTGAATTCCATGTCGAACTGGATCATGTGGGAATTCGCGGCCCTGTTCGAGAATATCGGCACGGTGCGTGACGGGATCTCCAGCCTGACGCTGCCCCGCACGGTCGAGGATGCGCCGGGGGCGGTGGAACTGCAGCCCTCGCAAGGAGAGATCCGGTTCGAGGGCGTGACCTTCCGCTATGCCGGTCTGCCGGGCAGTCCGCCCATGGCCGTCCTGCAGGATCTGGACCTGCATCTGCGACCCGGCGAGAAGGTGGGCCTTGTCGGCAGGTCGGGGGCGGGTAAATCGACGCTGATCAACCTGCTGCTGCGCTTTCACGACGTGGAACATGGCCGCATCACCATCGACGGTCAGGACATCGCCGGCGTGACGCAGGAAAGCCTGCGCGGCGCCATCGGCGTCGTGACGCAGGACAGCTCGCTTCTGCATCGGTCCGTGCGCGAGAACATCGCCTATGGCCGCCCCGATGCGACCGAGGATCAGATCGCCGATGCCCTGCGCATGGCCGAGGCCGAGGGCTTCGTTCCCGGCCTGTCGGACAGCCAGGGGCGGCAGGGGCTGGAGGCGCATGTGGGCGAACGGGGCGTCAAGCTGTCGGGCGGTCAGCGCCAGCGCATCGCCATCGCCCGCGTCGCGTTGAAGAACGCGCCGATCCTGATCCTGGACGAAGCCACCAGCGCGCTGGACAGCGAGGTCGAGGCCGCGATCCAGTCGCGTCTGGAGGCGCTGATGGAGGGCAAGACCGTGATCGCCATCGCGCATCGCCTGTCCACCATCGCGGCGATGGACCGGCTGATCGTGATGGATCAGGGCCGCATCGTCGAACAGGGCAGCCATACCGAACTGCTGGCCAAGGGGGGCATCTATGCCCGGCTGTGGCAGCGGCAATCGGGCGGCTTTCTGGCACCCGACGCCTGAAACGAAAAAGGCCCCGGCGCGATGCCGGGGCCTTTCATCATCCGGGCCGTGTCATTCCGCGATCAGGTCGGTGATCCGGCGAACCGCGGCGCGACGGTTGTCGCGGATATCACCTTCCGACCGCACCCGCAGGAACTGTTCGCCATAGCCTTGGGTCACGAGGTTCTCGGGCGGAACGTCGAAATACTCGGTCAGGGCCAGCGCCACCGATTCTGCACGGCGATCCGACAGCGCAAGGTTCGCGGGATCCGAACCCACCGTGTCCGTATGGCCCTCGATCAGGAAGATCTCGCTGGGGTTTTCCGCGATCGCGTCCTGGATCGCATTGCCCAGACCCGACAGCTGCTTGGCCTGGTCGGGACGGATGGCCGCCGATCCGGTCTCGAAGGTGATCGCGTCGATATTGACCGGGGCCACCAGCGCGCGCACCTCGGGGATGTTGCGGACCTGGGACAGGGTGAAGCGGCGGTCGATATCGGCCTCCTGGCGCAATGCATCGCGCAGCGCCTCCTCGTCCAACGAGGTGCCGTTGTCGTATTGCACGGGCGCAGGATCGGGCAGGTCGGCCACATCGACCGGCTGGACGTTCTGCGTATCGTCGATCAGGCGCGTGGTCTGCCCGTCCGCCGACACGAGGGTGCGGCGCAGGACGCGCAGATCGGCGTCGCGAATGGTCACGACCTTGCTGCCATCCTCTCGGGTGACAATGGTACGCGACGAGCCGTCATCGAAATTCTCGGTCGAGACGGTCGAGCCCGGCTGGCGCAGAAGCGCCACCTCGTCCTTGATCACCTCCTGGCTGCCATCCGAGCGGGTCACCACGACGCGATCCGGGCTGGACAGCGCCACCTGGCGGTTGTTGTTCAGATAGCTGCCGACAGCGACCGCGCCCAGACCCAGAAGCAGAGCCTTGGTCAGGTCGTTGTCGTCGTCGTCATCCTCGCGCGCCTCGTCGTTGCCGTTACGGGCATTCAGCGCGTCGCGCAGGTTCGTCGCGAAATCCTCGGACGAGGATCGTGTATCGGCCTCGGTCACGCGTTCCTCGGTGACGTTGCCGCTGCCCTCTTGCGCCTCCAGTGCGGCGGCATTGGCGGGGGACTGCGCCTGGGCAGCCTCGCGGGCGGCCTCGGTCTCGCGGACATCCTCTTCGGCGGCGCGCTGGACCAGCTGGCCGTCACGGTTCACCCGCAGCGATTGCGCCTCGGGGGCGGCAAGGCGGAAGGCACCGCCGCCATTCGGTTCGACCACCACGCCGCGCGGCGTCGTGGCAGGGCCGTCGCAGGGGCCGTCGCCGCCTTCCAGACAGGTCAGCTGATCGGCACGCAGCCCGCCCGAGATTTCCTCATCCAGGACCGAGGCAAGGCCCGGAAGCGATTGGGCACGATCCTGCTGCACGCCGCCGCCGGCCAGGTTGAACGCGGCGGCATCGCGGTCCTGCCGACCTTGGGCGTCGCGGTCCTCGCGGCGTTCCTCGGGCCGGCGATCGCCACGGGCGTTTTCGCGGGGATTTTCATCATCCTGAGCCTGGGTTTCCAGCGCGCGGCCCAGCTCATCCTCGGTCGGACGGTCTTTTCCTGCCGGGCGCTTGGCATCCTTGTCGTCGTTCTTGGGGGCGGGGCGCTGTTCCTGCCGATCAGCCTGATCTTCGGGCTGTCGATCGCGACGCTCGTTCCGGGCAGGGCGCTGTTCCTGCGGCTCGGATGCCGGTTCGGAGGCATCCTGATTCTGGCGCCGTTCGCTGCGTGCGGGACGATCGCCCTGTTGTTCGGACGCGCCGTCCCCCTGGCGGTCGGCCTTGGGGGCGGGTCGTTCCTGCTCCTGCTGCTGACGCTCGGCCTCGGCTGGGCGGGTCTCATCATCCTTCTGCCGTGCATTCTTCTTCGGACGCTCGTCATTCGGGCGGCCCTCATCCGGGCGGGCCTCTTCGGGGCGGGCATCTTCCGCGCGTGTGTCGGCATCGGGCGTTTCGCCCGTCGCCGCGGAGGGGCGGTCTTCCGGGGCCTGGGCAGGCTGCTGCCGATCCGGGGCGGGCGCTTCCTGCGCCTTCAGCGCTTCGTCCAACTGGTCCTCGGGCTGCGCTTCGCCGCCCTGTTGCTGCGCCTTGGGGGGCAGGGGCGCGTCACCGCCCTGCTGCGCGGCCTCGGCCGGGGCGTCGGTGGGTTGGCCCTGCGCCGCGGCCATATGGGGGGCCAGCAGCGACAGGCATGCCGCGATGGCCGTGGTGTTGTTGATAATCCGTCGCATGAGTGCTTCCTCCCGTCGGTCGTCATGTCGCAGCCATAACAGGTGCGGTGACGGGGGGTTCCCGAAATGGTCGTGATCTTTGCGTGATCGATAGGCAATTCGATGCATGAAAAAGGGGCAGGAAGCCGCAGCTTCCCACCCCCTGACGATACCGTGCCGAACAGCCCTCAGATGCCGTCGCCGACGAAGGCCTTCTCGACCACGAATTCCCGCGGTTCGGAGTTCGCGCCCTCGCGCAGGCCGAAATCCTCGAGCACCTTCTTGACGTCCTGGTTGAAGGCAAGGCTGCCGCAGATCATCGCGCGATCCGTCTCGGCAGAAATGGGCGGCAGGTTCAGATCGGCATTGACCTTGCCCGACACCAGATTGTCGGTGATCCGCCCCATCAGCGGCGATTCCTCGCGCGTGGTGGTCGGATAATAAAGCAGGCGCTTGGCGAAATCCGCGCCGTAAAGCTCGCCCAGCAACGGGTCATGCGCCAGATTCTCGACCAGCTCGCGGCCATAGGTCAGTTCCTCGGCGGTGCGGCAAGTATGCATCATCACGACCTGGTCGTAACGCTCGAACGTCTCGGGGTCGCGCATCAGGCTGGCGAAGGGCGCAATGCCCGTGCCCGTCGCAAGGAACCACAACCGCCGGCCCGGAAGCAGCGCGTCCAGCACCAGCGTGCCGACCGGCTTGGGGCGCATGATGATCTCGTCGCCGGGCCGGATATGCTGCAGCCTGGAGGTCAGCGGCCCGTCCGGCACCTTGATCGAATAGAATTCCAGCTCGTCGTCCCAATTGGGCGAGGCGATGGAATAGGCGCGCAGGATCGGCTTGCCGTTGTCGCCCGGCAGGCCGATCATCACGAATTCGCCCGACCGGAAACGCAGCGATGCGGGCCTGCTGACCCGGAAGGAAAACAGGCTGTCGGTCCAGTGGCGCACCGTGGTCACGGTCTGCGCGTCGGGAAGGGTCTTCTTGGCGGCGGAGGCGTCGGGCACTTGCTTGTCCAGCGTCTGTATCGGTTCCCGAGTGATCTAGTCGATATCGCCCCGCAGCGAAAGACCCCGACGGTTCAAGCGGGCGTCATGTCGCGCCCGGCCAGCGGTTCGGGGCCGTTCGCGCCGCGACGGACCTCGACCAGCTGGACGGCGGCAATGCGGTCGGGCTGTCCCATCGCGCGCAGCAGGGCAAGTTCGGCGATGGCCTCGTCCTCGTGCAGGGCGGCCTGCGCGGGATCGGTGGTCCAGCCGGTTTCCGTCATCCAGACCCGGCGACCGTTCACGATGTCATCGGCCCGGATGACGCCGGGACGGGCTGCGGTCGGAAGAAACACGAATTGCATCGGAAATACCCCTGAAGAATATGGACAGTATAGAATATAATTCTGGATTATTGCGATGGACTGTCGGAAATAAGGATGATCTGAGCAAGGTGAACGAATATGCCGGAACCGATTTCCGACGATGCCAAATCCCCGCAAACACCCGTCCGCCTGGACGAGGTGGACCGCAAGATCCTGTCCCTGCTACAACGCGATGCCAGCCTGTCGCTGGACCAGATCGCGGACAAGGTGGGCGCGTCCAAGACCCCCGTCTGGAACCGCATCCGCAAGCTGCGCGAGGCCGGGGTGATCCGCAGGCAGGTCGCGGTGCTGGACCCCGAATCCCTGGGCCTCGAGGCCTGCTTCTTCGTGCTGGTGCGCACGTCGGAACATGACCGCGACTGGGCGGCGCGTTTTCTCAAGGCGCTGCGCCAGCGCCCCGAGGTCGTCGAGGCGCACCGGCTGGCGGGCGATATCGACTATATTCTCAAGGTGCAGGTGAAGAACGCGCGCGCCTACGACCGGTTCTACCAGTCGCTGATCTCCGAGGTGAAGATCCACAACGTCACGGCGCTTCTGTCGATGGAGGAGATCAAGGCCAGCTTCGCGCTGCCCATCCCCGAGGCGGGCTGACCCTTTATTCGTCCACGACCTTCAGCAGTCGCGGCAGGGCGGGGCAGGGCAGCAGCTGGTTCTTGGCGATGTCGGCCAGGGTGTGGTTGTGCAGGAAGACGTAGACATGCGCCGACAGCCCCTCCCACAGCCGGTTCGACAGGGTCTGGGCGCGCGATCCCGAAATGCCGCCCGAGGCGCCCGCGCCGATATGCATGGCGCTGACCGTCTCGTCCACGGCCTCCAGCACCTCGGCCACGCGGATCGTTTCGGGCTGGCGGGCCAGGCGGTATCCGCCGCCCGGGCCGCGCACGGATTCGACCAGGCCCGCGCGGCGCAGCTTGACGAACAGCTGTTCCAGATAGGGCTGCGAGATGTCCTGCCGCTTGGAAATCTCGGCCAGCGAGGTCAGGTCGTCCTTGCTGGCGATCGCAAGATCGACCAGTGCGATGATGGCGTAACGGCCCTTCGTCGAAAGTTTCATGGCGGCTCCTCCGTCCTTGCATCGCGGACCCCTGCGGGGGCAGGGGCACGACTTCGCGGGCGGGCCGCTGTTCGGATTGACGCGCCAGCCCGCAGCAGGCTATGCCGTGCAGGCTGTTCGTTGCGAATTCCGTGGCGACAGCCCAGATATCGGTTCCCCTTAGAAGCCACATGCGCAGGCGTCAAGGAACCAAGAAGCCCTGTGAAGGAAGACCATGCCCGAGCTGATTTTCCCCGGCCCCGAAGGCCGACTCGAAGGACGCTACCACCCGCAGCCCGGCAAGCCCGACGCCCCCCTCGCCATCGTCCTGCATCCGCACCCGCAATATGGCGGCACGATGAACAATCGCGTGGTGTACAACCTGCATTACGCGTTCCACAAGATGGGCTTCACGGTCATGCGGTTCAACTTCCGCGGGGTCGGTCGCAGCCAGGGCGAATTCGACCAGGGCGTGGGCGAATTGTCGGATGCCGCATCGGCGCTGGACTATCTGCAGGCGATGAACCCCAATTCCAAGCATTGCTGGGTCGCGGGCTTCAGCTTCGGTGCATGGATCGGGATGCAGCTGCTGATGCGCCGCCCCGAGATCACCGGCTTCGTCAGCGTGTCGCCGCCCGCGAACATGTATGATTTCAGCTTCCTCGCGCCGTGCCCGTCCTCGGGGCTGATCGTGAACGGCACCGCCGACCGCGTCGCCCCGCCCAAGGACACCCATGCGCTGGTCGGCAAGCTGCGCGAGCAGAAGGGCATCACCATCACCCACGAAGAGATCGAGGGTGCCGACCACTTCTATCGCGACGACGAAACCCACATGAAGCCGATGATCGACCTGGTGCAGGGCTATGTCCGCCGTCGCCTGACCGAGACCACGCGCTGATCGCACGACCTGAAGACAGGGGGCCGGGATTTCCCGGCCCCTTGCATTTCCGCCGCCGCCCCGTTCCTGCCAGAAGGCCCGAGATGCTCGATTCCGCGATGCAATTCCTGTGCGAGGCCGACCGACTGAAATCGGTCACCCGCGCGAATGTCCTGATGGACCTGTCCCGCCCCGAGAACAGCGCCGAACACAGCTGGCATGTCGCGCTGCAGGCTATGGTGATGGGGGCCTCGGACCGGGCGATCGCGATGATCCTGATCCACGACCTGGTCGAGATCGACGTGGGCGACCAGCCGATCCATCTGGGCCATGACAGCGCGGCCCTGCAGAAGGCCGAGGCCCAGGCCGCGCGCCGCATCTTCGGACTGGCCCCACAGGCCCGGACGCTGATCGCGCTGTGGCAGGAATTCGAGGAAGGCCGCAGCCCGGATGCCGCCATGGCCAAGCGCATGGATCACACCCAGCCCGTCCTGCAAGTGCTGATGTCGCCGGATCCGCTGCCCAATCACATGGGCATCGTCCGGGACAACCTGACCACCGGCCGCGCCTCGCGCCTGGCAGGCGAATGGCCCGCCTTCATGGAGGTCGCGACGGGGTTGATGGACGGGGGCACGTTGCCCGATGACGACCTGGGCCGCCGCATGCGTTTCCTGGCCGAGGCCGATCAGCTGAAATCGGTGATCCGCGCCAGCCTGCTGATCGACAATTCCCGCCGAGAGAACAGCGCGGAACACAGCTGGCACCTTGCGCTCTATGCGCTGATCCTGGCGAGGCAGGCGCCTGCGGGCGTCGATGCGGGGCGGGTGATCCGCATGCTGCTGATCCACGACCTGGTCGAGATCGACGTGGGCGACGTGCCGCTGCATTCCGCAGGCGGTCAGGCCCATGGCGCGGCCGGGATCAAGGCCGCCGAGGCGGAGGCCGCGCGGCGCATCTTCGGCATCCTGCCCGAACGGCAGGGGCAGGAGCTGTTGGATCTGTGGACCGAGTTCGAGGATGCCGCGACCCCCGATGCGATCTTTGCCAAGGCGCTGGATCGCTGTCAGCCTGCCGTTCAGAACATCATGGGTGGTGGCATCGGCTGGGCCGAATACGGCGTGACGCGCCAGCATGTGACGGATCGCGTCGGCCGACAGGTCGAACGCGGCGCCCCGGCATTGTGGTCGTGGCTGGACGGGCGGTTGGGGGCGTTCTTCGCCTAGGCGAAGGCCTGCGCGTAATCGCGCAGTTGCGCCAGGTCGACCCGGCCGATCTGCTGGCCGATGCGGTCCAGCGATTTCGGGCGATAGGGTCGCCCCTGCCATGCGGCGGGTAGGCTTCTGGCATGGAACCGCGCGATGGCCGGATGCGCCAGATCGGCAATGGCGGATGGGCCGCTGCGGTCGATGCTGGACAGATCGAGGATCCTTCTGCCCCATCCCGGCCCACGGGTGCTGTTGCTGATCGGCCCCAAAGGATCGGCATCCGCCATCAACTGTCGCAGCATGGCGCGGTCCAGCCCAAGGCCGGCCCGTGCCGCGCCATCCGCGATCCAGGACAGCGCGATGCACGACAATGCCGTCACATCGCCGCCCCCGCCCACGGCGCCATGGACCCCCGCGAACCATTGCTGCAGGTATTCCCCCTCGGGGTTCTCGTGTCGCAGGATGGGCAGATTGTCCCACAGCGTCGGCAGGAAGTTGCGGCGGCGTTCATCCAGGGCGACGGCATGGCGGGCCGACGACACCATCCCGGACAGCTGCGTGTCGTGGAACTGGTGCTTGCGGTTCAGAAGATTTGCGGGGATCCCCCAATGCGACGGGATGCCAAGCGCGCCGACCGTGTCCCAGATCCCCAAATATGTGACGCGGAAACGCGGGGCGGGACGTCCTATGGCCCTGCGGAACAGATCCTCGGCCCGGCTGGTGGTGATTTCGGGGCAGTGATGCAGCCGAAAGGCCAGGCTCTCGTCGGAATCCGGTTCCTCGTCGGTCCCGCGAGAGCGGTATCGCCAGAAGCAATCGCGGATCAGATCGTCCGATGCCCCCTTGGGCAATCCGCAGTTTCGGATCAGCCCGGCCAACGACCTTGCGGTATAGGCGCCACGCGAAAACCCGAAGAGAAAGACCTGATCGCCCGGTTCGTAATGGCGCGCCAGGCCCTGGAATGCCTGGGCGATGCGGTTGTTCAGGCCGAAACCCATCGCGCCGCCGGACAGCTTCTCGTCCAGCCGCTGCAGCATGTTGCCGCCTTGCGGCACGCCCACCCCTTCATAATAGAGTGCGACCTGGGCGACCCCGTCCGCCCCCGAGGGCGGCACGCAGAGCGCAAGCTGGGCGACATTGGTGCGGTGTTCCTGATCGGCGCTGCTCCACGTGCCATCGCAGAATACGGCTATTCTTTTCATCGCGCTTACCCGAAAAAACAAACGGAAAACATTTACCGATTTAAATGGATAACATATTTTCCATTATTGGCGCGATTATTTTTTCTGGTCAGGATACCAGCGGGCGGGCCTTCTGCGCGTGCCGTTCCACCATCCAGCGCAGCCTGGCCCCCCGTTCCAACCGCCGTGCGGCGATGACGGCAGGGGCGTCCGCGGCCATGATGCCGGGAAAGATCGCCTCGATCTCGGCCACGGCGCGGAGGCCCAAGGCCTCGATGGCCTGCGGGCCGGGATAGAGCGATTCCGTCAGCGCGCCGTTCGACATGATCACCTCGTGCGCGTCGAACAGGATATGGCAATAGGTGACCGGCCGGTCGTCGGTCAGCGTTGCGATGCCGGGGGTCCCGATCAGGTGCTTGGCGGGGGCCAGCAGCTCGTCAGTGCCGAACATGCGCTGGGCGATGGCCGAACGGATCAGCACGCGGTGCTGCGGCGACACGACCAGATCCTGTGCGGGCTGGTTTGCGCCAAGCGCCCCGGCCGCGATGCGGATCGGGCGAAGGCGTTCGTCGTCGCGCAGGGTCCGTGCGCTCAGCCTGCGGCGACCGAGCCAGCGAACCGGTTGCAGGCCGTTGTCACGTGTCCAGACCAGATCGCCCACCGCCAGATCCTCGATCCGGGTCTCGCCCTTGTCGGTGCGGATCAGCGTGCCAGCCGCGAAGCAGATGATCTCCAGGTCGAAGATGCTGGGATTGTAGGAGATGTTGGCCGCGAAGACATTGGCGGCCAGCGGATCGGCCTTCAGCACCTCGACCGAATGCAGCGAATCGATGCTGTCCCAATCGCTCAGATCCTCCAGCGAGGGGCGAAAGAACATGTCGCCATTGCCCATCTGGATCAGCACGCCTTCCTGCGTCTGGGTCGATCCGTCGGGTGCGGTCAGCAGATAGTCGACGCGAAGAAAGCCGGTGATCTGCGAGGTGACGGTGCTGTCCGAACCCGGCTGGGCATAGGTGAATGAGGACGGGTAGTGATAGGACCCGCGGCCATAGTAGAACGTGTTGTAGGTGGTCGCGAACGCGTCGGACTGGGTGCCGTCGACATTGATCGACCGGGTCGAGCCTGACAGCGTGACGGCCTTGATGCCGGATTTCCCGACGGCGGTATGACCCTCGATCGAACTGGCGTTCGCTTGCGTGGCGGCGGTGCTGCTGTTGGTATTGATCTGCGATCCGTTTCCGAACCACATCCATGTAACCGGCGCCACTGGCATGACCACGAACTCCTGAACTGAAAGGGGTTCAGAAGTAGCGGGCGGTTAAATGGCACGCTATCGAACTATAAGATTGGTTTTAGCCAAACTGTAATGGTCGATAGGTCAATCCTATGACGGCCAGGATGGCATGCAATGGCATACCGTCTTCCCTCGTGGCGCTGTTTGGGGTATCGACGGGCCATCCTGACATTTCGCCGCAACCAAGGGGGCACCCATGTCGAAGATCAAGGTCGCAAATCCCGTCGTCGAGCTCGACGGCGATGAGATGACGCGGATCATCTGGGACTTCATCAAGCAGAAGCTCATCCTTCCCTATCTGGACATCGACCTCAAATACTATGACCTGGGCATCGAGGAGCGCGACCGCACCGACGACCAGATCACCGTGGACGCGGCCGAGGCGATCAAGAAATACGGCGTCGGCGTCAAATGCGCGACCATCACCCCCGACGAGGCGCGGGTCGAGGAATTCGGCCTGAAAAAGATGTGGCGTTCGCCCAACGGCACGATCCGCAACATCCTCGGCGGCGTGATCTTCCGCGAACCGATCATCTGCAAGAACGTGCCGCGCCTGGTTCCCGGCTGGACCCAGCCGATCATCGTGGGCCGTCATGCCTTCGGCGACCAGTACCGCGCGACGGACTTCAGGTTCCCCGGCAAGGGCAAGCTGTCGATCAAGTTCGTCGGCGACGATGGCGAGGAGATCGAGCACGAGGTCTATCAGGCGCCGGGCGCCGGCATCGCGATGGCGATGTACAACCTCGACGATTCGATCCGCGATTTCGCGCGGGCCTCGCTGAACTACGGCCTCAGCCGCGGCGTGCCGGTGTATCTGTCCACCAAGAACACCATCCTCAAGGCCTATGACGGGCGCTTCAAGGACCTGTTCCAGGAAACCTACGAGGCCGAGTTCGAGGAGAAGTTCAAGGCCGCGGGCATCCATTACGAACATCGCCTGATCGACGACATGGTGGCATCGGCGATGAAATGGTCGGGCGGTTACGTCTGGGCCTGCAAGAACTATGACGGCGACGTGCAGTCCGACACCGTCGCGCAGGGCTTCGGCAGCCTGGGGCTGATGACCTCGGTGCTGATGACGCCGGACGGGCAGATCGTCGAATCCGAGGCCGCGCATGGCACGGTGACGCGCCATTACCGCGAGCATCAGAAGGGCAACGCGACCTCGACCAACTCGATCGCGTCGATCTTCGCCTGGACGGGCGGCCTGAAGCACCGCGCCAAGCTGGACGACAATTCCGAGCTGCTGAACTTCGCCCAGACGCTGGAGAAGGTCACCGTCAAATGCGTCGAGGACGGTCACATGACCAAGGACCTCGCGCTGCTGGTGGGCCCGGACCAGAGCTGGCTGACCACGATGGGCTTCCTCGAAAAGGTCGATCAGTACCTGAACAAGGCGCTTTCCTGATCCGACGGGCAGGGGCCGGGTGGAAACCCGGCCCTTTCCGCATCCGGGGCGCCATTCACGGCCATCGCCCCCTTTCTTCGAGCCCCGACATGCGCTATGGCGCTGCCAATCCCCCTGCAGGAGCATTGCGATGAAAGCCGCCGTCGTCACCTTCCCCGGATCCAACTGCGATCGCGACCTTGCCGTCGCTCTTGAACGCGCGGGGGCCGAGGTGACGCGCATCTGGCACAAGGACGGCGATCTGCCCGCGGGGACCGACCTCGTTGCCGTGCCGGGCGGGTTCTCCTATGGGGATTATCTGCGCTGCGGGGCCATCGCGTCGCAATCGCCCATTGCCACCGCCATCCGTGCCCATGCCGATCGCGGCGGGTTCGTCCTGGGCATCTGCAACGGCTTCCAGGTCCTGACGGAACTGAAGCTGCTTCCGGGCGCGCTGATGCGCAACAACGGGCTGACCTTCCTGTGCAAGCCCGCCGTGCTGAACGTCGAGACCGCCGACAGCGCCTTTACCGGCGGCTATGCCAAGGGCGCGAAGATCACGGTTCCGGTGGCCCATCACGACGGCAATTACCAGATCGACGCCGAAGGGCTGGCCGCGCTGCGCGATCAGGACCGGATCGCCTTCACCTATGCCCCGGATATCAACGGTTCGGTCGCGGATATCGCGGGCGTGCTGTCCGGGAACCGCCGCGTGCTGGGCATGATGCCGCATCCCGAACGCGCGGCCGATCCGGTCGTGGGCGGCACCGACGGTGCGGCGCTGTTCGAAGGCATCGTCGGCGCGCTGGCCAACGCCTGACTTGAGCGACGCGCCCCTTCGCCGTAGATTGCGTCAGTCGATCCGCAGGGGACGGAGCGCCATTTGGCCAATGAGACCGATATCGAGGATGCCGCAGCACCGCGGCGTACCCGCCCGCCGCGGCTGGTCAGCCCATGGTGGCTGCGTGCCAGCGTGGTGGGCATCTTCCTTGCGGCGCTGGCCTCGGTCTGGATCACCAATGCCTGGCTGACCGAGCGTTCCTCGGAGGCGACGCGGGTCCGGTCGGAACTGCGGCTCGCGCTCTATACCGGGAACCTGATGTCGGAATTGCAGCGCAATTCGGTCGTGCCGCTGCTGCTGGCGCGCGATCCGGCGCTGATCGGGGCGCTGAACGGCAACGACTTCTCGACCACCTCGGCGCGGTTGATGGCGGCGCAGAAGGAAATCGGCGCGGCGTCGATCCGGTTGCTGGACGCGACGGGCAGGGTGGTGGGGTCGACCGACCGGTACCAGATCGGGATGAGCAGCGGCAGCCAGCCCTTCTTCGTCGAGGCGCTGCGGTCGCGCGACACGGTCTTCACCGTGTCCGAACAGGCATCCGGCGCCTTCGAATTCGCATACAGCCGCGCGGTGCTGGCCGATGGCAAGACGCTTGGCGTCATCGTCGTGGGCGCGGACCTGACGCGGCTGGAACGGTCCTGGGCCGGGATATCGGACGCGGTCGCCGTCACCGACAGCGAAGGCAACATCATCCTGTCCACCGAACCGCGCTGGCGCGGGCTGACCATGGAAGAGGCGCTGTCCGTGCGTTCGGCGCCATCCGCGATCCAGCGGGCCTTCCAGGTCACGGCCGACTGGACCTCGACCCCGGCGGATGCCTATGTCCAGGGCCGCGCCGTGATGCGGGCCGAGGCGCGGGTGCCGTTTCGCGGCTGGCGCATGATCAGCTTCACCGCCTACAGCAGCGTGCGCGAACGGGTGAACGCGATCCTGGCGCTGGAGATCATGGGCTTCGCGATCCTTCTGGCCGGAACCTTCTGGCTGCTGTCGCGCAGGGCCCGCCGCCAGTCGGTCGCCTATATGCGCGAATCCGCGGATCTGCGCGCCCTGAACGCCCGCCTGACCCGCGAGATCGCCGAGCGCGAGCGCGTCCAGAAGGAGCTGCGTGTGGCCGAACAGACCGTGCAG
This sequence comes from Paracoccus sp. C2R09, assembly GCF_018860625.1. Classification (GTDB taxonomy): domain Bacteria; phylum Pseudomonadota; class Alphaproteobacteria; order Rhodobacterales; family Rhodobacteraceae; genus Paracoccus. The sequence goes on from NZ_JAHKQB010000019.1 coordinate 15,263, forward strand.
CAATCCTCCAAGCTGGCGGCCCTGGGCGAGATGTCGGCAGGCGTCAGCCACGAACTGAACCAGCCCCTGGCCGCGATGAAGACCTATCTGGCCGGTGCGCGGCTGCTGCTGCAACGCGCCCGCCCCGAGGAGGCGCTGTCCAGCTTCCAGCGGATCGACGATCTGATCGACCGCATGGGCGCGATCACCCGGCAGCTGAAATCCTATGCCCGGAAGGGCGGCGAGGCGGTCGAGCCGGTCGACCTGCGCGCGGCCGTCAGCAGTGCCCTGACCATGATGGAGCCGCAGTTGCGCGCCCGCCCGATCCGCATCAGCCGGAACGTCCCGCGAGAGGAGGTCATGGTCATGGCCGACCGCATCCGGTTGGAGCAGGTGCTGATCAACCTGATGCGAAACGCGATCGACGCCCTGCGCGACACACGCGACGCGCGAATGGAGATCGTGGTCGAGGTCGGCGCTCACGCCCATGTGTCCGTCCGCGATAACGGGCCGGGTATCTCGGACCTCGAAAAGCTGTTTGAACCTTTCTGGACAACCAAGAAGCCCGGCGAGGGCACCGGGCTGGGGCTTGCCATATCTTCCACCATCGTGGCCGATTTCGGCGGGCGTCTGACCGCGCATAATGAAACCGACGGCGGTGCGGTCTTCGAGGTCGAGCTGCCGCTTTATCGACCCGGAGAGCCGTATCGGGCCCTTGCGGCCGAGTGATGTAACGAGAGAGGAACCCAGATGTCCCGGAAACTGAAGATCGCGATCGTGGATGATGAGCCCGACATGCGGGAATCCATCAGCCAGTGGCTGGTCCTGTCGGGGTTCGAGACCGAGGCCTTCGCCTCGGCCGAGGATGCGCTGAAGGCCATCGGGCCGGACTGGCCGGGCGTCGTCGTCAGCGACATCCGCATGCCGGGCATGGACGGGATGGCGTTTCTCAAGCGGCTGATGGCGGTGGATTCCAGCCTGCCCGTCATCATGATTACCGGTCACGGCGACGTGCCCATGGCGGTCGAGGCGATGCGCATCGGCGCGATGGACTTCATGGAGAAGCCCTTCAACCCCGACCGCATGACGCAGCTGGCCAAGAAGGCCACGCAGGCCCGCCGCATGACGCTGGACAACCGCGCCCTGCGCCGCGACCTGTCCGAGGGTCAGCAGGTCATGTCCAAGCTGATCGGCTCCAGCCCCGTGATGGAGCGTCTGCGCGAGGATATCCTGGACCTGGGGCAGGCCGACGGCCATGTGCTGATCGACGGCGAGACCGGCACCGGCAAGACGCTGGTGGCCCATGCGCTGCATGCGGTCGGGCCCCGTGCCTCCAAGAAGTTCGTGCCGGTCTCCTGCGCGGCCTATAACGACGAGGCGCTGTCCGCGAAGCTGTTCGGCCCCTTGGAAGACGGGCTTCCCGCGGTCGAGGAGGCCCGTGGCGGGACGCTGTGCCTCGAGGATATCGAGGCGCTGTCCGAGGGGCTGCAGGCGCGGCTTCTGGCCTTCATCGCCGATCAGGGCAGCCCTGCCGAGACGCGCATCATCGCGATTTCGAACGCTCGGGGCGAAGGCCGCCGGGCCGAGGATTCGCTGCGGCCCGATCTCTTCTATCGGCTGTCGGCGCTGAAGATCACCCTCCCGCCGCTGCGTGCGCGCGGCGAGGATATCCTGCAGCTGTTCACCCGCATGTCCGAACAGTTCTCGGAGGAATACGGCTGCGAGCCGCCGCAGGTCAGCGCGCAGGAGGCCGCGCAGCTGCTGCAGGCCCCCTGGCCCGGCAATGTGCGTCAGCTGATCAACGTGGCCGAAAGGGCGGTTCTGCAGAACCGCCGCGGGTCGGGCAGCATCGCATCGCTGCTGATGGCCGATGGCGAGGAGACGCAGGAAGCCACCACGACCGAGGGCAAGCCGCTGAAGGAATATGTCGAGAGCTTCGAGAAGATGCTGATCGACAACACCATGCGCCGTCACAAGGGCAGCATCGCCAGCGTCATGGACGAATTGTGCCTGCCGCGCCGGACCCTGAACGAGAAGATGGCCAAGTACGGCCTGCAGCGCAGCGACTATCTTTGAATGCGAAAACGCCGGGGATTGTTGATCCCCGGCGCCACCGGCCTGCACTGCAATCGTTGAAAATGAATACTTGCCGAAGTCTCGTGTGTGCCGGGTCTGTCACCGGACCCTGCGGTCCGAAGCGCCATTTCATGCCTTGAGGGGAATACGGCCCACGGGTCGGGCCGTATTCCATTCATTGGTCAGGGGGCGGAAACCCGAAAACCGCCAAAAACACATGATCGCCCCCTGTCGCGCAAGTCAGAGCTGGTCGCGTACTCTGCCGTGCCAATGAAACCTTACACCGTAAAGTTGCCGCGCCCAATTGGCCATTCGGACAGGTAATCCATACTCCAGCCGGCAATATCCGGGGCTTTATATGCTTTGGGGCCGGTATTTCGGGCGACCGTCCCGCAGGGCGGAACGCGCGCGGGGCTTGCCTAAAGGTGCATGTCGCACTAGGCCGTGGGCCAAGCACCCGAAAGGCCGTCCGATGACCAATACGCCCGAAAAGAAGCTTCATCCCCGCACCCAGGCCGTCCATCACGGCACCCGCCGCAGCCAGTATGGCGAGATGGCCGAGGCGATCTTTCTGACGCAGGGTTTCGTCTATGACAGCGCCGAGCAGGCCGAGGCACGGTTCCAGGGCAGCGGCCCGGACGAGTTCATCTATGCCCGCTATGGCAACCCCACCAGCCGCATGTTCGAGGATCGCATCGCCGCCCTGGAGGGGACCGAGGACGCCTTCGCCACCGCCAGCGGCATGGCCGCGGTGAACGGGGCGCTGTTCTCGATGCTGAAGCCCGGCGACCGGGTGGTGGCGGCGCGCGCGCTGTTCGGATCCTGTCTGTACGTTCTGGACCTGCTGGCGAAGTTCGGGGTCGATGTGGCCTATGTCGACGGCACCGATCTGGACCAGTGGCGCGATGCCGTCCGTCCGGGCACCACGGCGGTCTTCTTCGAAAGCGTGTCGAACCCCACGCTGGAGGTGATCGACATGCGGGCCGTGGCCGATCTGGCCCATGCCGTCGGCGCCACGGTGGTCGTGGACAACGTCTTCGCCACGCCGGTCTTCTCTCGTGCGGTCGAGATGGGGGCCGATGTCGTCGTCTATTCCGCGACCAAGCATATCGACGGGGGCGGGCGCGCGCTGGCCGGCGTCATCTGCGGCACGCGCCAGTTCGTCCGCGAGGTGGCCGAGCCCTATCTCAAGCATACCGGCGGGGCGATCAGCCCGTTCCATTCCTGGCTGATGCTGAACGGCCTGACCACGATGGACCTGCGGGTGCGCGCCCAGGCCGATGCGGCCGATGCCATCGCCCGCGCGCTGCAGGGGCACGAGGCGCTGAGCCGCGTCATCTATCCCGGCCTGGCCGAACATCCCCAGCACGAACTGGCGATGTCCCAGATGGGGTCGGGCGGCACGATGATCGCGGTCGAGCTGGCAGGCGGCAAGGACGCGGCCTTCGCCGCGCTGGACCGGCTGCGGATCTTCAAGATCTCGAACAATCTGGGCGATGCCAAATCCATCGTCACGCATCCCGCGACGACGACGCATCAGCGCCTGCCCGAAGATCAGCGCGCGCATCTGGGCATCACGCCCGGTCTGCTGCGCCTGTCGATCGGGTTGGAGGACGCGCAGGATCTGATCGACGACCTGAAGACCGCGTTTGCCTGAGGGACAATGCCGCATTGCGTCATCGGGGCTGTGAAAATCCGTTCCAGGATATATATCCCTGTGCAAGTGAACCGGAGGCCCCGATGACCGAAGCCCGACCCATGACCACGGCCTATCCCGCACTCGTGCGCCGCTATGATGCGGAGTTCAGGGTGGACCAGGCCTATCGCGACAGCCTGCCGGATCTGCAGAACGGTCCGGCCAGCCTGATCGTGGGCGCCAGGCGTCCGATCCAGCATGTCGGGATCTCGAACTTCCGCCTGCCGATCACCTACCTGACCCGCGAGGGGGGAGAGATCACGCTGGAAACCAGCGTCACGGGCACGGTCAGCCTGGAGGCGGATCGCAAGGGCATCAACATGTCCCGGATCATGCGGTCCTTCTATGTCCATTCGGACAGCAGCTTCAGCCTGTCGGTCCTCGAGGCCGCGCTGGACGATTACAAATCCGATCTGGACGCGCTGGATGCACGGATCCAGATGAAGTTCTCCTATCCGATGCGGGTGGGGTCGCTGCGGTCCGGGCTGTCGGGCTGGCAGTATTACGACGTCACCCTCGAGGTGATCGAGAAGGCGGGGCGCCGGCTGCGGGTGATGCATGTCGATTACGTCTACAGTTCGACCTGCCCCTGTTCGCTGGAACTGTCCGAACATGCGCGGGAATCGCGCGGCAGGCTGGCCACGCCGCATTCGCAGCGTTCGGTGGCGCGCATCTCGGTCGTGATGGAGGGCCCGGACCGCCTGTGGTTCGAGGAGGTCATCGACATGTGCCGCCGCGCCGTTCCGACCGAAACCCAGGTCATGGTCAAGCGCGAGGACGAGCAGGCCTTCGCGGAACTGAACGCCGCGAACCCGATCTTCGTCGAGGATGCGGTCCGTGCCTTTGCCGGGCAGCTGATGGCCGACAGCCGCATCGGCGATTTCCGCGTCGTGGCCAGCCACCAGGAATCGCTGCATTCCCATGATGCGGTCAGCCTGTTGACCAGTGGCCCGACCTTTGAACAGGATTCGCTGGACCCTGCGACCTTTGCCGCGCTGAAGGCGTGAACACAAAGGGAACGCGGCGCTTCCCATGTGGCGCTGCGGCCCCTATGTTGGGCGCATGGACCTGATCGACGATTCCGAGAACGGGGCGAATCTGCCCCTGTCGCGCCGCGCGATGGCCGCGCGGCCCAAGCCCTACATGGAAGGGCTGAACGCAGCGCAGCTGGCCGCGGTGGAAACGCTGGAGGGGCCCGTCCTGATGCTGGCGGGCGCCGGCACGGGCAAGACCCGGGCGCTGACCACGCGGATCGCGCATCTGCTGACCCTGGGCCTTGCGCGTCCGGGGCAGGTGCTGGCGGTGACCTTCACGAACAAGGCCGCGCGGGAAATGAAGAACCGCATCGCCCGGCTGCTGGGCGAAACGGTCGAAGGGATGCCCTGGCTGGGCACCTTCCATTCGATCAGCGTCAAGATCCTGCGCCGTCATGCCGAACTGATCGGCAACGGCCAGCTGCATCTGAAGCCCAGCTTCACCATTCTGGATACCGACGACCAGATCCGCCTGCTGAAGCAGCTGATCCAGGCCGAGAACATCGACGAGAAACGCTGGCCCGCCCGGCAGCTTGCGCATCTGATCGACGGCTGGAAGAACCGCTGCCTGACGCCCGGCAATCTGCCGCGCGGCGAAGGGGCGGCCTTCGACGGGTATGGGGCCAAGCTCTATGCCGCGTATCAGGACCGGCTGCTGACGCTGAACGCGGTCGATTTCGGCGATCTGCTGATGCATTGCGTGACGCTGTTCCAAGCGCATCCGGACGTGCTGCGCCAGTGGCAGGACCGCTTCCGCTTCATCCTGGTGGACGAATACCAGGATACGAACGTCGCGCAGTACATGTGGCTGCGGCTCTTGGCGCAGGCGCACCGTAACATCTGCTGCGTGGGCGACGACGATCAGTCCATCTATGGCTGGCGCGGGGCCGAGGTGGGCAACATCCTGCGGTTCGAGAAGGATTTCCCCGGCGCGCAGGTGATCCGGCTGGAACAGAACTATCGCTCGACCCCCGAGATCCTGGCGGCGGCCTCGGGGCTGATCGCCGCGAACCAGGGGCGGCTGGGCAAGACGCTGTGGACCGATGCCCCCGCGGGCGAGAAGCTGCGCCTGATCGGCCATTGGGACAGCGAAGCCGAGGCCCGCTGGATCGGAGAGGAGATCGAGGCATTCCAGGGCGGCCACCGCGCCGCCATCGGTCGCGTCAGCCTGAACGAGATGGCGATCCTCGTGCGGGCCAGCCACCAGATGCGCGCCTTCGAGGACCGCTTCATGACGATCGGTCTGCCCTATCGCGTGATCGGCGGCCCGCGTTTCTATGAACGGCAGGAAATCCGCGACGCGATGGCCTATTTCCGGCTGGCCGTCAGCCCCGAGGACGATCTGGCGTTCGAGCGTGTGGTGAACACCCCCAAGCGGGGCTTGGGCGACAAGGCGGTCAAGACGATCCAGGGGCTTGCGCGCGAACACGGGCTGACCCTGCTGGACGCCGCGCGCTTTGCCGTCGAGGAGAAGCATCTGGGCGGCAAGGGCGGGGCGAATCTGCGCGAATTCACGGGCCTGATGACCGGTGCGCATCTGTCGGTCCAGGCGGGCGGCGATCACATCCAGATCGCGGAACGCCTGCTGGACGAAAGCGGCTATACCGCGATGTGGCAGAACGACAAGTCGCCCGATGCGCCGGGTCGTCTGGACAACCTCAAGGAACTGGTCAAGGCGCTCGAGGAATTCGAGAACCTTCAGGGGTTCCTGGAACATGTGTCGCTGGTCATGGATCGCGACGATGGCGAGAATACCGAAGAGGTCAGCATCATGACCCTTCACGCCGCCAAGGGCCTCGAATTCCCCGTCGTCTTCCTGCCGGGATGGGAAGAGGGACTGTTCCCTAACCAGCGCGCCATGGACGAACAGGGGAACAAGGGCCTCGAGGAGGAGCGTCGCCTGGCCTATGTCGGCATCACGCGCGCCGAGCGGTTGGCCACGATCACCTTCGCGGGGAACCGCAGGCTCTATGGCCAGTGGCAGTCCAGCATGCCGTCGCGCTTCGTGGACGAACTGCCCGAGGAACATGTCGAGGTGCTGACCCCGCCGGGCCTGTATGGCGGTGGCTATGGTGCCGCGATGGCCATGGCGGGGGGCGTCCAGATGCAGGAACGCGCGGCCAAGGCGGATGTCTACAACAGCCCCGGCTGGCGGCGGATGCAGTCGCGCGCGAACGAACGCAAGGCCCCCGTCGGGCGCGTGCCGGTGACGATCGACGCGGCACCCGCTACGCGCTTCTCGGTCGGCGACCGGGTGTCCCATGCCAAGTTCGGCGAGGGGCAGATCATGGGCATCGCCGAGGATACGCTGACGATCCAGTTCGAGGCCGGTTTCCGCACCATCAAGGCATCCTATGTCCAGCCGCTGGACGGCGCGGACGACGTGCCGTTCTAGGCCGTTCCGCGCCCCAGGAAGTTGGCCCGCCGGACGGGCTTGCCCACCCGGCGCAGCGCCGCGGCATAGGCCGCCTCGATATCGGTATCGGGGTGGTCCTCGGCCAGGCGCAGCAGGCGGAAATGGATGTTCGCCACCCGCTCGTAGTAGTCGAGATAGGCGTAGTTGATCGCGGCCCCCGTCGCGGCCCCCAGGATCGGGATGGTCTGCGCGCCGAATTTCGCGGTGATGCGGCTGCTGAAGGCTGCAGCGAAGCGTTTCATCAGCACGGCCACCGTCTGCCCGTTCGTCAGGACCCGATGCGCAAGATAGGATTGCGCGGCGCTGTCGCCATCCTCGCCCGGTTCGCCGAACTGGAACACCGCCAGCGATTCCAGCCTGATCCGCGGGTCGGACGTGTCGAAGCCGTGCTGGCGCGCGACCTTCTGGATCGTGTTGAAGATCACCGTGGTCGAGGCCACCAGATCCGGCACGATGCCCGCAATCCCGAACCAACCGCCCGTCGCACCGCTGAAGATCGCCGCAGCCCTGTTCGCGCGCAGGGGCGAATTGCGCAGCATCTCGATCCGCTCTCCGCGTTCGGACAGGTCATACAGCCTGCGGAACACCGTCTCCATCGCGCCTTCCAGCATGTCGGGGCTGAGACCCGCGACCGAGGAGACCGCGCTTTCGGCCATGCGGCCGACATTCTCGACCCCGCGCAGGATCAGGCCGCGACTGTCCAGCTGCCGATGGGCAAGGCGGTCCAGTTCGGCTGTCAGGTCGGCATGCTGTGTGGCGGGAAGGCTCATGATCGGTTCTCCGGGCTGACGTGCATGACCCGAACGCCGGGGCGGGGCGCGGGGTTTCCCGGGACGGCCCCGACGCGGCCCCGGCGCGGCCCCGGCAAGGTCGCGACGCGACGGGACATCTGGCCCATCGCCGCGCGCCCGTGCTAGCCTTTGCGCAAAGGGGCTGACGGGATGGCGGTGATCCGGCTGTGGCTAGTGCTTCTGGCGGTGGAAGCGGTGTTCTTTCTGGCGTTGCGGCTGTATCTGCGGCTGCGGCGGGCCGAGAGGCTGCGGGATCGCTGGCGCGACCGGCACGGCCATGGGGCGGCGGGCGAGGACACCTATGTCGCACGCGGCATGGCGGGGTTCGAACGCGGTCTGAGGGCGCGCCTGTCGCTTCTGGTCTTCGTCCTGCCCAACCTGGCGGTGCTGGTCACCGTCTACTTGGTCAACTGGCACTAAGGGGGTGCCTGAAACATGTATTATGCCCGCGTCGCCATCGGCGTCCTGTTCGGTGTCCTTCTGTTCGCATTCCTCGATTACGCGCTGCCGTCGCAGAACGTGGTCCGGATCAGCAACACCTATAACCGACTGACGAACATTCCGGCCTCCAGCAGCATCTTCTGGGCCGCAGACAGCACCGGCACGGTGGAAAACGCCCGTGGCCAGCGCGACGTGCGCTTCATGGACACGGTGCGTCCGAACGGGAAGGTCTTCGTCTATCGCAACGAGGATACGGGCTGGGTCTGGCCGCCCTATTTCAAGTATGACAGCGCCAACCTGCAGGCCGAGGCCACGAACCTGCAATCGACGGGTGCCGACCCGATCTGGGTCAATGTCACCGCCTATGGCTGGCGGGTGGCGCCCATGTCGATCTATCCGAACGCGATCTCGATCAATACCGTGGCGGGGCCGGATGCGCGGCCTGCGAACTGGCCCGCCATGGCGATCTGCGGGGCGCTTCTGGCGCTGCTGCTGCTGATCTGGCGCATGCTGGTGCAGTTCCGCAAGACGGGGCTTGCACGCTTCAGAAGGGGAAGGACATGACCGGCAATCCGGGAACCGACCTGCGGACGGACGGCTTTGCCGATATCCGCATCAACACGCCCGCGGTCGAACGCCGCGCCGCGACGCTGCCCGCGCGGCGCAGCCTGAAGAAGGATCACCAGGCGGCCTGGCTGCTGAACGCGGTGCGCTGCATCGACCTGACGACGCTGGCGGGCGACGATACCGAGGACCGCGTGGCCCGGTTATGCGCCAAGGCCCGCCAGCCCATCGCGCCCGAACTGCTGTCGGCCATGGGGGTCGGGGGGCTGACCACGGGTGCTGTCTGTGTCTATCCCACGATGGTCGCCGCCGCGAAACGCGCGCTGCAGGGCACCGACATCCCCGTGGCCAGCGTTGCCACCGGGTTTCCGGCGGGGCTGATGCCCCTGGATCTGCGCCTGGCCGAGATCCGCTATGCCGTCGATCAGGGCGCGGACGAGATCGACATCGTCATCACCCGTGCCCATGTCCTGCGGGGTGACTGGGCCGCGCTCTATGACGAGCTGCGCGCCATGCGCGAGGCCTGCGGGTCCGCGCGGATGAAGTCGATCCTTGCGACCGGCGATCTGAAATCGCTGGAGAACGTCGCCCGCGCCAGCCATGTCGCCATGCAGGCCGGGTCCGACTGGATCAAGACCTCGACCGGCAAGGAGGGCGTGAACGCCACGCTGCCCGTCAGCCTGGTCATGGTCCGCGCCATCCGCGACTATCGCGCGCAGACGGGGCACATCGTGGGCTTCAAGCCCGCGGGCGGTCTGCGCACCGCCAAGGACGCGATCAGCTGGCAGGTGATGATGAACGAGGAACTGGGCCGCGACTGGCTGACCCCGAACCTGTTCCGCATCGGCGCCAGCAGCCTTCTGGGCGATATCGAGCGTCAGATCAGTCACCACGTGACGGGCCGCTACTCGGCCGCCCATCGCCTTGCCATCGCCTGAGGAAGATATGAGCCGCGTGAGCGAGATCATGGAAAGCATGGAATACGGACCCTCGACCGAGGACAGCAGCGCCGCGCGCGACTGGCTGGCACGGCGGGGCAGCTTCGGTCACTTCATCGGCGGCAGCTTCACCGCGCCGGGCGATGTCTTCGAAACGCGCGACCCCTCGACCGGGGATTTGCTGGCCCGCGTGACGCAAGGGACCGCCGATGACGTGGCCGCCGCCGTCAAGGCCGCCCGCAAGGCGCAGCGCCCCTGGGCCAACCTGCCCGGGCATGAACGCGCGCGGTTCCTCTATGCCATCGCGCGGCATGTGCAGAAGCGCGAACGCTTCCTGTCGGTGCTGGAGACGCTGGACAACGGCAAGCCCATCCGCGAGGCGCGCGACGGGGACATCCCGCTGGTCGCGCGGCATTTCTATCACCATGCCGGTTGGGCCGAACTGCGCGACGAACGCTTTGCCGACCATGCGCCCCTGGGCGTCTGCGGCCAGATCATCCCGTGGAACTTCCCGCTGCTGATGCTGGCCTGGAAGGTCGCGCCCGCGCTGGCCGCCGGGAACACGGTGGTGCTGAAGCCTGCCGAATACACCCCCCTGACGGCGCTGGCCTTCGCCGAGATCTGCCAGGAGGTCGGCCTGCCCGCGGGCGTCGTGAACATCGTCACCGGCGATGGCGCGACGGGTGCCGCGCTGGTCGCCGCGGATGCGGACAAGATCGCCTTCACCGGCTCGACCGAGGTCGGGCGCGGGATCGCCTCGGCGCTGGCCGGGACGGGTCGCAGGCTGACGCTGGAACTGGGTGGCAAGTCGCCCTTCGTGGTGATGGAGGATGCCGATCTGGACGCCGCCGTTGATGGCGTCGTGGACAGCATCTGGTTCAACCAAGGCCAGGTCTGCTGCGCGGGTTCGCGCATCTTGGTCGCGGAATCGGTAGCCGAGCGGTTCGAGGGGTTGCTGCGCGACCGCATGGCCCGCCTGCGCGTGGGTGCGCCGCTGGACAAGTCCACCGATATCGGCGCGATCGTCGATCCGGTGCAGAAGGCCCGCATCCTGTCCATCTGCCAGCGCGCCACGGCGGCAGGTGCCGAACTGGTCGGCGGCCAGCCGCAGGAGGGCTGCTTCGTCGCGCCCGGATACCTGCGCGCCATCGGCCCCGCGAATCCCGGCATGCAAGAGGAGATCTTCGGCCCCATCGCGACGCTGTCGACCTTCCGCACCGCCGACGAGGCGGTCGAGCTGGCCAACAACACCCGCTATGGGCTTGCAGGTTCCGTCTGGTCCGAGAGCGCGACCGTCGCCACCGACATCGCCGCCCGCATCAAGGCCGGGGTGATCTGGATCAACGGCGCGAACATGTTCGACGCGGCGGCCCCCTTTGGCGGCTATCGCGAAAGCGGCTACGGCCGCGAGGGCGGGGCGCAGGGGATGCTGGACTATCTGTCAGCGCCTGTGGTGAAATCCGCCAAGGAGGTCGCGCCCAAACCGCCCGTCGCCGTCACGTCCGTGGATGCGGCCAGGCCGCAGGGGATCGACCGCACGGCCAAGATGTATATCGGCGGCGCGCAGAAGCGGCCCGATGGCGGGGCAAGCTATGCCGTGCCGGGAGGGCTTGCGCCGCTGGGCAGCCGCAAGGACATCCGCAACGCCGTCGAGGCCGCGACCAAGGCCGGGAAATGGGCGGGGATGGGCGGTCATGCCCGCGCGCAGGTCCTGTATTTCATCGCCGAGAACCTCTCGGCGCGGGCGCAGGAATTCGCCGCCCGCACCAGCAAGGCCGAGGTCGAGGCCGCCATCGCACGCGCCTTCCACTATGCCGCATGGGCCGACAAGTTCGACGGGGCCAATGTGCAGGCCAAGCCGGGGCACCTGGTCAACGTGCTGCCTGAACCGATGGGCGTCTTGGGCATCGCCTGCCCGAACGCCCAGCCGCTGGCGGGCTTCATGTCGCTGGTCATGCCGGCCATCGCGATGGGCAATTCGGTCGTGGTCGTCCCTTCGCAGGACGATCCGCTGCCGGTGACGGACCTGTACCAGGTGTTCGACACCTCGGACCTGCCGGCGGGCGTGGTGAACATCGTGACCGGCCCGGTGGCCGATCTGGCCCCGCATCTGGCATCGCATGAAGAGGTCGCGGGCTTTTGGCACGCGGCGGGCACGGATCTGCTGGGTCAGGTGGACCGGGCGGCTGCGGGGAACCTGAAGCCCGTCTGGCCGGTGACCGCGCGCGACTGGACCGGTGCGCAGGCGCAGGGGCAGGGGCAGGGCTTCCTGCAACGCGCCGTGCGGACCAAGACCATCTGGCTGCCCTATGGGGCCTTGCCCGCGGGCAGCGGCAGCGCGGCCTATTAAAACGTGAAAGGGGGCCGGATCGGCCCCCTTTCGCATTCAGCGTCCGCGGATGCGCGGGTCCATCGCGTCGCGCAACCCGTCGCCGATATAGTTCACGCACAGCACCGTCAGCGAGATCATCAGCCCCGGGAAGATTACCCGCTGCGGATAGAGCACCATCTGGTCCACCGCATCATAGAGAAGCCGCCCCCAGGTCGGGAAATCGGGCGGGAAGCCCAGCCCAAGGAAGCTGAGCGCGGATTCCGTGATGATCGCGGTCGCGATGCCCAGGGTGGCCGCCACCATGATGGGCGACAGCACGTTGGGCAGGATGTGCCGGACGATCATGCGATGCGAGGGTGTGCCGATGGACCGCGCGGCCAGGATGAACTCGCGCTCTTTCAGGCCCAGCACCTCGCCCCGGACGATGCGGGCGGACTGCATCCAGCTGGTGGCCCCGATGGCCGACACGATCAGCAGGAAGATCCCGAACGCCGATCCGAAGGTCTGGGACAACGGTTCGCGGAACAGCGTGACCATCAGCAGCAGCAGGGGCAGCAGCGGCAGCGCCAGGAACAGTTCGGTCAGGCGCATCAGCGGGCCGTCCAGCCGGCGGAAATATCCCGACATGACGCCGATGAGGCTGCCGAGGAAGATCGCGATGGCCATGGCCGTCAGCCCCACCGCGATCGACACCTGCCCGCCCGCCATCAGCCGTGCCAGCAGGTCGCGGCCCAGCTGGTCGGTCCCCAGCGGATGCGCCAGCGAGAAGCCCGAATTGCGCGCGCGGATATCCACATAGGTCGGATCGATCCGCCAGATCAGCGGCCCGACCGACACGAAGAGGATGATGAACACGAAGATGGCCAGTGCCACGATCGCGCCCCGGTGGCTGCGGAACTGCCGCCAGACGTCGCGCCACTGGCTGCGGGTCTGGACGATCTCGGGTTCGGCGACCGGCGGCACGACGGGCGGGCTTGCGCCCTCGGGGGTGGCGGCATTTCCGGCAGCGGCCTTCAGCGCGTCGGTCGGTTGCGTTGCGGGTCGGTGCGGCTCAGTCATAGCGGATCCTCGGGTCCAGAACCCCGTAGAGAATGTCGGCGATCAGGGTGAAGACCACGATCAGGATGGCGAAGATGAAGGTCAGCGTCAGCACCATCGGGATGTCGCTGCCGTGGATCGCGGTGATCAGCAGCTGACCCAGCCCGTTCACCTTGAAGACCTGTTCGGTGATGATCGCGCCGCCGAAAACGGCGGGCAGGCCCAGTGCGATGACGGTGACGACGGGGATCAGGCTGTTGCGCAGCACGTGCTTCAGCACGACCACGCGTTCGGTCAGCCCCTTGGCGCGGGCCGTGCGGACATAGTCCTGGCCCAGATTGTCCAGCATCGAGGACCGCATGAACCGGCTGATCTGCGCCGCGTTGTAGAGCGCGAGCACCGTCACCGGCATCACCATCTGGCGCGCCTGCACGAGGAAGCTGTTCCAGTCCGTCACCTCGTGGGTGGTGTCGTAGACCGAGGGGAACCACTGCAGCTTGACCGCGAAGATGATGATCAGCACGACCCCCGTGAAGAAGGTCGGCATGGAAAACCCGATCATCGAGATGAACGTCCCGATCTGGTCGAACCAGGAATACTGCTTGTAGGCCGACATGATCCCGATCGGGATCGCGATCAGGATGCCCACCACATAGGACATGCCGACGACCGTCAGCGTCTGGGGCACGCGCTGCGCGATCACGTCGAAGACGGGGCTGCGCGACTGGAAGCTGATGATGCGCTGCATGTCGGCGGCATGGGCCGTTCCGAAGACCTGGTCGAACCAGTAGAGCGGCTCGACCCAGAAGAACTGCTTGAGCCACAGCACGTAGCGGACGGGCCATGGCTCGCCCAGGCCCAGGGCCGCGCGCATGCGTTCGCGCACCTCGGGGGGGACGGTCAGGGGGACGTCACCCAATGGATCGCCCGGCGATGCTTCCAGCAGAAGGAAGATCACCAGCGAGATGAACAGAAGGGTGGGAATCGCCAGCAGCAGCCGACGGATGGTGAAATTCAGCATGGCGCCTCGGTCATGATGTGGACGGGCATGGGACTCCTCCCCCATCTTGAACACGGGCGCGCCGTCCCCAAGAGAGAGGGGGCGCCGCCCCGGCGCGTGGCCGGGGCGGCAGGGGTCGTCATTCCTCGATGCGGGTCCAGTCGGCGACGTTCCAGATCTCGCTGTCCCATGCGTTCAGCTCGACCCCGCCGAGCGTGTTCGAATGGGCCGAGGCGGTGCCGCGATAGACGATGGGGATGATGACGTTGTTGTCCTTGGTCAGCATGTCGTTCATCTTGCGGCCCATCGCCGCGCGTTCGTCCGCATCCACGATGCCTTCGAGGTCCGCGACCATCTGGTCGTATTCCTCGTTGCAGAAGCGGCTGGTATTCTCGCCCTGCCACTGGTTCGCGGGCGAGGGTGCCTTGTTGCAGGTATGCTTGGACAGGTAGGGGGCCGGGTTCGTGCCGTCGAAGTTGTCGGCATACATCTCGATATCGGCATAGAACTTCTGCAGCGTGTCGGGCGAACCCGCATCCGAACCGAAGAAGACCGACGCGTCGATTGTCTTCAGCTCGGTTTCCACGCCGATCTCGGACCACCACTGCTTGATCAGCGCCTGGAAGTCCTGGCGGACTGCGTTGACCGAGGTCTGGTAGGTGATGCTGAGCGTCACGCCGTCCTTCTCACGCACGCCGTTGCCGTTCATCACCCAGCCGGCTTCCTCCAGCAGGGCATTCGCGCCTTCGATGTCCTGGGTCAGGCATTCGGTGTTCTCGGATGCCCATGCCTCGGGGGCGGGGACATAGTTGCAGGTCGGCTTGCCCGCGGGGCCATAGCCGATCTCGACCAGCAGTTCGCGGTCGATGGCCATGGACAGCGCCTTGCGCACGGCGGGGTCCGACAGGAAGGGATGCGGATGCTCCAGCGTCGAACGCTCGCCCTCGGGCAGGGACGAGGACGGGTCGGTCAGGTTGACATGCAGGCGTTCCACGAGGCTGCCGAAGGCCGCCGCGACCTTGCCACGACCGGCGGCTTCCATGCCGGCGATGACATCGGGGGCCAGCTGGGTGTTCCAGGCATAGTCGAACTCGCCCGTCTCCAGCACCGAACGCGCGGCACCGGCCGCATCGCCGCCGCCCTTGACCAGCACGGTCGCGAAGGCGGGCTTCTCGGGGTCGCGATATTCGCTGTTCGCTTCCAGCGAGATGGTGTCGTTCGTCAGGAACTCGGTCACCGCGAAGGGGCCGGTCCCGATCGGGTTGAAGTTCTGGTCGGTGCAGGTCGGCGCGTTCGACCCGATGCAGCTTTCGAACTGGGCCTTCTGCAGGATCGGCGATTGCGAACCGACGAAGGCCGCGAAGGGATCGGGGCGCGGCGATGCGAAGGTGATCTTGACGGTCTGCGGGTCGATCGCCTCGATCGCGGTCACGCCTTCGAACTTGGCCAGCTGCGAGCAGCCGCCTTCGGGATGCATGCAGTATTCGCCGGTGAAGACCACGTCCTCGGCGGTCAGGGGCGTGCCGTCCGACCACTTGACGTCGTCGCGCAGCGTCCAGGTGACCGAAGTCATGTCCTCGGAGATGCCGCCATTGTCCAGCGACGGGATCTCGGTCACGAGACGGGGATAGATGTTGCCCTGCGCGTCGTAGCCGGCAAGCGGTTCGAGCGTCAGGCTGGAGGCGATGACCTCCTTGGTGCCACCCGACAGGTAGGGGTTCATCGTCGAGGGGGCCTGCCAGAGGATCAGGCCCAGCTGCCCGTCGCCGCCACGTTCCGCCATGGCAGCCGGGGCCATCGCAAGCATCGCGGCGGCGCCCATGAGAACAGTCTTCAGTTTCATCACACTCTCCTGTTGGGTGTTGTGCTCCGCGGTCCTTGCCACGGCACGACCAGCCATTTGTCGGCTGTTGTTATTGCGTCCGTCCCTTTTCGTGTCGCGGGTGCTTCTTTCATCGTGTCGTCGCCCTGCGGAATGGCGGCATCTTCGGATGAAGCCCGCAAATAATGCAAGACTAATCGCGCCTTCGGCCGATGGGCTTTCGGCTTTGACTTTTCGGGGACAGGGATTAGCCTTCCGGCTTGAACTTCATCTGGGGGCCATGATGCTTGACGACAAACCACTTGTTTCCATTGAGAAACTTCGCGTCGAATTCGATACGAGCGACGGGGTGGTCGTGGGCGTCAAGGATGTCAGCTTCGACATCAAGCCGGGCGAATGTGTCTGCGTGGTGGGCGAATCCGGGTCGGGCAAGTCGGTCAGTTCGCTGTCGCTGATGCGGCTTGTCGAATTCGGCGGCGGGACCATCGCGGGGGGGCGCCTGATGTTCACCGACGACAAGGGGCGCGACATCGATCTGGCCCAGCAGTCCAGCGGCGTGATGCGCGACATCCGGGGCAACCAGATCGGCATGATCTTCCAGGAACCGATGACCGCGCTGAACCCGGTCTTCACCGTGGGCGACCAACTGACCGAGGGGCTGATCGCCCATCGTGGCATGACCAAGACGCAGGCCCGGGCCCGCGCGCTGGAGATCCTGCGCCAGGTCCGCATCCCCGAACCGGAACGCCGTCTGGACCAGTATCCCCACGAGCTGTCGGGCGGGATGCGCCAGCGCGTCGTCATCGCCATCGCGATGGCCTGCGAACCCCGTCTGCTGATCTGCGACGAACCGACCACCGCGCTGGACGTCACCATCCAGGCCGAGATCCTTGCCCTGATCGACCGGCTCAAGCGCGAGAAGCAGATTGCCGTTCTTTTCATCACTCATGACATGGCGGTGGTCGCGCAGATGGCAGATCGCGTCGTGGTCATGTATCGCGGCGACAAGGTCGAGGAAGGCCCGGTCGAACAGATCTTCGAGGCGCCCCAGAAGGATTACACGAAGATGCTGCTGGCCGCCGTGCCGCGGTTGGGGGAAATGACGGGCAAGCCTGCCCCAGAACGCCTGCGACTGATGCGCGACGGCAGCCACGGCGCCCCCGAACCGATCATCGTGGCCGATCCCAAGCCGCTGCTGACGGTCAGGAACCTGACCACGCGATTCGAGGTCAAGGGCGGGCTTCTGCGCCGCACCGTCGCGCGCGTCCACGCGGTCGAGGATGTCAGCTTCTCGATCAATGGCGGCGAGACGCTGTCGCTGGTGGGCGAATCGGGCTGCGGGAAATCCACCTGCGGACGTTCGCTGCTGCGGCTGGTCGAACCCGACAGCGGCACGGTCGATCTGGGCGGCACCGACATCCTGGCGCTGTCGCAATCGGCCCTGCGCAAGGCGCGGCGCGACATGCAGATGATCTTCCAGGATCCCTTTGCCAGCCTCGACCCGCATATGAACCTGTATGACCAGGTGGCCGAGCCGATGCAGAACTATGGCATCGGCAGCCGTTCCGAACGCGAGGACCGCATCGCGACCCTGTTCGACCGGGTCGAACTGCCCCGCAGCTTCATGCGCCGCTTCCCCCACGAGATGTCGGGCGGCCAGCGCCAGCGCATCGCCATCGCGCGCGCCCTTGCGCTGAACCCGCGCCTGATCGTCGCCGACGAGGCCGTGTCGGCGCTGGACGTGTCGGTGCAGGCGCAGGTGCTGAACCTGCTGATGGAACTGCAGCAGGATCTGGGCATCTCGATGCTGTTCATCAGCCATGACATGGCCGTCGTCGAACGCGTCAGCCATCATGTGGGCGTCATGTATCTGGGCCGCATCGTCGAACTGGGCACCCGCGCGCAGGTCTTCGAGAACCCGCAGCACAGCTATACCCGTCAGCTGATGTCGGCGGTGCCGGTGGCCGATCCGCGGCAGAAGAAGATCTCCGAGGATCTGAACTTCAGCCCGATCCCGTCGCCGATCCACCCGGTCGATTACCGGCCCGTGCCCTCGACCTATCGCGAGGTCGCGCCGGGGCACCGCGTGCTGGTCGATCCGGTCACCCATGGCTGACAGGTTGGCTGTCCGGTTTTCGGGCAGCCTATGCAATCCGCGAAAGACCTGCGACGCGAGGCTTGCAGTATCTGCATGAACGCGCCAGTCTTTGCGCGAAGGAGAACGACATGCCCATCAAGAACCGATTTGCCGAACTGTTGCCCGAGATCACCGCCTGGCGCCGCGATTTCCACGAGAACCCCGAACTGCTCTACGAGGTGCATCGCACCGCGGGCAAGGTGTCGGAGCTGCTGCGCGAATTCGGATGCGACGAGGTGGTCGAGGGCGTGGGCCGGACCGGCGTGGTCGGCGTGATCAAGGGCCGCACCGACACGAAGGGCCGCGTCGTGGGGCTGCGCGCCGACATGGACGCGCTGCCGATCGAGGAGCAGACCGGCGTCGAATATGCCAGCAAGACACCGGGCACGATGCATGCCTGCGGTCATGACGGCCATACCGCCATGCTGCTGGGGGCCGCGAAATACCTGGCCGAGACGCGCAATTTCGACGGCACCGCCGTGGTGATCTTCCAGCCCGCCGAGGAAGGCGGGGCAGGCGGTCTGGCCATGGTCGAGGACGGTCTGGTCGATCGCTGGAAGATCGACGAGTTCTATGGGATGCACAACATGCCCGGCATGCCGGTTGGTCATTTCGCGATCAAGCCCGGACCGATGATGGCCGCCGCCGACCAGTTCGAGATCACCGTGACCGGCAAGGGCGGCCATGCGGCCAAGCCCCATGAATGCATCGACACCACGCTGACCGCCGCGCAGATCATCGTGGCCGTGCAGTCGGTCGTGTCGCGCAACATCGATCCGCTGAAGAACGCGGTGATCTCGGTCTGCGTGGTGTCGACCGATTCGACCGCGCATAACGTGATCCCCCAGGTGGTGAAGCTGAAGGGCACGGCGCGCAGCCTGGACGCGCAGGTCCGCGACCAGCTGCAGGAAGGCATCACCCGCGTCGCCACGAACATCGCCGCCGCGATGGGGGCCACGGCGCAGGTCGATTACGAACGCGGATACCCGGTGACGATGAACGACGATCGGGCCACGGAATGGGCCATCGACGTGGCAGCGGGCATCTCGGGCGAGGTGAATACCGCGATGGAGCCGATGATGGGCGGCGAGGATTTCAGCTACATGCTGAACGAACGTCCGGGCGCCTATATCTGGGTCGGCAACGGCGATACCGCCATGGTCCATCACCCGGCCTACAACTTCAACGACGAGGCGATCCCGGCGGGGTCCAGCTGGTATGCCGGCATGGTCGAGGCGCGGATGCCCGCCGCCTGAGGGCGACCGGGGCGCGCACTCCGCGCGCCCCGATCCCTTCCTTTCAGGGCGGGGCTCAGACGACCGAATGCATCGGCTGATCCTCGGCCGTGACCTTGGCCGCGAAGCGATCGGCCAGGGGCGCGATGCGGTCATGGACCGGCGTCCGGGCGCAGATGTCCCACCATAGCCGGTAATAGGGCAGATCCTGCGCCTTGATGTTCTGCGTCGCATTCAGCGGCAGCGCCTGCCTGCCGGTACGCTGCAGCAGCGACAGGATCAGGTCCTCCTGCCCGGGGTCGAAGCGCAGGTGGAAGGGTTTGGCGATGCGCCCTGCGAAATGCGCCATGGCAGGCCGGATCCGACCCTGCGGGGCCATGTGGAAACGCAGGTTGTAGCGGTCATGCGCGCGGACGTAATCGCTGCCATGGGTCATCGAGAACAGGCCCTGATCGCCGAAGGGCAGCTCGGTCTTCTCGGCGATCAGGCGGCCCATCCCAAGATAGGGGGCCAGGCCGCGATCCTCCTTGCGCATCCGCGCCAGGTTCAGGACCATGCCGCCGCTGTTGATGACGCCGTGCATGACCCGGCGGGTGCGCGCCATCGCCCTGGGTTCCAGGTCGGCCTCGGTCGCGGGGCGGGCAAGGATCGGTGGCAGGAAGGGCAACTCGCGGCAGGCCGCGACCATGCGGCCCATCAGCGGCTGGTTCAGGAAGGGCAGCAGGTCGTCCATCACGATCACGTCCAGCGGATCGAGATAGATCACCCGATCCAGATCGCCCGGCAGGTATTCATGCGCAAGATACCACAGGAAGCGGGCACCGAAGGGCTTGCGCCCCAGCTTGCTCAGTTCCGCGAATTCCTTGTGCTGCGTGACATGGACGATATGCAGGTCCAGATTGTCCAACCCCTCGCAGAAGCGGGTGAGGCCTGCCAGCTGTTCGGGACCCAGATGCATGTGGAACAGCCAGAAGTCGATCCGGTCCTTCGGATGGCTGTCGGACAGCGATCGGATCATCACCTGCAGGATATCCGCGTCCTTGCCCCCGACCGAGGTCATGACGTCCAGTTTGGCAGGCGCGCGGTCGCGTTTCCGGCCGATCGCCTCGATGGCGTATGTCCAGGGGCTCGGGGCCTTGCGATAGACCCGCCTGAAAAGCGGTCCGGGGGCTGGCAGATGCATGTGGTCCTGCTGGGAATGAGATACCGGTCACGGTTTCGTCATCCTTCACATGCTGCAGGTCCCGTGGCAAGCGCCAAGCCGAAGGCTGCGCGCCCCGCCGTGACGGGGCGCACGGGTCTTACTGCGGGATCTGGGCAGTGATGCCTTCGACATAGAAGTTCATCGACTGCAGATCCTCGTCCGAGGCGGTTTCGCCCTCGGCCAGCCAGACGCTGCCGTCGGCCTTGTTCAGCGGGCCGGTAAAGGGATGGTATTCGCCCGAACCGATGCTGTCGCGCAGGGCCTCGGCCTCGGCCTTGACCTCGGCGGGGACGGCCTCGGTGATGTCGCCGATCACGACCTCTCCGTCGCCGATGCCGGCCCAGGTGGCCTTGCTTTCCCAGGTGCCGTCAAGCACTTCGCCCACACGCTCGACATAGTAGGGCGCCCAGTTGTCGATGATGGATGCCACGCGGGGGCTGGGGGCGAAGGCCGCCATGTCGCTGGCCTGACCGAAGCCGATGGCGCCGGCTTCCTGCGCCTTGGCAAGCGGCGCGGTGGAATCTGTATGCTGCAGGATCACGTCCACGCCCTCGGCCAGCAGGGCGGATGCGGCGTCGGCCTCTTTCGCCGGATCGAACCAGCTATAGGCCCAGACGACCTTCATCTCGACATCCGGGTTCACCTTGCGGGCGTGGATGAAGCTGGAATTGATGCCCTGGATCACCTCGGGGATGGGGAAGGACCCGATATAGCCGATCTTGTTCGATTCCGTCATCCGGCCCGCGATGGTGCCGATGACCGCACGGCCTTCGTAGAAGCGCGCGTCATAGGTCGCGACGTTGTCGGCACGCTTGTAGCCCGTGGCGTGTTCGAACTTCACGTCGGGGAACTTCGAGGCGACGTTGATGGTCGGATCCATGAAGCCGAAGCTGGTCGCGAAGATCAGCTTGTTGCCCGCCAGCGCCAGTTGGGTCAGGGCGCGTTCGGCATCGGCGCCTTCCGGCACGCTCTCGATGAAGGTGGTTTCCACGCGGTCGCCGTATTCGGCCTCGACCGCCTGGCGGCCCAGGTCGTGCTGATAGGTCCAGCCGCCGTCGCCCACGGGGCCGACATAGATGAAGCCGACCTTCAGCGGCTCGTCCTGGGCCATTGCCGGGGCGGCGATCAATGCCGACAGCGCGGCCGCGCCGGCAAGAAGTGTTCTGCGGTTCATGTCTACCCTCTCCTGATGGACGGCTGCGTTCAGCGCAGCGCGTGGAAGTTCCGGCCGAGCGATCCGGGCGCGGCGGCCCCCGCACGGCGACTGTATTTCTGCCGACCCGAGATCAGCACGAGGACGATGATCGTGGCAAGATAGGGCGCCATCGACAAAAGCTGCACGGGCACGTTCACCCCCGCCGCCTGCAGGCGCAGCTGCAGTACCGTGACCCCGCCAAAGAGCCACGCCCCGGCCAGGACGCCGACCGCCGTCCAGTTGGAGAAGACGACGATCGCCAGCGCGATCCAGCCCGCCCCCGCGGTCATGCCTTCGGTCCATTGCAGCACCGTCGCGATCGAGATGAACGCCCCGCCGATCCCGGCCATGGCACCGCCGAATGCGATGGCCGCAAGCCGCGTCAGGCGCACGTCGTATCCCAGCGCGTGGGCCGCATCGTGATTTTCGCCGACGCCGCGCAGCACGAGGCCCGGGCGCGACCGTGTCAGGAACCACCAGATCGCGGGAACGGCCAGAAGGCCCAGCCAGACGATCCAGTTGATGCCGAAGGGACCGGCGGGCATGGGGGGCGCCTTCACCCCCTCCAGCGGCTTGCCGAACATCGCCGCCATGCCCAGCCCGAACAGCGTCAGGGACAGGCCCGATGCGACCTGGTTCGCCAGGAACGCCTGTGTCAGCGCAGCGAACAGAAGCGATATCGCGGCCCCCGCGACGGCCGCGCCCAGAAAGCCCGCGAAGGGGTTGCCGGTCGCATGGGCCACGGCAAAGCCCGATAGCGCGCCGGTGATCATCATCCCCTCGACGCCCAGGTTCAGGACGCCGGCGCGTTCGACGACCAGTTCGCCCAATGCGGCGAACAGGATCGGGGTCGATGCCGACAGAAGCAGCAGGAACACCGAAAGCGGATCGATCATGCGCGTACCCTCCGGACGATGCGGAACCGGGTCAGGATGTCGAAGCCCAGCAGGAAGAACAGCAGCATCCCCTGGAAGACCTGCACGGATGCGGCGGGCAGCTGCATGGTCAGCTGCGCCAGTTCGCCCCCGATATAGGTCAGCGCCAGCAGAAGCCCCGCCAGCAGGATGCCGACCGGATGCAACCGCCCGAGGAAGGCCACGATGATCGCGGTGAAGCCGTAGCCCGTGCCCAGCTTGTCGGTGACCTGGCCCGCGGGGCCCGCCACCTCGAACAGGCCCGCGGCACCGGCCAGCGCGCCCGACAACCCCAGGCAGAAGGCCACCAGCACCTGCGGACGCACGCCCGCGAAACGCGCCGCACGGGGCGCGGTGCCCGCCGCGCGGATATGAAAACCGCGGATGTGGCGGCTCATCAGCACCCAGGTCGCGATGACGGCGGCAAGTGCCGCGAAGACGCCCCAATGCGCGCCGGTATTCGCGAACAGTTCCGGGTTCGAGGCCGAGGGATATTGCTGCAGGTTGCGAGAGCCGGGAAAGCCGAAGCCCTCGGGGTTCTTCATCGGGCCGAAGGCCATCCACGCGGCGACGCGCTGGGCGACATAGACCAGCATCAGCGACACGAGGATCTCGGACGCGCCGAACCAGTTGCGCAGCAGGGCGGGGATCATGCCCCAGGCCCAGCCGCCCGCCAGCCCCGCCACGACCATCGCCGGAAAGATCCAGAACGCATCCAGCGGATAGAGCGCGAGCGCCACGCCCGCGCCGCAAAGACCGCCGATGATGTACTGCCCCTCGGCGCCGATGTTCCAGACGCCGGCGCGGAAGCCCACGGCCAGTCCCGATGCGATCAGGATCAGCGGCGCGGCCTTCACCAGCAATTGCGGCCGGGAATAGGACGCGGCCATCCCGAACAGCGGATCCCAGAAGATCGTGCGGATCGCGGCGACCGGGTCGTGGCCCAAGAGCGCGAACAGCAGGCCGCCGGTCAGCATCGTGGCCAGCACGGCAAGGATCGGCGTTGCGATCTGCCAGGGCCCGGATGCGTCGGTGCGCGGAACGAACTGGATCATATGCGGGCTTCCTCCATCCCGTGGGCGCCGCCCAGCATCAGGCCGATCCGTTCGAGGGTCAGCCCCTCGGTCGGGACCGGATCGGACAGCCGCCCCTCGTTCAGGGCGCAGAACCGGTCGGACAGTTCCAGGATCTCGTCCAGGTCCTGGCTGATGACGATGACGCCCGCGCCCGATCGCGCAAGGTCCAGAAGCGATTGGCGTACGGCCGCGGCGGCCCCGGCATCGACGCCCCATGTGGGCTGGTTCACGACCAGGACGCGCGGGTCCTGCATGACCTCGCGGCCGATGACGAATTTCTGCAGGTTGCCGCCCGACAGCGCCTTGGCGGCGGTGCCGGGACCGGGGGTGCGCACGTCGAAGGCGGCGATCACGGCCTGCGCGAAATCACGGGCGGCGTTATGGTCGATCAGCCCGCGACGCACCAGCGACTTGCGGTCGCCCGCCGTCAGCAGCGTGTTCTCGGTCAGGCTGAAATCGGGCACGGCGGCGTGGCCCAGCCGGTCCTCGGGGGCGGCCAGAAGGCCTGCGCGGCGTCGGGCGGCAGGGCTGGCCTGCGACAGGTCGGCGCCCTCGACGGTCAGGGTGCCGGGGGCGGACGGCATCTCGCCCGACAGGGCCGCCAGCAGTTCCTCCTGCCCGTTGCCGGCGACGCCGCCGATGCCCAGGATCTCGCCCGCGCGAATGGACAGGGACACGGATTTCAGGGCCACGCCCTCGGCCGTCGGGGCGGGCAGGGACAGGTCGCGCAGGTCCAGCAGCGTCTCGCCCGCGTGGCGGCCCGAACGGTCGATCGGGCGCATCTCTCCTCCGACCATCATGGCGGCCAGCTGGCTTGCGGAATGATCGCGCGGGTTGCAGCTGTCCACCACGCGCCCGTGACGCAGGATCGTGGCGCAGTCGCAATGGGCGCGGATCTCTTCCAGCTTGTGACTGATATAGAGGATGGCCGTGCCCTGCGCCGCCAGCTTGCGCAGGGTGGCGAACAGCAGCTCGGCCTCTTGCGGGGTCAGCACGCTGGTCGGTTCGTCCATGATCAGCAGGCGCGGGTTCTGCAGCAGGCAGCGGATGATCTCGACCCGCTGGCGTTCGCCTGCCGACAGGGTGACCACGCGACGCGCGGGGTTCAGCGGCAGGCCGAATTCATGGCTGACCTTGGTGATCCGGTCGGCCAGCTCGCGCCGGGGGGGCGGGTTCTCCATCCCCAGGGCGATGTTCTCGGCCACACTCAGCGCGTCGAACAGGCTGAAATGCTGGAACACCATCGCCACGCCCGCCGCACGGGCCGCACGCGGGTCCGAGGGTTCGTGCGGGCGGTCCAGCAGCGTCATGCGCCCGTCATCGGGCCGCACCAGGCCATAGATCATCTTGACCAGCGTGGACTTGCCTGCGCCGTTCTCGCCCAGCAGGGCGTGAATCTCGCCGCGGGCGACCTCGAATGATACGTCGTCATTCGCGCGCACGCCGGGATAGCTCTTGCCGATCCCGTCCGCGCGAAACACCGTGGCGCTGTCCAAATTTCGTTCCCCTGTCGTCCCTTGCGCGAAACCCGGCCTGCTTAGACCGCAAATCGCGGGGCTGGCAATTGCGCTGTTTGGTCAGGCTGCGATACTGTTGCAATCATGGCCGCAAAATCCCCCCGATTCATCCATCTTCGCACACATTCCGAGCATTCCTTGCTGGAAGGTGCCATTCCGGTCGGCAAAATGCCCGCAATTGCCGCTGAAATGGGCATGCCGGCGGTTGCCCTGACGGATACGAACAACATGTTCGCCGCGCTGGAATTCAGCGTGAAGGCCAAGGACAAGGGCGTGCAGCCCATCATCGGCTGCCAGGTGACGGTGCAGGCCGACGCGACAGGTCCCATGGTTCTTCTGGCGCAGAACCGCGCGGGCTGGATGAACCTGATGGCGCTGTCCTCCTGCATCTATCTGCGCGAGGGGGGCGCGCTGCCGCATGTGACCCTGGACGAGCTGTGCGAACGGGCCGAGGGGCTGATCTGCCTGACGGGCGGGGCGTTCGGGCCGCTCGGGCAGTTGATCGCGCAGGGGCAGGGCGACAAGGCCGCGGCGCTTGCCGCACGGTTGGGCGATGCCTTCGGCGACAGGCTCTATGTCGAATTGCAGCGCCACCCGGGCGAGAACGGAACCCTGATGCCCGCGGAATCCGCCAGCGAGGCCGGTCTGATCGAGCTTGCCTATGCCCGCGATCTGCCGCTGGTCGCCACGAACGACGTCTATTTTCCGAAGCCCGCCATGTACGAGGCGCATGACGCGCTGATCTGCATCGCCGAGAAGGCCTATGTCGACCAGTCGCAGCCCCGCCGACGCCTGACGCCGCAGCATTACTTCAAATCCCCCGAAGAGATGTGCGTCCTGTTCGCGGACCTGCCCGAGGCGCTGGAGAACACGGTCGAGATCGCCCGCCGCTGCGCCTTCGCGGTCAGCAAGCACGCGCCCATCCTGCCGAAATTCGCCGATGACGAGGTGGCCGAACTGCGCCGCCAGGCGAACGAGGGGCTGCAGGCCCGGCTGAAGGTCATCCCCCATGCCGTCACCCCCGAGGAATACCAGCAGCGGCTGGATTTCGAACTGAACATCATCGAGCAGATGGGCTTCCCCGGCTATTTCCTGATCGTCGCGGATTTCATCGGCTGGGCCAAGGAACACGACATCCCGGTCGGGCCGGGGCGGGGGTCGGGGGCAGGCAGCCTCGTGGCCTATGCGCTGACGATCACCGACCTCGATCCGCTGCGATATTCCCTGCTGTTCGAACGCTTCCTGAACCCCGAACGGGTCAGCATGCCCGACTTCGACATCGACTTCTGCATGGACCGCCGCGAAGAGGTGATCCGTTACGTGCAGGAGAAATACGGCAAGGAGAAGGTCGGCCAGATCATCACCTTCGGCGCGCTTCTGTCCAAGGCCGCCGTGCGCGACGTGGGCCGCGTGCTGCAGCTGCCCTTCGGCCAGGTGGATCGCCTGTCCAAGATGATCCCGGTCGAGGGCGTGAAGCCCGTCAGCATCACCAAAGCCCGCGCCGAGGAACCGCGCCTGCGCGAGGCCGCGCGCGAAGAGGTGGTGGGCCGTCTGCTGGATTATGCCGAACAGCTTGAGGGGCTGTACCGCAACGCGTCCACCCATGCGGCGGGCGTGGTGATCGGGGACAGGCCGCTGGATCAGCTGGTCCCGCTGTACCGCGATCCTGCATCCGACATGCCCGCGACCCAGTTCAACATGAAATGGGTCGAACAGGCCGGGCTGGTCAAGTTCGACTTCCTGGGCCTCAAGACGCTGACGGTCATCCAGAACGCGGTCGATCTGATCAACGGTGCGGGCCGCCCCCTGCATGTCGATGCCGAGGGGCGCGAACTGTACCGACCCCCCGCGGGAACCGAGAACCAGATCAACACCATTCCGCTGGACGACAAGGCCAGCTACGACCTGTTTGCCAGCGCCCGCACCGTCGCGGTGTTCCAAGTGGAATCCAGCGGCATGATGGACGCGCTGCGCCGCATGCGCCCGACCTGCATCGAGGATATCGTGGCGCTTGTCGCGCTGTACCGCCCCGGCCCGATGGAGAACATCCCCGTCTATTGCGACGTCAAGAACGGCGCACGGGAACTGGAATCCATCCATCCCAGCATCGACCACATCCTAGCCGAGACACAGGGCATCATCGTCTATCAGGAACAGGTGATGCAGATCGCACAGGTCATGGCGGGATACAGCCTTGGCGGTGCCGACCTTCTGCGCCGCGCCATGGGCAAGAAGATCGCCGCCGAGATGGCCAAGGAACGCCCGAAATTCATCAAGGGCAGCGTCGAGAATGGCGTCCCCGAGAAGAAGGCGGGCGAGGTCTTCGACCTGCTGGAGAAATTCGCGAATTACGGCTTCAACAAGTCGCATGCCGCGGCCTATGCGGTCGTCAGCTATCAGACGGCATGGCTGAAGGCGAACCACCCGGTCGAATTCATGGCCGCGGTGATGAACTGCGACATCCACCTGACCGACAAGCTGGCGATCTACAAGCGCGAATGCGACCGCATGGGGATCGAGATCGTGCCGCCCTGCGTCAACCGCTCGGCCCCGACCTTCACCGTGGGCAAGAACCGCATCTACTATGCGCTCGGGGCGCTCAAGGGCGTGGGGATCGAGGCGATGCGCCTGATCCACGAGGCGCGGGGCGACCGGCCCTTCCGCGACATCACCGATTTCGCCCGCCGCGTGGACATGAAGCGCGTGGGCAAGCGCCCGCTGGAGATGCTGGCGCGCGCAGGCGCGTTCGACCTGCTGGACGACAACCGCGCAAGGGTGCTGAAATCGCTGGACGGGCTGGTCGCATGGTCGGCCGCCGTGCAGGAACAGGCGGCCTCGAACCAGTCCTCGCTGTTCGGGGGCGGCGAGGATCTGCCGCCGCCGCGCCCGGCCATCGCGCAGGTCTGGCTGCCGACCGAGAAGCTGGGCGAGGAGCACAAGGCCGTCGGCTTCTACCTGTCGGGGCATCCGCTGGACGATTACCAGACCGCGCTGCGCCGCAAGAAGGTCCAGACCCTGGCCGAGATTTCCGCCGAGGCGGCGGGCGGGCCGATGGTTGCCTTCATCGCGGGCACGGTCGCCGCACGGATGGAGCGCAAATCGGCCAAGGGCACGCAATACGCCTTCGTCAGCCTGTCCGATCCGACGGGGCTCTACGAGGTCACGCTGTTCTCGGACCTGCTGAACGCATCGCGCGACAGGCTGGAACCGGGGCTGAACGTGGTCATGCAGGTCAAGGTCGAACCCTCGGGGGAACAGGTGAAGATGCTGGCCAACAGCGTCGCCGGCCTCGAGGATTTCGTGGCGGATGCGGGTGCTGGATCCCTGGCCGTGGAAATCCAGGGCGTGGATACGGTGGGCCGTCTGGCCGAGACCCTGGGCCGCATCCAGACCGAGCTGGTGGCCCCGTCCCGTGCCCGAGGCCCGGTGCGCCTGCGCATCCGCGAGGGGGACGAGATGATCGAGATTGAGGTCGCGAACGACGCGCCCCTGACCACGCCCGCCCGTCAGGCGCTGCGGGCGGTTCCGGGCGTTCTGGATGTGATCGAGGAATAGCACGGGTCCGTTTCTTCTGGCCAGATGTTCCCGCTTCGTGCTAGCCATCGGAAAAAAGGGGGCAGCATGAAGGTCTTGGGCATCGATCCCGGTCTGCGGAACATGGGCTGGGGCGTGATCGAGGTGGACGGTCCGCGCATCCGCCATGTCGCGAACGGATGCGTGCATTCGGACGGGGCGCTGGAGCTGGGGCCGCGGCTGTCGACGCTGTATCGCGGGCTGTGCGCCGTGATCGAGGCGCATCGACCCGATGCGGCCGCCGTCGAACAGACATTCGTGAACAAGGACGCCACCGGCACGCTGAAGCTGGGCCAGGCGCGTGGCGTCGCGCTGCTGGCACCCGCCGAGGCGGGGCTGGAGATCGGCGAATACGCCCCCAACGCGGTCAAGAAGACCGTGGTTGGCGTGGGCCATGCAGGCAAAGAGCAGGTGCAGCACATGATCCGTGTGCAGCTGCCCGGCGTCGTCTTCGACAGCCCCGACGCGGCCGATGCGCTGGCCATCGCCATCTGTCATGCGCGGCATCTGCAGGGGCGGAACCTGCGCGCGGTGACGGCCAGGCGGGGTGCGGCATGATCGGGCGCATCGCGGGCGTGATCCTGCACCGCGCGAACGATCACGTGCTGATCGATGTGCGCGGCGTCGGCTATATCGTGCATGTCAGCGAAAGGACTGCGGCGGGGCTGCCGCCCGTGGGTCAGGCGGCCGCGCTCTATACCGAGCTGATGGTGCGCGAGGATCTGCTGCAGCTGTTCGGCTTTCCGACCATGCTGGAAAAGGAATGGCACCGGCTGCTGACTTCGGTCCAAGGGGTGGGTGCGAAGGTGTCGCTGGCGATCCTGGGAACGCTTGGGGCCGAAGGGCTGTCGCGGGCGATCGCGCTTGGGGACTGGGCCTCGGTGCGCAAGGCGAATGGCGTGGGGCCGAAGCTTGCGCAGCGGATCGTGCTGGAACTGAAGGACAAGGCGCCGTCGGTCATGGCGCTTGGGGGATCGTTGACGGTCGATGCGGGCGATGTGCTTGGCGGGGCGGATGCGGTCGAGACGGGCATCGAGCCCGTCGCGACCGCCGCCTCGGCGCCGGGCTCGATGCCCGGCACCGAGGCGCGCCCCCCGCGCAAACCTGCGCAGGACAGCGGGCAGGCGATGGCGGATGCGCTGTCGGCCCTGTCCAATCTGGGCTATGGTCCCTCCGAGGCGGCAGGTGCCGTGGCCGAGGCGCAGGCCGCGGAACCGACGGCTGCGACGCCTGCGTTGATCCGCGCGGCGCTGCGGCTTCTGGCGCCGAAGGACTGATCAGGGGGTCTGACGATGGCGGGCAATATCAAGGTCTTCATGCTGATGGCGGCGCTGACGGCGCTTGTCATGGTGCTTGGCTGGATGATGGGCGGCATGACCGGTGCCATCCTTGCGCTGCTTCTGGCGGGGGGCATGAACTTCTTTGCCTTCTGGAACAGCGACAAGATGGTCCTGCGCCAGCAGGGCGCGGTCGAGCTGTCGCCCGGGCAGGGCGCCGAACTGTACCGGATGACCGCGGATCTGGCCCGCCGCGCCGATCTTCCGATGCCCAAGCTGTACCTGCTGCCGACCGAACAGCCGAACGCCTTCGCCACGGGTCGCAACCCGCAGAACGCTGCCGTGGCCGTCACCCAAGGGTTGCTGGACACGCTGGACCGGGACGAGATCGCGGGCGTGATCGCGCATGAGCTGGCCCATATCAAGCATCGCGACACGCTGACCATGACCGTCACCGCGACCATGGCCGGTGCCATCGCGATGATGGGCAACATGATGCTGTTCACCGGCGGACGCGAGGGGCGCGGGGGCGCGATCGGCGGGATCCTTGCCATGATCCTCGCCCCCATGGCCGCGATGCTGGTGCAGATGGCCATCTCCAGGGCCCGCGAATACGAGGCCGATGCCACCGGGGCGGAAATCTGCGGCAATCCGCGCGCGCTGGCCACGGCGCTGTCCTCGATCGCGCGGGCGGCGGGGCGCAGCGTCAATGTCCCGGCCGAGCGCAA
Organism: Paracoccus sp. C2R09; assembly: GCF_018860625.1. GTDB lineage: Bacteria > Pseudomonadota > Alphaproteobacteria > Rhodobacterales > Rhodobacteraceae > Paracoccus. The sequence continues at coordinate 46,246 of NZ_JAHKQB010000019.1, forward strand.
TCCGGCGGCGGCGTCGATGTTCATCATCAACCCGCTTCATGCCATGCGCGCCGACAAGCTGTTCGCCACCCATCCCCCGACCGAGGAACGCATCGCCCGCCTGATGGCGATGCAGCCCGCGCGGCCCGAACCGACCGCCACCAGCCGCATTCCGCGCAGCGGCGGCAATGACGGCGGCGCCGGCCCCTGGGGGCATGCATGAGCCAACCCGACCCGGTCCTCCGCCCCGACAAGATGGACGGCGATTTCGAGGATCGCGCCCTTCGCCCGCAGAACCTGTCCGAATTCGTGGGCCAGGCCGAGGCGCGCGCCAACCTCAAGGTCTTCATCGAAAGCGCCAAGATGCGCGGCAAGGCGATGGACCACACGCTGTTCTTCGGGCCGCCGGGCCTGGGCAAGACCACGCTGGCGCAGATCATGGCGCGCGAACTGGGGGTGAACTTCCGCATGACCTCGGGGCCGGTGATCGCGCGCGCAGGCGACCTGGCCGCCATCCTGACCAATCTCGAGGCCCGCGACGTTCTGTTCATTGACGAGATCCACCGCATGAACCCGGCGGTCGAGGAGGTCCTCTATCCCGCGATGGAGGATTTCGAGCTGGACCTGGTGATCGGCGAGGGGCCTGCCGCCCGTACCGTCCGGATCGAGCTGCAGCCCTTCACGCTGGTCGGCGCGACCACGCGGCTGGGCCTGCTGACGACCCCCCTGCGCGACCGCTTCGGCATCCCGACCCGCCTGCAATTCTACGAGATCCCCGAGCTGGACCAGATCGTCCAGCGCGGCGCACGCATGATGGGCATCTCGGCCGATCAGGAGGGGACCTGGGAGATTGCCCGCCGGTCGCGCGGCACGCCCCGGATCGCGGGCAGGCTTCTGCGCCGCGTCGTCGATTTCGCGCTGGTCGAGGGTGACGGCCGCCTGACCCGAGAGATCGCGGACATGGCGCTGACGCGGCTGGGGGTGGACGACCTGGGCCTGGACGGGGCGGACCGACGATACATCTCGTTGATGGCCGAACATTACGCGGGCGGGCCTGTCGGGGTGGAAACCCTTTCGGCCGCGCTGTCCGAAAGCCGCGATGCGATCGAGGAGGTGATCGAGCCCTATCTGCTGCAGCAGGGCCTGATCGCGCGGACCCCGCGCGGGCGCCAGCTTGCATCTCGCGCATGGCGGCATCTGGGGCTGGAGGCGCCCCAGCCGCAGGGCCAGCAGACCCTGTTCGACGGCTGAACGATGACGCATGACCTGACCCTGCGCGTCTATTACGAGGATACCGACCTTGCCGGGATCGTCTATTACGCCAACTATCTGAAGTTCATCGAGCGGGGGCGCAGCGAATGGCTGCGCGATCTGGACATCGACCAGCTTGCCCTGAAGGATCAGGGGCTGGTCTTTGCCGTTCGCCGGGTCGAGGCCGATTACCTGCGTCCCGCGATCTTCGACGACCTGTTGACGGTCCGCACCCGCCTGTCCGATCATTCGCCCGCGCGGATCACCGTGGACCAGGAGGTGCTGCGGGGCGACGAGACCCTGTTCCGGGCCAGGGTCGTGATCGCCTGCCTTGCGGCATCGGGGCGCCCGGCGCGGCTTCCGGCCGGGCTGGTCGCATGTCTGACCGGCTGAGGCAAAAGCGGCACATTCCCCGCGGCCCGTGGTTCGGGTGACGCCATTGTGTTGCGCCGGGGGATGAAACCTGCCCTAGGAACGCGCTAGAAACCGCGCGACACCGGGCCGCATCCGCGCGCCCGGTCCATGACGATGAGGCAGTGACTATGGAACCCATTCAGGCCGCCGAGGCCATCGATTTTTCGGTCGTGGCGCTGTTCATGCGCGCATCCCTGACCGTGCAGGTGGTGATGATCGTGCTGATCGTCGCATCCGTCTGGGCCTGGGCGATCATCATCCAGAAGTTCCTGGCCTTCACCCGCGCCCGGCGCGAGGCGGCAAAGTTCGACCGCGCCTTCTGGTCGGGCGAACCGCTGGACGATCTGTATGACCAGCTGGGCGACCGCCCGCGCGGGGCCTCGGCCCGGATCTTTGCCGCGGGCATGACCGAATGGCGCCGCAGCCACCGCGATGACGGGCGACTGATCCCCGGCGGCATCGCCCGGATCGACCGGGCTATGAACGTGGCCATCCAGCGCGAGGAAGGCCGCCTGTTCCGGGGCCTGTCCTTCCTTGCCACCGTCGGTTCCACCGCGCCGTTCATCGGTCTGTTCGGGACCGTCTGGGGGATCAAGACCGCGTTCGAGGGTATCGCCCTGTCGCAGGACACCAGCCTTGCCGTCGTCGCACCGGGCATCGCCGAGGCGCTTCTGGCGACGGCCCTGGGTCTTGTCGCGGCCATTCCGGCGGTCGTCTTCTACAACAAGCTGTCGGGCGATGCCGAACGCATCACCGGCGGGTGGGAGCAGTTCTCGGACGAATTTTCGACCCTGCTGTCGCGCCAGATGGACGAGGCCTGATCCATGGCCGGTCAGGTGGTCAAGCGGGTCCGCAGCAAGGGACGCAGGCGCAACCAGCCCATGTCCGAGATCAACGTCACGCCCTTCGTGGACGTGATGCTGGTGCTTCTGGTGATCTTCATGGTCGCGGCGCCGCTGATGACGGCGGGCGTGCCGCTGAACCTGCCGGAAACGGCGGCCAGCGCGGTCCCGACCGAGCAGGAGGAGCCGCTGGTGATCTCGATCCCGGCAGAGGGCCAGATGAGCGTCATGGACCGCGCCGTCGATGATGCCGGCCTGCTGCCCGCCCTGCGCGAGGTGCTGGAGACGCGGCAATCGGCCCGCGTCTATCTGCGCGCGGATGGCGGCATTCCCTATTCCCGCGTGGTGCAGATCATGGGCGCGCTGAACGCCGCGGGCATCACCGACATCGTTCTGGTCACCGAAACCGGCGGCCCCCGGATGGACGGCTGACCATGGCGGATCGCGACGAGAGGATCGGCTGGTGGGTCTCGGGCGGCGTGCATGGCGCGCTGCTGGTGGCGCTGATCCTTGGCGGTGCGCTGTTCCGTCCCCAGCCGGGACCGGGAACGCGCAGCACGCAGGTATCCACGATCAGCGGGGCCGAGTTCGAAGCCTTGGCCGCTGCTGCGCGCGGATCGGGCCCGGTGGGCGCGAATGCGACCGATATCGACCAGATGACCAACCCCGCCGAGCCCGAAGCCGAAGCCGCGCGGCCCGCCCCGGCATCGCCCCCCGCGACGGATGATGCGGCCGAGCTGTCGGCCCCGGACCGATCCGAGCCCGCCCCCGATCTGAGCGATTTCGAGCCGCGCGATCCGGTCGCGGTCACGACCGATCTGCCCGATCCGACGGCCCCCGCGACCCCCGAGGCGCTGCCCGACCTGCCCCGGGCGACCGACGCCCCGCAGACGGGCCGCAGCGCTGCGGTTCCGGTGGCCCCTGCGCCGGACGAGGTGGCCGAACCCGTCGCCCCGCGCTCTGCGCTGGCGCTCGATCAATCACGGAACCCGCAATCGCGTCCCGATGGGCTAGTCGAGGCATATCGCCAGCGCCAGGCCGAAGCTGCAGCCGCCGAGGCTGCAGCAGCTGCGCAACGTGAAGCTGCTGCGGAGGCTGCGCGGGCCGAAGCCGCACGGGCGGAAGCTGCGCGGGCCGAAGCTGCGCGGGCCGAAGCTGCGCAGCAGGCCGCGGATGCGCAAGCAGAGGCACAGGCCGAGGCCCGTGCGCAGGCTGAGGCTGAGGCGGAGGCACAACGCCGCGCCGCCGCCGAAGAGGCTGAAGCCCGCGAAGCGGCGGAGGCTGCCGAGGCGCGCCAGCGCGCCGAAGAGGAACGGCAGGCCGCCGAAGCTGAACGCCGTGCTGAGGAAGAGCGCCGTGCCACCGAGGCCGCGCAAGCGGAACGCCGTGCGGAAGAGGCTGCGGAAGCGGAACGTCGGGCCGAGGCCGAGCGTCAGGCCGCCGAGGCCGAACGCCGTGCCGAAGAGGAACGCCGCGCGGCGGAAGCCGCCGAAGCCGCTGAAGAAGAGCGTCGTGCCGAAGCCGAGCGCCGCGCAGAGGAAGAACGTCGCGCCGCGGAGGCCGCCGAGGCCGAGCGCCGCGCGGAAGAAGAGCGCCGCGCTGCGGAAGCCGCGGAAACCGCTGAAGAAGAACGCCGTGCCGAAGCCGAACGTCGCGCCGAGGAGGAGCGCCGCGCGGCAGAGGCCGCCGAAGCCGACCGCCAGGCGCTGGAGGACGCGCTCCGCGAGGCGCAGGGCGCAGGCGGCGGTGCGGATGGCACGGACACGGCCGCAGGTGCCGATGCCTTCGGCGACAGCCAGAGCATCGAGGGCGGCAGCGGTGCCTCGGCCGAGATGGACCCCCTTGCGGCCGCACTTGCGGGCGCGATGTCGGCGGGTTCGGGGACCGAGGATGCGGGCGGCGCCGCCCCCGCGGCTGCACCGAACCAGCTGGTCCCGGGCGATATCCGCCCCTCGACCCTTCCCGATCCGTCGCAGCAGGGGGCGCTGCCCCTTGGCGATCCTCTGTCCCAATCCGAACGCGACGAGCTGCGCTTTGCCATCCACGATTGCTGGAACAAGGGGCTGCTGTCGGTCGAGGCTTCGCAGATGACCGTCTCGGTCGGGGTGCGCCTGTCCCCCGAGGGCATCCCCGAACAGGACAGCCTGCGCATGGCCGGATATCGTGGCGGATCGGAAGGGGCCGCCCAGCAGGCATTCGAGATCGCAAGCCGCGCCATATTGATGTGCGGGCGGGCAGGTTTCGACCTGCCGATGTCGAAATACGGGCGTTGGCGCGACATCGTCGTCGATTTCCGCCCCGATGGTGTCGAGTTCTGATAATGCACCGACATCTTTTGCTTTTCGCAGACCCAAGGTAATGAGGTTTCCATGTTCCGCCCCCTGATCCTCGCCTCGACCTTCCTGACCGCCGGCCTGGCCGCGACGGTCCTGCCCGTCATGCCCGCCCATGCGCAGGACGAACCCCTGCGGATCGAAATCACCGACGGGGTGATCGAGCCTATGAGCATCGCGATCCCCGCCTTTCACGGCGACGAGGAGGTCGCGGCCAAAGTGCGACAGGTCGTGGCCGACGACCTGACCGGAACGGGCCTCTTTTCCGAGATCCCGGCCGAGGCGCAGGTCGCCCGTCCGGGCAGCTTCGCGGAACCCGTCAGCTACGAGGATTGGCGCGCGGTCGACGCGCAGGCGCTGGTCACCGCCGAGGTCCGCCAGATGGGCGAGAACATCTCGGTCCGGTTCCGCCTGTTCGACGTCATCTCGGGGCAGCCACAGGGCGACGGGATGCAGTTCGATGCCCGCGCCGCCGATTGGCGCCGCGCGGCCCACAAGATCGCGGACCAGGTCTATGCCCGCCTGACCGGCGAACGGCCCTATTTCGACAGCCGTATCGCCTTCGTCCAGGAAACCGGTCCGAAAAGCGCGCGGATCAAGCGCATCGGGGTCATGGATTACGACGGCAAGAATACGTTGTGGATGACCAATGGCGCCTCGCTGGTGCTGGCGCCCAAATTCTCGCCCGACGGGACCAAGATCCTCTATACCAGCTATGACAGCGGCTTTCCGCAGATCCGCCTGCTGGACGTGGCGACGGTCACGTCGCGGGCGTTGACGCAGGACGCGCAGGCGATGTCCTTCTCGCCCAGCTTCGGTCCCAAGGGGCAGTCGATCGTCTACAGTCGCGAACAGGGCGGCAATACCGACATCTGGCTGATGGCACCCAATACCGGCGCGGGTCGCCCGCTGACCGACGCCCCCTCGATCGAGACCTCGCCCAGCTTCAGCCCCGACGGGCAGCGCATCGTCTTCGAGAGCGACCGTTCCGGCAGCCCGCAGCTCTATATCATGGGGGTGGATGGCGGCGAGCCGGTGCGCATCAGCTTCGGCGACGGGCGCTATGGCAGCCCGGTCTGGTCGCCCAAGGGGGACATGATCGCATTCACCAAGCAGGTCGGCGACCGCTTCCATATCGGGATCATGCGGACCGACGGCTCGGGCGAGAAGATGCTGACCGAATCCTTCCTTGACGAGGGTCCGACCTGGGCCCCCAATGGGCGTGTCGTCATGTTCACGCGGGTGACGCCCGGCGGGAACGGCCAGCCGCGCCTGCATTCCGTGGACATCACGGGTCGCAACATGCGCCCGATGAACCTCGATTTCGCCGCCTCGGACCCGTCCTGGGGTCCCCTGATGCAATGAGGACCAGATGATCAACGCCGCGACGAAACCCGCCCTGCTGATGGCCCTTCTGGGCCTTGCCGCCTGTGCCCAGCCTGCACCCCAATCCGCCGCCCCTGTGGTCGATCCCTATGCCAATACCGGCGGCGGGGCGGTCTTTCAGGGCAATGTGGCGACGGGCAGCCTGGGCAACCAGGCCACGGCCGAATATTTCCGTTCGGAGGTCGGGGACACGGTGCTGTTCGCCGCCGATCAGACCACGCTGGATGCCGATGCCCGCGCGATCCTTGCGCGTCAGGCGCAATGGCTGAACAGCCATGGCGGTTTCCAGGCGGTGGTCCAGGGCCATGCCGAGGAGACCGGCACCCGCGAATACAACCTTGCCCTGGGCGCGCGCCGCGCCAGCGCCGTTCAGGAATACCTCGTGGCCGAGGGCGTGTCGCCCGGTCGCATCCGCACGCTGTCCTTCGGCAAGGAACGTCCCGCGGCGACCTGCTCGGACGAGAGCTGCTGGTCGCGCAACCGCCGCGCCGTCACCGTGGTCAGCGAAGCAGGCCCCGGGGCATGATCCGCAAGATCGCGCTGACGCTGTTCCTCGGGCTTGGCACGCCCGCACTGGCGCAACCCGCGCCGGACCAGGCGACCCTGGCCGATCTGCGCGCCGAACTGACGGTGCTGCAGGGGAACCTGACGACCCTTCGGGCCGAGCTGGTGGGTTCGGGAACCTCGGGCATCCGCGCGGCAGGCGGGGCTTCGGCCATCGACCGGATGAACGCGATGGAGGCGCAGCTGCGCCGCCTGACCAATCAGGCCGAACAGCTGCAGAACCGCGTGGGTCGCATCGCCGCCGAGAATGAACGGCGGCTGGCCGACATGGAGTTCCGCCTGTGCGAGATGGAGCAGGGCTGCGATCTGTCCAAGCTGACGATGACCGCGGGCGCGGGCGGGGTGACGCCGGAACTGCTGCCCGCGAACCCGTCCGAACGCCCCGCATCCGACCCCGCCTCGACCGAGGCCGAGCGCAGCGATTTCGAGTCCGCCGAGGCCGCCCTGTCCGAGGGCGATCACCTGCGCGCGGCCCGCATGTTCGGGGCCGTCGCGGAAAACCATGCAGGCGGCCCCCTGACCGCCGAGGCCCTGTTCCGCCGGGGCCAGGCATTCGAGCTTGCGGGCCAGCCCCGTGACGCCGCCGCCGCCTGGCTGGAAGGTTTCGCCGCCGATCCGGACGGATCTCGGGGCGGGGCCAGCCTTCTGGGCATCGCCCGCGTGATCGAGGGCGAGGGCGACCGCACCGCATCCTGCCTGTACCTGGCCGAGATCCCGGCCCGCTTCCCCGGTTCCCCCGAGGCTGCGACCGCGCTTGCCAGCGCCGAGCGCCTGGGCTGCGGAACTGCCGACCTGGGTGCGCTGGACCCGTTGCTGGACACCGGCCTCGACCCCGAGGCGGCTGCGGACATGGCCGTGCATGAGTGACGTCGCCTCCCGCATCCGTGGGGCGCTGGACCGGCTGGCAGGGGATCGCCCCGCGCTCGGGCTGGCGGTATCGGGCGGGGGCGACAGCGTGACCCTGATGCGGGTCGCCGCTGAATGGGCGGGGGGGCGCAAGCTGATGGTCGCCACCGTCGATCACGGGTTGCGATCCGACAGCGGCGCCGAGGCCGAGCGGACCGCCCGCATGGCCCGCGCCCTTGGGCTGCCCCATGCGATCCTGCTGTGGAAACGCGAAACGCAGGCGGGGAACCTGATGGCACAGGCGCGCGATGCGCGGTTGCGTCTGCTGTCGGCCTGGGCGCAGCGCAACGACCTGCCCGCCGTGGCGCTTGGGCATACCGCCGACGATCTGGCCGAAACGCTGCTGATGCGGCTGGGGCGCGGATCGGGCATCGACGGGCTGGCCGCCATGGCCGAATGGCGGGACGCCTTCGGGATGCGCTGGCTGCGCCCCATGCTGGGTGTCGGTCGCGCCGAAACCCGCGACTGGCTGCGCGGGCAGGGGGCCGAATGGATCGACGACCCCACGAACGAGAATACCGATTACGAACGTGTCCGCACGCGCCGCGCCATCGCGGCGCTCGGGCTGGACGTCTCGGGGCTGGCACGTTCCGCGCGCCACATCTCCGAGGCGCGGCAGGCCCTGTCGGATTACGCGTCACTGCTGGCCAAGGGGGCCGAGGTCGATCGCGGCAGCCTGATCCTGCCGCGCCACGTCCTGCGCGACAGCCCGACCGATATCCGGCGCAGGCTGCTGGTCGCTTCCTGCCGATGGGTGACGGGTGCCGATTATCCGCCCCGCCGGGCGACGCTGCTGCATGCGCTGGACGCGCTGCGCGCACAGGCCCGTGTCACGCTGGACGGCTGCCTGGTCAGCCCGATGCAGGGCGACTGCATCCGCATCACCCGAGAGGCCGCCGCCGCAAGCCGCGCCATGCCCGCGACCGAAGGTGTCTGGGACCGGCGCTGGCGGATCGGAACGCTGCCCGAAGGCCACCATGTCGCGGCCCTTGGCACCGCCGCGCTCGAGGGGCGGAACTGGCGTCGCAGCGGATTGCTGCGCGACGAGGCCGCGGCCTCGCCCGCGATCTGGAAAGGTGATATGGTGGTCGACGCACCCCTGCTGCGCGACGATCCCGATGACCTGCTGCGACCGCTTCGGGGCGCGGCAGATTTCCGCAGTCTGGTGAAGGCGCATTGAACCTTCTCAGATAATCCCTATCTTCATGGGCAAACCGCTTTTCCGCCGGAGGAACCCGATTTGGGCAACGCTCGCAACCTCGCCTTCTGGGTGGTCCTGTTCCTGATGATCCTGGCGCTGTTCAACCTGTTCAGCGACGGACCAGGCACCATGAACAGCCGCCAGATCAGCTACTCGGACTTTATTCAGAGGGTCGAGAACGATCAGGTCAGTGCCGTCACCATCGACGGCGAGGATCTGACCTTCACCGGTGCCGATGGCCAGCAATACGCCACCGTCCGCCCCATGGGCGAAGAGATCTCGGACCGGTTGATCGAACGTGACATCGATGTCCGCGTGGTCAAGCAGCAGAGCTCGGGCTTCATGTCGCTTCTGGGCGTCTGGCTGCCCTTCATCCTCCTGATCGGCGTCTGGATCTTCTTCATGAACCGCATGCAGGGCGGCGGCAAAGGCGGGGCGATGGGCTTTGGCAAGTCGCGCGCCAAGCTGCTGACCGAAAAGCACGGCCGCGTTACCTTCGACGATGTCGCCGGCATCGACGAAGCCAAGGAAGAGCTGGAGGAGATCGTCGAGTTCCTGCGCAACCCGCAGAAGTTCAGCCGTCTGGGCGGCAAGATCCCGAAAGGCGCGCTGCTGGTCGGCCCTCCGGGCACCGGCAAGACGCTGCTGGCCCGTGCCATCGCGGGCGAGGCTGGCGTGCCCTTCTTCACCATCTCGGGTTCGGACTTCGTCGAGATGTTCGTGGGCGTCGGCGCAAGCCGTGTCCGTGACATGTTCGAGCAGGCCAAGAAGTCCGCCCCCTGCATCGTCTTCATCGACGAGATCGACGCCGTGGGCCGTGCGCGCGGCGTCGGCATCGGCGGCGGCAACGACGAACGCGAACAGACGCTGAACCAGCTGCTGGTCGAGATGGACGGCTTCGAGGCGAACGAAGGCATCATCATCGTTGCCGCGACCAACCGCAAGGACGTGCTGGACCCCGCGCTGCTGCGCCCGGGCCGTTTCGACCGCCAGATTCACGTGCCGAACCCCGACATCAAGGGCCGCGAAAAGATCCTGTCGGTCCATGCACGCAAGGTTCCTGTCGGTCCCGATGTCGATCTGCGCCTAATCGCGCGGGGGACGCCCGGCTTCTCGGGTGCCGATCTGATGAACCTGGTGAACGAGGCCGCGCTGACCGCCGCGCGGATCGGTCGCCGTTTCGTCAGCATGGCCGATTTCGAGAACGCCAAGGACAAGGTCATGCTGGGTGTCGAACGCCGCAGCCTGGTCCTGACGCCCGAACAGAAGGAAAAGACTGCCTATCACGAGGCCGGTCACGCCATCGTCGGGCTGTCGATGCCGAAATGCGATCCCGTCTACAAGGCGACGATCATTCCGCGCGGCGGTGCCCTGGGCATGGTCGTCAGCCTGCCCGAGATGGATCGGCTGAACTTCCACAAGGACGAAGCCAAGCAGAAGATCACGATGACCATGGCCGGCAAGGCCGCCGAGATCATCAAATACGGCGAAGAGGGCGTGTCGAACGGACCCGCAGGCGACATCCAGCAGGCCAGCCAGCTGGCGCGCGCGATGGTCATGCGTTGGGGCATGTCCGACAAGGTCGGTGCCGTGGATTACGCCGAGGCGCATGAGGGGTATTCCGGCAATACCGGCGGGTTCTCGGTCTCGGCCTCGACCAAGGAGCTGATCGAGCAGGAAGTGCGCGATCTGATCGAGACCGGCTATCAGGAGGCGCGCCAGATCCTTCTGGACAAGTCCGAAGAGTTCGAGCGTCTGGCCAAGGGGCTTCTGGAATACGAAACCCTGACCGGCGAAGAGATCGGCCGCATCATCCGGGGCGAATCGCTGGACGGCGATGACGATGACACCCCGTCGAGCGTGATCCCGGCGGTCACATCCGTCCCGAAGGCCGGCAAGCCCGCCCCGGGGGGCGATCCCGCCCCTGCGTGATACGCCGCCATGGCGATGCATCACGGCCCCCTTCGCGATCGCGGAGGGGGCCTTTTTCATGCGCGAGTCGACGAATCGCGGCTGGCTGGCGGTGAAGATGACCGCCGAGATGCGTCGATAGGACGATGTCGGGCCTCGATTAATGTTAGCCGATGCGGTTCGTTGTCGCGCGCAACTTTGGCGCGAAAAATCGTGCCGCTACAATAATCCTTAACAGATACGCCCGTTTACGGATCGTTAGGAAATGATTCCAAAACTTCAGGGTTTCCTGATTGATCAATCGACCAAACCGTATGGTTCGTTTCTACCTTGAGGTTAATTCGATGTATTCCTATCCTTTAGGATATGAGGTCGCGTATCTCTTTTTCTATGGCGGAGAACAGCATGTCCAAGATCGATCACTCGCCCATGGCTGAAATGCTCTGCTTCGATGTGTATGCCCTGAACCTGGCATTCGGTCGGATCTACAAGCCGCTTCTGGACCCGCTCGGGGTCACCTATCCGCAGTATCTGGTCCTGATGACGCTGTGGCGCGAAGGTGATCTTGCGGTCGGGGAAATCGGCGCGCATCTGGGGCTGGACAGCAGCACGCTGACGCCGCTGTTGAAGCGGCTGGAACAGAACGGCATGGTCATGCGCCGTCGCGACCGCCGGGACGAACGCCGGGTGATCATCAGTCTGACCCCCAAGGGCCGGCGCCTCGAGGCCGAGGAGAAGCGGATCGAAAGCTGCCTGGTGAACGTGGCCAAGTTCTCTCAGGAGGAGAAGATGGCCATGCAGGGGCTGGTCCAGAAGCTGACCACGCATCTTCAGGCCGGCGTTCACGGCTGAGGCTTGCGAATGACCGCGCATGGGTGCAAGACACCCATGCCATGACAGAGATCCGCGACATCCCCGACATGCCCGCGCTGCGCGCCGAAATCGACAAGGTCGATCGGCAGCTGATGGCGCTTTTCGCCCACCGTCACGCGCTGATCGACCGCGCCGCGCAGATCAAGCGTGGCAACGGGCTGCCTGCCCGCATCGACGACCGCGTCGAGGAGGTGGCGATGAACGCCAACCGCAATGCGCGCGAGGCCGGGCTGGATCCGGATTTCTACGAGGCCCTGTGGCGGCAGCTGATCGAGGCTGCCATCGCCCAGGAGGATCGCCAGCTGAACAAGGATCGCCCATGACTGCCCAGATCATAGACGGCAAGGCCTTTGCGGCCGGCCTTCGCGCCCGCATCGCCACCGAGGTCGCCGCAATGGCGGAACGCGGGATCACCCCCGGCCTTGCGGTCGTTCTGGTGGGCGAGGATCCGGCCAGCCAGGTCTATGTCCGCTCGAAGCACCGCCAGACGGTCGAGGTGGGCATGAACTCCTATGAGCACCGTCTGCCTGCCGACACCACGCAGGAAACGCTGCTGGCGCTGATCGACAAGCTGAACGCCGATCCAGCCGTGAACGGCATCCTAGTGCAGCTGCCGCTGCCCGACCATCTGGACGAGGCGCTGGTCATCAATGCCATCGCCGCCGAGAAGGATGTCGACGGGTTCCACATCCTGAACGCGGGGCGCCTTGCGACCGGGCAGAAGGCGATGGTGCCCTGCACGCCGCTTGGCTGCCTGATGATGCTGCGCGACCAGCTGGGCAGCCTGTCGGGCAAGAACGCCGTCGTGATCGGGCGCAGCAACATCGTGGGCAAGCCGATGGCGCAGCTGCTGCTGCGCGACAGCGCGACGGTGACGGTGGCCCATTCGCGTACCGCCGATCTGCCCGCGGTGGTTCGCGGTGCCGATATCGTCGTCGCGGCTGTCGGTCGCGCGAATTTCGTCCAGGGCGACTGGATCAAGCCGGGGGCGACGGTGATCGATGTGGGCATCAACCGCACCGATGACGGGCTGGTGGGCGATGTCGATTTCGCCGCCGCTTCGACGGTCGCGGGTGCGATCACGCCGGTGCCGGGTGGGGTAGGGCCGATGACGATCGCCTGTCTTCTGGCCAACACCCTGACCGCCACGGCGCGCGCCAACGGTCTGCCCGACCCCGAGGGGCTGACCCCCTAGGCCATTCGCGCCATCAGCCTCAGCGCGTGCGAGGGATCGTTCGCCACGGCAGGCATCACCGGATCATAGGCCGCGCGGATCAGCGCGGCCTTTTCGGTATCGGGCTGGATTTCCTGCGCGAAGGTCAGCGTCGATTCCATGGTGATCTTCTCGGCCAGCGCGCCGGGATGGGCGTGGGCAAGGGGGCCGCTCATGTCGAAGAAGGCAAAGCAGGCGCGGATGGCCCCGGCCTCGTCGAAGCGAAAGATGCGGTAGCTGGCAGCGCCTTCGGCCGCCAGTCGCGCGGGCAGGTCGGGCTGTCCCGTCAGCCGGTCGAGATCGGGCACGCCCGCCAGATCGTCCCAGCCGCGCGCGAAGAACAGCATCAGGTTCGACCCGCTTTCGGGGTCGGTATCGACCACCGGATGCCCCGCATGGGCGAAACCCGCCTTCAGCGCGGCGCGCAGGATGTCCAGCGTCTCGTCGGCCAAGCCGAAGGCCACGGGCGCCACGGGGCGGCCCCATCTTGCGCAGCGATAGGTTCCGTCGGAACGGGTGAACAGGGCCGCGATCTCTTGCGCTGTCATGTGTCTTCCTGAAAACAAGTATGCCGGGACAGGGCCTGCGCTCCGTCCCGGCTGGTGTCATGGCACGATCAGTTGACGATCGTGGCCTCGGTCGCCGCGCGAAGCTCGTCCTCGGTGACGCCATCGGCCAGCTCGACGATCTTCAGCCCGCCCTCGACCACGTCCAGAACGCCCAGGTTGGTGATGATCCGGTTCACCACGGCCTTGCCCGTCAGCGGCAGGGTGCATTCGCGCAACAGCTTGGATTCGCCGGCCTTGTTCGTGTGATCCATGACCACGATCACGCGCTTGACGCCCGCCACCAGGTCCATCGCACCGCCCATGCCCTTGATCAGCTTGCCGGGGATCATCCAGTTCGCAAGATCGCCGTTCTCGGCCACCTCCATTGCGCCCAGGATCGCCGCCGCGATCTTGCCGCCCCGGATCATCCCGAAGCTGGTCGCGCTGTCGAAATAGGACGTGCGGTCCAGTTCCGTGATGGTCTGCTTGCCCGCATTGATCAGGTCGGGATCCTCTTCGCCCTCGAAGGGGAAGGGGCCCATGCCCAGCATGCCGTTTTCGGACTGCAGCGTGATGTCCTTGTCGCCGGTATAGTTCGCCACCAGCGTGGGAATGCCGATCCCGAGATTCACGTACATGCCGTCTTCCAGCTCCTCCGCGGCGCGCGCGGCCATCTGATTGCGATCCCAGGGCATCACGCGGTCTCCTTCTTGCGGGTGGTGCGCTGTTCGATGCGCTTCTCGTGCTGGCCCTGAATGATGCGGTGGACATAGATGCCGGGCAGGTGGATCATGTCGGGGTCCAGGCTGCCGCGCGGGACGATCTCCTCGACCTCGGCCACGCAGATCTTGCCGCACATGGCCGCGGGCGGGTTGAAGTTGCGCGCCGTCTTGCGGAACACGAGGTTGCCGGTGTCGTCGGCCTTCCACGCCTTCACGATGGACAGGTCGGCAAAGATCCCGCGTTCGAGGATATAGGTCTCGCCGTCGAAATCCTTGTGCTCCTTGCCCTCGGCGATGACGGTGCCGACGCCGGTCTTGGTGTAGAAGCCCGGAATGCCCGCGCCGGCCGCGCGCATGCGTTCGGCCAGGGTGCCCTGCGGGTTGAACTCCAGCTCCAGCTCTCCGGACAGGTATTGGCGCATGAATTCGGCGTTCTCGCCGACATAGCTGCTCATCATCTTGCGGATCTGGCGCGTTTCCAGCAGCTTGCCCAGCCCGAACCCGTCGACGCCGCAATTGTTGCTGGCGACCGTCAGGTCCTTGACGCCGCTTTTCACCAGCGCATCGATCAGCAATTCGGGGATCCCGCAGAGACCGAAGCCCCCTGCGGCGATCAGCATCCCGTCATGCAGGATGCCCTCCAGCGCCTCCTCGGCGCTTGCATGGATCTTCTTCATAGCCCCTCCCGTCCAAAGATTTCTGCAACTGCACAATATGTCGCGCGCAGGTCGCGTCCTGTCAATCTTGGCGGATGGGAAAGGGGGGGCATGGCGCCCCCCGACCTCATTCCTCGGTCTTCTTCGCGGCGGCCTTCTTGGCGGGTGCCTTCTTCGCGGCGGGTTTCTTTGCGGCGGTCTTGGGCGCAGCCTTCGTCGTGGCCTTCTTCGCGGCGGGCTTCTTGGCCGCGACCTTCTTGGGCGATTTCGCCGCCTTGGCCGCGATCAGTTCCAGCGCGCGTTCCTGGGTCAGATCCTCGGGCGAGACATCCTGAGGCAGGGTCGCGTTGATCTTGGCCCATTTGACATAGGGGCCATAGCGCCCGTTCATCACCTGGATGGGACCGCCATCGGGATGTTCGCCCAGTTCCCTGAGGGGTGCCGCAGCGGTGCGCCCGCGGGTCTGCTTCTGGGCCAGAACCTCGACCGCGCGGTTCATGCCAACGATGAAGACCTCGTCCACATCGGGCAGGTTTGCGTATTTCGACCCGTGCTTCACATAGGGGCCATAGCGACCGATGCCGGCCTCGATCATCACGCCGTCATCGGGATGCGGGCCGACGGGGCGGGGCAGGGACAGAAGCTGGACGGCGCGGTCCAGGTCCATCTCGGCCGGGTTCCAGCCCTTGGGCACGGATGCACGCGGGGGCTTGGGCTGTTCCTCGGTCGCTTCGCCGCGCTGGACATAGGGGCCGAAACGGCCCGATCGCAGGCTGATCTCGTCCCCGTCGTCATGGCCCAGCACCCGGTCGCCCACGGCTTCCTCGCCGTCGGGGGCCGACAGGGGGCGGGTATAGCGGCATTCGGGATAGTTGGTGCAGCCGATGAAGGCGCCGCCCGAACGCGCGGTCTTGAGGTTCAGCCGCCCCTGACCGCATAGCGGGCATTCGCGCGGATCGCCCCCATCCGCACGCGGCGGATAGAGATGGGGCGCAAGCGCATCGTCGATCGCGTCCAGAACCTCGGTGATGCGCAGCTCGGACGTGCCCTCCAGCGCCTTCGAGAAGTCGCGCCAGAAGCGGCCCAGAACCTCGCGCCACATCAGGTCGCCGGCGCTGATCTCGTCCAGCTCGTTTTCCAGATCGGCAGTGAAGTCGTAGCTAACATAGCGCGGGAAGTATTTCACGAGGAAGGTCGTCACCAGACGGCCCTTGTCCTCGGGGATCAGGCGGTTCTTGTCCTTGCGGACATAGTCGCGGTCCTGGATCGTGGTGACGATGCTGGCATAGGTCGAGGGACGCCCGATGCCCAGTTCCTCCATCCGCTTGACCAGCGTCGCTTCGGTGTAGCGCGGGGGCGGCTGGGTGAAATGCTGACGCGAAGCGGTCGATGCGGCCTGGTCGGCCAGCATGCCGGGCGCGGCCAGCTGGGTTGCGGGCGCTGCGGGCAGATCGCCGCCCTTCTCGCGCGCCTTGGCCAGTTCCGGCTCGAACGCGCCACCGACCAGCCTTGCGGCCTCGCCCTCGGAGATGGCGGGCAGGCGTG
Organism: Paracoccus sp. C2R09; assembly: GCF_018860625.1. GTDB lineage: Bacteria > Pseudomonadota > Alphaproteobacteria > Rhodobacterales > Rhodobacteraceae > Paracoccus. The sequence goes on from NZ_JAHKQB010000019.1 coordinate 62,590, forward strand.
CGCTGTCCTCGCCATCGTCATCGTCGCGGCCCTGGTCGTAGACGCGCAGGAAGCCGTCGAACAGCATGACCTGACCGGTCGCGCGCAGGCCGACCTGGTTGTCGGGGCTGGCGATCTCGACGGTGGTCCGCTCCATCCGGGCAGCTTCCATCTGGCTGGCGATCGTGCGCTTCCAGATCAGCTCGTACAGCTTGCGTTGATCGTCGGCGGTGATCTTCAGGCGGTCCGGCGACATCATCATGTCGGTCGGACGGATGCACTCGTGGGCCTCCTGCGCGTTCTTGGCCTTGTTCTTGTACATGCGCGGCGATTTCGGAACGTAATTCTCGCCGAACTTGGCCTTGATCGCGTCGCGTGCGGCATGGACGGCCTCGGGGGCCATGTCGATGCCGTCGGTCCGCATATAGGTGATCAGCCCGGCCTCGTACAGGCGCTGCGCCGCCGACATGCAGGCCTTGGCGCCCATGCCCATCTTGCGGCTGGCCTCCTGCTGCAGGGTCGAGGTCATGAAGGGCGGCCAGGGATTGCGGCTGGCAGGCTTGGCTGCGACGCCCGTGACCTTCAGATCGCGGCTGGACACCGCGCTGACGGCCATGGCGGCCTTTTCGGCATCGGCCAGATCGTACCGGTCCAGCTTGGACCCCGCCAGCGTGGTCAGGGTCGCGTCGTATTCGTCGCCCCCCGGTGTCGCAAGCCGCGCATGCACCGACCAGTATTCGCGGGCCTTGAATGCCTCGATCTCCATCTCTCGGTCGACGATGACGCGCAGGCAGACCGATTGCACGCGGCCTGCCGATTTCGCGCCGGGCAGCTTGCGCCACAGGACCGGCGACAGCTTGAACCCCACGAGATAGTCGAGCGCGCGGCGTGCCAGATAGGCATCGACCAGCGCCTGATCGATCTGGCGGGGCTGCTTCATCGCCTCGGTCACGGCGGGCTTGGTGATCGCGTTGAAGGTGACGCGGCTGACCTCGCTCGTCTTCTTCAGCGACGATTGCAGCGCTTCCAGCAGGTGCCAGCTGATCGCCTCGCCCTCGCGGTCGGGGTCGGTCGCAAGGATCAGGTTGGGGTCTTCCTTCAGCGCGTCCTTGATGGCCTTCAGGTGCTTCTTGCTGTCGGAAGCGACCTCCCATTTCATGTCGAAATCATGGTCGGGATCGACGCTGCCATCCTTGGGGGGCAGGTCGCGGACATGGCCGAAACTGGCCAGAACGGTGAAGTCGCCGCCGAGATATTTCTCGATGGTCTTGGCCTTGGCCGGGGATTCGACGACGACGACGGGCATGGGAACCTCGGGCTGCTGCAATGGGGCGGCAACATGGGTGCGGCTCGACCTGCTGTCAACGGGTCAGCTGCGTTGCCGCTGTTCAGGCGATGGCCAGCCGTCCCCCTGCAAGACGCTGGACGCGGCCTTCCAGTTCCAGCGCAAGGATGGCCGCACTTGCGGTTGCAGCCGACACCCCCAGATCGCGTATCAGGTCGTTTTCATCCGTCGGAGAGGGGCCCAGCCGCGACATGATGCGCCCCTCCAGCTGGACGGGACCGCCCGCATCGCGATGGGATCGCCTTGGTGCGGCAGGCGGCTTGGGCGGGGCCGGGGGCTGCCGCAGGGGCAGGGCACCCAGGGCGTCGATCACGTCTGCGGCACTGCGCACCAGCGTGGCGCCGTCGCGGATCAGCGCGTTGCAGCCCGAGGCCCGCGCATCCATCGGATGGCCCGGCACCGCCATGACGTCGCGATGCTGGTCCAGCGCGTTCTTCGCGGTGATCAGCGTGCCGGACCTGCATGCCGCCTCGATCACGACGACGCCGCGGGTGATGCCCGACACGATCCGGTTGCGGGTGGGAAAATGTCGCGCCTGCGGTTCGGTGCCGGGGGGCTGTTCCGATATCAGCGCGCCGGATTCGGCGATCCGTGCCGCAAGCGAGGCGTTCTCGGGCGGATAGATGACGTCCACGCCGCCCGCCATGACGGCGACGGTGCCGGTGGGCAGGGCGGCGTCATGGGCGGCGGTGTCGATGCCGCGTGCAAGGCCGGCAACGACGTTCAGCCCGCCTTCGCCCAGGCCCGCGGCCATGCCCCGCGCCATGCGCAGCCCCAGAGAGCTGGCATTGCGTGCACCGATCACGGCCATGCCGTCGCGCGACAGCCAGGCAGGATCGCCACGGACCCACAGCACGGGGGGCGCGCCGTCGATCTCGCGCAGGCGGTCGGGGTATCGGGCATCGTCGCAGCGGATCAGCACGGCCCCCGCACGGCGCCCCGCGGCCAGTTCGGCGGCGGCCACGCCTTCGGGGCAGGTGCGATAATCGGCCATGCCGGACCGGGCGGCGATTTCGGGCAGGGCCAGAAGCGCGGCGGTCGCGCTGCCATGTTCGGCCAGCAGCCGATGGAACGTCGCCGGACCGACCCGCCGCGACCGGATCAGGCGCAGCCAGTCGATATCGCTGTCGGTGCCCGACATCGTGGGCGGGGCGGTTCCGGTATCCATGGCAAGCCTCCGGTAATGTCCGGGGGCCTGCATAGCCTGAAACTGGTTAAGGAAGCGTTGACGTCAGGCCGAGCCGCCGACCGTCAGTCCGCCGATCATCAGCGTGGGCTGACCCACGCCCACCGGCACCCATTGGCCCTGCTTGCCGCAATTGCCGATGCCCGGATCCAGCGCCATGTCGTTGCCGATGCCGCGCACCTGATGCAGCGCGGTCGCGCCGTCGCCGATAAGGGTGGCACCGCGAATCGGATCGCCCACCACGCCGTTCCTTACCCGGTACGCCTCGGTGCAGGAGAAGACGAACTTGCCGTTGGTGATGTCCACCTGGCCGCCGCCGAAGCCCACCGCATAGATGCCGTCCTTCAGATCGGCCAGGATCGCCGCCGGATCGGCATCGCCCCCCGGCATGTAGGTGTTGGTCATGCGCGGCATGGGCATGTGCGCAAAGCTTTCGCGGCGTCCGTTGCCGGTGGGTTCGACCCCCATCAGCCGCGCGTTCTGCCGGTCCTGCATGTAGCCCACCAGGATGCCGTCCTCGATCAGCACATTGCGCGCGGGGGGCGTGCCCTCGTCGTCGATATTGATGCTGCCGCGGCGGTCGGGGATGGTCCCGTCATCGACCACCGTGACGCCGGGTGCCGCGACCCGCTGCCCCATGAGACCTGCGAACGCGCTGGCCTTCTTGCGGTTGAAATCGCCCTCCAGGCCGTGGCCCACGGCCTCGTGCAGCAGGATGCCCGGCCAGCCCGGTCCCAGCACCACGTCCATGACGCCTGCGGGCGCCGCGACCGAACGCAGGTTCACCAGCGCGATGCGCAGCGCCTCGTCCACCAGCGGCTTCCAGTGGTGCGGATCGATCAGCGCGGTCAGCCCGTGCCGTCCGCCGCCGCCCGCCGTGCCGCTCTCGCGGCGGTCGTTGTTCTCGACGATGACGCTGACGTTCAGCCGCGCCATGGGGCGGATGTCGGTGGCCAGCCCGCCTTCGGGGCGCAGGATCGCGACCTCCTGCAGGGCGCTGGCCATCGAGACGCTGACCTGCACGACGCGGGGATCGGCGTTGCGGGCATAGGCGTCGATCTCTCTCAGGATGTCGATGCGATGGGCCGTGGGCAGCCCCTCGGCCGGGTCGATCGAGGGATAGAGGTTCACCGGCGCCATCGCGGGCGGCAGGGCCATCGTGCCGCCGCCATCGCCCACGGCCAGCCGCGCGGTCGCGGCGGCGCGGCGCAGCGCGGCTTCGGTCAGTTCGGTCGAATGGGCATAGCCCGAGATCGCGCCCCTGACCGCGCGCAGCCCGAAGCCCTGCGCCGCCATGAACGAGGAGTTGCGCAGCCGCCCATCGTCGAAGACCAGGAATTCCGTCTGGCTGCGCTCCAGGAACAGCTCTCCGTCATCGGCGCCGTGGACCGCCTCGCGCAGGATGGTCTGCGCCATGTCGCGGTCGAAATGGGCAAAGGGATCGAAGGGCGTGCGGCTCATGCAGGGCTCCTGATGGGGGTCGTGGACGGGGGCGCGGCACCCGGTCGCAATGCCCGCGGGCGCGGGATTGCTGTAGGTATGTCTTGCCCGGACAGGCATAATATGGTCATAGAACCTGTACTGTGAAAGGGAAAGGGGCGGGCATGAACCGCACCTGGGGCCGGTAAGGCCGGACCAGCACGACGGGGTGGGAAGATGGCAATAGCGATGATTCGCCGTGGATGCGCGGCAGTGGCAGGCTTGGCTTCGGCAGCCGCGCTGACCGGGGCGGCCGCGGCGCAGGACGTGATCGGGGACCTTCCGGTGATCGGCAGGCCGGTCGATGGCGGCATGGGCTTCCAGCCCGCCGCGACGGAACTGGCACGCGATCAGCAGTGGCTGGATCATTTCGTGCTGATCATCATCGCCGTCATCACCGTTTTCGTCTGCGGCCTGCTGCTGGTCTGCATCCTGCGCTTCAATTCGCGTTCGAACCCGGTCCCGGCCAAGTTCACGCACAACACCACGCTCGAGATCGGCTGGACCCTGGTTCCCGTGCTGGTGCTGATCGCCATCGGCGTCTTCTCGTTGCCGATCCTGTTCCGCAGCCAGGAGATGCCCGAGGATCCGGATGTCGTCATCAAGGTGACCGGCCACCAGTGGTACTGGTCCTACGAATATCCCGACAACGGCGTCAGCTTCGACAGCCTGATGCTGCCCGAGGAGGACCTGGCCGAGTTCGGCTATGCCCCCGAGGAATACAAGCTGGCCACCGACACCGCCGTCGTCGTGCCCACCGGCCAGAACGTGCTGCTGCAGGTGACCGCCAGCGACGTGATCCACAGCTGGACCATCCCCGCCTTCGCCGTGAAGCAGGACGCCGTTCCGGGCCGCATCGCCCAGGCCTGGTTCAATGTCGAACAGGAAGGCACCTATTTCGGCCAGTGCAGCGAGTTGTGCGGCGTGAACCACGCCTACATGCCCATCGTCGTCAAGGCCGTCTCGCCCGAGGTCTATGCCGAATGGGTGGAATCCCAGGGCGGCACCACCGGCAACGCCGATGCCCAGACCGCCGCGCTGAGCGCCTCTGCACGGATCGCCAGCGCCGACTGACCCGCCAAACCTGCCCGGGATGCGCGACCGCGTTCCGGGCATGCCAGATCGTGAAGGCCCGATGACCGACATCAACGCATATGACGCCAGCCCCGAAGGCGAGTTCCGCGATTACGTGGCGCTGCTGAAGCCGCGCGTGATGTCGCTGGTTGTCTTCACCGCCTTTGTCGGCCTGTGGGTCGCACCGGGTCAGGTCCATCCCTTCATCGGCTTCTGCGCGGTGCTGTTCATCGCCCTTGGCGGCGGGGCCTCGGGCGCGCTGAACATGTGGTACGACCGCGATATCGACGCGGTAATGAACCGCACCCGGTCGCGCCCCATCCCTTCGGGCCGCGTGCAGGAAAGCGAGGCCCTGGGCCTGGGGATCGTGCTGGGGACCATCTCGGTGATGATGCTGGGGCTGGTCGCGAACTGGTTTGCGGCGGGCTTTCTGGCCTTCACCATCTTCTTCTATGCCGTCGTCTATACCGTCTGGCTGAAGCGTTCGACGCCGCAGAACATCGTCATCGGCGGTGCCGCGGGCGCATTCCCCCCGATGATCGGCTGGGCCTGCGCGACGGGGGGCATCGGCATCGAATCCATCCTGATGTTCATGCTGATCTTCGTCTGGACGCCGCCGCATTTCTGGGCGCTGGCGCTGTTCATGAAAGAGGATTACCACCGCGCGGGTGTGCCTATGCTGACGGTGACCCATGGCCGCCGGTCCACGCGCCGCCACATTCTGGCCTATGCCGTGGCGCTGGCACCCTTCGCGATCGGGCTGGGGCTGACCTCGATCGGCGGGCCGCTCTACATGGCGGTGTCGGTCGTGCTGAACGTGGCCTTCCTGCGCGGCTGCTGGCAGATCTTCCGCCGGTCCGAGGATCAGGCCATCGCCGACGACTATGCCGTCGAGAAGCGCGTCTTCCGCCTGTCGCTCTACTATCTGTTCCTGCATTTCCTGGCGCTGCTGGTTCAGAGCTGGCTGGGGGGATGGTGATGCGCATCGAACATGAACTGCATGCGCGTCGCCGGTCGCGGAATGTGGGCCTGGGGCTTGTCCTTCTGGCCTTCGTCGCGCTGATCTTCGCGCTGACCGTGGTGAAGGTTCGCCAGGGCGATCTGATGGAAGCCTATGACCACCAGCCGCGCGTGTCCCTGACACCGCTGGACACACCTGCCGGAGCCCCGGCCGAGGAGACACCTGCCGGAGTCCCGGCGGAGGAGGCGCCATGAAGCGCCCCGGACGCGAGGCACGCACCGCGCTCGGGCTGGTCGGCGTCGTCCTGACCATGGGCGCGCTGGCATGGGCCGCGGTGCCCTTCTACAACTGGTTCTGCAGCGTTACGGGCTTCGGCGGCACCACGCAGGTGGCCGAAACCGCATCCGACGAGATCCTGGACGAGATCGTGCGCGTGCGCTTCGACGCGAATGTGGACGACAACCTGGGTTGGACCTTCCGCCCCATGCAGAACCGCATGGACCTGCGGATCGGGGAAAACGGCCTCGCCTTCTACGAGGCGGTGAACAATACCGACCAGCCGCTGACGGGCACGGCCAGCTACAATGTCGCGCCGGACGTCTCGGGCTACTATTTCATCAAGATCGAATGCTTCTGCTTTACCGAGCAGACCCTGCAGCCGGGCGAGCGGATCGAGATGCCGGTCAATTTCTATGTCGATCCCGAGATCGTTCAGGATCGCGACGCGTCATGGGTGCGCGACATCACCCTGTCCTATACCTTCCACCGGACCGAACCCCAAAGCGCCGCGCTTGACACGGGCACGTCCGGCACCATCAACTGACCTGAAGACAAAGAGGGGGCCTCTGGGGACCAACGATGGCGCATGCTAAGAACCACGATTACCACATTCTGCCGGCCTCCATCTGGCCGTTCCTCGCTTCGGTGGGGGTGTTCGTCATGCTGTTCGGCGCCGTCGCATGGATGAGCGGTGACGTCACCCTGATGGGTGCCGCGATCACCGGTCCCTGGCTGTTCGGGATCGGCCTGATCGCGACCTGCTATGTGGCCTTCGGCTGGTGGGCGGATGTCGTGCGCGAGGCGGAATCGGGCGATCATACCCCCGTCGTGCGCATCGGCCTGCAGGTCGGCTTCATCCTGTTCGTGCTGTCCGAGGCGATGCTGTTCGTGTCGCTGTTCTGGAACTTCATGAAGAACGCACTCTATCCGATGGGCGAACAGAGCCCGATCACCGATGGCGTCTGGCCGCCCGAGGGGATCCAGACCTTCGACCCCTGGCATCTGCCCTTCATCAACACGCTGATCCTGCTGCTGTCGGGTGTGGCCGTCACCTGGGCGCACCATGCCTGGGCGCATGAGGGCGACCGCAAGACCACGATCAACGGCCTGGCCATCGCGGTCGTGCTGGGCGTGGCCTTCACCGGGCTTCAGGCCTACGAATACAGCCACGCGGCCTTCGGCCTGGCCGACACCGCCTATGCCTCGGCCTTCTATATCGCCACCGGGTTCCACGGGCTGCACGTGCTGATCGGCACGATCTTCCTGCTGGTCTGCCTGATCCGCTTCACCCGCGGCCAGATGACCCGCGACCAGCATATCGGCTTCGAGGCCGCCGCCTGGTACTGGCACTTCGTCGACGTGATCTGGCTGGTGCTGTTCGCCGTCATCTACGTCTGGGGCAGCTGATTTCCCCGACGCGACGAAACGGCGCGCGGGGGCTGTCCCCGCGCGTTTTTCGTCCGGCCCGTCCCGAAAGCCCCATGCGCCGTTACCTTTTCCCCGTCCTGATCGGCATCGTCGGATGCACCATCCTGATCCAGCTTGGCCTGTGGCAGCTGGATCGGCGCGACTGGAAGGAAGGCATGCTGGACCAGATCCGGCAGGGTATCGACGCCGAACCCGTGCCGCTGCCGGGCGATATCGACCCGTCGATGAAATACATGCCCGTCACGGTCGAGGGCACCACCTCGGGGGCCGAGATCAACGTGCTGTCCCATACCAAGGAGCAGGGCGCGGGATACCAGGTCGTGTCGCGCTTCATCACGGATGACGGTCGCGCGATCCTGCTGGATCGGGGTTTCGTACCCCAGGACGATCGGCATGTGAAACGCGGCCCCGTGCGGCTGCGCGTGACGGGCAACCTGCATTGGCCGCAGGATGCCGGCAGCTCGACCCCGGCACCGAACCTGGACGAGAACATCTGGTTCGCCCGCGACGTGGATGCGATGGCGCGGCAGCTGGGCACAGAACCCGTGCTGGTCGTCGCAAGCTTCGTCGAAGGCGACAACCAGGGCGCCGAACCCATTCCCGTCGCGATCGAGGGGATACCGAACAACCACCTGTCCTATGCCATGCAGTGGTTCATGATCGCCGCGACATGGGCGGTGATGACACTGGCGCTGATCTGGCGTATCAGGCAGCGCAGCTATTGAAGGATTGACGATGCGTTACGTCTCGACCCGCGGAGAGGCCCCGAGCCTGGATTTCGAACAAGCCATGCTGTCCGGTCTGGCCCGCGACGGGGGGCTGTACTTGCCCGAGACCATCCCGACCATCGACGGCCTGGACCGCATGGACGGCCTTCCCTACGAGGAGATCGCCTTCCGCGTCGTGCGTCCCTTCACCGGCGACTGCTTCACCGACGAGGAACTGCGCGGCGCGATCGACCGGGCCTATGACCGGATCAGCCACGCGGCCCGCGCGCCGCTGGTGCAGCTGGCCCCCGGCCATCACCTGCTGGAGCTGTTCCACGGCCCGACGCTGGCCTTCAAGGACTTTGCGATGCAGCTGATCGCGCAGCTGTTCCAGATCGCGCTGAAGCGGTCGGGTCAGCGGATCACCATCGTGGGCGCGACCTCGGGCGATACCGGATCGGCCGCGATCGAGGCCTTCAAGGGCATCGACAACGTGGACGTGTTCATCATGTATCCCCATGGCCGCGTGTCCGAGGTGCAGCGCCGCCAGATGACCACCCCCGAGGCGCAGAACGTCCACGCGCTGGCGATGACGGGTCATTTCGACGACTGCCAGGCGCGGCTCAAGGACCTGTTCAACGATCACGATTTCCGCGACACCGTCGGGCTTGCGGGCGTGAACAGCATCAACTGGGCGCGGGTCGTGGCGCAGATCGTGTACTACTTCACCGCGGCGGCCAGCCTGGGCATGCGCCCGACCGATTTCTGCGTGCCGACCGGCAATTTCGGCGACATCTTCGCGGGCAGCATCGCGCGCCGCATGGGCCTGCCGGTCCGTCGCCTGATCGTCGCCACGAACCAGAACGACATCCTGCACCGCGCGCTGACCACCGGCGAATACCGCGTGGGCGAGGTCGCCCCCTCGATCAGCCCGTCGATGGACATCCAGGTCAGCTCGAATTTCGAACGCGCGCTGTATCTGGCCTATGACAAGGATGCGGGTGCGATCCGCCAGCTGATGGACGAACTGAAGGCTGGCGGCTTCTCGATCAGCCAGGGCGCGCTGGAGACCCTGCGCGACGAGTTCCTGTCGGGACGTGTCAGCGAAGAGGAAACCACCGCCCAGATCCGCGCCACCCGCGATGCCACGGACGAGATCCTGTGCCCGCACAGCGCCATCGGCGTGGCCGTGGCCGAACGCCATATCGAACCGGGCGTGCCCATGGTGACGCTTGCCACCGCCCATCCCGCGAAATTCCCCGACGCGGTGGAAGACGCCATCGGTCAGCGCCCCGGCCTGCCGCCGCACATGGCCGGGCTGTTCGATCTGCCCGAACGCGTCACCCGGGTTGAAAACGACGTCGAGGCGCTTAAATCGCTGATCCTCGACCGGAGGACCAATTGAACCAAGACCCCAACAGCCGCCTGACGACCCTTCCCAACGGCCTGCGCATCGTGACGCGCCGGATGCCGGGGCTGCATTCCGCGGCCCTGGGCGTCTGGGTCAGCGCGGGCGGACGCAACGAACGCGCCGAACAGAACGGCATCGCGCATTTCCTCGAACACATGGCGTTCAAGGGCACGAAGACCCGCAGCGCCCTGCAGATCGCCGAGGCGATCGAGGATGTGGGCGGCTATATCAACGCCTATACCTCTCGCGATGCGACGGCCTATTACGTCCGCGTGCTGGAACAGGACGTTGACCTGGCCTTCGACGTCATCAGCGACATCGTCCTGAACCCGGTCTTCGACCAGCGAGAGATCGAGGTCGAGCGCGGCGTCATCCTGCAGGAGATCGGCCAGTCGCTGGACACGCCCGACGACATCATCTTCGACTGGCTGCAGGAAGCGGCCTATCCCGACCAGCCCATCGGTCGCACGATCCTGGGCCCGGCCGAGCGCGTAAGCAGCTTCGGCCGCGAGGACCTGGCCCAGTTCGTGACCGAACATTACGGCCCCGGCCAGATGATCGTCGCGGCATCGGGGGCCGTCGATCACGACCGCATCGTCCGCCTGGCCGAGGCGACGCTCGGCCATATCGCGCCTCGCCCGCAGGCGGTCCGCGAAGGCGCGCGTTGGAAGGGTCTAGAATTCCGCCGCGACAAGCCGCTGGAACAGGCGCATTTCACGCTGGCGCTGGAAGGGCCGGGCTATCACGCGCCCGACTTCTATGCCTCGCAGATCTTCTCGGCGGCGCTTGGCGGGGGGATGTCCTCTCGCCTGTTCCAGAAGATCCGCGAGGAACGCGGTCTGTGCTACACGATCTTCGCGCAATCGGGTTTTCATGACGATACCGGCATGATGACCGTCTATGCGGGCACGGGCGCCGACGATCTGGGCGATCTGGCCAACCTGACCATAGACGAAATCAAGCGCGCCGCGGAGGACATGTCCGAGGCCGAGATCGCGCGCGCCAAGGCGCAGCTGCGCGCGGGGCTGCTCATGGGGCTCGAAAGCCCCTCGGCCCAGGCCGAACGCGCGGCGCGGACCTTGGCGATCTGGGGCCATGTCCCCGATCCCGCCGATGTGGCCGAACGCATCGCCGCCGTCACCGCCGCCGATGTGCGCGCCCATGCCGAGGCGATGATCGCGAATGCGCAGCCTGCGCTGGCGCTCTATGGGCCGATTTCACGCGCACCGTCGCGCGATGCGTTGATCGAAAGGCTGGCCGCATGATCATGGCGCGGCGACGTTCCTTCCGGCTCGACGCCGAACGGATCGTGCTGCGCCTGCCCCAACATACCGATTTCACGGCCTGGAGCACGCTCCGGGCCGAAAGCCGGGACTTCCTGACGCCCTGGGAACCGGTCTGGTCGCCCGATCACCTGACCCGCAAGAGCTTTACCAACCGCGTCTACTGGGCCGCGCGGGCCAGCCGTCAGGGCACGGCCTTTCCGCTGTTCATCCTGCGCCGCGACGGGGCGCTGGTCGGGGCGATCACGCTGGACAACATCCGCCGCGGGCCTGCGCAATCGGGGACGATCGGCTATTGGATCGGCCAGCGCCATGCACGCATGGGCTACATGGCCGAGGCCATCGGCGTGCTGGTCCATTACGCCTTCACCACGCTGGACCTGTCCCGGATCGAGGCCGCCTGCCTGCCCGAGAACGCCGCCTCGCGCGGGGTGCTGGAGAAGTCCGGCTTCAAGTACGAGGGCGTCGCCCAGAGCTATCTGCAGATCGCGGGGCGCTGGCGGAACCACGTCCTCTATTCCAACCTGCGGCTGGACCGACGCGGCCGCACCGATATCCGCTGACAGGTTGCCCATGCTGAACCCCGCCGACGACCGCCTTGCCGCCTGCCTTCCGCAAGGCGTCCTGCGCGAGGTCACCCCCGCCCATGTCGAGGAACCGCGCGGGCGTTTCCGCGGGCAGGCGGGCCTTGTCGCGGCCCCCCGCGATGCCGAGGAATGCGCCGCCGTCATCCGCGCTTGCGCGGAAGCCCGCGTGGCCGTCGTTCCGCGTGGCGGCGGCACGGGCCTGGTCGGGGGCAACGTCATGCCCGACGGCCCCGCGCCCCTCGTCCTGTCGATGGAACGGATGACCGCCATCCGCGCCACCTGGCCCGAGGAAGGCGTGATGATCGCCGAGGCCGGGGCGATCCTGCAATCGGCCCGCGATGCGGCGGCAGCGGTGGGGCGCCAGTTCCCGCTGTCGTTGGCATCGCAGGGCAGCGCGCAGATCGGCGGCGTCCTGTCGACCAATGCGGGCGGCGTCAACGTGCTGCGCCATGGCAATGCCCGCGCCCTGTGCCTGGGCATCGAAGCCGTTCTGCCATCGGGCGAGATCATGCGCGACCTCCAGCGTCTGCGGAAGGACAATACCGGATACGACATGCGCGACCTGCTGATCGGGGCCGAAGGCACCCTTGGGGTGATCACGGCCGCATCGCTGGTGCTGGCGCCCGTGCCTGCGGAAACCGGCGTCGCGATGATGGTGGTGGACAGCCCCGCGGGGGCCCTGTCGCTGCTGTCGCTTGCGCAGGCGCGCATGGCGGGCGGCGTCACCGCGTTCGAGCTGATCTCGGGGCAGGGAATGCGCTTTCTGGCCGAGGCATTCCCGGACATGCGCCAGCCCTTCGACCCCGCGCCCGAATGGATGGCCCTGGTCGAGGTCGGCCTGCCTGCGGGCCTGTCGGCCGATGCCGCGCTGGAGGGGCTGTTCACCGCCGGCCTTGAGGCCGGGCTGGTCGATGACGGCACCATCGCGCAATCGGGTCAGCAGGCTGCGGATCTCTGGGCCCTGCGCGAACATATCCCGCTGGCCAACCGCCATGTCGGCGCGATCGCCAGCCACGACATCAGCCTGCCTTTGTCCGAGGTGGCGCGCTTCATCGCGGATGCGGGGGCGATGATGGCGGGGCAGGGCGACATGCGCATCAACTGCTTCGGCCATCTGGGCGACGGCAACCTGCATTACAACCTGTTCCCCGCCAAGGGCCGCCCGCGCGAGGAATATGACGATCGCCGCCGCGACCTGTCGCGGATGATCCACGAGATGGTCGTCGCACGCGGCGGGTCGTTTTCCGCCGAACACGGGGTGGGGCGGCTCAAGGCGCAGGATCTGGCCCGTTGGGGCGATCCCGTGCGCCTGTCGGCCATGCGGGCCATCAAGGGGGCGCTGGACCCCCTTGGCATCATGAACCCCGGCGCGGTCCTGGCTTAATCGCCCTCGAATTCGCACAAGGCATGGACCGGCATGTCCATGCCCTCCAGCAGCTTGCGACCGCCCAGATCGGGCAGGTCGATGACGAAGGCGCAGCCCACGACCTCGGCACCCAGACGGCGGCACAGCTTGATGCTGGCCTCGGCGGTGCCGCCGGTCGCCAGCAGATCGTCCACGATCAGCACGCGTTCGCCGGGCTTCAGCGCATCGTCATGGATCTCCATCACCGCCTCGCCATATTCCAGCTGATAGGCCTCGGAGATGACGGTGCCGGGCAGCTTGCCCTTCTTGCGGATCGGCACGAAGCCCGTCGACAGCTGATGCGCCACCGCGCCGCCCAGGATGAAGCCGCGCGCCTCGAGGCCCACGACCTTGTCGATCCGGTCCCCGGCATAGCCGTGCAGGATCTGGTCAACCGCCATGCGGAACCCGCGCGCATCGGCGAACAGGGTCGTCACGTCGCGGAAGATGATGCCTTCCTTGGGAAAGTCGTGGATGCTGCGGATGTAATCCTTGACGCTTCGGCTCATGCCGGACGCTCCATCTCGAACAAATCGGTCACGGCGGCATAGTCCTTGTAGCCCAGGCGCGCAATCCAGCCGCCCGCCGTGCGCGGATCGAAGCGCCCGTCCACGATGCAGTCGTCGCGCATGTGCACGCCCGTCACCACGCCGAAGACCGCGACATTCGCCTGACCGGCCAGCGGCACGACCTGCGTCATCCGGCATTCCAGGGATGCGGCGGCATTGCGCACGCGCAGGCAGTCGATCGTGTCGCAGGGCGCCATCTCGATGCCGGCGGCATCCGCCTCGGAACTGCCGGCGGGCAGGGGGGCCGAGGTCGCGTTCAGCGCATCGCGCAGATCGCCCGTCGCGATGTTGACGCAGAAGACGCCCGTCTCGATGATCTGGGCCATGCTGTCCTTGGTGCCGCTGCGGTCGGGCTTGGTCCCGGTCGAGGCGAACATCACCTGCGGCGGGACATAGGCCACCGCATTGAAGAAGCTGTAGGGGGCGAGATTGTCGCCCTGCGCGCCGCGCGTCGAGATCCAGCCGATGGGCCGGGGCGCGACGATCGCGTTGAAGGGGTTGTGTGGCAGGCCGTGTCCGGCTTCGGGGCGATAGAACATGATCGGCCTCTCCTTTGATGCGCGCCCAAACTGCCACCGGATTTCTGCATGTGCAATGTTCCGCATGGGAAAGCGCCGTGCTATGCGCCGCCCGTTGAGACGAGGATGCGCCATGTACCGGATCACCCCCGAGACGCCCGCCGATACCGCCGAGGTCGAGGCGCTCTATGATCTGTGCTTCGCGCCGGGGCGGACGGCGCTGTCGTCCTATCGCCTGCGTGACGGGGTGGCGCCGATCTGGCCCCTGTGCCTGACGCTGCGCAGCGACGGTCACCTGCTGGCCGCGATCCGGTTCTGGCCGGTGCGCGTGGCGGGGCGTCGTGTTCTGTTGCTGGGGCCCATCGCGGTCCATCCCACCGCGCAGGGCGAGGGTCTGGGCGGGATGCTGATGCGCGACAGCCTGGAACGCGCGCGCGGCATGGGATTCGGGCGGGTGCTTCTGGTGGGCGATGCGCCCTACTATTCGCGCTTCGGCTTCGCGCGGCTGGACGAGGTCGAGATGCCGCCCCCCACGAATCCCGACCGGGTGCTGGGGCTGGAACTGCGGCCCGGCGCATGGGTTGATGTGACAGGCCCCGTGACGCGCGACGATACCGCGCCATCGGCCTGACCGCCCCCCGTGCCAAACGGATATGCCGAAGGATCCGCGATGACCGACAAGACCCCCATGGTTCTGCCTCCGATCTCAGACCCGTCCGTCCATGCCCAGATCGACCGCCTTGCGCAGCGGCATGCGAAGGCGGGCGGCATCGGGATCGACCTTCTGACGCGGGTGGGCAGCAGCGCCGAGGGGCTGCTGGACCGCTTGCCGGGCTTCGTTCGCAGCAGGCTGGACGGTGCGACGCAGGTGGCGCTGTCGCGCGCCTTCAAGGCCGCATCGGGCAGCAGGCGCGTCACGCGGGACCGTGGCGACATGTTCAACCGCGTGGCCTCGACCGTGACGGGGGCTGCGGGCGGCATCGGCGGCTTCGCGGGCGCGCTGGTCGAGCTGCCCTTTACCGTCACGCTTCTGCTGCGGGCGATGCTGGACATTGCCGCGGAACACGGTCTGGACCCCGACGACGAGGAGGTCCGCAAGGAATGCCTGCGCATCTTCGCCGCCGCCGGTCCGATGGAGGATGACGACACGACCGATCTGGGCTTCCTGGCCGCGCGGATGTCGGTCACCGGACAGACGGTTCAATCGCTGATCAGCAAGGTCGCACCGCGTTTGTCTGTCTCGCTCGGGCAGAAGATGGCGGCGCAGGCGGCGCCGGTCCTCGGGGCGGTCGTGGGGGCCGGGATCAACTATACCTTCGCGCGGTATTACCAGGAAATGGCGCGCGTGCATTTCGGGCTGATGCGGCTGTCGAGCGAAACCGGCCTGCCGCCCGAAGCCCTGGCCGAGGCGTTGCGACTGCGGATCCGGGCCTTGGGCTGATCACTCCTGCCCCTCCAGCGTCAGGGCGGTGTTGGGGCTGGGCAGATCGTCCGTGCCCAAGGGGGCCGAGGGCCGGGCAAGCCGCGGCTTCGTCACCCAGATCAGCCGTTCCTGCGCCCGCGTGATCGCGACATAGGCCAGCCGCTTCCACAGCTGTATCCCCGCCTCGTTCCGGTTCGACCATGCGGCGGCTGAGATGTCGGGCGCGAAGACCTGCACGTCGCGCCATTGCGAGCCCTGCGACTTGTGGATCGTGATCGCGGCCCCGTGCAGGAAGGTCGCCCCCATGCGGGCGGCGAAGGGGATGAAGGGTTCCTCTTCGTCCAGCAGCTCGATCTTGACGATGGATGCCGCGGACAGGCGCGGATCCTCGGCCCCGATGACATGCAGGCGTGAAAAGCCCGGCTTGCGCCCCGGACCCATATAGACCACCTGCGCCCCCTTGATCAGGCCCCGCGCCTCGAGGTCGATGCGCTTCTTGCGATGTTTCAGCGGCAGCTCGATCCCGTCGCAGACCAGCGGCTCGCCCGGCAGCAGGGCATCGCCCGGTGCGCCGAAAGCGGTGCGGAAGGCGTGGATCAGGCGGATGCGCGTCGCGTTGCGCCAGACCAGCACGGGGCTGCGCGACATGAGGTCGCTTTCGACGCGTTCGGACCAGACCACGCGGTCGTCGCGGCGGGCGGCGTCGCGGATCATGCGCTCGAACGCGTCGAAGGTCAGGCTGTCATCGGCCAGCGCATGGGCCAGATCCAGGATCGGGCTGTCATCCGATTGCCGGTGGATGCGGTCCAGATACAGGCGCTGCTGCGGGGCCAGGCGGTCGAAGACCATTTCCCCCGACTGCCCGACGGGGGCCAGCTGCGCAGGGTCGCCGAACAGGACCAGCGTCGGGAAGATCTCTCGCAGGTCGTCGAACTGCTTCTCGTCCAGCATCGACGCCTCGTCGATGAGACCCACGTCCAGCCCTTCCTCGCGTCGGCTCCAGCCGCGGATAAAGTCCGATCCGCGCAGGCCCGCCGCCGCCAGCGCGCCGGGAATGGATGCATGCTGCTGATAGAAGGCCAGCGCGCGATCCAGGGCCACGTCCTCCAGCGCCTCGATGTTCGGGCGGTCGCCCTGACCGGTCAGCCATTCGGCGATCTTTTCGTATTCAGGGTCGTAGACGGGGGTATAGAGGATGCGGTGGATCGTCGTGGCCGGAACGCCGCGCATCCGCAGCACGAAGGCCGCCTTGTTCGTGGGCGCCAGGATCGCGACGGACCGGCGGTCCTTGCGGCGGCGTCCCTCCCAGTCGGGGCTGATCAGATCGACGCCCGCCGCCAGCAGCGCCTTGGTCATCTGCGACAGGATCAGTGTCTTGCCCGACCCCGCCTTGCCGATCACGGCCATCACGCGGCCCTTGCCTTCGGTCGCGGGGGCGACCTCCTCGGCGATCAGGTCGATGCCCGCCTCCTGGAAGGTCTCGGCCAGCCGGTCCCAGGCGGTGGCCTGGTCGGGCGAAAGGGTAAGGGCGGGGGATGTCTGGGTCATGCGCCCTGAAATAGCGCGGCGGACCGGGAAAGCGAAGCCCCGCAATCGCGGGGCCCCGGCGGTGTTCAGTCGCGGGCGGCCAGCGCGTCCTCGAAGGTGCGCAGCCCGGTCGTGGGGGATTGCACCAGGACGGCCATGTTCCCCGGCTTGTGCTGGTTGCGATACATCTGCAGATGCGCGGCCGGGATCTGCGCCCAGGGGAAGACCTCGGACATGCAGGGATCCAGCCGGCGCTCCAGCATCAGCTTGTTCGCGGCGCTGGCCTGCTTCAGATGCGCGAAATGGCTGCCCTGCAGGCGCTTCTGGTGCATCCACATGTAGCGCACGTCGAAGGTGCAGTTGAAGCCGGTGGTGCCCGCGCAGATCACGACCATGCCGCCCTTCTTGCAGACGAAGGTGCTGACGGGGAATGTCGCCTCGCCCGGATGTTCGAAGACGATATCGACATTGTTGCCCTTGCCGGTGATGTCCCAGATGGCCTTGCCGAAGCGGCGGACCTCGTCGAACCATGCCTTGTATTCCGGCGTGTTGACGGTGGGCAGCTGGCCCCAGCAGTCGAACTCCTTGCGGTTGATGACGCCCTTGGCGCCCAGGCCCATGACGAAGTCGCGCTTGTCCTCTTCGCTGATGACGCCGATGGCATTGCCGCCTGCCGCGTTGATCAGCTGGATCGCATAGGACCCCAGACCCCCCGACGCGCCCCAGACCAGCACGTTCATGCCGGGCTTCAGCTCGTGCGGTTCATGGCCGAACAGCATCCGGTAGGCAGTCGCCAACGTCAGCGTGTAGCAGGCCGATTCCTCCCATGTCAGGTGGCGGGGGCGGGGCATCAGCTGCTGGGCCTGGACGCGGGTGAATTGCGCGAAGCTGCCATCCGGCGTCTCGTATCCCCAGATGCGCTGCGAGGGCGAATACATCGGGTCGCCGCCGTTGCAATGCTCGTCGTCGCCATCGTCCTGATTGCAATGGATGACGACCTGATCGCCGACCTTCCAGCGCTTGACCTTGTCGCCCACCGCCCAGACGATCCCCGAGGCATCCGAGCCCGCGATGTGATAGGGCTGCTTGTGGACGTCGAACATGCTGATCGGAACGCCCAGTCCCGCCCAGATGCCGTTGTAGTTGACGCCGGCGGCCATCACCATGACCAGAACCTCGTTGCTGTCGATGGTTGGCGTCTCCACGACCTCCAGCTGCATGGCCTTGTCGGGTTCGCCCTGACGATCGCGGCGGATCGCCCAGGCATGCATCCTTGCGGGCACATGGCCCAGGGGCGGCATCTCTCCGATGTCGTAGAGATCCTTCACGGGCGCCTGATAGGGCGCGATCGGGTTCGGGGCGTCCAGGGCCATCGTGTCGTCTCCTTCCCTTTGCTGCGGCGCGGAATCGCCGCTGATGGTCATCTTGCTACCGTCGTAAAAGTAATAAAGCAATAGTTTTTCATATTAATGCGCAACTTTGTGTCCGCCGCGACGCAGCGTATTCCGCATCGCAGCGAATTGACGCGGCAGTTTTGTTTCTGTAACGATCCGTGAAAGGCAATTTTATTGCGGATGTGATGACATGACCCAGAAGGACAAGCCCTGGCTGTTCCGGACCTATGCCGGGCATTCGACAGCGGCGGCGTCGAATGCGCTTTATCGTGCGAACCTGGCCCGGGGGCAGACGGGGTTGTCGGTGGCCTTCGATCTGCCGACCCAGACCGGCTATGACAGCGATCACGTCCTGGCGCGCGGCGAGGTGGGCAAGGTCGGCGTGCCCATCTGCCATCTGGGCGACATGCGCGCGCTGTTCGACCAGATCCCGCTGGAGCAGATGAACACCTCCATGACGATCAACGCGACGGCGCCTTGGCTGCTCGCGCTGTATATCGCCGTGGCCGAGGAGCAGGGCGCGGAGGTGTCCGCCCTGCAGGGCACGGTCCAGAACGATCTGATCAAGGAATACCTGTCGCGCGGAACCTATATCTGCCCGCCCGCGCCCAGCCTGGCGATGATCACGGATGTCGCGGCCTATACGCGCACGCATCTGCCGAAATGGAACCCGATGAATGTCTGTTCCTATCACCTGCAAGAGGCCGGCGCGACGCCCGAGCAGGAGCTGGCCTATGCCCTGGCGACGGCCATCGCGGTGCTGGACGACCTGAAGGGCAAGGTCCCGCCAGAGGGGTTCCCGGCAATGGTCGGGCGCATCAGCTTCTTCGTGAACGCGGGCATCCGCTTCGTGACCGAGCTGTGCAAGATGCGCGCCTTCACCGAGCTGTGGGACGAGATCTGCCGCGAGCGATACGGCATCGAGGAGGAGAAGTTCCGCCGCTTCCGCTATGGCGTGCAGGTCAACAGCCTAGGGCTGACCGAACAGCAGCCCGAGAACAACGTCTATCGCATCCTGCTGGAGATGCTGGCCGTCACCCTGTCGAAGAACGCGCGGGCGCGGGCGGTGCAGCTGCCCGCCTGGAACGAGGCCCTGGGCCTGCCG
Organism: Paracoccus sp. C2R09; assembly: GCF_018860625.1. Lineage (GTDB taxonomy): Bacteria > Pseudomonadota > Alphaproteobacteria > Rhodobacterales > Rhodobacteraceae > Paracoccus. The sequence continues at coordinate 82,250 of NZ_JAHKQB010000019.1, forward strand.
CGTCCCTGGGATCAGCAATGGTCGCTGCGGATGCAGCAGATCCTGGCCTACGAGACCGACCTGCTGGAATATGGCGACCTGTTCGACGGCAACCCCGTCATCGCGGCCAGGGTCGAGGAGCTGAAGCAGGGTGCGCGGGACGAATTGGCGGCGCTGGACGGAATGGGCGGCGCGATCGCGGCCATCGATTACATGAAGGCGCGGTTGGTCGAATCGAACGCGGCGCGTCTGGGGCGGATCGAGACGAACGAGACGGTCGTCGTTGGCGTGAACCGGTGGGAGCAGGGCGAGCCTTCGCCGCTGACGGCGGGGGATGGCGGCATCATGGTCGTCGATCCGGCAGTGGAACAGGACCAGATCGACCGGCTGCAGGCGTGGCGCGAGGCACGCGACGAGGGGGCCATCGAGGCCGCCCTCGCCGCGCTGCGCGTGGCCGCGCAGAAGGGCGCGAACATCATGCCGGCATCCATCGAGGCGGCCCGGGCAGGTGTCACCACCGGCGAATGGGCGGGCGTGATGCGGGCGGTGCATGGCGAATATCGCGGACCGACCGGCGTGTCCGACAGCCCCTCGAACCGGACCGAGGGGTTGGACGATATCCGCGAGGCGGTCGATGCCGTCAGCACCCGGCTGGGGCGCCGGCTGAAGTTCCTGATGGGCAAGCCGGGGCTGGACGGGCATTCCAACGGTGCCGAGCAGATCGCCTTTCGCGCCCGCGATTGCGGAATGGACATCACCTACGAGGGGATCCGCCTGACGCCCGAACAGATCGTATCGCGCGCGCAGCAGGAGGAGGCCCATGTCATCGGCCTGTCGATCCTGTCGGGCAGCCACCTGCCGCTGATCGAGGAGGTCGTCGCGCGGATGGAGGCCGCCGGCCTGTCGCATGTGCCGCTGATCGTGGGCGGCATCATCCCCGACGAGGATGCCGCGCGGTTACGGACAATGGGCGTCGCGCGGGTCTATACCCCCAAGGATTTCCAGCTGAACGCCATCATGCGCGACATCGTCGGATTGGCCGAACCGGGGGCAGTGGCCGCGTGATGCGCGGAAAGATACCGAACGCGTTCTGGTGATTTGAACCCTTCGCGCCCCCTGCTGTTTAACCGGCAGGAATGCATGCGGAGGTTCGATGCCGGAAGCCACCAACAGAAACAGCGCGATAGACCCGTTGCGCCTTCTTCTTGCGCTGAGCGTGATCGCCCTGCACAGCGGATTTCCGGACGGCGCGCCGGCGCTGGTCTATCAGTCGTTGATCAACGGGCTGTTCCGGCTGGCCGTCCCGGTCTTCGCGGTGATTTCGGGGTTCTTCTTTCTGGGGGCGATGCGGTCGGGCAGGGCAGGGGCCTATATCGGGCGGATCCTGTCGCTCTATGCGATGTGGATGGTGATCTATCTGCCGATCTACGGGCCCGATTTCACCTCGGTCGGGCATGCGGCGCAGCTGTTCTTCTTCGGCTATTTTCACCTGTGGTTCCTGCCGGGGCTGGCCATCGGGGCGATGCTGGTGTTGGTGCTGCGCAATCGCGCGGTGATCGCCGTCGCGGCGGTGATCTGCGCGATGACGGGGCTTTTGCTGGAATACCTGACGCTGTCCGGGCGCGCCTCGATCGAGCTGGATTTCTATCGCAACGGGTTGTTCGTGATCTTCCCGTTCTTCGCTTCGGGCTGGCTGCTGGCCGGGATGCCCCGTCCCAATGTCCGCGTGTCCTGGATCGCCCTGTCGCTGCTGGGCGTCGTGGCCGAGAGCATGTGGTGGTACCGGGTCGCGGGGGGCGGCTACGGGGTGGACACGATGGCCAGCCTGTTCCTGGCCGCGCCGCTGCTGTTCCTGGGGGCGGGACAGATCCGCGGGGGATGGGACGGCAAGAGGCTCGCCTCGATGGCGGCCTTCATCTACTTCATTCATGTCCTGATCATGATCACCGCAAGCCGCTTCGGACTGGAGGGGAATGCCAAGGCCGGATTCGTGATGGCCGTCAGCCTGGCGCTGGCCTGGTGGCTGGGGGCCGAACATCGCCGTCCGGTCCTGCGATTGCTGACTTGACAGGTGCCCCCCCAACGAAAGACGCCGCCCCGAGGGGCGGCGTTTCCGTGTCGCGTGGTGCGCAGGTTCAGAAGCCCAGACCGGCGTACTTGTTCTTGAACTTCGACACGCGGCCGCCGGTATCCATGAGGCGCGAGTTGCCGCCGTTCCATGCCGGGTGCGTGGTAGGATCGATGTCCAGCGTCATGGATTCGCCTTCGGCGCCCCAGGTCGAACGGGTCTGATAGACGGTCCCGTCCGTCATCTTGACGTCGATCATGTGGTAATCGGGATGGATGTCTTTTTTCATCGGGCGACCTCTCAGGCGTTGGCTTTGGGCTTGTAGTTGGTCTTTTCAGCGATACGGGCCGACTTGCCGCGACGATCGCGCAGATAGTACAGCTTCGCGCGACGGACCTTGCCGCGGCGGACGACTTCGATCGAATCGATGTTGGTCGAATACAGCGGGAACACGCGTTCCACGCCTTCGCCGAAGCTGATCTTGCGCACGGTGAAGCTGGCGCTGATGCCGCTGCCGCCCTTGCGCGAGATGCAGACGCCTTCATAGGCCTGCACACGCGTACGGGTGCCTTCGGTCACCTTGTAGCCGACGCGCACGGTGTCGCCGGCCTTGAAATCGGGGATCGACTTGCCGAGCTCGGAAATCTGCTCGGCTTCGAGTTGGGCGATCAGGTTCATCGCTATGGTTCCTTGTCATGCTCGCGGTGTTTCCGCGATTGGTCTGATGCGCCCGAGAGCTGTCGGTCCTTTGCCGGGTCCATACCGTCCTGGTATGCCCGCCACAGGTCGGGGCGGCGTTCCTTGGTCAGCCTTTCGGCCTCACTTGCCCGCCAAGCATGAATGGCCGCGTGATTTCCCGACAGCAGCGTGTCGGGGATCTCGCGACCGTCCCATTGGGCGGGTTTCGTGTACTGGGGGGCCTCGAGAAGTCCCCGATTGCCGACGGAAAAGGATTCCTCGGCCAGCGATTCCTGATTCCCCAGCACGCGCGGTATAAGGCGGACCGTCGTGTCGATCAAGACCTGAGCGGCGATCTCTCCTCCGGTGAGGACGTAATCGCCGATGCTGATCTCCTCGACCCCATGGGCGTCCAGAACCCGCTGGTCCACGCCCTCGAAGCGGCCGCAGATCAGCGTGACGCCGGGGCCCTGCGCCAGGTCGCGCGCGCGCGCCTGGGTCAGCGGCTTGCCGCGCGGCGACATGTAGATCACGGGCAGGGGGCTGTTGCCCGCCGCATGGCGCAGCGCCGCATCCATCACGTCGGCGCGGATCACCATGCCCGCACCACCGCCCGCAGGCGTGTCGTCCACGTTGCGGTGCCGGCCCACGCCGAAATCGCGCAGCGGCACGGTTTCCATGTTCCACAGGCCCTGTGACAGGGCCTTGCCGGTCAGCGACAGGCCCAGGATGCCCGGGAACGCCTCGGGGAACAGGGTGACGATCCGCGCGGTCCATGCGCCCAGGACCTGAGGCTCGGCCATCAGTTCACGGGGGCGCAGGCTGGGACGGATCGTCAGGCGGCCATGCGATTTGGGCGGCTGGCTCATTCGGCGTCTTCCGCGGCATCCTCGCCCGGCGGGTCCGCGATGATGCGGCCGGCGGTCAGATCCACGGTCGGCACGACGGCCCGGGTGAAGGGCAGCAGGATCTGACCCGCGGGGCCCGTCACCTCGAGGATGTCGCCCGCGCCGTGATCGTAGATCGCACGGACGCGGCCAAGCGCCACGCCGCCGGTATCGAAGACCTGAAGCCCGATCAGGTCGGCATGGTAGAATTCGTCATCGGGAAGCGAAGGCAGCGCCTCGCGCGGGGCCCAGAGGGTCGTGCCCTTCAGCGCCTCGGCCTCCTCGCGGGTGGCAATACCCGTCACGCGGGCCCCGAGGCCCCCGGTCACCGGGCGTGTCAGGCTGATCTGGAAGCTGCGCTGACCGTCCTCGGTCGTCAGCAGGCCATAGGCCGCGATATCCGCAGGTTCGGTGCAGAAGCTTTTCAGGCGAACCTCGCCCTGGACGCCGAAGGCTCCGGCAATGGCTCCGACGCAGATCTTGTCCGTCATTGCTGATGGCCCTTGCGGTTGTCGGGAAGAAAATGGCCCGGCGGGGTGCGCCGGGCCATCCTGCATCACTCGGCGTCGGCCGAAGCTGCGTTCGCCTTTTCAGCACGCTCTTCGGCGCGCTTGGTCGCCTTCGCGCCCGGAACGGCCTTCTTCAGGTTCTGGCGCGTGGCCTTCTCGCGCACGCCGGCAGCTTCCAGGAAGCGCGAGATGCGGTCGGTCGGCTGGGCGCCCTGGGCGATCCAGTGCTGGACGCGCTCGATGTCCATCTTCACGCGCTCTTCGCTGTCTTTCGGCAGCAGCGGGTTGTAGGTGCCCAGCTTTTCCAGGAAGCGGCCGTCGCGCGGCATGCGCGTGTCGGCTGCGACGATTGCGTAATGGGGGCGCTTCTTGGAACCACCACGGGCGAGACGGATTTTAACGGCCATTTGAGTTTCTCCTTTGAATGGCAGATGTCGCGGCGCGGCGGCGCCTTACGACTGATAGCTTTCGTGATGCCGGATGACTTCGGCGATCACGAAGTTCAGGAATTTGCGCGCGAATTCCGGGTCGAGATCGGCCTCGCGCGCGAGGCGTTCCAGCCGTTCGATCTGGGTCGCCTCGCGGGCGGGATCGGAGGGCGGAAGATCGTGTTCGGCCTTGAGACGGCCGACCGATTGCGTGTGCTTGAACCTTTCGGCAAGCGTGTAGACGAGGATCGCGTCCAGCCGGTCGATGCTGGCGCGATGTTCCTTCAGCAGCTCGGCTGCGCGGAGGGCGGGATCGGTCATGCGGCACCTTTCGCGGAACCCGCCGGGTGGCGGAAGACAAGGCAGGGGTGATCCGAAGCGGGCGCGGCGGCCGCATCGTCGCGGGTCGCGCCCAGCCTTTCGGCCAGTGCGATGGACCGCGTGTTGCGCGTGTCGACATAGCTGACGGCCGTATCCCAGCCAAGCGTGCCGAAGGCGTGATCGCGCGCGGCAACGGCCGCCTCGCGGGCAAAGCCGCGACCCTCGGCGGCCGCGGACCAGATCGTCCAGCCGATCTCTCGTTCGGGCTTGCCTGCGGGGAACCACGGGCCCGCCATGCCGATGGGCGTGTCGTCACCCTTCGCCGTGATGGCGAACATCCCCCAGCCGCGCATCACCCAATGGCCGATGACATGCCCGAAGGCGCGCCAGACCTTGCCCTCGTCGAAATCGCCGTCGCGGACGAACCGGGCGCGGTCGGTGGACATGAAGTCCCGCCAATGCGGCCAGTCGCCCGCCGCCGGTGCACGCAGCACCAGCCGGTCGGTCTCGATCCGGGGGGTGGGGGACAACTGGATCATTTCTTGCCGAACATCCCGCCCAGGCCGCCGGGCAGACCGGCCTTGCCCAGCTGACCGCCCAGACCCTTGGGGTCCTGCAGCATCTTCTGGGCCTCGGCCATCTTTTCGGGGTCCATGTTGGCCATGTCGGGCAGACCGCCGCCCTTGCCTGTCATCGCGCGCATGGCCTGCTTCAGCATGCCGCCCTTGCCCATCTTGCCAAGCTTCTTCATCGTGTCGCCCATCTGCTTCTGCATCTTCAGCAGACGGTTCAGTTCCGACACCTCGAGGCCCGCGCCCGCGGCGATCCGCTTCTTGCGGCTGGCCTGCAGCATGTCGGGATTGGCGCGTTCCTTCTTGGTCATCGAGTTGATGAGCGCGATCTGCCGGCGCACGACGGTATCATCGTAACCTGCGGCCTCGGCCTGCTTGGCCATCTTCTGCATGCCGGGCATCATGCCCATGATCGACTGCATGCCGCCCATCTTCTGCATCTGTTCCAGCTGGCCCTTGAGGTCGTTCATGTTGAACAGACCCTTCTGGAAGCGCTTCATCATGCGCTCGGCCTGCTCGACCTCGAGGACTTCCTGCGCCTTCTCGACCAGGGCGACGATATCGCCCATGCCAAGGATCCGGCCCGCGACACGCTGCGCGTCGAAGGCTTCCAGCGCGTCCATCTTCTCGCCCAGGCCGACAAAGCGGATCGGCTTGCCGGTGACCTGGCGCATCGACAGGGCGGCACCGCCGCGCCCGTCGCCATCCATCCGCGTCAGCACCACGCCCGAGATCCCGACCTTGCCGTCGAATTCGGTCGCGACGTTCACCGCGTCCTGACCCGTCAGGCCGTCGACGACCAGGATCGTCTCGCGCGGGTCGGCGATGTCGCGGACCTGCTGGACCTCGGACATCAGCGTCTCGTCGATATGCAGGCGGCCGGCGGTATCCAACAGCACGACGTCGTAACCCCCGAGCGATGCCTGCTGCTTGGCGCGCTTGGCGATCTGGGGCGCGGTCTGGCCCGGCACGATGGGCAGGCAATCGACGCCGATCTGCTGGCCCAGGATGGCCAGCTGCTCCATCGCCGCCGGACGATTCGTGTCGAGCGATGCCATCAGGACGCGCTTCTTCTCGCGGTCCTTCAGGCGCAGGGCCAGCTTGGCGGTGGTCGTGGTCTTGCCCGAACCCTGCAGGCCGACCATCAGGATGGCGGCGGGCGGATTGTCGATGCGCAGCGCCTCGGGGGCGTCCTCGCCCTGAAGGACCTTGATCAGTTCGTCATGGACGATCTTGACGACCTGCTGGCCCGGGGTGATCGATTTCGTGACCGCCGCGCCGGTGGCCTTCTGGGTGACGGCCTTGACGAAGCTGCGCGCCACCGGCAACGAGACGTCGGCCTCGAGCAGGGCGATGCGGACTTCGCGCATGGCGGCGGTGACGTCGTCCTCGGACAGGGCGCCTTGCTTGGTCAGCCGGTCGAAGACGCCGCCAAGACGGTCGGAAAGGTTCTCGAACATGGCCGGGCCTCCTGATGGCTCCAATACGGTTATGCCCCCGTGGGCGCGACGCGCTGACGGGGGGCGATCCCCGCGCCATGCGGGGACCGGAAGGGTGGCCTTCCGGGAATCCCGGTTTGATTAGGGGATTCCCGTGGCCGAGTCAATCACCGTGGTCGGCGGCGCGGGCGGCGCCCCGCCGTGGGCGGCAGGGGATCGCGATCATGCCGCAGCCGATGGGCCGACAGGTGGCCGAAGATGCGGATGACAGATGCCACGCTGACGAAGAAACCACCGGATCGCGCGAAGCGGTCCGGTGGTCGTGTCGGAAGCGCAGGCCCGGTTCAGGCGGCGATGTTTTCCAGCGCGGCCTGTGCGCGCGCCAGTCCCGCGTCGCGGTCCATCGCAAGGCCGTCGGCCGGCACGAAGGTGACGTCGGTGATGCCGAGGAAGCCCAGCATGTGGCGGACATAGCCCGAGGCGTGATCCAGATCCGACCCGAAGGGGGTGCCCGCCGCGGCATAGGCGATGATCGCGCGCTTGCCTGTCAGCAGACCCTCGGGGCCTTCGGCGGTATAGCGGAAGCTGACGCCCGCGCGGGCGATCTGGTCCAGCCAGTTCTTCAGCTGTGCAGGCAGCGTGAAGTTGTAGACCGGCAGCCCGATCACCAGCGTATCGGCGTCTTGCACCTCGGCCAGCAACTGGTCCGAGACGCGGATGTGACGTTCTTGCTCCGGGGTCGGGTTCTCGGTGCCGACGCGGATGGCGGCGAACCATTCGGTGTCGATGGGCGTCACGCCCTTGTTCAGGTCGCGATAGGTGACCTTGGCCGAGGGGTTCGCGGCGGTCAGGCGTGCCGTGATCTCGGCGGTCAGCTGGCGGGTGACCGACGCATCGCCGGTGATCGCGCTGTCGATATGCAGGATGTTCATCGGATGACCTCGTTTCATATTGGGTTGGGATTCACTTAGTCCTATGCACCAGCGAACAAAACGCCGATAATCGCGCAGTATCTGTGCGGAGATGCACATGCCTGTCGAAACCTGGGACGATATCCGCGTGGCGCTGGCCGTGGCGCGTCATGGCACCGTCAGCGGGGCCGCGGGGGCGCTTGGCGTCCATCATGCGACGGTCATCCGCCGCATCGACGCGCTCGAGGCTGCGCTGCGCACCCGCCTGTTCCAGCGCCATGCGCGCGGTTATGCCCTGACCGAGACGGGCCGCGCGATGCTGGCCGCGGGTGCCGCCGCCGAGGAACGCTTTGCCCAGATGGCGGCCCAGATCGAAGGCGCGGGCGACCGGGTCGAGGGGCAGCTGACCGTCACCTCGCTTCCGGGGCTGGCCGATCTGGTCATGCCCCGCCTGATCGGGCTGATGCGGCGGCATCCGGGACTGCGCGTGAACTATGCCCCCGACCTGCGGCTGCTGCGGCTGGACGCCGGAGAGGCGCATGTCGCGATCCGCGCGGGCGCCAGGCCGACCGAGCCGGATTACGTCGTGCGGGCCATGGGATCGGGTGGGCATGCCCTGTTCGCCACGGCGGATTACATGCGCATCCACGGCCCGATCGACGATCTGGACCGCCACCGCTTCGCGCTGCCTGCGATCACCGGCGCGCTGGCACCCAGCACGCGCTGGCTGCTGGAACGCCTGCGCCCCGAGAACATCCTGCTGACCGCCCCCGAGGATGACGCCCGCGAAAGCGTCATCCGCGCCGGGCTGGCGGTGGGCATCCTGCCGCCGGGGCGGGGGGCGGGGCTGGAAGCGGTGATGCAGCTGCCCGAATGGGACGCGGATCTGTGGCTGGTGACCCATGTGGACCTGCACCGCACGCCCAAGGTGCAGGCCGCACTCCGCGCGCTGAGGGAACCGGACTGACGCCGCCGCTTCGTGCAGGGACGCCACATCTTGTGGGTGAACGCCATGCAACGGCTTTCCTTCGGATCACACGCTCGTTACGTTCGCGGCAGGGACAGGAAAACGGGGCGGCAAGTGGCGCATATCATCGTCGTCGGAAACGAGAAGGGCGGCTCGGGGAAATCGACGACCACGATGCATGTGGCGACCGCGCTGGCGCGGCTGGGGCACAGGGTCGGCGGGCTGGACCTGGACGTGCGCCAGCGCAGTTTCGGGCGATATATCGAGAACCGCACCGCCTTCTGCACGAAGGAGGGGCTGGACCTGCCCACCCCCTTCGTGGGCCAGCTGGGTGAAGGGACCGATCCGCTGACCCCCGCGCTGGAGATGCTGGAGCGCGACTGCGACTTCATCCTGCTGGATTGTCCCGGATCGCATACCAAGCTGAGCCAGATGGCCCATACGTTGGCCGATACGCTGGTGACGCCGCTGAACGACAGCTTCGTCGATTTCGACCTGCTGGCACGGCTGTCCCCCGAACAGGAGATCCTCGGGCCGTCGATCTATGCCGAGATGGTGTGGAACGCGCGGCAGATGCGGTCACAGGCGGGGGCGGGGCCGATCGACTGGCTGGTGCTGCGCAACCGGCTGGGCACCCAGCAGATGCACAACAAGCGCCGCGTGGGCGGGGCGCTGGAGAAGCTGTCGCGCCGCATCGGGTTCCGCGTGGCGCCGGGCTTCTCGGAACGGGTGATCTTCCGCGAGCTGTTCCCGCGCGGCCTGACATTGCTGGACATGAAGGATGTGGGCGTCGAAAGCCTCAGCATGTCCCATATCGCCGCAAGGCAGGAACTGCGCGACCTGATCGGCGAATTGCGGCTTCCGGGCGTGACCGTCACCTTCTGACGCAGGAACCCGGCAGACCTGCCGGACATTGGATGGGGCAGAAGGACCCACCCAATGGAGGCATTTCATGGCCAAGATCCTCATCATCGCATCCGACGGATTCGAGCAGTCCGAACTTTTCGTCCCGCTGGAGAAGCTGAAGGCCTCGGGGCATGACGTCCACCTGGCCGCACCCGAAAAGGGCGACATCCGCGGCTGGGACAAGACCGATTGGGGCAAGTCGGTCGCGGCCGACCTGACCATCGCCGACGCATCCGAGGGCGATTACGACGCGCTCGTCTTGCCGGGCGGGCAGATCAATCCCGACGTTCTGCGCCTGAACGATGACGCCGTCGCGCTGATCCGCAAGTTCGGCAATGCGGGCAAGCCGGTCGCTGCGATCTGCCACGCGCCTTGGCTGCTGATCGAGGCCGGACTTGCGAAGGGCCGCAAGCTCACGAGCTTCCCCTCGATCCGCACCGACATTGCCAATGCCGGGGCCGAGGTGCTGGATGAAAGCGTGGTGGTCGACGGCAACATCATCACCAGCCGCAATCCCGACGATCTGGACGATTTCGTGGGCGCCATCGAGAAGGCCGTCGCCTGACACGAACAGAAAAGGGGGCCATGACGGCCCCCTTTTCGTTTTCTTCCGTCCGGTCCGGATCAGGCGAGCATGCCGACCGGGTTTTCCAGATGAGAGACGATCCGCTCCATCAGCTGGGCACCCAGGGCGCCGTCGATCACGCGGTGATCGACCGACAGGGTCATCGACATCACGTTGCGGATGACGACCTGATCGCCCTCGACCACGGGGGTCTTGATGCCCGCGCCGACTGCAAGGATCGCACCATGCGGCGGGTTGATGACGGCGTCGAAATTCTCGATCCCGAACATGCCCAGATTGCTGATCGCGAAGCTCCCGCCCTGGTATTCGTGGGGCGCAAGCTTCTTCGATTTGGCGCGACCTGCCAGGTCCTTCATCTCGGCCGACAGCTTGGACAGCGTCTTCATGTCGGCGTCCTTCAGGACAGGCGTGAACAGCCCGCCCTCGATTGCGACGGCGACCGCCACGTCGGACGGCTTCAGCTTGAGGATGCGGTCGCCCGCCCAGACGGCATTGGCGTCCGGCACCTCCTGCAGGGCCAGCGCGCAGGCCTTGATGATGAAGTCGTTGACCGACAGCTTCACGCCGCGACCTTCCAGCTGCTTGTTCAGCGTGGCGCGGAACTCCATCAGCGCATCCAGCTTGGCCGAGCGGCGCAGGTAGAAATGCGGGATGGTCTGCTTGGCCTCGCCCAGGCGCTGCGCGATGGTGCGACGCATGCCGTCCAGCTGGACCTCGGTCGTTTCGCGATCGGCATACATCTTGATGATCGCATCGGCCGAAGGGGCCTTGGGCGGCTGGGCCGCTGCCGATTTCGGCGCTTCGGCGGGTGCCGGGACGGGTGCTGCGTCGGCGGCCGACTTGGCACCGGGCTGAGCCGCCTCGACATCGGCCTTCACGATCCGACCGCGCGGACCCGAGCCCTGGACCTGCGACAGGTCCAGACCCTTGTCGGCCGCGATGCGGCGCGCCAGGGGCGATGCGAAGATGCGCTGACCGTCGCCGGATTTCGGCGCGGGCGCACCGCCTGCCGACTTGGTGGGCGAGATGTCGGCATCGGCCTGGCCCTGCACTTCGCGCGGGGCCTCGGCGGGGGCGTCGTCGGTCTTGCCCTCGGCAGGCTTGGCGTCGGACTTGGGCGCGGCCTCGATGTCGTCCGCGCTCTCTCCGTCCTCCAGCAGGACGGCGATGGCGGTGTTGACCGCCACGCCCGAGGTTCCTTCCGCGATCAGGATCTTGCCGATCTTGCCCTCGTCGACGGCCTCGAACTCCATCGTGGCCTTGTCGGTCTCGATCTCGGCGATGATGTCGCCCGATTTGACCTCGTCGCCCTCTTTCACCAGCCATTTGGCCAGCGTGCCTTCCTCCATCGTGGGGGACAGCGCGGGCATCAGGATTTCCGTTGGCATCGCACTGCCTCCCTTACTTGTAGGTGACTTTCCGCACGGCCTCGACCACCTCGTCGACGGTGATCAGCGCGTGGCGTTCCAGGTTCGCGGCATAGGGCATGGGGACGTCCTTGCCGGTGCAGTTGATCACCGGGGCGTCCAGCCAGTCGAAGGCGTTCTCCATCACATAGGCCGAGATGTGGTTCCCGATCGATCCGACGGGGAAGCCTTCCTCGACGGTGATCAGGCGGTTCGTCTTCTTCACCGATTCGATGATGCTGGCGTAATCCAGCGGGCGCAGCGTGCGAAGGTCGATGACCTCGGCGTCGATGCCCTGCTCGGCCAGCTTCTCGGCCGCGTCAAGCGAATGCGCCACGCCGATGCCGAAGCTGACGATGGTCACGTCCGCACCCTTGCGGGCGATGCGGGCCTTGCCGAAGGGGATGGTGAAGTCCTCGAGATCCGGCACCTCGAAGCTGCGACCGTAGAGGATCTCGTTCTCGAGGAAGATGACCGGGTTCGCATCGCGGATCGCCTGCTTCAGCAGGCCCTTCGCATCGGCCGCGCTGTAGGGCATGACGACCTTGAGGCCCGGAATGGCCGAATACCAGGCCGCATAGTCCTGGCTGTGCTGCGCACCCACGCGGGCGGCGGCGCCGTTCGGACCGCGGAACACGATCGGGCAACCCATCTGGCCGCCGGACATGTAGAGCGTCTTGGCCGCCGAGTTGATGATGTGGTCGATCGCCTGCATCGAGAAGTTGAAGGTCATGAACTCGACGATGGGACGCAGGCCCGCAAAGGCCGCGCCGGTCGCGATGCCGGTAAAGCCGATCTCCGAGATCGGCGTGTCCACGACGCGGCGTTCGGTGAACTCGTCCATCAGGCCCTGGCTGATCTTGTAGGCGCCCTGGTATTCGCCGACTTCCTCGCCCATCAGCAGGACGTTCTCGTCGCGGCGCATCTCCTCGGCCATGGCTTCGCGCAGGGCTTCCCGCACGGTCATGGTCTTCATGGGCGTGCCTTCGGGCCAGTCGGGGCTGCGATCGGGCTCGGGCGTCTCGACGGCCTCGACCGCGGATGCGGCGGGCTTGGCCTCGGACTTCTCGGCGGGGGCTTCGGTCTTGGCCTCGGGTTCGGCGGGGGCCTCGATGTCGTCGGCGGATTCGCCTTCCTCGATCAGCACGGCGATGGCGGTGTTCACCGCGACGCCCTGCGTGCCTTCCTGCACGAGGATCTTGCCGAGGATGCCCTCGTCGACGGCCTCGAATTCCATCGTGGCCTTGTCGGTCTCGATCTCGGCGATGATGTCACCGGATTTGACCTCGTCGCCCTCTTTCTTCAGCCATTTGGCCAGCGTGCCTTCCTCCATCGTCGGAGACAGGGCGGGCATCAGGATTTCGGTTGCCATGAATGATCCCCCTCAGGCGTTCTCGGTCGCGCTGCCCTGCGGCAGTTCGTCGGCATAGATGTCGGTCCAGAGTTCCTCCAGGGCGGGCTCGGGGCTCTCCTTGGCGAATTCGGCCGATTCGTTGACGATGTCCTTGATCTCCTTGTCGAGGGCCTTCAGCTCGTCTTCCGACGCGTGCTTGCCCTGCAGCAGGATCTCGCGGATGTTCTCGATCGGGTCGCGCTCGTCGCGCATCTTCTGGACCTCTTCGCGGGTCCGGTACTTGGCCGGGTCCGACATCGAGTGCCCGCGATAGCGATAGGTCATCACCTCGAGGATGTAGGGGCCCTTGCCGGCGCGGCAATGCTCGACCGCCTTCTCGCCCGCGGCCTTGACCGCCAGCACGTCCATGCCGTCGACCTGCTCGCCCGAGATGCCGAAGGCCTCGCCGCGACCGAAGAGGCTGGTCGAACGGGTCGAGCGCTTGACCGAGGTGCCCATCGCGTACTGGTTGTTCTCGATCACAAAGACCACCGGCAGATCCCACTGGGCCGCCATGTTGTAGGTCTCGTAGACCTGGCCCTGGTTCGCCGCGCCGTCACCGAAATAGGTGAAGGTGACGTTGTCGTTGCCCAGGTACTTGTCGGCGAAGGCAAGGCCCGCGCCAAGCGGCACCTGCGCCGCGACGATTCCGTGACCGCCGTAGAAATGCTTCTCGCGGCTGAACATGTGCATGCTGCCGCCCTTGCCCTTGGAATACCCGCCCTCGCGGCCGGTCAGCTCGGCCATGACGCCGTTCGCCTCCATGCCGCAGGCCAGCATGTGGCCGTGGTCGCGATAGGAGGTGATGCGCTTGTCACCTTCCTTGGCGCAGGCCTCGAGGCCCACGACGACGGCTTCCTGGCCGATATAGAGGTGGCAGAAACCACCGATCAGACCCATGCCGTAAAGCTGGCCGGCCTTCTCTTCGAAGCGCCGGATCAGCAGCATGTCACGATAATACTGGAGCAGCTCGTCCTTGGAGACGTTTGCAGGCGTCTCGCCTTCGGAGCTTGGTTTCCTGGCCATGCCGGTATCCTCCTGGCTCTGCGGTCGGAATAGTTCAGCGTTAAACCATCCCTATCCCAAAGCGTAGTGTGCTGCAATCTGCCTTGAGGAGCAGGGCAGATTCCGGCGCATCGCAGGGGATTCAGCGGATCATGATCTCGTCGGCGCGGATCAGGCCCAGCACGTCGCGGGCGCGTTCGTCCAGCAGGTCGAGGTCCAGGTATTCGTCCGACAGGCGGTGCGTCAGGTTCTGCATCTGGGCCACCTCGTCGCGCAGGGCATTGCGCTGTTCGACCAGCTCGGCCGTCTCGGCCTCGATCTGGATGCGGCGAAGGATGCCCGACGGCCCCTGAACGGCGGCATATGCGAAATACAGCGCCAGCGCGCAGAAGAGGACGATGAACACGGTCGCGCCGATCGAAAGGCGTTGCGGCATGGTGGCTTCCCTTATGTCGCGGTCATCATGCCACAAGCGCCGCCCGGTGGGGAATCCCCGTCAGGCGCGTTCGGCAAAGATGGTTTCCAGGCTGCGCGCCTCGTCGGCAAGACCCCAGGGCGCGTTCAGGATCCACATCCCGGAACCGACCATGGCGTGGCCGGGCCGGGCGGGGGGGAATCGCACCTCGGACGACAGCGCATCCGGATGATCGGCCATCAGGGCGCGCGTCATCGGCAGATGCCGTTCGTCGGTCAGGATCGGATACCAAAGCGCGATGACGCCCACGTTCCACTTTCGCACGATCTTGGCGATGTGGCGGGGGATGTCGGCGTAATCCGTCTTCACCTCGAAGCTGGGATCGATCAGCAGCATGCCCCGGCGGGGATTGGGCGGGCAGACCGCCTGCGCCATCTCGAATCCGTCGCGCTGGTGCAGGGTCGCGAATCCGCTGATTTGCCACAGGGCATCATGTTCGGCCGGATGCAGTTCCGCCAGGTACGCGCGATCGTCGGGACGCAGGAAATGCGCCGCGATCAACGGCGATCCCGGATAGCTGTCCGGCCCGCGCGTGGCGCGGATCGCGTGCAGCGCCCGCATCAGCGGATGATCGGCGGGCAGCCAGCCCTCGGCCAAGGCGCGCTCGATCCCGGCGGCGGCCTCGCCCGTCTTGCGGGCCTCGGCCCCGTCAAGGCGATAGAGCCCGCGCCCGGCATGGGTTTCCAGGTAGGACAGCGGCTTGTCCTTGCGCGTGAGGTATTCCATCGCCGATGCAAGCAGCGCGTGCTTGTGCAGATCGGCAAGGTTTCCGGCGTGATAGGCGTGCTGGTAACTGAGCATGCCCAGCCCATAGCGCCATTGCGGGCCCTGGGGAAGGCTTACTCGGCGCGTTTGACCTCGGACCGGCTTTTCAGCACGCGGTCGCCGTCATCCTGTTCGATCATGTAGGCGGGATCGTCCCTGGACGCATCGCGCGTGACCTTCGATCCCTTGATCGTCCGTTCGACCTTGTCGTGAAAGATTTCCGTGATCTTGCCGGCCCCCTTGCCGTTGCCCCAGTCCCATTCGACCTTCGTGCCCTTGCGCAGCATGACGCATCCCCTGTCCGTGACATGTCGGGATCAATGTGGATGCGGGTTTTCGGTTCCGGAAATGAGAAAGCGGCGACACCCAGGGAGGAGGAGGGGTGTCGCCGCCGAACGCTGGCCCAGGGAGGAGGAGGGGCCGCGTAGTGTTGCGGTGCTGGCCAGGGAGGAGGAGGGCCACACCGCTTGCGCAAGGTCCGGGAGGGAGGAGGAGAGGACCCAGCGCAATTCGGTTGCCGCGAATGGGGCGGCTATCTAGGCGCGGCGACACCCAGGGAGGAGGAGAGGGTGCCGCCGCTGAACGCTGGCCCAGGGAGGAGGAGGGGCCGCGTATGGGGTGCGGTTCGGCCCAGGGAGGAGGAGAGGGCTTCACCGCGTAGCGCGGGTCCGGGAGGGAGGAGGAGAGGACCCGGCGCATAAGGTTGCCGCGAATGGGGCGGCTATGAGGTCGCGGCGGTCCCGAGGGAGGAGGAGTGGGACCGCCGCTGCTGGCGCGAAACCCCTAAGGGAGGAGGGGGGTTCCGTCGCGTCTTATAGGCGGCATCTCCGAGGGAGGAGGAGTGGAGATGCCGCCGATCCCGACCCAGGGAGGAGGAGAGGGTCGGTAGAGGAATTCTTATTTCTTGCCCCAGGCGGCTTCGTGGGCCAGACGGGTGATCATCGAGCGGTTGATGCCCAGATCGGCAAGGTCGCGGTTGGTCAGCGCGTTCAGTTCGCGGACCGTCTGCTTGTAAACGGCACGGCGGGCGCGGTTTTCCTGCATGCGCAGGATCGCGTTCTGCAGGCGGCCGGTCAGGCCGGTTGCGGCGACGGCGTTTTGCGTTTGAGCGATAGCAGCCATGTTCGTTTCCTTTCGGTTCATCCTTCGCACCGTCCCCGGATTGGTCCGGCGCTGCGTTGAGATGAAGATGGCGCTAACCGCATCGATTCACAACGCACGCTTTGGGAATGCTGCCATGCAGCAAATGCATGACTGAAGCTGACCTATCGTTAGCTTGTGTGATGAAATGCTGTCACAAAATTGATACGACACATTCGTTAACGGTAACGGAATCGCCCCGAAAACCCAATGTTCCAAGGCGGTTGCGGAGGGTCTTCGGACAGCCTGACGCAGCCCATTGAGATGCCCCGCGCGATGCGTCATGCTGCGCGCGTTCTTACGAAAGGCTGCCGCTCATGTCCGTCACGCGCGAAACGATATTGGCCACGATCGCGGATATTCCGCTTCCGCAGGGTGGAAAACTGCAAGAGGCGGACCTGATCCGTGCCCTTGTCGTCGAGGATCGCGCGGTGCGATTCGTCATCGAGGTGGCCGATGCGGATGCCGCCAAGGCGATGTCGGGCGTCGAGGCCGAGGCCAAGCGCCGGATCGAGGCGCTGGACGGCGTGGACAGCGTCAGCATCGTCACCACCGCCCCGGCCAAGGCGCCGCCGCAACTGAAGGTCGGCGGCCACGCCACGCCCCAGCAGGGTCCGCAGCCGATTCCCGGTGTGCGCCACATCGTGGCCATCGGTTCGGGCAAGGGCGGCGTCGGCAAATCGACCGTCACCGCGAACCTTGCAGTCGCGCTTGCCAGGGCCGGCAAGAAGGTCGGCCTGCTGGATGCCGACATATATGGCCCCTCGCAGCCGCGCATGATGGGCGTGTCGGGCAAGCCCCACAGCCCCGACGGCAAGCGGATCGAGCCGATGTATGCGCATGGCGTCACGGTCATGTCGCTTGGGCTGATGCTGCGCGAGGGCGAGGCCGTCGTCTGGCGCGGTCCCATGCTGATGGGCGCGATGCAACAGATGCTGCAGCAGGTGAACTGGGGAGAGCTGGACGTCCTGCTGATCGACCTGCCGCCCGGCACGGGCGACGTGCAGCTGAGCCTCTGCCAGAAGGCGCCGGTCACGGGGGCGGTCATCGTGTCGACCCCGCAGGACGTTGCGCTTCTGGATGCGCGCCGCGCGATCGACATGTTCAACAAGCTCAAGACCCCCGTCCTGGGCATGATCGAGAACATGACGAGCTATGTCTGCCCCAATTGCGGCCACGAGGCGCATCTGTTCGGGCATGGCGGCGTCGTGCAGGAGGCCGAGATGCTGAAGCTGCCGCTTCTGGGTCAGCTGCCGCTGGAGATCGAGACCCGGCTGGCAGGGGATTCGGGCAAGCCCGTCGCCACGACCGACAGCCCGGCAGCATCCGCCTATGCCGACCTGGCCGCGCGCCTGATCGCGCAGGGCGTGATCTGACCCTCTGATCCGATCGCCTGCCCGGGCAGCACGTCTGGGCGGCCGGCGGGAATTCACGGAACCCTCGGGAAAAGACGGGAGAGGCCGGGCGGCCCCTCTCGTCTTCGTGATTCTGCGTGATCGGCATCGGCTGCTGCATTCGGACGCTCAAATGCGCTGCATATTGCATTGGCAGCCCTGTTGCAGGGATGCGCCAGTCGCAGGCGCGTGGCTGGACGGCGTTCCTTCCCATATTTCGTGACCACCCTGCGCTTCGCCACCATAAGTTGTGACGCCCGGCGGTCTTCACGCGTCTGCAGAAAAACTTTCCACTGTAAGGTTGGCTGCGAAACCCCGCCGAGTAGGGAAAAATTCCGTTGCTTCCCGTAAAATCCCATGGCACAACGAACTCACGAAAACGGGCAGTGACTAAGGGGCGACCAAGACCCCGACGAAGATCGAAGCAGGCTTCATACAGGCATCCGTTTTCCAACATCGACCGGCCCGCACGTGCGAGCAGCACCTCCCCCAGGTGGCGCGTGACAGGGACGGCGGCCAACCCCGAAAAGGGGCCCGGGTGACGGGAACGAGGGCGGCGGATCGGGCAGTGGCAGCGGCTCGATCCGCCCTTTCTCGTTTCAGGGCAGGGCCCATGGGCAGGACAGTGAGGGCGGACGCAAGGTGGCGCGGAAGTTCAGAGGCACCGAAACCGTCAAGGTCGATGGCAAGGGTCGCATGTCGATCCCGGCCCGGCTGCGTCGTGTCTTCGATGCGGGCGATCCGTCCTTTGCCGCATCCAATGCCGGGCGCACCCAGCTGGTGGCCGTCTACGGTCCCGATTGGTGGAACTGGCTGGAACTCTATACCATCGACGCCATCGAAGAGATCGACGAACAGATCGATGCCCTGCCGCGCGGCAGCCAGGAACGACGCTGGCTGGAGCTGCTGATGAACGGGCAATCCACCGATCTGGACATCGACAAGGAAGGCCGCATGGTCCTGCCGCTGAAGCTGCGCGAAAAGCTGGGCTTCGGCGACGGGGCTGAAACGGTCTTCGAATCACGTGGCGACTACATCCAGGTCTATCTGCCCGAATCCCGTCCCAAGGATGTCGAGGCGCTGGAGCAGTTCGCCGAAAGTCACGGACCGGAATTCGACCCGCGCGTCTTCCTCAGCCGCAATAAAGAGGGCTGACCATTGGCAGATCCGCATATTCCCGTACTTCTCAATCCCCTTCTGCGCGCGGTCGATGCGGTCGCGGGCGTCTGGCTGGACGGCACCTTCGGGGCGGGCGGTTATGCCCGCGGGCTACTGGCCGCGGGCGCCGATGTCGTGATCGGCGTCGATCGCGACCCTTCGGTGTTTCGCATGGCCGATGCGTGGCGGGGCGAACATGGCGACCGCCTGCGCCTGGTCGAGGGCACGTTTTCCGACATGGACAGCCTGGCGGGCGAGCCGCTGGACGGTGTGGTCCTGGATCTTGGCGTCAGCTCGATGCAGCTGGACCAGGCCGATCGCGGGTTCTCGTTCCTGCGTGACGGTCCCCTGGACATGCGCATGGGGGACGACGGACCGTCCGCCGCAGACCTGCTGAACACGGCCGAGGAATCCATGATCGCGGATGTCCTTTATCACTATGGCGAGGAACGGGCCTCGCGCAGGATCGCGCGGGCGATCGTCATGGCGCGCCCGCTGACGCGCACCTCGCAGCTGGCCGAGGTCGTGGCCTCGTGCCTGCCGCGTCCGAAACCGGGTCAGAGCCATCCTGCCACGCGCAGCTTCCAGGCGATCCGCATCTGGGTGAACGACGAATTCGGCCAGCTGGTCGCGGGACTGTCCGCCGCGGAACGCGCGCTGAAGCCCGGCGGCAAGCTGGCCGTGGTCAGCTTCCATTCGCTGGAGGACCGGATCGTCAAGCGCTTCATGCAGGCCCGCGCCGACAGCGGCGGGGGCGGCAACCGCTATGCCCCCGTGCAGGAGGAACGCCAGCCCGCCTTTACCCTGCCCACGCGCCGCGCGATCGGGCCGGACCCGGACGAACTGAAGGTGAACCCGCGCGCCCGTTCGGCCCTGCTGCGGGTGGCCATCCGCACCGAGGCGCCGGCAGGCAGCGTCGATGCCCGGTCGCTTGCCATGCCGAGGCTGCCCGGACGGGAGGGCGCCTGATGCGGTCCCTCGCCTATCTTGCCGGGGTGCTGGTCCTGATGGGCCTGGCCTTCTGGGCCTATCGCGAGAATTACGCCACCCAGGCCGCCATCGGTCAGATGGGGCAGGTCCAGCGCGAGATCGCGGGCCTGCGCGAGGAACTGGGCGTGCTGCGCGCGGAATGGGCCTATCTGAACCGTCCCGACCGGCTGAGCGGGCTTGTCGATCTGAATTTCAACCGCCTGCAGCTCGTGCCCCTCGAATCCGAACAGTTCGTGGGGCCGGGCCATGTAGATTACCCGAAGCCCCCCGAACCCGCCGTCGATCCCGAAGGTGTCGCCCAGATCGAGGAACAGCCATGATCCGCACCCCCCTGCGCCCCCTGGCCCGCATCCTTCGCGCCCGCGAACGCGGCGAGAATCCCGACGATATCGAGGCCGAGAATCGGCGCGTCCGCCACGAGCAGATCCAGGACAAGGCCCGCCGCCGGGCCGAGGGGCGGCTTCTGCTGCTGTCGGCCTGCTTCCTGATCGCCTATGGCACCGTGGCCACGCGCATGGGCACGCTGGCGCATAGCAGTCCCTCCGAACCGCGCGCGGCGGTGCTGTCGGCGCAGATCATGTCGCAGCGCGCCGACATCACCGACCGGCGCGGGCGGGTGCTGGCGACGAACCTGCTGACGCATTCGATCTATGCCCATCCCCATCAGATGGTGGACCCGATCGGTGCCGCGCGGGGGCTGGCGCGGATCTTCCCCGACCTGTCCGAGGAGCGGCTGATCCGCGATTTCACCGGCAGCCGCAAGTTCATGTGGATCAAGCGCAAGATCAGCCCCGAGCAGATGCAGGCGGTCCACGACATCGGCGAACCGGGCCTGCTGTTCGGCCCCCGAGAGATGCGCGTCTATCCCAATGGCGACATCGCGGCGCATATCCTGGGCGGTTCCGGCTTCGGCAACGAAGGGGTGAACAGCGCCGAGGTGATCGGCATCGCGGGCGTGGAAAAGGCCTTCGACGCCTGGCTGCGCGATCCGGCAAATGACGGTGCGCCGCTGCAGCTGTCCATCGACCTGACCCTTCAGCAGGCGATGGAGGAAGTGCTGGCCTCGGGCATGGACGTCATGAGCGCCAAGGGCGCGACGGGCATCCTGATGGAGATTTCCTCGGGCGAGGTGATGGCCATGGCCAGCCTGCCGGATTTCGATCCGAACGACCGTCCCCGCCCGCTGCTGACCGGTGAGCCCTCGGACAGCCCGCTGTTCAACCGGGCGGTGCAGGGCCAGTACGAACTGGGTTCGACCTTCAAGATTTTCCCGGTCGCGCAGGCGATCGACCTGGGGCTGATCAATCCCTCGACGCAGATCAACGCGCAGACGCCGATGCGGATCGGCAAGTTCCTCATCAACGATTTCCACGATTACGGCCGCACGCTCAGCACGACCGACGTGATCGTGAAATCCTCGAACGTGGCGACGGTCCGGATCGCGCAGATGATCGGCGTGGATCGGCAGAAGGACTTTCTGCAGAAGCTGGGCCTGTTCGAGCCGACCCCGATCGAGATGGTCGAGGGTTCGACCGGTCAGCCGCTGGTCCCGTCGCGCTGGCCGGCCGTCACCTCGGCCACGGTCAGCTTCGGCCATGGCCTGGCGGCAAGCCCGCTGCACCTGGCCACCGCCTATGCGACGATCGGCAATGGCGGCAAGCGCGTCACGCCCACGCTGATCCATAACCGCGAACGCCCCGAGGGCGAACAGATCCTGTCGCCCCGTGCCGCCGCGATGGCCGTGGACATGCTGCGCCAGGTCGTCACCCGCGGCACCGCCCGCAAGGCCGAGATCGAGGGCTACGAGGTCGCGGGCAAGACCGGCACCGCCGACAAGCCGCGGGCCTCGGGGGGGTATTACAAGAACAAGGTGATCGCGACCTTCGCGTCGGTCTTCCCGGCCAGCGACCCGAAATACGTGCTGATCGTCGCGCTGGACGAACCCTCGATCGAGACCGCGGCGGGCGAGAGCCGGACCGCCGGCTATACCGCCGTTCCGGTCGCCGCCGAGGTGCTGCGCCGGATCGGCCCGCTTCTGGGCCTGCACGGGGCGGGCGACGAAAACCTGCCGACGATCACCGCGCGTGCCGAACCCCGTGTTGAACCCGGGGAAGACCCTGAGCTAAAGCTCGTCGCGAACCAATGACGGATGGGACCGTGGGCAAGGACAATGTGACGCTGTCGCGGCTGGGGCTGCACGCACAGGGCGGGCGCGATCCGCTGATCTCGGGGCTGGCCATCGACAGCAGGGATGTCGAACAG
This sequence comes from Paracoccus sp. C2R09, assembly GCF_018860625.1. Classification (GTDB taxonomy): domain Bacteria; phylum Pseudomonadota; class Alphaproteobacteria; order Rhodobacterales; family Rhodobacteraceae; genus Paracoccus. Next base: position 104,489 of record NZ_JAHKQB010000019.1, read on the forward strand.
GGCTTCCTGTTCGCGGCGCTGCCCGGATCGGCGGTGCATGGCGGGGAATTCATCACCTATGCGCTGCGCATGGGCGCCTATGCGGTGCTGACCGATCGCAAGGGCGCCGAGATCGCGGCCGAGGAACTGCGCGACTGGGACGGTGCCCTGGTCATCGCCGAGGATCCCCGCGCCGCGCTGGCAGGTGCCGCAGCATTGTGGTTCGAAAAGCAGCCGCAGCATGTCGTGGCCGTCACCGGCACCTCGGGCAAGACCAGCGTCGCGACCTTCACCCGCCAGATCTGGCAGCATATCGGGCATGGCGCGATCAGCCTGGGCACGATGGGGGTCGAGGGCGATTTCCACGCGAAACTGGCGCATACCACGCCCGATCCGCTGACGCTGCACGCCGTTCTGGCCGATGCGACCCGCGCGGGCATCACCCATGCAGCGATGGAGGCCTCCAGCCACGGGCTGGATCAGCGCCGCCTGGACGGTGTGCGGGTCGAGGCCGGGGCCTTCACCAATCTCAGCCAGGACCACCTGGATTATCACGCCGATTTCGACGCCTATTTCGCGGCCAAGGCCCTGCTGTTCAATCACGTGCTGGAAGAGGGCGCGTCCGCGATCATCAACACCGACAGCCAGCGCGGGCGGCAGATGGCCGATATCGCCACCGATCGCGGGCTGGCCGTCACCGATATCGGCACGCATGAGGGTGCGATGCTGCGCATCCTGGGGCAGCGCTACGACGCGACGGGGCAGGATCTGCGCTTTTCCGTGATGGGCGTGACGCAGATGGTGCGGCTGCAGCTGATCGGCGGCTTCCAGGCCGAGAACGTGCTGGCGGCGGTGGGGCTGTGCGTCGCCGCGGGCGACCCGATGGACGAGGTGCTGGCCGCGCTGCCGCATCTGACCACGGTGCGCGGGCGCATGCAGCTGGTCGCGCAGCGCGAAAACGGTGCGGCGGTCTTCGTCGATTACGCCCACAAGCCGGGCGCCGTCACGGCCGCGCTGAAATCGCTGCGCCCGCATGTGATGGGCCGCATCGTCTGCGTCATCGGCGCGGGCGGGGATCGCGACAAGGGCAAGCGTCCGCTGATGGGGCAGGCCGCGCGCGAATTCGCGGATGTGGTCATCGTCACCGACGACAACCCCCGGACCGAGGATCCGGCCCTGATCCGTGCCGCCGTCATGGAAGGCGCGGGCCCCGAGGCGACCGAGGTGCCCGACCGCGCCGAGGCGATCCTGCGCGGCGTCGATGCGCTGCAGCCGGGCGATGCGCTGCTGATCTGCGGCAAGGGGCACGAGACCGGCCAGATCATCGGGCAGGACGTCTATCCCTTCGACGACGCCGAACAGGCCTCGGTCGCGGTCGCCGCATTGGATGGCAAGATATGAGCCTTTGGACCGCAAGCGATGCCGCAGCCGCCACCGGCGGTCGCGCCGTCGGCGACTGGACCGTGGACGGCGTGTCCATCGACACGCGTACGATCAGTCCGGGCGATTTGTTCGTGGCGCTGACCGCCGTCCGCGACGGGCATGAATTCGTGGCGATGGCCCTGTCCAGGGGCGCGGGGGCCGCATTGGTCAGCCGCATCCCCGAGGGTGTCCCCGAAGACGCACCGCTGCTGATCGTCGACGACGTGCTGCAGGGCCTCGAGGCGCTTGGCCGTGCCGGGCGCGCGCGCATGGCGGGCAAGGTCGTCGCGATCACCGGTTCGGTCGGCAAGACCTCGACCAAGGAAATGGCGCGCGACGCGCTGGCGGGGCAGGGCGTGATCCACGCGGCCGAGGCCAGCTACAACAACCATTGGGGCGTGCCGCTGACGCTGGCACGGATGCCCGCCGATACGGATTTCGCCATCATCGAGATCGGCATGAACCACCCGGGCGAGATCGCGCCGCTGGCGCGCATGGCCCGCCCGCATGTCGCCATGATCACCACCGTCGCCGCCGCCCATCTGGAGGCGTTCGGCGCGATCGAGGGCATCGCCCGCGAGAAGGGCGCCATCTTCGAGGGGCTGGAGCCGATCGGCACCGCCATCATCCCCGAGGATCTGCCCGTCACCCAGATCCTGCGCGACTGCGCGGACGCGGCGGGGGCCATCGTGGTGGGCTTCGGGGAACAGGGCATGGCCCGCCCCATGCGCATCGAGGTGCAGGATGACGGGCTGTCCGTCCGCGCCCGCATCACCGGTGAGACACTGGATTTCACGCTTCGGACCACGGGCCGCCATTTCGCGATGAACGCGGTCGGCGTGCTGGCCGCGCTGTCGGCTGCGGGCGCGGACCCCAAGGCCGCAGCGGCCGCGATGTCGAACTGGCTGCCCCCCAAGGGGCGCGGCGCGGTCGAGACCCTGGGCGGCATCCGCCTGATCGACGATGCGTTCAACGCGAACCCGGCCTCGCTTGCGGCGGGGCTTGCGACGCTGGCGGGTCTGCAGGGCGGGCCGCGGGTGGCGATCCTGGGCGACATGCTGGAACTGGGCGACGACGAGATGCGCCTGCATCGCGACGTCGCCGCCGATCCGGCGATGGCCGCGATCGATCGCGTGCATTCCGCGGGCCCCCGCATGCGCCACCTGCACGAGGCGCTGCCGCAGGACAAGCGCGGCATCTGGGCCGAGGATGCGTCGGAACTGGCCCGCCGGGCCGGTGAACTGGTCGAGCCGGGCGACATCGTCCTCGTGAAGGGCTCCAAGTCCTCTCGCGTCTCGGCCGTGGTCGACGCGCTGCGCGCGCTGGCCGAAGAAGACAAAGGATAACGCCATGCTCTATTGGCTCAGCCACCTGTCCGAGGGCGGGGATTTCTTCAACCTCTTTCGGTACATCACCTTCAGGGCGGGGGCGTCCTTCTTCACGGCACTGTTCTTCGGCTTCATCTTCGGGCGTCCGCTGATCGAATATCTGCGCCGCGTCCAGAAGAAGGGCCAGCCCATCCGCGACGACGGTCCCGAGACGCATCTGGCAAAGGCGGGAACGCCCACGATGGGCGGGCTGCTGATCCTGTCGGCGCTGTTCTTCTCGACCCTGCTCTGGGCGCGGCTGGACAACGGATATGTCTGGATCGTGCTTCTGGTGACGGCCGGCTTCTCGGCCATCGGGTTCGCGGACGATTACGCCAAGGTCTCCAAGCAGAACACCAAGGGCGTCAGTTCGCGCAAGCGGATGGCCCTGGGGCTGGGGATCGCGTTCCTGGCCTCGGTCGCGGCGATGCTGCTGCACCCGGCCGAGCTGTCGGGCCAACTGGCGCTGCCGATCTTCAAGGACACGCTGGTCAACCTGAGCATCTTTTTCGTGCCCTTCGCGATGGTCGTGATCGTGGGCGCGGCCAATGCGGTCAACCTGACCGACGGTCTGGACGGGCTGGCGATCATGCCGGTGATGATCGCGGCAGGCACCCTGGGCGTGATCGCCTATACCGTCGGGCGCGTCGATTTCACCGATTACCTGGGCGTCCACCATGTCCCCGGCACGGGCGAGATCCTGATCTTCGTCGCCGCCCTGATCGGCGGGGGCCTGGGCTTCCTGTGGTACAACGCGCCCCCGGCCGCGGTCTTCATGGGCGATACCGGATCGCTGGCCCTGGGCGGCGCATTGGGCGCGATCGCGGTGGTGACCAAGCACGAGATCGTCCTGGCCATCGTCGGCGGTCTTTTCGTGGTCGAGGCGCTGAGCGTCATCATCCAGGTCCTGTATTTCAAGCGCACCGGCAAGCGGGTCTTCCTGATGGCGCCGATCCACCACCACTTCGAGAAGAAGGGATGGGGCGAGGCGCAGATCGTGATCCGCTTCTGGATCATCGCGCTGATCCTTGCACTGATCGGGCTTGCGACGCTGAAGCTGCGTTGACGCGCCGGATCACCGACATATCTATCATCCACCGGGGGCATCGCGCCCCCGGCTTGTGTTTCAGGAGGCCATGATGATCCCGGTTCAGGACGTCGACGATCAGACTATCGCGGTTCTCGGCCTTGGCCGTTCGGGGCGCGCGACCGCGGCGGCACTGGCGGCAGGGGGCGCCCGCGTCATCGCATGGGATGACGGGCAGGACACCCGCGAGGCCGCCGAGGCCGAGGGGCTGGAGCTGGTCGATCTGACCCGCGATGCGGCCTGGACGGGGGTTTCCGCGCTGATCGTCAGCCCGGGTATCCCGCATCTGTTCCCCAGGCCGCACCCCATCATCGCCAAGGCCTATGAGCTGGGTGTTCCGGTGGACAACGATATCGGGCTGTTCTTTCGCAGCTATGCCACGCGCGACTGGGATGCCTTCGACCGCCCGCCGCGGGTGATCGCGGTCACGGGTTCGAACGGCAAGTCCACGACCACGGCGCTGATCCATCACATCCTGCGCGAGAACGGCCGCCCCACCCAGATGGGCGGCAATATCGGCACGGGCGTGCTGTCGCTGGAACCCGCCACCGACCGAGAGGTGGTGGTGCTGGAGCTGTCATCCTATCAGACCGATCTGGCACGGGCACTGACGCCCGACGTGGCGGTCTTCACAAACCTGTCGCCCGATCACCTGGATCGCCATGGCGGGCCCGGCGGCTATTTCGCGGCCAAGCGTCGCCTGTTCGCAGAAGGCGGGCCGGACCGGGCCATCATCGGCGTGGACGAGGTCGAGGGGCGATACCTTGCCAACCAGCTGACCGTCGCGCCCTCGGACGACCGGGTGATCCGCGTGTCGGCGGGGCAGAAGCTGGACGGGGCGTCCTGGTCGGTCTTTGCGCGCAAGGGGTTCCTGTCGGAATACCGCAAGGGGCGGCAGGTCGCATCGATCGATCTGCGCGGCGTGACGGGGCTGCCCGGGTCGCACAATCACCAGAATGCCTGCGCGGCCTATGCCGCCTGTCGCGCCGTGGGGATCGCGCCGCGCGATGTCGAAGCGGCATTCCACAGTTTCGCGGGCCTTCCGCATCGCAGCCAGACCGTGGCCGAGATCGGCGGCGTTCGGTACGTGAACGATTCGAAGGCCACGAATATCGATGCCGCCGCCAAGGCGCTTCAGGCCTTTGACCGGATCCGCTGGATCGCGGGCGGCCTGGGCAAGGATGGCGGCATCGCGGCGCTTGCGCCCTTCATGGGGCAGGTCAGCAAGGCCTATCTGTTCGGGCATTCCGCGCGCGACTTCGCGCTGGAGGTCGGGCAGACCCCGCATGAGGTCGTCGATACGCTGGATCAGGCGCTGGCCCATGCCACGTCCGAGGCCCAGCCCGGAGAAACCGTGCTGCTGGCCCCTGCCGCCGCCAGCTTTGATCAGTATCCGAATTTCGAGAAGCGGGGCGAGCATTTCGTCCGGCTGGTCGAGGAGCTTGCAGCGAAGGCCGCCGAGTGAGCCATTGATCCCCCTGCCGTTCTGCGGAAACCTGCAGGCGACAGGGCAGGGGGACAAGATGACAATGGCAATGGATGCGGAAGCGCTGAACAGGTTTCTGCAAAGCGACTTTCCGCAGGTGGCGGGCAGTTTCCGCGTGGACGATGCGAGCCATGACCGCCTGACCGCGCGGCTGGTCGTGGGGCGCGACCATCTGCGCCCGGGCGGGACGGTCAGCGGCCCGTCGATGTTCGCGCTGGCCGATCTTGCGGTCTATTGCATGGTGCTGGCCCGGATCGGGCCGGTCGCATTGGCGGTCACCACGAATGCCTCGATCGACTTCATGCGCAAACCGGCCGCGGGGCGGGACCTGGTCGCGGAATGCCGGCTGCTGAAGCTGGGGCGCGTTCTGGCCGTCGCGGATGTGCTGATGCATTCCGACGGGCAGGAGGGGGCCGTCGCCAGATGCTCGATGACCTACTCGATACCGCCTGCGACCTAGCGATTCCGGGGGCTTATTTCGAGGTATATGGATACCTATATTGCAAAGCATTGTTATTGCTTTAGAAATAAGAGCGCATGCGTCTTGACCGAAGGGCGGCAATCTTGGATAAGCCGCCATCTCGAATTCAAAACGACCCTGAAGGGACGAAAGATGAAAACCTATACCGCGAAACCGGCGGAGATCGAGAAGAAGTGGATCCTGATCGACGCCGAGGGCGTCGTTCTGGGCCGCCTCGCAACGATCGTCGCCAACCGCCTGCGCGGCAAGCACAAGCCGAGCTTCACGCCGCACATGGACATGGGCGACAACGTCATCATCATCAACGCCGACAAGGTGCAGATGACCGGTGCGAAGCGCGATGACAAGAAATACTACTGGCACACCGGCCACCCGGGCGGGATCAAGCACCGCACCGCGCGCCAGATCCTCGAAGGCGCACATCCCGAGCGCGTCGTGATCAAGGCCGTCGAGCGCATGATCAGCCGCAACAAGCTGGGCAAGCAGCAGATGACCAACCTGCGCGTCTATGCAGGTGCCGAGCATCCGCACGAAGCACAGCAGCCCGAAGTTCTGGACGTCAAGGTCCTGAACAAGAAAAACACCCGGAGCGCGTGATCATGGCCGAAGACATCAAAACCCTGGACGATCTCAAGTCGGTCGTGACGGGCACTCCGGCTGCCGAAGCCGAGACCCAGATCAACCGCGAGCCGCAGCGCGATGCGCAGGGCCGTTCCTATGCCACCGGCAAGCGCAAGGACGCCGTCGCACGCGTCTGGGTCAAGCCGGGTTCGGGCAATGTCGTGGTCAACGGCAAGCCGATCAACGAGTACTTCGCTCGTCCGGTTCTGCAGATGATCCTGAAGCAGCCCTTCGACGTCGCCGGCGTTGCCGGTCAGTACGACGTCTTCGCCACCGTCAAGGGTGGCGGTCTGTCGGGCCAGGCAGGCGCCGTGAAGCACGGCATCAGCCAGGCACTGCAGCTGCACGAACCGAGCCTGCGCGCCGCGCTGAAGGCCGCCGGCTTCCTGACCCGCGACAGCCGCGTCGTCGAGCGTAAGAAGTACGGCCGCGCGAAAGCACGCCGCAGCTTCCAGTTCTCGAAGCGCTGATCCGCTTCTACGGACGATCAGGGGAAAGGGCGCAGCTTCGGCTGCGCCCTTTCTTCGTTTTGGCACTGCCTGGCCGTGCGGCAGGGCGGTCCGGGGCTGCCGGTCGGCTGTGCAGAATCGGAATCACCGGCGCGATTCCGGACGATTCCGTCACCGGAATGTCGTCAGCGCATGCAATCATGGTTCTAGACAGCTTGGGTGAACGATTTCCGCGTCCGAAATGCGCTGGTTTGAATCGTTCAGGATCAGGGGCTTGGAAGGTTTTTGAACCTCGGCCTCGTTTTTCCTCTTGCGGGTTTT
>NZ_JAHKQB010000002.1 GCF_018860625.1 Paracoccus sp. C2R09
ATGGCAAAGGCAAAGTTTGAACGGACGAAACCGCACGTCAACATCGGGACCATCGGTCACGTTGACCACGGCAAGACGACGCTGACGGCCGCGATCACGAAGTATTTCGGCGACTTCCGCGCCTACGACCAGATCGACGGCGCGCCGGAAGAGAAGGCCCGCGGGATCACGATCTCGACCGCGCACGTGGAATACGAATCCGAGTCGCGCCACTACGCGCACGTGGATTGCCCGGGCCACGCCGACTACGTGAAGAACATGATCACCGGTGCCGCCCAGATGGACGGCGCGATCCTGGTCGTGAACGCCGCCGACGGCCCGATGCCGCAGACGCGCGAGCACATCCTGCTGGGTCGCCAGGTCGGCATCCCCTACATGGTCGTCTACCTGAACAAGGTCGACCAGGTGGATGACGAGGAACTGCTGGAACTGGTCGAGATGGAAGTGCGCGAGCTGCTGTCCAGCTACGACTATCCGGGCGACGACATTCCGATCATCAAGGGTTCGGCCCTTGCTGCCATGGAAGGTCGCGACGAGGAAATCGGCGAGAACTCGATCAAGGCGCTGATGGCTGCCATCGACGAGTACATCCCGACCCCCGAGCGTGCCGTGGACCAGCCCTTCCTGATGCCGATCGAGGACGTGTTCTCGATCTCGGGTCGTGGTACGGTCGTGACCGGCCGCGTGGAGCGTGGCGCCGTCAACGTGGGTGACGAACTGGAGATCGTGGGCATCCGCGACACCAAGAAGACCACCTGCACGGGCGTCGAGATGTTCCGCAAGCTGCTGGACCGCGGCGAGGCTGGCGACAACGTGGGCGTCCTGCTGCGCGGCATCGACCGTGAAGGCGTCGAGCGCGGCCAGGTTCTGTGCAAGCCGAAATCGGTTCAGCCGCACACGAAGTTCGAGGCCGAGGCCTACATCCTGACCAAGGAGGAAGGCGGCCGCCACACGCCGTTCTTCGCGAACTACCGCCCGCAGTTCTACTTCCGCACGACGGACGTGACCGGCACCGTGACGCTGCCCTCGGGCACCGAGATGGTCATGCCGGGCGACAACCTGAAGTTCGAAGTCGAACTGATCGCGCCGATCGCCATGGAAGAGAAGCTGCGCTTCGCCATCCGCGAAGGCGGCCGCACCGTCGGCGCAGGCGTCGTCTCGAAGATCATCGAGTGATCCCAGCCGGGATGCCGAAAGACAGGGGGCCGTCCGAAAGGACGGCCCTTTTTCATGGCG
>NZ_JAHKQB010000030.1 GCF_018860625.1 Paracoccus sp. C2R09
TGTTCAGTCCCGGCATTTGTTGGATCGGGTTCAAGACGGATCTGTCCAGCTCTGATGTCCAGATCTTGCAGATGTATTCGTAGGGCGTGAGCCCGTTGAGGGTCTTGAGCCGGCCGGCGAAGTCATAGGCCGCCATGAAGTCCGCAAGATGTGCCCGTAGCTGTTCATGACTGTCGTAATGAAAGCGTTTGACGGTGGCCTCCTTGATCGTGCGGTTCATCCGTTCGACCTGTCCGTCCCTCGGGAAAACGATCCCCCGGATCGTTTTCTCATCCTCGGAACTCCAGAGATGGTTGGGTTTGGTCAGCCGGTGCTCGACCCCGCTAGTCTCACAGATCATGTCGAAGCGCATGGGCCGCGAATAAGCAGCGTCCCGGTTCCGAGGCTGCTCAGCGAACTGAATGCCATTGTCGGTGAGGGCAGTGTGGACCTGATATGGCACGGATTCGAGCATGTGCTGCAGGAACTCCCAGGCCGTCTTCCTGTCTGCTTTCTCGACGAACTGGCTCACGGCAAACTTGCTCGTGCGGTCGATGCCGACGAACAGGAAGGGCTTTCCTTCAGCAGTCTGCGCTTCGGCGATGTCTATGTGGATCGAGCCAATGTCCTTCATTGGTCCGAGGGCATTGGCGAGGGCCCATCGGGTAGCGTTTGAACTTCGACCGCTTAGGCTTGTCGCCCTCGATGTCAGGCAGGCGTGACATGCCATGCCGCTGTAAACACCGGTGCAGCGCTGAGCGTGTCAGGTGCGGTATGGACGGCTGAAGGGCATACAGGCAAGCGCAGCGCCATCGAGTGGCAGCAGCGTGTGACGCCGAAACGCGATGATGGCCACCTCTCTAGCCTCGGTAAGGACGGTGAACGCGGCTCGGAAGGTTCGGTCTTCATATCCTAGACCTTTGCGCGCTACCGCCACTTTGCAACCGTCTTGGGATTGATACCCAATTCTCGGCTCAGCGTCGCGAACGAAGCTTGCGATTATTCGGGCAGGCCCTCGGACCGGTAGCGGGCCACCCTCATTATTGCAGCTCGGACGGCGTGCGTGGTCGTAGCGCTTCCGTGACGAACTTGTCCCATAGGGCATCCTTCCATTCCTTCAAAAAGATCACACCATCAAACCGTGGGATCAAACACCTAG
>NZ_JAHKQB010000006.1 GCF_018860625.1 Paracoccus sp. C2R09
TGACCTGCCCCCCGCGAAATCCCTCACCGTGATGTAGAGTCTGCGCCAACCCTGAAGGAGCAGACTTATGCGAAAGAGCCGTTTCACCGAGGCGCAGATAATCGGGATGATCAAGGAGCAAGAGGCTGGCATGCCGACGGCGGAGGTGTGCCGCAGGCACGGCCTGAGCACGGCGACGTTCTACAAGCTGAAGGCCAAGTATGGCGGGATGGAGGTGTCCGAGGCTGCGCGACTGAAGGCGCTCGAGGACGAGAACGCCAAGCTGAAGCGGCTGTTGGCCGACACCATGCTAGACAATGTCGTCTTGAAAGACTTGCTGGGAAAGAGCTGACGACATTGACGAAGCGGCGAGACGCGGCGCTCAGGGTGATGCGGGATCACGAGCTCTCGCAGCGCCGGGCCTGCAGGCTTGTCGGTGTCGATCCCAAAACAGTCCGGCGTGAACGCCCACCGGACTGTGCCGAGATCCGCAAGGAGATGCAGGAAATTGCCGGCAAGCGACGTCGGTTCGGCTACCGCCGGATCGGAGTGCTGCTGGAACGCGAGGGCATGAGCATGAACCACAAGAAGCTTTACCGGATCTACCGGGAAGAGGGTTTGTCCGTGAAGCGACGACGTTGCCGGAAACGGGCGCGCGGGACAAGGACACCGATGCCTGTTGCCGCGTATCCCAATGCACGCTGGTCGCTGGACTTCCTGTCCGACAGCTTCGGCGCGTCGCGGAAGTTCCGGATACTGGCTGTGATTGACGATTGCACCCGTGAGTGCCTGTGCTTGGTTGCGGACACCAGCCTCTCCGGCGCACGTGTCGCCCGGGAACTCAGCGCCCTGATCCGGATCTACGGCAAACCCGGCTGCATTGTCAGTGACAATGGGACTGAGTTCACCAGCCGGGCCATTCTCAAATGGGCCGACGAGAACACCGTGCCGTGGCACTACATAGATCCCGGAAAGCCGCAGCAAAACGCCTTCATCGAAAGCTTCAACGGCAGCCTCCGGGACGAGCTGCTCAACGAGGAGATATTCGACCGTCTGGACGATGCGCGGCGAAAGCTGGCGCTCTGGCGCTACGACTACAATACGGTCAGACCCCACTCGTCCTTGGGCAACCAAACACCGCAGCAAGCGCGCCGGACGCTTGAGCTATTTGAGGGCTCCGCGCCCGGCGCGCTTGCGCCAGACGGGGAACCCGAATACCCAGATCCAACCTGCAGACTCTCGTTATGAATGAGGGACCCGCAGGGGGCAGGTCA
>NZ_JAHKQB010000004.1 GCF_018860625.1 Paracoccus sp. C2R09
TGGCTTTGAAAATTAACGATTCTGGAGCCTAGGGACCCGTCATCCGTTTCCAGGTCAGGTGGTCCAAGTCCAAGTCCAAGAGCAAGTAACATCAGTTTCGCATTTCAGTTCGCTACCGGTAGGGCTGAAAACAACGCACGGCCAGAAAGCATCACTCTGCGACAAGTCTATACTGGCATAGAAAACATGCTGACTGCATTGCCCCGTCGATCTTAACCACTATACACAAAACCTAGAAATACTCCGTAAAGAAGTAGACTGGTAGGTATGCGGGCGCTCGAAGCCATCAAGATCCTCGACGCATGGGACAGGAAGGGCCGTCAAGTCTTCCGGGTCGAGGACCTGCGCAAGCTGATGCCGGAGCGTTCCGAGAAGACCTTCGTCGAATCCGTGCGGCGCCTCGTGGCGCAGGGCTTGCTCGAGCGGGCCGCCAACGGCATCTACATCAACCCGCGCTCAACCGCTCCAAGCACCAATCTGCTGGAGAAGATCGCCGTGGCGCTCCGCCGCGGCGCCTGGTCCTACATCAGTGCGGAATCCGCCCTGTCGGAACATGGCGCGATTTCCCAGATCCCTGTCGGGCTCATCACGGTGATGACCACGGGACGGTCAGGGCGGTTCGATACACCTTTCGGCACCATCGAGTTCAGCCACACGAGCCGGGCGCCGGAGGATATTTTCGAAGGCACGATCGAGACCGGGCGCCCGTTGCGCCTCGCCAAGCCACTCACGGCCTGGCGCGACCTCCAGCGCATGGGTCGCAACCTGCACATGGTCTCGATGGCCGATCTCGAGAAGATCGGCGTGCCGAAGGAAGAGATCGCCGTAGGACGGCAACGCAATGTCAGGCTGTCTGCCTCTCGACAAACCCGGGAGGATCCATCGCCATGATGGTCAATTTCCAGCAGCTTGTTGACAAAGCCATGACGCCTGACCGGGCAGGGCTGCGCCCAGTGATCGAGAAAGAGCTTCTGCAATACGACATCCTGTTCGCGCTGGATCAAGCGGGCCTGCTGAAGAGGTTGATCTTCCAGGGCGGCACCTCGCTGAGGCTTTGCTACGGATCATCGCGCTTTTCCGAAGATCTCGACTTCGTCGGTGGCGTCGATTTCACCAATGCCGAGCTGATGCAGATCTCGGATATCCTGCAGGACTATCTAGACAAGCGATACGGGCTGGAGGTCGATGTAAAATCGCACAGGGAGGTCCGCACGCTGCCCGAGAACCAGGGCATCACAATCGACAAGTGGCAGGTCGTCGTCACCACCAGCCCCGGTCAGAACCACATTCTCCGGCAGCGCATCAAGATTGTGGTGACGAATATCCCGGCCCATACCAATACCGTCATGGCGCTTGAGCGGAACTACGACTTCCTGCCCGACGGCTATCAGGATTTGCTGATCCCGGTGGAGGAGCTTGACGAAATCATGGCGGACAAGCTGGCGGCATTCCCGGCCTCGACCGGTCGCATCCGGCATCGGGATGTCTGGGATCTGCGCTTCCTCAGCCAGAAGGGCGCAAAGCCGGATGTCGAACTCGTCCGCAAGAAGGTTGCCGATTACGGCATCGTGGATTGGGAGCCCAAGCTCGCGGCCGCTGTGACCAATATCGTCACCGTCGCCAGCTCTGCCGAATTCCGCAGCGAGATGGACAGCTTCATCGCGCGCGATGCTTGGAAGCGGACCTTTGCCCGGGATGGCTTCACCGATCTCCTAGGCAGGACGAATCAGGCGCTGTTACAGGAGGTCCACAACGCTTTCGCGCCAACCACGGCACCCGACACCGATCTCGACTTCAGAATGTGACAAGGGGGCGGAAAGCGGCCGTTATGAAGTCACGAACTTATATAACAATCGCTTATCGGCCTGGGCCAAAGTGGCCGTTCATCTTTTGCGCAGCATTCTTGCGTAGCAGCTGTCAAAGAGGCGTAGGGGCCGACCTCCAGCACTTGCCCGACCAGCAATAACAGAGCGACGAAAAGTGGACTGATAGCGGTCAGGAAGGTTTCATATGCGAAGCTATCATAGCTGTGCGCGTCGATAGCAGCAGCCTTCACAGTGGTGGCAAGAAAAGTAAGGACAAAGATATTCTAAACAAGCTTTGCGGCTTTTGTATAACACCAGTGAGAATCGACGGTTGGACTATTGCTAACGAGTTGGCAGTGTCGGCCGACAGGGCCGGTGACGTATTAGCGGCAAAGCAAGAACTAGGGGAGCAGGCGCAATAATGAACGATGCGATCGAGGACTATCAGCCGAGCAAGGTTGATCTTGAGATGTTCGAGGTTGGTCTCGGCAGCGCTATTTATTTGCGACTGCGGGGTGCCGACGGAGACATCAGAATCCTCGCAGACGGCGGCGTTGGCAATGGCTATGTGGAAGATCACGTCCTAACAAAGCTTAACGCCGTCTTCGAAAGAGAAGAGGTTGCAGAGCCACGCATCGACTTAATGATCGCGACTCACTATGACGAAGATCATCTCAAGGGCCTCGTCCCGATCGTCCGGAGCGGCATAGCGATCGGCGACGTTTGGCTGCCGCCGGTGACGAGTGAAGATCGCAATGTGCCAGCCGGAACACAGCCGGCGCGAAAGGACATGCTTGGCGAGGTGCTGACGAGCGTCCCGGACCTGTTAGTCTATCTGCGCGAACGTGGCCGAGAGATCACGCGAGCCCATCGTTTACTGGCTCGGCTCGGCTCCGACAGCAGCAATTTTTATGCAAACGATCTTGAGGGTCGGCATTTTGAGGAAGGGAGCGGGGGCCTTTCCGACGAACAGCTTGATGCCTTAATCATCCCATTTAGGATCGCATACAACGAAGCTGGCGGTCCAGCGGCCGGGTGTGATCATGCGGATGACGCTGACCTGATCGATCCGGTCTCCTATCAGGATCTGCTTAAGAACTTCGAGCCATGGGGCGTCATGCGGCACTGGCGGTATCTGGGCCTGATCGGCGAAGATGCACTCGATCACCTGGCTGAGTATCTGAAGGCAGGCGGCGATACCAAGCCCGCGATCCTGTCATTGCGATATCTCGTCAAGATTTCAGCGCGGAAGGCGATTAACGGGGCTGCGCTTCATAGACTGACTGTAGCTCTCGCCAAGGCAAAGGTCGTCCCAAAGTATCTGACGATTAGTCGCGGCATTCCAGAGGACTTCCGTTGGGATGCAGCACTTCGGCGGTTTGAGCCCGCGTCAGGACCGGGCGTCGCTGAAACCCAGATCGCGCTGCTCGGTCCATCGGACTGGTTAGTCGGCAAGTTCCGCGACCGGCTGCCGGCGCGTGCAGCGGTCTATATGGCCCTTACCAGCAATATTCCGGTCAAAGGAATCACGCCGAGCAACGATCTCAGTTATGTCCTGACGATCAGCCACGCTGGCCAGACGACATTGATCTGCGGCGATACCGGGATGTGGGATTTCAAGGCCGGACGCAACGGGTTCGAGAAGAAGTTGCTTGAGCGCCTAACGGATGTCTCAGTTGCGCAGGTGGCGCACCATGCCGGGCTGAACCGCTATTTCTATCACAGCTTGCGAGAAGCTTGGCGTGGAAGGAAGGATGCGATGCCATACCTGCTTGTCTCGCATGCCGAGAACGATGCGCATCGACCGAACACCGAATTCGAGACCTTTGTCCGGACGGGTTGGGATAGAGACGCGACGAACCTCCTATTCACGTGTCAGCCATCGCCCGCGCATGTCACGCATATCCGTCATAGACTGCACAAACTAGAAAATGTGCCGGCGCCCATGTGCCGCTGCGACATCCGGATGAGCTACAGTCCTGCCGGATGGGCGGTGCTCAAGCATGGGATCAAGGTTTAGGGCCTATAGGCAATTGCGGGCAAAGCACGAAAAGGTGACGGGTAGCTGAAGCGCTATGCCCGCCTGGGGGGAGAGCAGCCCTTTGGTGATGCAGCAGAGGGTGAGCTACTCCCTAGAAATCGGCAGGGACGGAAGCTACGATTTGACGTTTGCCGGTTCCTCAGAACGAGGAGATCTGGAATTCGTAAACGAGGAACCATGACGCTAGCTTTAAGGCGCGCGCGGCACTTGAGGCTGTGAAGGGCGAGCGCAATGTGTCGAGCTGGCCGCAGATTAGCTTACCTTACCTAATATGCTGGGAAGGCCACGTGTGGTCCGCGTGGCAGCATTCTTCCACCTACTGCTTGGGCTTCCTTTTCTTTTCAGTCGGCGGAGATAAGATGCAGGTCTAATCGCGAGGACGAGCATGCGGACATTGCCACAGCCAACTAAGATGACGCTCAGGTTGGGAGGCATGCTGATCGAGACGATCCCATCTACAAAGGATGACATCCACGCAGCCCTCTTTCAGAAGGGAGATGCGCGCGATTTCTCCGATGACGAACTTCACGCTGACGAGCTTGCTGCCAGAGAGCGGCTAGAAAGGGAGAACGCCGCATTCGGGTATAACCTTGAAGGCACCTACGTTCAGGCCGCGAGGCGCACGCTTCGAGCGATGGTTGATCGCCTTGATCTCCTCGATTTTGGGCTTGAGCGTGCTGAGGAAAGGTTCCGGATCGGGACATGTGATCTGGATTCCATTCTAAATGATAAGGCTGATGTTACAGTTACCTTCGCCGAGGTCGTAGACCTATGTCGGCGCCATCCGGTAGCTGACCTTTTGGTGCAGCCTGTTGATCTCTTCGCCGAACTACTGGCGCTGCGCTCCCCGATACAGTTTGCATGGGTTGAGAACCAAGATGAGCTACCGCCAGGAATAGAGCAGCTCGGCGCTCTACTTGACGCAGTTCCGCCCCTGTGTCGGCTAAGGATTCTGGCCGAATGCCCCAAGAACCTCGACCAGGAGGTCATCTGGCACTACGGTCCCGCGATCACTGATATGGAAATGTCAGAAGAACAAGTCCGGCTCGGCCCTTCTCGCTTAAACACTTACCTTGTCATCACAGAGGGGAAAACAGATGTCGCCATCATTGAGGCGGCGCTGCGAAAGCTTCGACCTGACTTGGCTGACTTCTTTCGATTTGTGAGTAAAACGACAAGAGACTCGGGTTGGCTCTTTGAGGGTGCCGGGGAGATCCCAAAAATCCTATACGGTTTATCAGAGCTTGGTGCGGGCCTGCGCGTCATCGGAATATTTGATAACGATGTGCAAGGTTGGACCAGCTTCAAAACAATCGATCCGCGTGCTATCGGCCCCTACTGCCGTGCGATGGTGCTGCCCTCCCTACCAGAATTCGAAAGATTTGAAACCTACGGCCCCGGACCTGAACCTCTGACCCTGAGCATTAACCAAGTCGGCGCTCCCATTGAGGCATACCTCGATTTGACAAGAAAAGACATCGTCGGAAGATGTGTTCTTCGGTGGCAGCGTTGGCATAGCGATCATGGAAAGTATGCAGGTGCAGTGGAACCGAAGGAACCGCCACAAACGGATTTTCTCAAATGGTGTGCTATTGAGCACGGGCGCTATAACACCTCGAAGATTGAAGCAGTTCTCGACGCACTTGTCGGCGAAGCGAAGGCAATGGCAATCCGCGTCGGACATCGCAACTTTCATTGGAGTATAGGAAAGTTCGAATAGGCTCACATAGAATTGGCAGGTGGGGCGCACAGTCATTTCTCGCCGATAAGGGATCCGAGGCGTAGAGGAGAGGACGAGCAACTTTTGGCCGCGCCACGAGGCGCTTTGAAGTGGGATGCACCACATTCGAAATACGTCTTGTCGGAAGTCGACCGATAGTGGGCCGAGTAAATTCGACACGCTGGTTAGCAAGTATCTCGATCCTGACGTCGCGCTCGGCGCTGTTGTTGATGAAGGTCTCCCTGATGCCAAATTCTTGCCGAGGCGTGACCATGACCGTTCCTCGTCTGACGACCGAGATTGCGCGCAATGCTGCCCCTTTTCGTCGCCCCTGCCTTTTTGGCGGGATCGCGGTCCTGACCTGGCCGCGTTACCTTCTTCCCAGAGCTTATCAGAGCAAATCATCCCATATGCTTAGGCCCTCGAACACCGGCAGCCTCTTGTTGCATCGTGCAGTTTGGGCATAGTATTTAAAATGCAAGTAGGAACGCGACGGCGGGCAAATGGCAGGCAACTTCAACTACATTTCTTTTGGCAACGTTGACTACGTCGATGGGGCGGCCCAAGTCGGTATGAGCCGGGGACGTATGCTGGAGTATACGCCAAAGGAGCTAGCAAACGGGCTAGATGAGCTTGGCGAGGAGGCGCTCGCCTTCCTCGGGACGCTACCCACTTTCTTGTGCAGCGAAGTTTGGCGAGCAAACGGCAGCGCAACAATGCATGTGCGCTTCGGTCAGCTTAAAAATGTGCAAGCTGATCGAAAAGAAGTTGTAGCAGACTTCGAACCAATCGTGGAATTTGGCGAGGTCACTTTTTCCGATGTCAACGATGCAACTGAGGCGTTTGGGGCCGATGGCTTCCAGCTATACCGCACACACTGGGCGGTCCGAGACGGCGAAGTAAGGCCTATCCTTGAGCTTCTTGCTCAACGCAAGCCGGAATATGCCCACTTGGTGGCCAAATACATTAGGGACAAACAGGTTGCTCCAGCTGCAGCACCGCCGGAGCAAAAGAAGAATGTCATTGCCACCGTCAAAAACATAGAAGAATTTCTTGCAGCGCTCCAAAGCTTACCGCCGCGTGGAGATGCGGAAGTCTTTTATCGCGGGCATGAAGACGCGAAGTATGAGCTTACACCTACGGTGTTGCGAAAATGGCCTGACGGCAGTTGGCAGTTCCTAACTAGCGAAGATCGCCTTAGTAAAGAGTTGCTTATCGCTCATTACGAGGAGTTTCAAGGTGATCAGTATTGTTTCGATCGCCTGGTTCGCATGCAGCACTTCGGATTGCCAACGCGGCTTCTTGATATCTCAAGTAATCCCTTAATTGCCTTATTTTTTGCCTGTTACGGCTCGCAAGAGTTGATTGATACTCCCGGAGAGGTAATTATTTTTAGGGTGCCTGAGGCCAGGATAAAATATTACGACTCTGATACTGTAAGTTGTATATCCAATTTATGCAATCTTAGCTATGATCAGAAAAATGAAATTGATCTCGCGCTAGATATTGACAGTTTCAATAGTAGCAAGGTCGCTGAAAAGCTACTTCATCACATCAAGTCAGAGAAGGGCTTTTTCGAAGGCCGAATTAACCCCGATCATTTGGGATCGATTGTTTGCGCGAAGGCCAAGCACAATAACGCACGTATCAAGCCCCAATCGGGCGCTTTTCTGTTATACGGTCACGGAGCAATCCTCCCTGATACCGGTCAAGACGGCTTGGAAATATTGCGCCTAAAAATCATCGGTAAACAGGGCATCCTTGAACAGCTTGATGCGCTAAATATCAATGCAACAACTGTTTATCCCAGCATTGATCAGACTGCAGAGCATGTTAAAGGAAGGTATAAGCGCGCACAGGCATCCATGCGTTAAGACTGCGTTGTAAAACCTAGGTTGGATCAACAGCAGCTCATTCCAATGCAATAATTGCCTCGCGCTCGTGGACCAGCGGCTTCAATCTCGCGCGCACCGGCCACATTGGCCTTTTGAATCGCCGCAAAACCCATGAACGGCCGGTTCCGGGAAGCTGCACTGCAGCAGTTTACTAAACGTGACCGACTGCTATGGGCCGAACAGACCTGAATGTATTGAGGCAGTGTCCAGACAGCTCTGGCTTCACCCCCGCGGCGTATCTTGCATTGGGCATCGCGTTCGCAGCACGGTAAGATGGAAAAGAGAAGCAAGGAGCGAAACATCAAGAATGCGGAAGCTTTCGCACCAGCAATCGGGCAATCTTGGCGAAGCCCTCGCTCTTGCAAAGCTGAACTCCTTGGGAATCGCAGCATATGTGAGCCCTGAGGGGGCACCGGGACATGATCTGATGGCTGTGGTGAATGGCTTGGCTCGCTCCATCGAGGTGAAGACCCGTCAGTTCCTGCATCGGCCCACCGAGATCTCCCGCTGGCCGGTCGATATGGCGACGAAGGGCGATGCGGATTTCTTTCTTTTTGTCGAGCTCGATCTACGAACGCTGTCGCCGACGTTCTACCTTTTGACGAATGATCAGGCACGCGCTACCCATCGCGTCTCCAAGGGACTCGGTAACTGCTATCCGTCTGACGTCCGTAAGGCGGTCGCTCCGAACGATTTCTCGCCGCTTTTCGCCGCGACTATGCCTCACGCGCCGTCATAGAGTTCGGCCGCACCCAGAAGATTCTGCGCAGCCCCGCACACGGCATGACCAAGCGGGAATTTTCGCGCGCAGTTGTCCATGATTGCTCTGGGTAAGTCGCACGGCGCGCAACCGGATGTAGGCCGCCCGCTATCGTTAGAATGAGCCGGATCGAAGAGCTTCGATGCGCTATGATCTTCGCAGCGCCGCGGTGAATGAACACTGCCCTCGAAATATCCGGGCAGGAAACAGTGCTCCCAAGATGGGTTGGCCATTGTGGCGGAAGTAGCTAGCTTATTCAGAAAATGCGAAGGCCCAACAGGGAAAGCGGTGTATAGGTGTCTGTGAGGAGAAGGGCGAAGAATGAGTAAGTCGGACGACGAATACGATCCGGAAGACAAAGCTTGGCTAGATGCGTTCAGTGAACAGATGTCGAGACCTGGTCCGAACGAGGAAGAGTTCTTTCGAAAGATGCGCGAACAGCAACTGGGAGTAGGTCTCGATGAACAGGGGAACTTGGTCTGGGGCGATGGGACACGGGGTCCTCGCCCAGGTCTGAACCGTGATCGCAGCTGAGCCATAGGCGATATCACGCGACATGATGTAGCTTTCGTGAGAGGGCAGGTATGTCTGTAGGTCCAGTTTGCGGCGCCCAACGGAAGCGAGGACTGCCCGTGACGATCCAACCCAAGACATAGCTATGCGCATTGGTAGAAAAATCGTTCACGCCGATCTGCTCAACGCGAAGGCCGGATCTACTGGATCCGCACCGGGATATCGGTGGCCCATCTTGTTACTCTTGGGCCCCACTGCGGGCACACGATAACTTGGACCGGCGGCGCACCAGGTAGACCGCTGAAGAACGAGCCGTATCGGGGGCGGATTATGGGCGTAACGATCTTTGCAGCAAAAGGCGGGGTTCCAGTTCTCGGGCCTGGGCATCGTCTCCAGGGTATGCGAACGGCGGAGGAGCAGGCGGATAACGAACAAGTATCCGCCACTGAGTGGTTTGACGCCTCCGTGGCAGCCTTCCATACTTCAGCTGGGAACTTCGTGACCATCTGCGAGCTGCTAGAGTTGCCGAACTGCGTCAGTGAATTCGATCCGCAGGTGGTTATCGCAGCCTGCGATACGGCGCTTCTGGATCTTGATGACCTTCTCGTTCGGCAGGGGCTCGGACTTTCCGACCGCAAGTTTCACTTTCGACAGCTTATGCAGATCAGAGACATTGCGCTCGTAGGGCGTTCTCGGGGCGCGGACAGGATCATCTGCACCTACTGATCTCTCTTGCGATCCGCCGTGGGCGTGTCCCTCGGTGTCCACTATCCTTATTGGACTTGGCCGTATTGGATGTTTTGCGGGGCGCTCGGTCGGCGCCCTCAAATAGGCAAAGTGATTCGCAGAAGACCGCGGAGATCTCTTCTCACTGCTACGCGTAGTGCAAGTGACCTGCCCCCCGCGAAA
>NZ_JAHKQB010000035.1:0-2500 GCF_018860625.1 Paracoccus sp. C2R09
TTTGGTTGCGGGGGCAGGATTTGAACCTGCGACCTTCAGGTTATGAGCCTGACGAGCTACCGGGCTGCTCTACCCCGCGCCAAGGATTGTCCTGATCGGTTTTTTTTCATCGTTCAGAGAGATTGTCGTTTCTTACCAGGTCTGGCGGTGACCTACTCTCCCACGTCTTTTGACGCAGTACCATTGGCGCGACGGCACTTAACGGCCGAGTTCGGGATGGGATCGGGTGTTTTGCTCGTGCTAGGGCCACCAGACCGGGAAAGAAACGACCAGCGTCTTTTGTTGTCCAAGTATGTTTTTGTTCTGGAAGGAGTTCGTCTTCTTCCGGATCAAATCAAGCCAATCGAGCCATTAGTACCGGTCAACTGAATGCATTGCTGCACTTACATCTCCGGCCTATCGACGTGGTGGTCTTCCACGGCTCTCAAGGGATACCTTGTTTTGAGGGGGGCTTCACGCTTAGATGCCTTCAGCGTTTATCCTGTCCGTTCATAGCTACCCAGCACTGCCGTTGGCACGACAACTGGTCCACCAGTGGAACGTTCACCCCGGTCCTCTCGTACTAGGGGCAACTCCTCTCAAGTATCCAACACCCACGGCAGATAGGGACCGAACTGTCTCACGACGTTCTAAACCCAGCTCACGTACCTCTTTAAACGGCGAACAGCCGTACCCTTGGGACCTGCTCCAGCCCCAGGATGAGATGAGCCGACATCGAGGTGCCAAACGATGCCGTCGATATGGACTCTTGGGCATCATCAGCCTGTTATCCCCAGCGTACCTTTTATCCGTTGAGCGATGGCCCTTCCACTCGGGACCACCGGATCACTATGGCCGACTTTCGTCTCTGCTCGACTTGTCAGTCTTGCAGTCAGGCTGGCTTCTGCCATTGCACTCAACGACCGATTTCCGACCGGTCTGAGCCAACCTTCGCGCGCCTCCGTTACTGTTTGGGAGGCGACCGCCCCAGTCAAACTACCCACCACGCAGGGTCCCGGATCCGGATGACGGACCGCGGTTAGACATCAAGAGTGCGAAGGGCGGTATCTCAAGGATGGCTCCACGGGGACTAGCGTCCCTGCTTCAAAGCCTACCGCCTATCCTGCACATCGCAATCCTGATGCCAGTGCGAAGTTGTAGTAAAGGTGCATGGGGTCTTTCCGTCTAACCGCGGGAAGTCTGCATCTTCACAGACAATTCAATTTCGCTGAGTCCACATTTGAGACAGCGGGGAAGTCGTTACGCCATTCGTGCAGGTCGGAACTTACCCGACAAGGAATTTCGCTACCTTAGGACCGTTATAGTTACGGCCGCCGTTTACCGGGGCTTCAATTCAATGCTTGCACATCTCCTTTTAACCTTCCGGCACCGGGCAGGCGTCAGACCCTATACGTCGTCTTGCGACTTCGCAGAGCCCTGTGTTTTTAGTAAACAGTCGCCACCCCCTGGTTTGTGCCCCCGGCCTCTGCTTGCGCAAAAACCGGGCCTCCTTCTCGCGAACTTACGGAGGTATTTTGCCGAGTTCCTTAAATGTGGTTCTCTCAAGCGCCTTGGTATTCTCTACCAGTCCACCTGTGTCGGTTTCGGGTACGGTCTCATGGAGGGCTATTTCCAGGGACCCCTCAGCAGCCCATTCAATCCGATAAGGATGAACTACCTCTGGGATCCGTCACCATCTCCTGGCCCAGGAATATTAACCTGGTTCCCATCGACTACGCCTTTCGGCCTCGCCTTAGGGGCCGGCTTACCCTGCTCAGATTAGCTTTAAGCAGGAACCCTTGGACTTTCGGCGACAGGGTCTCTCACCCTGTTTGTCGCTACTCATGTCAACATTCTCACTTCTGATCACTCCACCGGATGCCTTACGGCCCGGCTTCACAGTCAGAACAATGCCTCCGCTGATCCCGTAAGATCAGAAGAGGCAGCGTTCTATATCACAGAACGCTCCGCTACCGCGTGCACCGAAGTGCACACCCAAAGCTTCGGCTCGTGGCTTGAGCCCCGTTACATCTTCGCCGCAAGACCTCTTGATTAGACCAGTGAGCTGTTACGCTATCTTTAAAGGATGGCTGCTTCTAAGCCAACCTCCTGGTTGTTTTGGAAGTCTCACATGCTTTCCCACTTAGCCACGAATTGGGGGCCTTAGCTGTTGGTCAGGGTTGTTTCCCTCTCCACGACGGACGTTAGCACCCGCCGTGTGTCTCCCGGATAGTCCTTCTCGGTATTCGGAGTTTGCTTAGACTCAGTAAGGCTGTGGGCCCCCATCATCCATGCAGTGCTCTACCCCCGAGAGGATACGTCCGAGGCGCTACCTAAATAGCTTTCGCGGAGAACCAGCTATCTCCGAGTTTGATTGGCCTTTCACCCCTAGGCACAAGTCATCCCGACCTTTTTCAACAGGTGTGGGTTCGGACCTCCAGTACGTGTTACCGTACCTTCATCCTGCTCATGCCTAGATCACTCGGTTTCGGGTCTGATCCGTCTAACTAAGTCGCCCATT
>NZ_JAHKQB010000028.1 GCF_018860625.1 Paracoccus sp. C2R09
ACGCGCATTGCCTGTTCCTGGAACAGCGGCACGCCGAGCGTCTTGCCCAGCACCTTTTCCAGCTCGGGTTTTGGATATTCGACCGGCTCAAGGCCATTGCGACGGCGTAGATAAGGATGGACCATGTCGCCCTGGATCGGGCCAGGGCGGACAATGGCGACTTGCACCACGAGATCGTAATAGGTGCGCGGGCGCAGCCTTGGCAGCATGGCCATCTGCGCCCGACTTTCGATCTGAAACGTTCCAAGCGTGTCAGCCTTCCGGATCATCGCATAGGTGCGCGGATCTTCGGCGGGGATCGTGGCGAGATCATACCGGGCACCTTTGTGCCTGGCCACGAGCTCCAGCCCCTTTGCCATGCAGGTCAGCATGCCAAGGGCAAGAATATCGACCTTCATGAATTTCAGCGCATCAATGTCGTCCTTGTCCCACTCGATGATCTGGCGGTCCTCCATCGTAGCTGGTTCGATGGGGACAAGATCGTCCAGTCGATCCTGGGTCAGGACAAAGCCGCCCGGGTGCTGGCTCAGGTGGCGGGGCATGCCCATCAATTGCTTCGCCAGATCCATCGTCAGGCGCAACCGGCGGTCATTCGGGTTCAGGTTCAGTTCGGCCAGCTGCGCGTCGGTCACGCCCTCATCAGACCATGCCCAGATAAGGCTGGAGAGCGTGGTGATCAGATCCTCGGGCATGCCCATTGCCTTTCCGACGTCGCGTAACGCCCCCTTGGCGCGATAGCGGATGACGACCGCCGTCAGCGCGGCACGGTCACGACCATAGGTCTTGTAGATCCACTGGATGACCTCCTCGCGCCGTTCATGCTCGAAATCCACGTCGATATCAGGCGGCTCTCGGCGTTCCTCGCTGACAAAGCGCTCGAACAACAGGTCGTTCCGGCCTGGATCGATCGAGGTGATGCCAAGAACATAGCAGACCGCCGAATTTGCTGCCGAACCTCGCCCCTGACACAGAATATTCTGCGATCGCGCAAAATGGACGATACTGTGGACTGTCAGGAAGTAAGGCGCATAATCCAGGCGCCTGATCAACGTCAGTTCGTGGTTCAGGGATCTGGCGACCTCGGGTGGGACTCCTTCGGGATAGCGCGCAGCTGCGCCCTCCCATGTCAGGCGTGACAGCGTGTCCTGCGGCGAGAGCCGCGGATCGTCTCGCTCCTCGGGATATTGATACTCGAGGTCGCTGAGGCTGAAGGTGCAGCGACCCATGATCTCGACCGTGCGGGCCAGCGCCTCGGGGTATCTGGCGAACAGACGGGCCATTTCCTGCGGCGGCTTGAGATAGCGGTCGGCATGACGCTCGCGACGGTGGCCCAGCTCCTCGACGGTGGTGGTGTAACGGATGGCGGTAACGACATCCTGCAGGATGCGGCGGGCGGGTTCGTGGAACAGGACATCGTTGGTGGCGACCGTTGGCACGCGGGCCTGTTGGGCCAGTTGCGCGAGGTTGTGTAGCCGCAGCTGGTCGTTCGGGCGGCGTCGCAGGCTCAGTGCAAGATAGCCTCGATCGCTGAACGTCTCGCGCATCCGGCGCAGATGCATCGCGCAGGTGTCGTCAGCTTGATCGGGGACGAGAATGGCAATCAGGCCCTCGGCATGATCACTCAGGTCAGTCCAATCCAGGTGGCATTTGCCTTTGCCAGCGCGGCCCTTGCCCAAGGTCAAAAGGCGGCAGAGCCGCGACCATGCCGCTTTGTCGGTGGGGTAAACCAGCACCGACATGCCGCATGCCAGGTCCAGACGGCAGCCCGCGACCAGCCGGATGCCCGTGGTCTTCGCCGCTTCCCATGCCCGCACAATCCCCGCGACCGAGTTGCGGTCCACCACGCCAAGCGCTTCAATTCCCAGGAAGGCGGCCGTGGCGAACAGGTGTTCGGCGCTTGAGGCTCCTCGCAGGAAGGAGAAGTCAGTGGTGACCTGCAGTTCGGCATATCTCATCCGAATACCCCGTGGATGAACCAGTTCTGCGAACCGGTTGCCGCGTCTTCGCCATCCCCGGCACGGAAAATCCAGAGGCGATCGCCGACCTCATCCTCGATCCGAAAATAGTCGCGGACGGCAATGCGTTCGGCTTCGCGTGTCCACCATTCGCCAAAAATGCGCTCGGGACCGTCTGCGCGTATGATCCGCCGGCGGATGCCGCGCCACGCGATCCAGACAGGTGGCTGGTCCGGCAGCAGCGCCATCGTCTCGATAGCCTCGGGCCGTGCGAACAGGCGTGCCGGTCGCGGCCAGTGGTCGGGCCAGCCATCGGCGGTTGAGTCCGCCAGCGCCGGAATGCGGCGGATGGAACGCTCGGGCACGTCGCTGGCAACGGGGGCGACCCGATATATCGCGCGATGACCAACCCGGTTGGCGAGCGTATCGATCAGGCCCGACAGGTTCGGTGCCTCTGGAGCGAGCGTGCTGATCTGCCGCTCGGCCAAGGGTTCGGTAATGGTCGCGGTCAGGGTCATGATCTCGATCCCGAACCCGGGCTCGATGCCAGGTATCTTGTCGCAAAGCAGCCGCGTCAGGCGCTGCGGGTCGCGATGCGGCATGGCAAGGCCGACCCGCACGGTCTGGCGCTCACGGTCCACGCGGTGGCAGATCAGATCCAAACGGCGGGCGCCGACGCCCTGAGCTTCCAGTTCCGCGCTGAGGGCTGTCACCAACTTGCGGATGTATCGCGCAATGGTTTCAGGAGCCGCGATGGGTTCTGCAAAGGCTCGGCGGGTCTCGATCAGGCCCGCGGGGCGTAGGGCGTCGATGGGATCGGCAGCCTCGCCGAACATCTGATCTATACGGCGGATCACCTCGGCACCAAAGCGGCGGGTCAATGGGGCTCGGGGAACGGCCAGAATATCCCCGATCGTGGCAAAACCCATGTCGCGCAAGCCCGCCACGGTGGCGGGAGAAAGGCGCAGGGCTTCGGGCGGCATCGTGTGCAGGTCGCCCTCGAAGCGCGCCAGTGCATGGGCCGCGCCCCAAGTGTCCGATACTGCTGCCCGTGCGGTCACGCCTGACAGTGCCAAACGACCCGTCAGTGCTTCCAGCAGCGCCTCTTCGCCGCCATGCAGATGGTCTGCGCCAGTGCTGTCGATCACGATCCCGTCTGGTGGGTCGACGGCCACAATGGGCGCGGTGCGCTGCAGCACCCAGAAGGCGAGGCGTTCCAGACTGGCCAGATCCGCCACGGGATCGGCCCGCTCGATCCGCAGATCGGGGACCAGCGCCTGCGCTTTGCTGACCGGCATGCCAACGGTGAGGCCCAAGACTTCCGCAGCGAGATCTATCGCGGTCAGCACGCGGCGGTTACCCACGCGCCCCGCAACTGCCAAGGGCCTATCCGAAGGCGCGTTTTCCTGCCGACGCAGCCGATCCACCGGCCACATCGGCAGAAAGACCGAGATGACCCGTGCCATCGCATGCCTCCAGTTCGATGTCGAAACTCTCTCCTGCCCGCGCCCTCAGGAGTTCCACCAGCCATCGAGAGCGTCCCACCCCCTGAACAGGCAGAGGCACGGATGGCAGCACCGAAACCCGCCACCGCGTCATCGCTGCGGTGGGTTGGCCAAAATCGCTGGCCTCCGCCTGTCTGCGCCAGCGCCGCAAGGCGATGCCTGTCGTGCCAGAAGCTTTCGCTGCCAGGTGCAGACGGCGCGAGGCCGTCATAGATAGCCGCGATACATCTGCAACTACAGCGGCAAGGCCGCCATGACGCAGGCCTTCCTCCATGCAGGCAAGGACTGATATGTCATCACCTGCCTCGACATGGATCACGCGGTCCGGTGACAACCCGGCCTGTTCAAGCCCCGGTGCAAACAGGTCTGCCTGCGTGACACACCACAGCACCTGACCGGGCAAACGCGCCGCGATGCCTGCCGCGAAGCAGGACGCTGCCGCTCCATCGACAGCCCCGTTGCCGCCGCCCGCAACCTCGTGAAGACACCCAACCGCCAGCCCGCCCTTCGGCAGGCGGCGGTCGAGCTCGGTGAGGCCAAACGGCAGGACAGCTTCCGGCCGGCCATGATCACCCTCGATCGCTGCGACCCGATGCCGAAGCAAGGCGAGAGTCGGATCAGAGAGAGGCGAAGACATGGCAGTGTCGGGCTCCTGTGAATGATGGACTCGCTGTGGCGTGTTCTTTGTTTGTTCTTTCTTGAAGGCTGAGTCAATCGCCTCGACGCCGTTTGTGCTGGGGGAGATCCATGCCATATTTGCCGGGAGATCGCGAACGAAGGAGCCGAGCTCATTTGCAACCTGTATAACCTGACAACCAATCAGCAGGCGATCCGCGACATCGTCGGGGTGATGTCTGACCGACTTGGCAATCTCGAGCCGTCGATAGATGTCTATCCGGATCGGTTGGCCCCAGTGATCCGAAACAGTGGGCCTATCCCCGAACTTGCCCGGCTGACCTGGGGAATGCCGACGCCACCGCAATACCTGAAAGGGCCGAACTCGCCAGATACTGGCGTGACAAACATCCGTAACACCGCCAGCCCGCATTGGCGCTCATGGCTAGGCGTCGGGCATCGTTGCATCGTGCCTGCGACAGCGTTCTCCGAATACGGCACGCGGCCGGATCCGGCGACGAAACGCAAGCCCCTGCACTGGTTTGCGCTGGATGAGACGCGGCCGCTGTTCTTCTTCGCCGGTATCTGGACCTCGTGGCAGGGCACGCGGGGATCGATGAGAACGCCGCGAACGGGCGACCACGAGCTCTTCGCCTTTCTGACCTGTGAGCCGAACTCTGTGGTCGGGCGGGTCCATCCCAAGGCCATGCCGGTGATCCTG
>NZ_JAHKQB010000034.1 GCF_018860625.1 Paracoccus sp. C2R09
TGACCTGCCCCCTGCGGGTCCCTCATTCATAACGAGAGTCTGCAGGTTGGTGCTCTGCTCCCCAACCTCGGACCGCCGGATGCTGGAGTCTTCCGGCTCGGTCATGGCGACGGGCTGGCTGCGCCGCCGGGATTATGCAGGGCGATCGGGACGTTATATCCGATCGCACTATGAGGTCGGTCCTCATTGTAGTGCCTACGCCAAGTCTCCAGTTTTTCCTGCGCGTCCGCAAGGCTCATGAACCAGTGCGCGTTCAGGCATTCCGACCGGAGCTTGCTGTTGAACGCCTCGATAAAGCCATTGTCAGTAGGCTTTCCAGGGCGTGAGAAGTCCAGGGTGACGTCGTTGGCATAAGCCCACAGGTCGAGATCGCGAGAGATAAATTCGCTGCCATTGTCGACCCGGATCGTCCTGGGATAGCCGACCTGGGCACAGACCCGTTCCAGTGTCCGGACCACATCCTCACCGCGGTAAGCAAAGCGCGGGTCGGCTGCTGGACAGAAACGGGAATGCGTATCCACGATCGTCAGGATCCGCAGCTTGTTGCCGAGAGCGAGTTGGTCATGAACAAAATCCATAGCCCAGACATCGTTCGGTCCGACTGCCTCCTGGCGATCATCGCGCAGCTTGGCCTTCACCCGACGTTTTGGATTCTTGTTCCTGAGCTGCAGACACAACTCGTTGTAAATCCTGCGGGTCTTCTTGATGTTCACCTGCCAGCCCTCCCGTCGCAGCAAGACATGGACACGCCGATATCCATAGCGCACCCGTGTTTCGCAAATCTCCCGGATCCTCAGTTCCAATGCGGCCTGCCCGGTTCGGCGGGACTTGTAATGGTAGCTCGACGGGTCAAAGCGCAGGGCCTCACATGCCCGGCGGATCGATATGCCCCAGCCCACCAACATCCCGTCGACCAGTTCCCGTGTCCGGGCAGGCCTCAGAGCTTTCGGCGGATGACGTCCTGCAGCATTTCCCGATCCAAAGTCAGGTCGGCCACGATCTTCTTCAACCGGCTGTTCTCGTCTTCCAGCGCCTTCAGCCGGCGCATCTCGTCCGGCAGCAAACCGCCATATCGCTTCTTCCAGTTGAAGTAAGTCGCCTGGCTGATCCCCGCCTTGCGGCAGATCTCGGCCACCGGCGTGCCTTCCTCGCCCTGCTTCAGGACAAACGCCTTTTGCGCCTCCGTGAACCTCGATGCTTTCATCGTTCTCAGCTCCTCTCCCAGCCAGGGAAGGTTAGCCGAAAA
>NZ_JAHKQB010000003.1 GCF_018860625.1 Paracoccus sp. C2R09
GAACACGACGTTATCGTATCGTGCATATCTTCTCGTGATCTGGACAGTGCTGGTGCGGCGATGCATCGTCACCTTCGCGCGGTTCGGGACTTGCTGATCGAGCCGCGTGATTTGCGTTTTCCGCCGGAATGACGCGCAGGAGGAGCCCCGTTCTTCGGGGCGGCAACAACGAAAGAGGACCACGCACGATGGCCGAGACCGATACCCCGCAGATCGTTTACACCAAGGTGGACGAGGCCCCCGAGCTGGCCTCGGCCTCTCTGCTGCCGATCATTCGCCGCTTCGCCTCGGCCGGGGGGATCGAAGTTGCCACGCGCGACATCTCGCTGGCCGGGCGCATCATCGCGGCCTTCCCCGACCGGCTGTCGCCCGAACAGGCGCAGTCCGACGACCTGGCGGGCCTGGGATCGCTGGTCAAGACCCCCGAGGCGAACGTGATCAAGCTGCCCAACATCTCGGCCTCGGTGCCGCAGCTGGTGGGCGCGATCAGGGAATTGCAGGCGCAGGGCTTCGATCTGCCCGATTACCCCTACGAACCCGCCACCGACGAGGAACGCGAGATCCGCGCCCGCTACGACGCGCTCAAGGGATCCGCGGTGAACCCGGTCCTGCGCGAGGGCAACTCGGACCGCCGCGCGGCGCGGGCGGTCAAGAACTATGCACGGGCGCATCCGCACTCGATGGGCGCCTGGTCGCCCGACAGCAAGACGCGCGTGTCCTCCATGTCCGAGGGCGATTTCCGCCGCAACGAGGCCTCGGTCACGCTGAGCGCGGCGCAGGCGGGCCCGGTGGCCATCCGGCTGACCGACGCGCAGGGCAATGCCACCGTCCTGAAGGAGGGGATCGACCTGCCCGAGGGCACCGTGGTCGATGCGAGCTTCCTGTCGGTGGCGCATCTGACGCGCTTCCTGCAATCCGAGATCGAGCGCACGCAGGCCGAGGGCACGCTGTTCTCGGTCCATCTGAAGGCCACGATGATGAAGGTCTCGGACCCGATCATCTTCGGCCACGTGGTCCGCACCTGGCTGGCGCCGGTCTTCGAACGCCATGGCGATGCGATGGCCGCGGCGGGCGTGGACCCGAACGGCGGCCTGGGCGCCGTGCTGGCCCGCGTGGACGAGATGCCCGAAGGCGCCACGATCCGCGCCGAGATCGAGGCGCTGATGGCCGAGCGGCCGCCGCTCTACATGGTGAACTCGGACAAGGGGATCACCAACCTGCACGTGCCCTCGGACGTGATCATCGACGCGTCGGTTCCCGCGCTGCTGCGCGCGGGCGGCAAGGCATGGGGCCCCGACGGGGCCGAGGCGGACACCAATTGCGTGATCCCCGACACCTCCTATGCCGCCGTCTATGACGAGAGCGTGCGCTACTTCAAGGAGACCGGCGCGCTGGACCCCTCGACCGCGGGGACGGTGCAGAATATCGGCCTGATGGCGCAGAAGGCCGAGGAATACGGGTCCCACCCCACCACCTTCGAGATCCCGCGGACCGGCACCGTGACCGTAATCGCCGCCAATGGCGACGAGCTGCTGTCGCACACGGTCGAGAAGGGCGACATCTGGCGCATGTGCTCGACCCGCCGTGCCGCGATCGAGGACTGGGTGCGCCTGGCCATCGACCGCCAGCGCCTGGAGGGCTGCGCGGCCGTGTTCTGGCTGGACGAGACCCGCGCCCATGACCGCGAGCTGCTGGCCTATGTCCGCCCGATCCTGGCCGATGCGGGCGTCGCCGACCGCTTCGAGGTGCTGGCCCCGCGCGAGGCGACGCGCCTGTCCTTCGAGACGATCCGCGCGGGCCGCGACATCATCGCGGTCAGCGGCAACGTGCTGCGCGACTATCTGACCGACCTGTTCCCGATCCTGGAGCTGGGCACCTCGGCCAAGATGCTGTCGATCGTCAAGCTGATGCAGGGCGGCGGCATGTTCGAGACCGGCGCCGGCGGCTCGGCCCCCAAGCATGTCCAGCAGCTGCAGGAGCAGAACCACCTGCGTTGGGACAGCCTGGGCGAGTTCTGCGCCCTGGGCGAGAGCCTGAAGTTCCTGGCCGAAGCCTCGGGCAACGAGAAGGCGCGCGTCCTGGCCGACGCGGTCGAGACCGCGACCCAGGGCGTTCTGGACCACGAGCGTTCGCCGGGCCGCAAGGCGGGCCAGCCCGACAACCGCGACAGCCACTACTACTTCGCGCTCTACTGGGCCGAGGCGCTGGCCGCGCAGACCGAGGATGCCGAGCTGGCCGCACGGTTCGCGCCCATGGCCCGCGAGCTGGCCGAGAAGCAGGAGCAGATCATCGCCGAACTGCGCGCCGATCGCGGCAAGCCCGTGGATCTGGGCGGCTACTACCACGCCGACCCCGCCAAGGTCGCAGCCGTGATGCGCCCCTCCGAAACCCT
>NZ_JAHKQB010000016.1 GCF_018860625.1 Paracoccus sp. C2R09
CGTGGGATCAAACACCTAGCGGGCTAGCTCTATCCGCAGATCAGCGAGCCACACCCTTGGTGTGCGGAATTTATGGCCTGTAAAAGCGCGCGAACATATCGCGCAAAACAAATACCTGTTCCGCCGTTGCTTGCATTTTACATTCAGTTCCGCCAAATGCGGCACCTGTGCCCCCATTGTAACTCAAGCCGATGAGGCTGCAGCGCGAATCGCGGTATGAGATCCAGACGCGTTGCATGCTGCGGAGTTCATCTTCGGCGATGGGGGGGGGCAAGCCGGTTTCATTTACTGCTTCATCAAAGGCCTGAACCTCGGTAATGAGGTCGCGATAGGTACGGTTTAACAGACCATCCCAAAATTCGAACTCCAGACCGTAGCACGCCCCGTATACTGCGCCACTGCCGCTCGCAGCCTCAATGCACGTTGCCGATGCGAGTCCAATACAGACATGCCGATCAGTGCTTGTAGCCAGGCAATTGTCGATGTCTTTGGTATCAACGGTCGGATCCTCCGCCCACAACGGTGTAGCAACGGCAAGCAGCCCGGCCAAAAATGCAGAGTGAACTCTCATGATATGGTATTTCTAGTCTGTAGTGAGGTTGTAGCGTAGATAGTAGCACTCATCGGAGTTGGAGAATTTCGTCTCCGTCCTACAGCAGATTCAACCGAAGGCGAACGATTCCTATCTACCAGAATATCTACGGTGTGACACGGTCAACACATTGTAGTCATTCCTATAAGCAGCGATGCCGTTGTTCGATTTGCAGACATTCCCACACTCCGCAACATCAAGTAAAATGGACTCGAAGCGGACATGTGACAGGACAGCCGGTGGGGAGCCTAGAGGCTGCTGCAAGCCAGTCGTTTCGGCCCTTAGCTACCAGTCGGCCCATGACTGGCGCTGCGGTGCAGCTCCCCAGACCGGAAGTTCGTGCTCGGCGCGGCGAACCAAGGCGCAATGGCGCTGTGCGGACTTTGCAGTCATTGGATTTTCAGCCTTCGCTGACGCAGCATGACTTCGCTATCGCAGTGAACCGCGCCGGGTCTGCCGGAGGCTGATTTTCGTTAGTTACGCGGCGATGGCATCGGCTTCCAGAGCTGTGTAGTATTCTTCTTCGGCTTCAGCGGGCGGGATGTTCCCGATGGGCTCGAGCAGGCGGCGGGTATTGAACCAGTCAACCCATTCGAGGGTCACGTATTCGACGGCCTCGAAACTGCGCCAAGTGCCGCGGCGGTGGATGACCTCCGCCTTGAACAAGTCGTTGATGGTCTCCGCGAGAGCGTGGTCATAACTGTCTCCGATGCTTCCGACAGATGGCTCGATACCGGCCTCGCCCAAACGCTCGGAATACTTGATGGACAGGTATTGAGAACCGCGATCCGAGTGGTGGACCAGTCCCACGCCCTTCGCCGGCCGGCGCTCCTAGACAGCCTGCTCCAGCGCATCGAGAACAAAGCCCGCATGGGCCGATGTGCTGACCCTCCAGCCCACGATGCGTCTGGCGTAAGCATCGGTGACGAAGGCGACGTAAGCGAACCCTTTCCAGTTGGCCACGTAGGTAAAGTCACTTACCCACAGCATGTTGGGCGCGGGTACGCGGAACTGCCGGTTCACCTTGTCGAGTGGACATGGCGCCTTTTTGTCCGGCATCGTCGTGCGATGTGGCTTGCCGCGAATGATGCCCTGAAGACCCCTGTCTTTCATCAGCCGGCTACCGTGCAGCGCGCGACAGCGATCCCTTCGCGCCCGAGCTGCCGCCAGACCTTGCGGACACCGTAGACCTGCCAGTTCTCCTCGAACACGCGGTGGATCTCGGGGCGCAGTGCAGCGTCCCGCCTGGCACGTGCTGACCGCCGGGCCGGTTCTGCCCGCTTCAGCAGGTGGTCGTAGTATGTGGATGGGGCGATCGGCAGCACTTTGCAGATCGGCTCGACCCCATGCTCCGCACGATGAACATCGATGAACGTCACCATCACTTCGACCGGCGGTCGAGCTCCGCCATGGCAAAATATGCTGACGCCTTGCGGAGGATCTCGTTTGCCTGGCGCAACTCCTGGTTCTCCCGCTCGAGCGCCTTCATCTTCTCGGCCATGTCGCTCGGGATGCCGGCGCGCTGCCTGCTGTCCACCTCGGCCTTCTTGACCCAGCTATTCAACGTGTTCGCGGAGCAACCGATCTTCGCGGCCACCGAGGCGATCGCCTGCCAGCGCGATCGATGCTGACCCGGATTGTCAAGGACCATGCGCACTGCGCACTGCGCGCTCGCGGACCTTAGGGGAGAACTTGTTCGTTGTCTTGCTCATGATGCTCCACCGTACTTAGGAGTTGGAGCCTCCGGTAAACCCGGCGCATCATGCTTCTCGCTGTCGAGGTCGTCATACCAGGCGGCATAATCCGTGTTCCTGACCATCTTACGGTTCAGGTCCGGCGCTCCATCCGTCCACCATACCGGCCCACGCTCACCTAGGGCGTGTTTCGCAGCATCCACTTCACCGCGCGCTTCTTCCTCGGCCTTCTGGTTACCCGCAGCCAGCGCGGCTTTCACGGCGCGTCGTGCGTCCATCAGCTTTTGTGTCAGGTGTTTCTGTTCTGCCTTTGCCAGGTTTGGGTTCGTTGCTCGCCAAAGCCGCCCGCGCACGACAATGTAGCGCCGATCCGGAGTGTGCAGCGGCATCACTCCACCTCGATCAGCATATTGTCGTCCAACGGGCGCTGCAGGCGTCGCGCCCCGGACCAGTCTGCGGTCAGCCAGGTTTCGAGCTCTGAGGCCTGTGTCAGGATCACCGGCATGGCC